>NZ_BAABWL010000006.1:0-340182 GCF_040371315.1 Ruegeria sp. HU-ET01832
TCCACTGGGGCATAAACGGGGGCATTTCTCGGAGGGTTTACCCCCAAGCGCCTGCTGTCGTTCCATGTTCTGATGAACTGGCTGGGGTGGTAGGATTCGAACCTACGATACACGGTACCAAAAACCGCTGCCTTACCACTTGGCTACACCCCAACGGTGAGGCGCTATCTACGATTGTTGTCTGGGGGGTTCAAGTCCTTTCAGGCAAAAAATCAGCTCAGGTTAAAATATTTTTTCAAACCTGAGCAGCCGCCATACTGGGGCCTTCAGGACAGCATTAAAGGGATCGCTTTTTCAAGGCTCGTAGCCCTCAAGCTCTAGAAGATCGCCGCAAAAACGGTGTGCTCGGAAACTGCTGCTAGGCATTGTGATGTGACAGGCGACCTAAGTGCGTGCCATTCATTTAAATAGCCCATCATAAAAAGTAGGTGAAAGATGAAATATCTGCGCACACCAGACGAACGTTTCCAAGAGTTGTCGGACTACGATTTCGCTCCGCATTATACACAGATCGACGACACTGAAGGCGGGTTTATGCGAATCCACTATGTCGACCAAGGACCGCAAGAGGCCGCGCCTGTCTTGATGATGCATGGTGAGCCAAGTTGGTCATACCTGTACCGACATATGATCAAGGGATTCGTTGCGCAGGGTCATCGGGCGATTGCACCGGATTTGATTGGCTTTGGGCGGTCGGACAAACCGACCGAGCGCGACGATTATACCTATGCGCGCCATGTGGCCTGGATGGGAGAATGGCTTCGCAAAACGGATCTACATGACATTACGTTATTCTGTCAGGACTGGGGCGGTTTGATCGGCCTGAGACTATGGGCAGAAATGCCGGACAGATTCGCACGTATTGTGGTTTCGAATACGGCTTTACCCACTGGTGATCAGCCAATGGGTGAGGCGTTCGAAAATTGGCGGACATTCAGTCAGACTGTCCCGGTTTTTCCGGCAGGTGGCATCCTTCAAGGCGGAACCGAGACGAGCTTGTCCGACGAGACATTGGCAGCCTATGACGCGCCGTTTCCCGATGAAAGCTACAAAGCCGGAGCGCGCCAGTTCCCCATGCTTGTTCCCGCGTCACCGGACGATCCGGCCGCTGGACCCAACAGGCAGGCTTGGGAGGTGATACAGGGACTTAAAACACCGGTTCTTACGGCCTTTGGTGCAGATGACAAAGTCATGGCAGGGATCGATCAGATATTCCAAAAACTGTGCCCTGGCGCTGCGGGACAACCGCATGTCGTGCTGCCCAAGGCAGGCCACTTTCTGCAAGAGGATGTTGGCGTCGAACTGGTAAAGCTGACCTGCGATTTTATTGAAAGGACGTCCTAGTTACCGGAGCATGGCGGATCATTCGCGAACTTCACCGGGTTCTACACCCCAAAGATTCGACTTGAGTGTCCAGCCTTTGTAACCCCCGGCTGAGATCCGGCACCAGTCAATGGTGCAACTGCCCAGCCGGGCAACAACTCCGGCCTCGAACTGGGCGCTGACCGGTGAGTTCGGATCGGGGTTGGTGTATACGGGCAGCATTTCGGATTCGATCAAAACCGTCCGTACGCCGGACAACAAAGCATAGTGTACCCAGCCACCGGCTCCGTCGCGATCCTGAACCTTCCGCCAGTTTCCGAATTCGGCCGTCACCTGCAAGGGCATCCCACGCCGTTTGAAGACCCAGTCGATTCGATGTGTCAAAGACGGACCGCGCCGCACATTTCCCTCGGCTGCCTTCATCGAAACGAAACGCGGCAGCGGCAGGTTTGTGACTTGGCCGCGTTTATCCTGTGCAGCTGCGCTTGACGCGCAAATTCCTATCAGGATCACGCTTATCAGCGCCGCTATTCGGCGTTTTGCGGGTAGAATACCACTCACTGACGGTCTGCTCTTGTGCCTGTTGATCTTGTTTCGAAAAAAGGTGGTTTCAATGCCCTTGGGGTTCTTGTGCCCCGCCTTTTCCTGCGCCACGATGCCATGGCGCGCGAAGTTTTGCAAAGCAGTGGGAGTGCACAGGTGCCAAGAGAACGTCTGAGTGTTGTCGTTACGCGACGGTTGCCCGAGGCGGTGGAAACGCGATTGAGCGAACTGTTCGATGTTCAGCTGCGTACAGACGATGCCCCCATGACCCGAGATGAGCTTGTCGCCGCGGTCAAAGAGGCAGATGTGCTGGTTCCCACCATCACCGATACAATCGACGGCGGGCTGCTGGGGCAGGCGGGTGAGAACCTGCGCCTGATCGCCAACTATGGTGCAGGGGTCGACAATATTGATGTGGCAACCGCCCGCCAGCGGGGCATTCTGGTGTCCAACACTCCGGGTGTGCTGACCGATGATACCGCTGACATGACTATGGCGCTGATTCTTGCTGTAACGCGTCGTATCCCCGAGGGGCTTTCGGTGATGCAGAAATCCGAATGGGATGGATGGGCTCCTAATGCGTTGTTGGGCGGCAGAATCGGTGGGCGCCGTCTGGGCATTCTTGGTATGGGCCGGATCGGTCAGGCCGTAGCGCGGCGGGCCAGCGCCTTTGGGATGCAGGTGCACTACCATAACCGCCGCCGGCTACGGCCTGAAACGGAACACGAGCTTGAGGCAACCTATTGGGAAAGCCTTGACCAGATGGTTGCGCGGATGGATGTGATTTCTATCAACTGCCCGTCGACACCGTCCACTTTTCACCTGATGAACGCGCGGCGGCTGAAGCTGATGAAACCCTCGGCGGTGATCGTGAACACTTCGCGCGGCGAGGTGATCGATGAGAACGCTTTGACCCGGTTGATCCGCTCGGGCGAGATCGCCGGGGCCGGTCTGGATGTGTATGAGCACGGCACCGATGTGAACCCACGCCTGCGGCAATTGTCCAATGTCGTGTTGCTGCCTCATATGGGGTCCGCGACATTGGAAGGCCGGATTGAGATGGGCGAAAAGGTCATTATCAATATCAAAACATTCGAAGACGGCCACCGCCCACCGGATCAGGTGGTTCCTGCCATGCTCTGACGCATCACGCAGGCTGGTTGCTTTTATTTTTTAGGAGGACACTATGAAACGAAGTCTGATTTCAGGATTGTTATTGTCCGTCATGGCCTTTGCTGGCCCGGCCATAGCGCAGGAAGCAGCCGACACCGTCGCACCCGAAGGTGGTTCGACCGGGCAGGTTCAGGGCCTGACCGAAGAGGTCATCGCCGCACTGGAAGCCAAGCTTGCGGGCGAGCCGGTCACTTCGGAAAACTGGATGGTAGCAGCAGCGAACCCGCTGGCAGTTGAAGCTGGGGCCAAGGTTCTGCGGGCCGGAGGATCAGCTGCCGATGCGATGGTTGCCGTTCAGGTAGTACTGGGTCTGGTTGAACCTCAGTCGTCGGGCCTTGGGGGCGGTGCGTTCCTGGTCTGGTATGATGCCGCAACCGGTAAAATGACCACGTTGGATGGCCGTGAAACTGCTCCGTTAGAGGCAAACCATCGTCTGTTTCAGGATGAAAATGGCGAGCCGCTCAAGTTCTTCGATGCTGTTGTCGGCGGCTTGTCTGTCGGAACACCAGGCACCCCGGCACTGTTGGAAGAAGCCCATCGCCGCTGGGGCCGCAGCCCATGGCCCGGCCTTTTTGCAGACGGGATCACACTGGCTGACGACGGATTCCTGGTTTCGCCCCGGTTAGCAAGCCTTGTTGAAAAGGACGCCGAGCGACTGTCACGTTTTCCGGTGACGGCCTCGTATTTCCTGCCGGATGGCAAGCCGCTTGAGCAGGGGCAGCGTCTGGTGAATCCGGACTATGCTGACACGCTGCGGACGCTTGCCAGCGAAGGCTCGGCTGGCTTCTATGGCGGAGAGATCGCCGCCGGGATCGTTAGCACCGTTCGCGGGGCCGAAGGCAATCCCGGTGTATTGTCGGGCATCGATCTGGCGCTGTATCAGGTGATTGAACGTGAACCGGTCTGCGCGACCTATCGCGCCTACGAGGTCTGCGGGATGGGGCCGCCATCTTCGGGCGCGCTGACAGTTGGGCAGATCCTGGGCATGTTGGACGGGTATGATCTGGCCGAGTACGGACCAGAAGATATCAATACCTGGCGTCTGATCGGAGATGCCTCGCGGCTGGCTTTCGCTGATCGCGGCCGCTACATGGCCGATCACGACTTTGTCCCGATGCCGACGCAGGGTCTGGTCGACCCCGGCTATCTGTCCGAACGCGGAGAGCTTTTGAACACAGATGGTGCTTTGATCGACGCGAAACCGGGTAACCCGGCCTTCGATCACGCATCAAACTGGGCAGATGACGTGTCGATCGAGCTGCCATCGACATCGCATATTTCGATCGTGGATCAATACGGCAATGTCCTTTCGATGACGACGACCATTGAGAATGGGTTTGGATCCCGTCTCATGACCAACGGGTTCTTGTTAAACAACGAATTGACTGACTTCTCGTTCAAGACCCACAAGGATGGTGTGCCAATTGCCAATCGGCTTGAACCCGGCAAGCGACCCCGATCTTCGATGAGCCCGACAATCGTAATGCAGGACGGTAAACCGGTTTTGGCCATCGGCTCGCCCGGAGGCAGCCGGATCATCGGCTATGTCGCCAAGTCGATCATCGCGTGGGCAGACTGGGATATGGATGTCCAGCAGGCCCTGTCCTTGCCGCATCTGGTCAACCGGTTCGGCACCTATGACGTGGAACAAGGCACCGCAGCCGAAGGGTTCACGGATGGTCTGACCGCGCTGGGATACGAGGTTAATCCGCGCGACCTGACCTCGGGGTTGCACGCGATCGAGATCGGCGACGTTCTGATTGGTGGCGCGGATCCAAGACGTGAAGGCATTGCGCTGGGCGAATAACCCAGCGCCTAAATAAGGAGCAGCATGGTGCAGGCAGTTGCGTTGCCCCGGAATGAAAACGGGATCCAAACGGTTGTCGGAATTCTGAAACAGAAATTCGGCGACCGGTTGCAAACCGGTCAGGCCATTCGTGAACAGCATGGCCACACGACGACCTGGATTGAAAACCAAAGCCCCGACGCCGTTGTTTTTCCGCATTCTACCGACGAAGTGGCCGAGATTGTCAAAGCCTGCGCCACACACAAGGTTCCGGTGATCGCGTTTGGCACGGGAACCTCGCTTGAGGGGCATGTGAATGCGCCTGCCGGAGGAATTTCGGTTGATCTGACACAGATGAACAAGGTGCTGGCCGTGAATGCCAGCGATCTGGACTGTGTCGTGCAACCCGGTGTCACGCGCGAAGATCTGAATACCCATCTGCGCGATCAGGGCCTGTTCTTTCCAATCGATCCCGGCGCGAATGCGTCGCTGGGTGGAATGGCGGCCACGCGCGCCTCGGGTACGAACGCGGTGCGCTACGGTACGATGAAGGATAATATCCTCAGCCTTGAGGCTGTGATGCCCGACGGGCAGATCATACGTACCGGCCACCGGGCCAAAAAATCCTCGGCCGGGTATGATTTGACCCGTTTGCTGATCGGCGCCGAAGGCACGCTGGGCATCATTACCGAGATCACCTTGCGACTGCAGGGCATCCCCGAGGCAATCTCCTCGGCGCGTTGTTCTTTTCCAACCGTCGATGCGGCCTGTCAGGCTGTGATGATGACCATTCAATACGGTGTGCCTGTTGCCCGCATAGAACTTCTGGACGAGATGTCGGTGCGCGCCGCCAATGCCTATTCCAATCTGGCCTTGCCGGAAACGCCGCTGCTGTTGCTTGAGTTTCACGGCTCGGAACACGGTGCCGTCGAACAAGCCGAGACCTTCGGTCAAATCGCTGAAGAATTTCAGGGTACGGATTTTACTGCGACTACGACCACCGAAGAGCGGAACAAGCTGTGGCAGGCCCGGCACGATATGTATTGGGCAAGCCTGCAGCTTCGGCCGGGCGCGCGCGGAATCTCTACCGATGTCTGCGTTCCGATCTCGCGACTGGCCGAGTGCGTCACGGCCACGCAAGAAAAGGCGCAAGAGCTGGGCTTGATGGCCCCCATGGTTGGGCATGTCGGAGACGGCAACTTTCATACCTTGTTGCTGATTGACATGGACAATGCCGATGAGGTCGCAAAAGCCGATGGTTTTGTGGGTTGGCTGAACGATCTTGCGATCTCGATGGAGGGTACCTGCACCGGAGAACATGGAATCGGTCAGGGCAAGCGTCCGTATCTGGTCAAAGAACTGGGTGAAGCCACTCGTTATATGGCAGCCATTAAGGCGGCGCTGGATCCCGACAACATCATGAACCCCGGCAAAATTCTGTAGCTGCTTCACTTCCATTTGAGTGAATGCGCCACCAAAGGTCGGTTTTGCCCTTTTTTGCGTCGGCTGGACTTGGCGCTGAGACGCAGGCTTGGGCATAAACCTTGCCAAACAGACTCAATCCGGAGAGCGGGCGAATGAAAACCCAAGTCAAAGCACTGGTTGTCGGCGGCGGTGCCGTCGGGACCTCGATTGCATACCACCTTGCCAAGGCAGGCTGGGACGATGTGATGCTGATCGAACGGGACGAGCTGACATCTGGTTCTACGTGGCACGCAGCGGGCTTGTTGCCGCTGTTCAACATGTCCTATGCGACCACCCACATCCACAAGTACTCGGTCGATTTCTACAAGACGCTTGAAGAAGAGACCGGCCTGAACGCGGGCTTTGCCGTGGTCGGCAACCTTCGCATGGCGCAGACGCAAGAGCGTATGGACGAATACATGCTCTATGCCTCGACCGCCGAGACCTGTGACGTGGCTTATGAATGGCTGACACCCGAGCAGATCAAGGAACGCTGGCCGCTGATCGAAACCTCGGACTTGAAGGGCGCGATCTATCACACCGAAGATGGCTATATTAACCCCGCAGACGTAACGCAGGCGATGGCCAAGGGTGCCCGTCAGCGCGGAGTTGATATCGTCCGTAAACTGCAGGCCGATGCTTTCCACTGGAACGGCACCCACTGGGAAGTCACCTGCACCAAGATGGTCGAAAAGGGCGGCAACCTTGTCGAAAGCGACGAGCAGGTGGTTATCACGGCCGAACATGTCGTGACCGCATCGGGTAACCACGCACAGCGCACCGCCAAGATGCTGGGCATCAAGATGCCTGCGATCCCGGTCGAGCACACTTTTATCGTCATGGACAAAGACCCCGAGCTGGTCAAATGGCGTGAAGCCGGTAACCCCGAACACCCTGTTGTTCGTGACGCTGACAACGAGTCCTATGCGCGAGAGGAACGTGGCGGCTGGATTTTGGGTATCTACGAACACGGTGCTCCCGCGCGCTTTGAACATGGCGTGCCCGACAGCTTCCGTGCTGACCTTTTCCCGCTGGATCTGGACCGGATCGCGGATCAGTACATGGCGATGGCTGAGCGTGTGCCGTCCTGCGCCGAATCCGGCCTGAAAGACGATTTTAACGGCCCGATCTGCTATACCCCCGACGGCAACCCGCTGGTTGGTCCGGCTCCGGGCCTGCGCAATATGTGGCTGGCCGAGGGCTTCTCGTTCGGGATCACTGCTGCAGGCGGCACCGGCTATTATCTGGCGCAGATGATGGTCGATGGCGAAGCCGAGATCGACATGGCCTCGCTGGACCCCAAACGGTATTCGTCGAACTGGATGACCACCGAATTCGCGGCGCGCAAGAACGAAGAATGCTATGAACACGTCTACATCCTGCACCACCCCGACGAAGAGCGTGAAGCCTGCCGTCCGCTGCGTACTGTTCCGGCCTATGACCGCCAGAAAGCGCGTGGCGCACAATTCGGCTGGGTTAACGGCTGGGAACGTCCGAACTATTTCGGCCCCGTCGATGCTCCGGATAACTTCGACAGGGAAAGCCGCAGCTTCCGTCGCGGTGGTTGGTGGAAACACGCCGTGGAAGAAGCCAAGGCGATCCGCGAAGGCGTGGGCCTGATCGACGCGTCGGCCTTCACCAAGCACGTCGTCAAAGGCCCCGGTGCGACTCAGTTCCTGGATTGGTTCACCTGCAACAAGCTGCCCAAGGTCGGTCGCATCAACCTGACCTACGCGCTGACCTCGCATGGGACCACCCGCACCGAATACACCATCGTCCGTAATGGCGAGAACAGCTACTACATCGTCTCTGCCGGTGCCTGGACCGAGTATGACGCGGATTATCTGCGCAAGGCGGCCGAGGACAAGATGGAGGAGTTCGGCTACATCGAAATCCAGGACGTGACCACCCAGTGGGGCGTCTTCGCAATCGCCGGACCCAAGTCGCGTGACGTTCTGAAAGAGGTCATCAAAGACGCCGATCCGGAAACCGCACTGTCCAACAAGCGCTTCCCGTGGCTGTCGGCCCGTCAGATCGAACTGGGCATGTGCCCTGTGAACGCGATCCGCGTGGCCTATACCGGTGAACTGGGCTGGGAACTGCACCACCCGATCGAGATGCAGAACTACCTGTTCGATCTGCTGGAAAAAGCCGGCGAGAAACACGGTATGAAGCTGGTCGGCGCCCGCGCCCAGAACTGGCTGCGTCAGGAGAAATCCTATCGCGCCTTCGGCACCGAACTGGGTCGCGACGCAACCCCGCTGGAAGCCGACCTGCCGCGTTTTGTCGATCTGTCGAAAGACTTCTACGGCAAGGCCAAGCTGGAAGAGACCGGTGTGCGCGTGAAGTGCTGCACTCTGCTGATTGACGGGCCGGACGATGCGGACCCGTGGGGCCGCGAGGCGCTGTATACGCCGGAAGGTGAACGCGTCGGTCGTCTGACCTCGGGCGGTTATTCGGTCGCGTTCGAGAAATCTATCGGCATGGGCTATGTGAAGCCTGAGCTGGCGGTCGAAGGCACCAAGCTGCAAGTTAAAATACAGGACAAGCTGTGGGATGCGGTTGTGACCTGCGACAGCCCATATGATCCAAAGAACGAAACCATCCGAAAGGACGGTTGATACAGAGTATCAATTCAGGCGGCGCAAAAATGCGCCGCCTGAAAAAGCCGATTTGGCGGGTCAGGTGTTTTCGGTCGGAGAAAGCCGTGAATTACTGCAGAAGCTGTAGGCTCGTGTGATAGGATAACCCAGTCTGACGGGGTAGCAGACACACTGGCAACAGGTTTGGATTTCGATCAGAGGCCAGGCTTTTCCACCACAAAGGCCAAATTGTTTGCAGGCATCTCAATGGTTTTCACAAGGGTCAGGCCTTGTTCCAGCATACACCCGATAACGTCTTGATCGTTCTTGTATCCGATTTCCGCATCTTGTTGCACCAACGCGTCATGGAACCGTTGGTCACCATCACTGGTCAGTTGCCCTGATCGCATGAAAGGCCCGTAGAGGATAAAGCGTCCGCGTGGGTTCAGGGCCTTTGCAGCCTCAGTCAGAATGGTTTGAGTTTCCTGCCAGCTGATCAGATGCGTTAAGTTGATCAGGACAATCAGGTCGCGTTCACCATACTTTTCATGCCACCCCGCTGCCGTTGCATCCAATTCCACAGAGTTGGCAATATTGGCATGCTCGGCAGCATACGTGTCGATGCTGGAGCGGCGCTCGGGCTCAATTTCAGTCGGTTGCCACGCCAAACCTGGCAGTTTTCGAGCGAATGCGCTGACGTGCTGCCCTGTGCCACTGGCAAGCTCCAGTGCATGGCCAGCGGTCGGAGCCCATTCCGCAAGCAGGTCTGATAAGGCTTCGGTGTTGCGGGTGGCCGCCGGGGCGATCATTCGGGCGCCCTCGGCCTGCGTTGCAACACTGGCGTTTGCGGGAAGGGTGCGTTTGCTCATTATCGGAACCTGCAGGGCTTTAAGGCGTTTACACTGTCTGCGTCTAAGTCAGAGGTCGCGCCAGTTACCAAATCTGCAACCAGCTTAGACGCGGCGGGCGATGTCTGGAACCCATACCCGCCCTGACCGGCAGACCAGATAAATGTCGGCTCGGACGGTTCCGGCCCCAGAACCAATGTGCCGTCCGGGGTAAAGCTGCGTAGCCCCGCCCAGTTGGCCTCAAGCCGGGTAACGGGTTCAGTCATCATTTCTTCGTACCGGGCTAGCCCTTCGGCAAGGATCATGTCGTCTGCATAGGCGTCATGTGGCGGCACAGGGGTCGCCTCGGACGGAGAGACGATCAGACTGCCTGCGTCTGGTTTGGCATACCACCCTTCGCCTGCACCCAGCATCATGGGCCAATCTCGAACATCGTAGCCACCCGGAGCTGGAATGCGTGCCATCGATCGTCGCTTAGGACTGATACCAACCGGCGCAATCCCAGCCAAAGCAGCGACCTCGTCGACCCAGGGTCCGGCGGCATTGATGACAAGGCGCGCTTCGTAACGATGTTGGCCGTCAACCACCCAGTTCTTGTGTTTTTTCAGCGACGTGACACGGTTTTTGGTCAGAACCTCTCCGTCATTGCGGCGAATGGTTCGGGCAAAATCCTGCATCAAACGGTCGGTGTCGATGTCGAATGCGGCGTCGCTGATCGCCGCGTGGCTCAGGACCTCTGGGTTCAGGATAGGCACACGCGAAACTGCGTCCGAGTTGGAGATAACTTGCATTGAAAGGTCGCTGACATCGCGGTCAAAGGCCTCTTGCTGCGATGCGTTGGCAACCATCATAAGACCGCGTGGGGTAAGATACCCACCTTCGTGCAGAAACCCGGCGCTGGCCCGGTTCAACGCGACAACCGATGGAGGGCCATAGCTTTCCTCGAACAAGGCGGCCGAGCGGCCAGAGGCATGGTACCCAAGGGCGTCTTCGGCCTCGAGCACAGCAACTTTACCGAAAGCAGAAAGGCGCGCCCCGGTGCTGAGGCCAGCTATCCCTCCACCGATGATGAGGAAATCTATCATGCCGCTTGAATCCTTGAAAAAAAACGCACAGACGGGGCAAGCCGCGCAGCGCATACTAAGCAGGCTTGAATTTGGGCATCAACCCATCCAAACACGTCATATACAATTATAGGAGGGCAGGGTGACAGCCGCAGATTTACACCCAATGGCCACGGGACATATTCCGCACTACGTGGTCCAGGCGGATGGCAGTGATTATCTTTTGACGTTCATGTTCGTATTTACGGTCGGTGTGATCATCTTGATTGGTGTGGGGTATTTCACGCTGCATTCGATTCCGGAAAAAATCGCACACGAATCCAATCATCCCCAGTTTCAACTGGTTGGTATTCTTGCCCTGCTGGCTTTGTTTACTCATAACGGCTTGTTCTGGATTGCCGCCATCTTGGTCGCCGGTTTTCAATTTCCCGACATAGGTGCGCCATTGCGTGCGATTGCCGACGCGATCCGATCTTTGGGGCCGCAGCGTCAGGATCCACCCGTGCCCCAGTCGCCCGAACATCAGGAGCAATAAGATATGCTTGAAACGCTGATGTGTGCACTGGTCACGGTGCTACCGGATTATTTGTTCCGTCGCTTTGTCCAAGGCAAACGGATCGGGCACGAGATTACCCTGTTCACCATGTGGTATGAGTTGCGCTGGGGTCTGACCACCTGCGCCATTCTGGCGCTGACCGTGATCACTACGCTGTTCTATTTTCACCCTGCCAGCAAGACAGCAGCGTCTTACTTTCGTACGGTAACAATCCTGCCGCAATTGGGTGGACGCGTCGCCGAGGTTTATGTGACCAACAACCAGCTGGTTGTTGCTGGGCAGCCCATTTTCCGAATGGAAGATTTTACCCAAACGGCAATGGTCGAGGCCGCCCATGCGCAGATCGCGCAGGTTCAGGCCTCTTTGAAAGTGGCCGAGACCGATCTGGCCGAAGCGACTGCCGGAATTGCGGGTGCCAAGGCCTCGCTGGATCAGGCGATTGAGGACCTTGAGCGTAACACGACTCTGCGCGACGAAGGGTCCAGTGCCGTGCGTCTGGCCGAAATTGACCGGCTGGAAAACATCGTGGCTGAACGCGAAGCCAAACTTGTGGCTGCAGAGGCGAAACGAGCCGCTGTTGTTCAACAGATCGAAGAGCTGATCCCGGCACAGCTTGCCAGTGCGAACGCGCAACTGGACGCGGCCCTGACCGAGTTGGACAAGACCGTTGTTGCCGCAGGTGTGACAGGTCGGATCGAGCAATTCGGCCTGCAGGTCGGCGATTTCGTAAGCCCCCTGTTGCGCCCTGCGGGCATTCTGGTGCCGTCGCATTCGGGGCATGATCGGTTTCAGGCCGCGTTCAACCAGATGTCTGCACAAGTCATCAAGCCCGGCATGATTGGCGAGTTGGGTTGTATGACCAAGCCCTTTACCGTCATCCCAATGGTCGTGGTGCAGGTTCAGGACGTGATCCCATCGGGGCAACTGCGCCCGTCCGACGAATTGCGTGACGTGCAGGCCAACACCTACCCTGGCTCGATCCTTGTTTACATGGAACCGCTCTACAAAGGCATGGCTGATGACATCCCTCCGGGCAGCAACTGTTTGGCGAATGTCTACACCAGCAATCACGAGAGGCTGGAGCATGAAGATCTGGGCTTCTGGCATGCAGCGTTCTTGCACGTGGTCGATACGATCGGTGTGGTGCACGCAGCGGGTCTGCGCTTGCGGTTGATCCTGATGCCTGTGAACACTCTGGTTCTGAGCGGGCATTAACGACAAATTAGCTACATGGTTACAGAGACGCCCCAAAACATCATAGTTTTGGGGCATTCTCGGCGCGGGCCTTTTGTTCAAGTGACAGAATATCTTGGGCTGGAAGCAAAGACAGGTTGACGTGTGCTTCAAGCGGGATCAGACCGCGTAGTTGCAAATCAAGATACCGCAAACAACAGACCCGCAAGAATGACGTAAAATTACCTACATCATGCCCTGCATCCAGGCTTTCATTGTATAGCCTGTGCAACAGTTGGGGCACGGTAAGCTCATCCCTCTCGCTGACGGTTTCCAGCGTACGCCAGAAGAGCTCTTCCAGGCGCACGCTGGTGACCATACCTTCCATTCGGAATGAACGGGTGTGAGAAGCCCAAAGCGCCGGATCGGCATCGATAAACAACTGGCACATTGGGTTCCCCTTCGCTTCAGCGTCCCAGCCGCTCTTTGACGTCGGCCGCGAAGTCTTCGTATCGACGCAATGACTTCACCTCGACCTTAACATGATGACCCATTTTCTGCATGATGGGCAGATCGAACAGAATCCTGTCCAGAGTATCTGGATCTTCGACATCGACGATCGCCGTCACTTTGCGTTCACCGACAACCTTCCACAAGTCTTTGACGACGCCCGCCGACTTCGCGCCCAAGGCGGCTTCGGCCTCTTCTGCCCAGACTCCCAGCAGACCTTGCTGGGCCAACGTAGCATCGTATTCAACGTTGAAATTCAGTTGATAAAGCATGTTTTCCTCCGAGTTTTTTTGACGCGTTTAGATAAAGCGACCACCTTTTTCGATCACTTCGATTTGATAACCGTCGGGGTCCGACACAAAGAAAAACCGCGCTACGCGCGTTCCTCCGGGACGGAAATCCACGATGTCTTTGGGATGGGCTCCTAGATCACGGATGTGACCATGCATGGCGTCCAGGTCATCGACGACAAAGGCGATGTGACCGTATCCATTACCCAGATCATAAGGTTCACTACGATCTTTGTTTATGGTCAGTTCTAGCTCGAAATCGGAACCTTCCGAAATCATGTAGATCAGGGTAAAGCTTTCAAAGTCGAGCCGATCCTTAACCTTCAGATCAAAAGCTGTCTTATAAAACGTCACGGCCCGGTCTTCATCGATAACCCGGATCATGCTGTGTGCAAGTTTTGCCATCTGCGCACCTCCTGCGGCTTTGTACCGGGCAGAGAACGCGAAGTGGTATTATAGGACTAATACAACCCTGAATTTTTGCTGAAGAAGGCATGCAACTCGGTTGATGGTTGCCGCCCTCAAGGCCAAAGTACACGTCAAAAGCAGACCAAGAAAAAAGGCCCGCAAATTCCGCGGGCCTTACAAGTATTCGCTGAGATACTGGTTTACTGCGGAATTTCGCCTTCCAGCCCTTCAACGTAGAAGTTCATGCCAGCCAGGGTACCGTCATCGGCTGTTTCGCCGTCCGCCAGCCAGTCGCTGCCGTCCTGCTTTTTGATCGGGCCGGTGAAGGGATGGTATTCACCTGCAGCCATTGCGGCTTTCAAAGCCAGCGCCTCTTCCTTGACATCAGCAGGTACCGCGTCGGAAATCTCGCCGATAGCGACCATGCCTTCGCGGATACCGTCCCAGGTGTTCGCGCTTTCCCATGTGCCGTCCATCACAGCCTTGGTCCGTGCGATGTAGTAGGGTGCCCAGTCATCAATGATTGACGAGACGCGCGGGAAGGGGGCGTATTCGCTCATGTCAGATGCCTGACCGAAGGTGACCACGTTGCCCGCTTCTTGTGCGGCGGCCTGCGGTGCGGTCGAGTCAGTGTGCTGCAGGATCACGTCAGCGCCCTGTTCGATCAGTACGGTGGCGGCGTCAGCTTCTTTTGCGGGGTCAAACCAGGTGTAGGCCCAGATGATCTTGAACTCGACATCCGGGTTTACGGCTTTAGCGTGCAGATAGGCCGAGTTGATGCCGCGGATCACTTCAGGGATCGGGTAGGATCCAATATAACCGATGATGTTCGACTTAGTCATCTTACCCGCTATGTGACCCTGAACCGCGCGGCCTTCGTAGAAACGCGCCGAATAGACCGAGACGTTTTCGGCGGTTTTATAGCCGGTCGCGTGCTCGAACTTCACGTTCGGGAATTTCTTGGCAACGTTGATGGTCGGGTCCATGTAACCAAACGAGGTGGTAAAGATCAGGTCTGCGCCTTCCAGCGCCATCTGCGTCATTACGCGCTCGGCGTCGGGGCCTTCTGGGACGGACTCGACAAACACGGTTTCAACCTTGTCGCCAAACTCTTCTTCAACGGCCAGACGACCTTTGTTGTGTTCGTAGGTCCAGCCGCCATCGCCGACTGGGCCAACGTAAACGAAGCCGACCTTTGTCTTTTCGTCGGCCATCGCTCCCGAAGCCAGCCCGAGCGCCATGGCGGCGCTTGCCAAAAGTGTAGTGAATTTCATGTGGTACTCCCCAAGTTGGTTCAGTTGGCCCCGTCTAGTGCGAGGCATGGAAGGTCCGGCCCAGTGAGGCAGGTGCGCTGCTCTTGTCGGCCGAAAGGATCACAAGCACAAGGATCGTGATGATGTAGGGCGACATTGCCAGATACTCGACCGGAATGGCAACGCCCGCCGCCTGCAAATTGAGCTGCAAAACGGTGATACCGCCGAACAAATAGGCACCCAGTAATGCTCGCCACGGCTTCCAACTGGCGAACACCACCAGTGCAAGGGCGATCCAGCCAACCCCGGCGGTCATGCCCTCGGTCCATTGGGGCACACGGATCAGGCTGATGTAGGCTCCGCCCAGACCCGCACAAGCTCCGCCGAACAGGATCGCCATGACGCGGATCTTGATGACCTTGTAGCCAAGCGCGTGCGCGGCATCGTGGTTTTCCCCGACCGCGCGCAGGATCAGACCGACACGAGTGTACTTTAGCGTAGCCCAAACCGCTGCAGTCAAAGCGATGCCGACATAAAGGATAGGGTCGTGCTGGAACAGGATAGGACCGATCACCGGAATATCGCTGATCACCGGAATATGTATATCTCCCATGCTCGGGGGTTTGACGCCTACATAGCTTTGCCCCATCAGAGCGCTAAAGCCGAGTCCGAACAGGGTCAGGGCAAGACCGCTGGCGACCTGGTTGGCCAAAGCCACCTGTGTCAGCACCACAAACAATAAAGACAGAACCGCGCCGCCAATGGCTGCCGCGATAAAGCCCAGCCAAGGTGACCCGGTTTCGACCGAGATCGCAAAGCCACTGATCGCGCCGACGATCATCATGCCCTCGACGCCAAGGTTCAAAACGCCTGCTTTTTCAACAACCAGCTCTCCGATCGCGGCCAGCAGCAGGGGGGTTGCGGCCACCATCAAAGAGGCGACCAGAAGGACGGGGTTAATTTCACCAAGGTCCATTACGCCACCTCGCTACGTGCCGCACGGATGCGGTAGTTTGTCAGAAGATCGAAAGCCAGCAGGAAGAACAGAAGCATCCCCTGGAACACCTGAATTGCAGCGGCCGGCAGGCCCAACTGAGACTGCGCGATTTCACCTCCGATATAGGTCAGCGCCATCAAGCCGCCGGCCAGCAGGATACCCACCGGGTGCAGACGGCCAAGGAAGGCCACAATGATCGCGGTGAAACCGTAGCCTACGTTGAAGTCGATGCTGACCACGCCCGAAGGGCCTGAGACTTCGAACATCCCCGCCAGACCGGCCAGAGCGCCGGACAGGCCCAGACAAAACAGGATCAGACGGGCCGGGTTCACACCGGCAAACTTCGCAGCGCGCGGAGCTTCACCGGTCAAACGGATGTGAAAGCCCAGCATGTGCCGGTTCAGAAGGACATAGGAAAAGATCACTGCGATGAGGGCTGTCACGACGCCCCAGTGCATCCCAGATCCCGCGATCAACTCGGCGTTATGCGCACTGTCATAGGATTGTAGATTACGCGATCCGGGAAAGCCAAACCCCTCGGGGTTTTTCAACAAGCCAAGCGACACCGAGGCCAGCATCTGCTCGGCGACGTAGACCAGCATCAGCGAGACAAGGATTTCGTTGGTGCCAAAGCGAACCTTCAGAAAGGCCGGGATCATCGCCCAGAGCCAGCCACCGAATGCCCCAGCGATTACCATGATCGGAAAAATGTAAAACGCGTCCAGAGGGTAAAAGGCCAGACCCGCACCGGCCCCAAATATGGCGCCCATGATATACTGCCCCTCGGCCCCGATATTCCATATGCCGGCACGGAAACCCAGCGACAGACCAATGGCGATCAGCACCAAAGGCGCCCCTTTCACCAGCAGCTGCGGGCGGTAATAGAATGCAAACTCACCGAACAGGGGTTCCCAGAAAATGGTGCCGATGGCCTCGATCGGGTTCTTCCCCAGAATGGCGAACAGCAGCCCGCCGAATACCATTGTCGCCAACACCGCGACCAAAGGGGTGGCATAAGACCACGCCTTGGACGGCTGTGGCCGTTTCTCCAACACAATCATCCGCTCATACCCCCGTTTTCGTCTTTTTCTGTAATAGCTTAGACATGGGCTACCTCCATGCCATGCGCGCCGCCCATCATTAGGCCAATCTCATCCACGGTAAGGCCCGTAGTTGGTCGAGGCGCGCTGAGGCGACCTTCGTTGAGGGCGGCGAAACTGTCGGAAATCTCCATCAGTTCATCCAAATCCTGACTGATACAGACAACCGCCGTGCCCTTGGCTGCTAAATCCAGAATGGCCTGCCGGATCGACGCCGCAGCTGCCGCGTCCACGCCCCAAGTCGGTTGATTCACCACTAGCACATCCGGGTTTTGTAGTACCTCGCGCCCAATCACGAATTTCTGCAGATTGCCGCCGGACAACGAGCGCGCGGCGTTTTCCGGGCCTGGCGTGCGCACGTCGAAGGCGCTGATGATCTTTTCAGCGAAACTTTTGGTCTCGGCCCATTTCAGGAAGCCATTGTTTTCTAGACCTTCCCGAACCGATCCAGTCAGTAAGGCATTTTCCGTAAGGCTCATGTCCGGTGCTGCCGCATGACCCAAACGTTCCTCGGGCGCGGTTAGAACGCCCAGTTTGCGACGCGTAGTAGGCCCCAGCAAGCCGATGGGCTGACCGTTGAACTTGATCGCATCGGCGGTGGTGGTGATTTCGCCCGACAGCACGCCAAGTAATTCATCCTGCCCGTTGCCTGCGACGCCGCCGATGCCCAAAACCTCGCCCTTGCGGACGGTCATGTGGACATTGCGCAGCGCGGTGCCGAATTCCGAAGGCGAGGGCACGGACAGCCCGCTGACGTCCAGCGCGACTTCGCCGAAGTCACGCCCCGACCGTTCGGGCGTTTGCAGGGTTGAACCGACCATCATCTCGGCCATGTCCCGCGCCGATGTCTCGGCCGGAACGCATTCGCCCACATTCTTTCCCAGACGCAGAATTGTGGCGTGGTCACACAACGTGCGGATTTCTTCCAGCTTGTGCGAGATATAAAGGATCGAGGTGCCTTCGGCCCGCAATTTGTTCAGCGTTTCAAACAGGATTTCGACCTCTTGCGGGGTCAAAACGCTGGTGGGTTCATCCATGATCAGCAGCTTGGGGTCCTGCAGCAGACAGCGGATGATCTCGACTCGCTGGCGTTCACCTGCCGACAGGTCGCCGACGGTGCGATACGGGTCCAGCGGTAAGCCATAGGTTTCGGATACTTCGCGGATACGCGTGGCCAGATCGCTCATCTTGGGCGGGTTTTCCATCCCCAGCGCGATGTTTTCGGCCACGTTCAACGCGTCAAACAGGGAAAAATGCTGAAACACCATCGCGATCCCGTCGGCCCGGGCCGCGCGGGGTTCCGCCGGAGCAAAAGGCTGGCCACGCAGCAGCATGGTGCCGCTGTCGGGTTTCACCAGCCCATAGATCATCTTGACCAGCGTGGACTTGCCCGCGCCGTTTTCGCCCAACAGGGCGTGTACTTCGCCTTCGCCGATATCAAAGGACACCTGATCATTGGCCACGACGCCGGGATAAGCCTTGGTCAGCCCTTGCAGACTTAAAAGTGGAGTGGTCACGCGCTCTGGTCCTTCTTCAGTTCTTTCTGCCAAGCCGGGCGCAGTAGTTGCGCGGCGACGCCAATGGCGATCATCTGCGGGTGTTTGCCCAGACCGGGATCGCCAATCGGGCAGGTGATCTGCCTGATCCGTTCGGGGGAATGGCCAAGGGCTGTCAGCCGCGACCGGAATCGCGCCCATTTCGTAGCCGAGCCGATCAGCCCCGCAAAGCCAAAACCACGCGTCAAAAGGCGATTACACAGCTCAAGGTCCAGATTATGTGAATAAGTCAGCACAAGATGCTCGGCCTCGGGCGGTGCGTGCTGGACCAGAGCGGCAGGTTTGGGCGTTGGAATTGGGGTGACACTGGTCGGGATCTGCGTGGGAAAGCGATCCGGTCCGGTGTCGACCCATGTGATTGCAAGATCGGGCAGGGGCGACAGCACATCAACCAGCGCCCGCCCCACATGGCCTGCGCCCCAAATCCATAGCTGCCGGGTCGGTTTGTGAACGGGTTCGACCATCCAGCCGTCGATCAATTGCGGCTCGGGCGCGACGCCCTGCGCGCGGGCTGCGGCCAGCAGGCGCTTGACCGAAAGTGGCATATCGCCGCCTGACGGGGCACGTGCGATGACTGTCTCATCCAGCGCGTCCAACGCGTGTTGGTCGTAAACCTCGCTCAAAAGCGAGACCGCCCCTCCGCAGCATTGGCCCATATCGGGGCCAAGCGCATGGTGGGTCAGTCGCATTGGGACGGATTGCGCCCGTGCGGCGAGCGCCGCCTGATGCTCCAGCGTACCGCCACCGATCGTGCCGGACTGACCGCCCGCCCAAACCAGCATGGCGGTGCCGACCTCGCGCGGGGACGAGCCTTTGATGGCAGCGATGACCACGCGGGTCACGCGCCCGTGAATCTTGACCGCCTCCTGCAGAGCTTCAAGGTCAAATCCCATCAGGTGCCGCCTTTCATCCGCTGGACACCGCGCCAGAGTTCCTCTGCCGTGGCGGGCGCGTTCAGGGCCGGGTAGCCATCCCCGCTGGCCGCCACTGCGTTCGACAGGGCCAACCACGCAGAAATACCTAGCATGAAGGGCGGCTCACCAACCGCTTTGGACCGATAGATCGTGTCCTCGCGGTTCTCGCCGTCCCAGAGCGCCACGTTGAAGATATCGGGCCGGTCGGAACAGGCGGGAATTTTATAGGTCGAGGGCGCATGGGTGCGCAGGTTGCCCTTGCCGTCCCAGACCAGTTCCTCGGTCGTCAGCCAGCCCGCGCCTTGCACATAACCGCCTTCGACCTGCCCGACATCCAGCGCCGGGTTCAGCGAGGCGCCTGCATCGTGCAGGATATCGGTACGCAGGATGCGGTTTTCACCGGTCAGCGTGTCCACCGCCACCTCGGTGACGGACGCGCCATAGGCGAAGTAGAAAAACGGTCGGCCCCGGCCTGCGATCCGGTCCCATTCGATCTTGGGGGTTTTGTAGAACCCCGTGGCGGACAGGCTGATACGGCCCTGATAGGCCAGCGCGGCGGCTTCGGCGAAGGTATAGCGTTCTGCGCCGACCGAGACGTGCCCATCCGCGAACGTGACCGCCGATGGATCAGCCTGATGCCGTTCGGCCAGATAGTCCGCCATCCGGTCGCGGATCGTGTCGCAGGCGGCTTTGACAGCCATCCCGTTCAGGTCACTGCCCGAAGACGCCGCCGTGGCCGAGGTATTCGGGACTTTGGCGGTGTCGGTGGCGGTGATCTTGACCATCTCCAGCGGAATGCCGAACCGCGATGCGGCCACTTGCGCGACCTTTTGGAACAGGCCCTGTCCCATCTCGGTCCCGCCATGGTTCAGGTGGACCGAGCCATCCTGATACACATGCACCAGTGCGCCCGCCTGATTGAGGTGGGTCAGCGTAAAGGAAATCCCGAATTTGACCGGCGAGAAGGCGATACCCTTCTTTATCAGGCCGTTCTTCGCGTTCCACTCGGCGATGGCGGCCTTGCGAGCGGCATAGTCGCTGGATTTCAGAAGCGCTTCGGTCATGCAGTGTAGTTCGAAATCGCTGACCTCCATACCGTAAGGCGTGGTGTTGCCGCCGGCGGGTAGGGGACGAACGGGGGCATTCCCGGTTTCCACAGCACCTCGGCTGGTCAGGTCTTCGTGCGGGTCGGGATGACCCAGTGGTTTCGCGTGCAGCGGCTGATCGGCCACCTTATGCGCAGGCTCATAGTAGTTGCGGCGGCGTAGTTCGACCGGGTCCAGCCCAAGCGCATGCGCGGCGTGATCCATGACACGTTCGATCCCGACCATGCCCTGCGGCCCGCCGAACCCGCGATAGGCGGTCGCAGATTGGGTGTTGGTCTTCAGACGATGGCTTTCAATCCGGGCATTCGGCAGCAGATAGGCGTTGTCCGAGTGCAGCATCGCGCGGTCGGCGACGGGCAGGGACAGGTCCTGTGCCCAGCCGCAGATGACGTAGTGATGGAAGGAGACGCCCTGAACATGGCCGTTCTCATCAAACCCAGCTTTGTAGGCGATGCGGAAGGCGTGGCGCTTGCCGGTGATGATCATGTCATCATCGCGGTCGTATCGCATCTTGCAGGCCTTGCCGGTGGCGCGGGCGGCGATGGCGCAAGCCGCCGCCAGAGCGTTGCCCTGACTTTCCTTGCCGCCGAATCCTCCGCCCATCCGACGGGTTTCGACCCGCACGGCGTGCATGGGAACGCCCAAAGCATCAGCTACCTTGTGCTGAATCTCGGTCGGGTGCTGGGTCGAACTGTGGACCAGCATGTCCGCGCCTTCATTCGGCACGGCCAGAGCGGCTTGGCCTTCCAGATAGAAATGCTCCTGCCCGCCAAGTTCGAAACTGCCTTCGATCACATGGGGGGCGCTGGCAATGGCTGCGTTCGCGTCGCCCTTGGCATAGATGCGGGGGCCGTCCTCGAACCGGCTGTCAGCGGCCAGAGCTTGTTCGATGGTCAGTATCGGCGTGTCTTCGGCATAGTCGATTTTGCCCAGCCGCGCGGCTTTGCGGGCGGCCAGATGGCTGGTCGCCACCACCAGAAACACCGGCTGGCCGATATAGTGAACCGTGCCGTCTGACAGCAGCGGCTCATCATGTATCGAGGGCGAGACGTCATTCGCAAACGGCAGGTCGTCCGCCGTCATCACTTGCACCACACCCTTGGCGGCTTTTACTGCCGACAGGTCCATCGTGGTGATCGTGCCCTTGGCAATCGGGCTGAGGCCAAAGGCCAGATGCAGCGTGCCCTTGGGCGTTGGGATGTCATCCACATAGCGCGCGGTACCTGCGACATGCAGCGGGGCTGCGTCATGGGGGAGGGGTTTGGTCACGCTCATGCCGTCACCTTGAGTACGTCGGTCACTTCGCCCTGATCTTCAAGGAAATACCGCTCCAGCATCGCTTTGGCGGTTTCCAGACGATAGGTGGCCGAGGCGCGCATATCCGTGAGTGGTTGGTAATCGTCAGCAAAGGCGGGCAGCGCGGCCTGAATGGTCGCAGCGGTCCAGGGTTTGCCGATCAATGCGGCCTCGACATGGGCGGCCCGCTTCGGAGTGCCCGCCATGCCGCCAAACGCGATCCGCGCCTGGGTGACGGTGTCGTCCGTGACGGTGATGTTGAAGCAGCCACACACGGCTGAGATATCCTGATCGAACCGCTTGCTGAGCTTGTAGCATTTCAGGCGATCTGGCTGGCGGAGGAAGCTGACCGCCTCGACAAATTCTCCGGGCGCGCGGTCCTGTTTGCCGTAGTCGATGAAGAAATCTTCGAGCGGGATCGACCGGCGTGTTTCGCCTTTGCGCAAGTGCAGAGTTGCACCAAGGGCGATCAGGGCGGGCGGGTTGTCTCCGATGGGGGAGCCGTTGGCGATATTCCCGCCCACGGTGGCGGCGTGGCGAACCTGCACGCTGGCATAGCGGCGGATCATTTCGGCGTAGGAGGGGTGGAGATCGGCCAGCGCCGCGCCCATCCGGTTCATGTCGACCATGGCCCCGAGGCGGATTTCACCTTCGGTGATAGTGATGTTCTTGAGGTCGTCGCAGCGGTTCAGGAAAATCAGCGGGTCCAATTCGCGCAGCTGTTTGGTGACCCAGAGGCCCACATCGGTCGCTCCGGCAATCAAGGTGGCCTCCGGGTGATCTGCGTAGATCGCGGCCAGTTCGTCCGATGACGTGGGCAGCATTGGTTGGGCATCGGCATCCACGGGCGCGTCCTTGACCCAGACTGGTACAGGCATTGCCTCGATAGCCGTGGCGGCGCGGATGATCGGGGCATAGCCCGTGCAGCGGCACAGGTTCCCGGCCAGTTGCGTGTCATGGTCGGTCGCGCCATTCGCGTGGCTGGCGACCATCGACATGACGAAGCCCGGTGTGCAGAAACCGCATTGCGATCCGTGCAGATCGACCATCGCCTGCTGCACAGGGTGCGCCTCGCCATTCGGACCGCTTGCGCCTTCGACGGTGCGCAAGGCCTTACCGTGCAACTGGGGCAGGAACAGGATGCAAGCGTTTAAAGCCTTAGCACCGCCTTCATCTGTCACCATCACGGTGCAAGCGCCGCAGTCGCCTTCGTTGCAGCCTTCCTTGGTGCCGGTCAGGCCGCGATCCCCGCGCAGCCAGTCCAGCAGGGTGGCGGTCGGATCGACATCCGACAGCTCCACTGTCTCTCCGTTCAGAAGAAACGTGATGTTCATGCGTGAAACCCGTCGCCTTACCCGGTTGCGCCCCTGCGGCCCTCCTTCGATGCGACGTAGAAAGAGTGGCGGGCGAATAGCTTGCCGTCAGATGTTAGAAATAGCTCACCCGATCTGGCAAGAAAAACTGCCTGTGGGATGTACCATTACACCGGATGGCGATGAATTTGAAATTGGTGTCTACCGCACAGAGCTTTGAAATTAAAGTGTTTTGCCTTCTTGGGGCATTGCTGCTGCCGAAGCACCTTCTGGAAAAGCCGAATAATCTAAGCTGATTTTTTAGGCATTCCATCTATGCGGTTCCCGCTTTTGCCGCGCGCCTAGCTGGGATAGCTTGGGCTTCATGAGCAGCACTCCTCGATTCATCCACCTTCGTGTTCACACAGAATATTCCCTGCTGGAAGGGGCCGTGCGGCT
Source organism: Ruegeria sp. HU-ET01832 (assembly GCF_040371315.1). Classification (NCBI taxonomy): domain Bacteria; kingdom Pseudomonadati; phylum Pseudomonadota; class Alphaproteobacteria; order Rhodobacterales; family Roseobacteraceae; genus Ruegeria; species Ruegeria sp. HU-ET01832. Next base: position 23,694 of record NZ_BAABWL010000006.1, read on the forward strand.
CAAAAAGCTGCCTGGCCTGTGTGAAAAGGCCGATATGCCCGCCGTCGCCGTTACTGACACCAATTCGATGTTCTCGGCGTTGGAGTTTTCCGTGACCGCCAGCGGGGCCGGCGTGCAGCCGATCATGGGCTGTCAGGTCGATCTGACCTACCTGCAAGCGCAGCCGGGGGAAAAGCCCAAAGCTCCCGCGCCGCTGGTGCTACTGGCGCAGTCTGAGGTGGGGTATGAGAACCTGATGAAGCTGAGTTCCTGCCTTTATGTGGACAAGGGCGGGCAGTTGCCGCAGGTCACGTTGGAGGAGTTGGCGGATCGCTCGGACGGCTTGATCTGCTTGACCGGCGGGCCGGACGGGCCGGTGGGGATGCTGCTGCAACAGGGCCAGCGCCCGGCGGCGGAGGCTCTGGTGGATCGGCTGGCAGCAATGTTCCCGGATCGGCTGTATATCGAATTGCAGCGCCATCCGGGCGAGGGTGGCCAGCCCGAAGCCGAACGCCTGACCGAGCGCGGCCATGTCGAGATGGCCTATGCCAAGAACCTGCCGCTGGTCGCCACCAATGACGTCTATTTCCCGACCACCGACATGTATGAGGCGCATGACGCGCTGATCTGTATCGCCGAGGGCGCCTATGTCGACCAACAGGACGGCCGCCGCCGCCTGACCGCGCAGCATTATTTCAAGTCGCAGCAGGAAATGGTGACGCTGTTCGCCGATCTGCCCGAGGCGATTGATAACACGGTCGAAATCGCCAAGCGATGCGCGTTCATGGCCTATCGCCGCGATCCGATCCTGCCGAAATTTGCCGATGATGAGGTGGCTGAGCTGCGCCGAATCGCCAATGAGGGCCTTCAGAAACGTCTGGCCGTGATCCCTCATGCGGTGAGCGCGGAAGAATATCAGGAACGGCTGGATTTTGAGCTTGGCATTATCGAAGGGATGGGCTTTCCCGGCTACTTCCTGATCGTTGCCGACTTTATCCAATGGGCCAAGGATCACGACATTCCGGTTGGGCCGGGGCGGGGCTCGGGTGCGGGCTCCTTGGTGGCCTATGCGCTGACGATCACCGACCTTGATCCGTTGCGGTATTCGCTGCTGTTCGAGCGGTTTCTGAACCCCGAGCGGGTCTCGATGCCCGACTTCGATATCGACTTCTGCATGGATCGCCGCGAAGAGGTGATCCGCTATGTTCAACAGAAATATGGCCGCGACAAGGTGGGGCAGATCATCACCTTTGGTGCGCTGCTATCCAAGGCCGCTGTGCGTGATATCGGGCGGGTGCTGCAGATGCCCTACGGGCAGGTGGACCGCCTGTCCAAGATGATCCCGGTCGAGGGCGTAAAGCCTGTTTCCATCGAAAAGGCTCTGAAAGACGAACCCCGCCTGCGCGAAGAGGCGCGGAACGAAGAGGTGGTGGACCGGCTTCTGACCTATGGCCAACAGGTCGAGGGGCTGTTGCGTAACGCTTCGACCCACGCGGCGGGGGTGGTGATTGGCGACCGGCCTCTGGACGCGCTGGTGCCGCTGTATCAGGATCCGCGATCCGACATGCCTGCGACCCAGTTCAACATGAAATGGGTGGAACAGGCCGGGCTGGTTAAGTTCGACTTTCTGGGCCTGAAGACGCTGACCGTGATTCAGAACGCGATGGATATCATCTTCAAGTCCGGGCGGCCTTTGCACATCGCGGCGGATGGCACGGAACTCTATGAACCCGCCGATGGGGCCGAGAACCAGATCAATGCCATCCCGCTGGACGACGAGGCGACGTATAAGCTCTATTCCGCCGCCAAGACGGTGGCGGTGTTCCAGGTGGAATCCTCGGGCATGATGGATGCGCTCAAGCGCATGAAGCCGACCTGTATCGAGGATATTGTCGCCCTTGTGGCGCTGTATCGTCCCGGCCCGATGGAGAACATACCGACCTATTGCGAGGTCAAGAACGGGTTGCGGAAAATTGAATCCGTGCATCCGCTGATCGACCATATCCTTGAGGAAACACAGGGCATCATCGTTTACCAGGAACAGGTGATGCAGATCGCTCAGGTCATGGCTGGGTACTCCCTTGGTGGTGCCGACCTGCTGCGCCGCGCGATGGGTAAGAAGATCAAAGAGGCGATGGATGCCGAACGCCCCAAATTCGAAAAGGGCGCGGGTGAAAACGGCGTGGATGCCAAGAAAGCCAGCGAGGTTTTCGACCTGCTGGAGAAATTCGCCAATTACGGCTTCAACAAATCTCACGCGGCGGCTTATGCGGTGGTCAGCTACCAGACCGGCTGGTTGAAGGCGAACCACCCGGTCGAGTTCATGGCCGGTGTCATGAACTGCGATATCCACCTGACCGACAAGTTGGCCGTCTATTTCGAAGAGGTCCGCAAAGGGCTTGAGTTGCCCTATGTGCCGCCCTGCGTGAACCGATCTCAAGCGACCTTCGATGTGGTGAACGGAGAGCTTGTCTATGCGCTGGGCGCCTTGAAAAACGTGGGCGTTGAGGCGATGAACCTGGTGGTCGATGGTCGCGCGGAAAAGCCCTTTGTGAACCTGTTCGATTTCGCCCGCCGGGTTGATCTGAAAAAGGTCGGCAAACGCCCGTTGGAAATGATGGCGCGGGCGGGCGCGTTCGATCAGTTGGACAAGAACCGCCGCCGTGTGTTCGAAAGCCTTGATCCGCTGGTGCAGTATTCGGCGGCGATCCACGAACAGAAGAACTCGAACCAAGTGTCGCTGTTTGGTGAGGCGGGCGATGACCTGCCCGAACCGCGCCTGTCGCCCACGCCCGATTGGTTGCCCGCAGAACGGCTGAGCGAGGAATTCAAGGCCATCGGCTTTTACCTCTCGGGCCATCCGCTGGACGACTATATGCCTGCGCTGAAACGCAAGCAGGTCATGACGCTGGACGAGGTGACGGAAAAGGCACGTTCGGGTCCGTTCATCGCCAAGATGGCCGGTGTTGTTGCCGGTCGGCAGGAGCGGAAATCGGCGCGCGGCAACCGGTTTGCCTTTGCGCAGCTTTCGGACCCCAGCGGTGCGTATGAGGTCACGCTGTTCTCGGAAACGCTGGAGAAATCGCGCGAGTATCTAGAAACCGGCGCGCAAGTTGTACTAACCGCCGAGGCCACAATGGAAGCTGATCAGCTGAAACTGCTTGGCCGCTCTGTCGGCCCGGTGGATACGGTCGTGGCCGAGGCGGGTGCGACCGGCCTGCGCATCTTTGTGGACGAGGAACAGGCCCTGCCTACCGTGGCCAAAGTGCTAGAGGACGCGGTTGGCGCGGCCAAAAACGCCGTGCGCGGGCCTATCCAATTGCTGCTGATGGCGCCCGGATTGCCCGGCGAGGTCGAGATGGATCTGGGCCAGAACTTCCCCATCAATCCGCAAATTAAAGGCGCGATCAAATCGCTGGAAGGCGTGATGTCGGTCGAGGAGTTCTGACCCCGCCTTTTGTTGCCAGACACAGTCCCTCGGGCTAGGCTGACTTCGGTCGGTTTCGGGCCAAAGGAGGATTTGACATGGTGATTTTAGGTCTCGGGTTCAGAACTGTTGCGCTTGCTGCTTTGGCGTCGTTGGCATTTGCCTCGGCAGGGGTGGCTGATGACAAGAAGAAAAAGCAGACAATCGAAGGTGCGCTCATCGGGGCCGGTGTTGGGGCGTTGGTCGGAGACGGCAAGGGCGCAGCAATCGGCGGCGTAGCTGGTGCGATCATCGGGCATAATTGGAAATGAGAGCCATGATGAACACCTCCGGACTGATCCTAAGCGCCGTGCTCTTAATAACGCCAACTTTCGCTGCGGCGGATGAGGCGGCTGAACAGATGGTGCAGGATGCATTGCCAGTGATGCACTATACCTGCGCGTCGATTGCCGAAGAGGCAGACGGAGACGAAGCCTTTGTCGTAGAGGTCGTCGGGAAAATGACGGCCCTGTCGCTATATAACCGTCAGATCAATATCGAAGATCACGCAACTACCGATGAGGAAAAGGCCCAATTGCGTGAAGCCTTCATAGCGGCGCTTTCCGAAGGCTGCGCTGCGGACAAGAACGCTCTTTTGGGAGGTGTGGTCGACAATGCGGTGAAAACGACGCTGGGGTTATAAGCAGTCAGTAATGCGGCGGGCGTTCGTCTCCGAACACGACCCCACCTGATCCTTCCTGCGCCCGTTCAGCCTCGCGCTGCAACAGCATCTCGACGCGCCGGGTCAGGCGATCGATCTCGCTCTGTTGGGTTGTGACGACCGTGTTCAGCTCTTCAACCGTGCGGGTCAGGTGGGCGATCTGCTCTTCCAGATGCTGCATGGGGCTCTCCTTTGGGCGTGGTCATAGCGGCGCTTTGACCTCAACACCAGTGAAAGCGCGCCTTGCCCCGATGCGGGCCATGGGATAGACCGCGCGCGGAACATGAACCGCAAGGACGCCCCACATGGCCAAGCCCAAGAAACAGCCCCGCCCCAAGGCCGTCACGCCGAAAGGGTTCCGCGACTATTTCGGCCAGGAAGTCTGGCAGCGCACCGAGATGCTGCGGACGATTGCGGATGTCTATCATCGGTACGGGTTTGACGCTCTGGAAAGCAGCGCGGTTGAGACGGTCGAGGCGTTGGGCAAGTTCCTGCCCGATGTGGATCGCCCGAACGAGGGTGTGTTTGCGTGGCAGGAGTTTGACGACGGCGGGAACGGCGACTGGATGGCCCTGCGCTATGACCTGACCGCGCCGCTGGCCCGTGTCTACGCGCAGCACCGCAACGACCTGCCGACGCCTTACCGCCGCTATGCGATGGGTCCGGTCTGGCGCAATGAAAAGCCGGGGCCGGGGCGGTATCGTCAGTTTTATCAATGCGATGCGGATACGGTGGGCACAGCCTCGATGGCTGCCGACGCCGAGATTTGCGCGATGCTGTCGGACACGTTGGAGACCGTGGGCATCCCCCGCGGCGACTATCTGGTGCGGGTGAATAACCGCAAAGTTCTGAACGGCGTGCTCGAGGCGATGGGTCTGGGCGAAGATGCCGCCGCCCGCGACAATGTTCTGCGCACCATCGACAAGTTCGACAAAGTAGGTGAGGCCGGTGTGCGTGAGCTGCTGACCAAAGGCCGACTGGATGCATCGGGCGCGTTTATCGACGGTGTTGGTCTGAGCGACGATCAGGCCGAGCCAGTGATTGCATTCCTGACCTCAAAGGCTGCAGATACCGCCGGAACGCTGGCCAACCTGCGTGCTGCTGTGGGCGACAGCAAGATCGGCGCGGATGGGATTGCCGAATTGGAACAGATCGGCGCTCTGCTTGATGCGGGCGGCTATGGCTCGGACCGGATCGAGATTGACCCGTCGGTCGTTCGGGGCCTCGGGTACTATACCGGCCCGGTTTATGAGGCCGAGCTGACTTTTGAGATTTTCGACGAGAAAGGCCGTAAGCGGCAATTCGGATCGGTCTCCGGCGGCGGGCGCTATGACGATCTAGTCAAGCGCTTCACCGGGCAGGAAGTTCCTGCGACTGGCGTGTCCATTGGAGTTGACCGGTTGCTGGCCGCCCTGCGCGAAAAGGGCCGGATTGCCGCGCAGGCGACTGGTCCCGTGGTTGTAACCGTGATGGACCGCGACCGCATGGCCGATTATCAGGCGATGGTGGCCGAGCTGCGCAATGCAGGCATCCGGGCCGAAGTCTATCTGGGCAACCCCAAGAACTTTGGCAATCAGCTGAAATATGCGGACAAGCGGAACTCGCCCATCGCGGTGATCGAAGGGGGCGATGAAAAAGCCAATGGGATCGTGCAGATCAAGGACCTGATCCTTGGGGCCAAGATCGCCGAAAGCGCCACGCTTGAGGAATGGAAAGAACGCCCCAGCCAGTTCGAAGTTCCGCGCGGCGATCTGGTCGCCAAGGTGCGCGAAATTCTGGACAGTCAGGACTGACCCATGCCCAACCGTTCCCAGATACAGACCCGCGCCGCGATGATGCGCGTGAGGTTCGAGACAGCGGGCGCGCAGGTCGTGGACCCGCCACTGCTGCAACCGGCCGACACGCTGCTGGACCTCTATGGTGAAGATATCCGCGCGCGTGCCTATGTGACATCAGACGCGCTGCGGGGCGAGCAGATGCTGCGCCCGGACTTCACCCTGCCCGTGGTGCAGATGCACATGTCCGACGGGGCCGAGCCTGCCCGATACACCTATTCAGGCGAGGTATTCCGCCGTCAGGAGCATGACCCTGATCGCTCGAATGAATACATTCAGGTCGGCTACGAAGTGTTCGACCGCAACGATCCTGCAGGCGCGGATGCTGAGGTGTTTTCGCTGTTCGCGCTGCAATTGCGCGGGCTGCCTCTGCGCGCCGCGACCGGGGATATCGGCATCCTGACTGCCGCTGTCGAGGGCCTTAAGACCACAGACCGGCGCAAGGCGGCGCTGATGCGGCACTTGTGGCGGCCTCGTCGCTTCCGGGTGCTGCTGGACCGCTTTGCCGGTCGCAAACCGGGACCTGAAGGGCGCGACAGCCTGTTGGATGCGGAAAATCCCCTGGATCCGGGCATCCCAATGATCGGCAAGCGCCGTGCCTCCGAGATCGAAGCGCGGATCGCTGCCTTGCGCGAAGATCGCGACACACCGCCCATCTCCGACAACGAACTGGTTGGGCTGGAAACCTTGCTGAACGTGCGTGAGACCATGCCCTTTGCGTTGGAACAGCTGCGCGACGTGGCGGTGGACCTGCCGCAGATCACTCCGGCGCTGGACCGGCTTGAAGCGCGGATTGCCTCACTGCAGGCCCGTGGCGTGGATGTGGAACGTCTGGATTTCGAGGCCGCCTATGGCCGCACCTCGATGGAATATTATGACGGGTTTGTCTTTGGCTTCTATGCCGAAGGCCGCCCTGATCTGCCCCCAATCGCAACCGGAGGGCGCTATGACGCGCTGACGCGGCAGTTGGGGAATGGGGCCGAAATTCCGGCGGTGGGCGGTGTCATCCGCCCCGACCTGATGCTTGAGATCGAGGAGGACGCGCGATGAGCCTGAAACTGGGCGTGCCCTCGAAGGGCCGGTTGATGGACAAGACCTTTGGTTGGTTCGAAAAGCGCGGCATCACTCTGTCGCGCAGCGGATCGGACCGGGAATATGCGGGTAAGGTCGAGGGCATCGACGGGGTCTCTCTGATCCTGCTGTCTGCTGGGGAAATCCCGCGCGAACTGGCCGCCGGGCGCATTCATCTGGGTGTCACCGGCATTGATCTGGTGCATGAAAAGCTGCCCCGCTGGGAACAACAGGTTGAGGAGATCTCGCAGCTTGGGTTCGGTAAGGCCGACCTGATCATCGCGACACCTGCTTGCTGGGTTGATGTAGACACGCTGGATGATCTGGACGCGGCGGCAGCGGCGTTTCGCAAGACCCACGGGCATCGGCTGCGGATTGCCACTAAATACCACCGGTTGGTGCGCGAGTTTCTGACCGATGCGGGAGTTGCCGATTACACTCTGGTCGATAGCCAGGGCGCGACCGAGGGAACGGTGATGAATGAGACCGCCGAGGCGATTGCCGATATCACATCTACCGGCGAGACGCTGCGGGCGAACCATCTTGAAATCCTGACCGACGGGCTGATCCTGCAATCGCAGGCAACACTGTGGCGCAGCCGGGTGGCGAAATGTGACCCCGAGACAAAGGCCACGCTGAACGCATTGCTGGATCGTCTGCGCTAAAGCACGCCGATTTCGGCCAGCGCGCGATTCAGATCGTCGGGCAAGGCATCATCCTGTTCTCGCCCTTCCGGCAGGTCGGCGGGGGTGTCCTCGGGTTTGAGATAGCGCCAGCCCTGGAATGGGCGTTTGAGCGCGGTCTGGGTGCGATGGACCTGCGGGTCCAGCACGATGGCGCAGCGGCGGATGCCGTCCTCTCCCCGGACCTCATCCAGACGCAGGATGCGCTGACGACATTGGATCACGCCCTTGATCACCCAATAGATAGATCCGCCGTTCAAAATCTCGGCCTCACGCTTTGGCCACATGCGGGTGACATGGCGCGGGCAGCCGTCCTCGTAAAGCGGCCGACGACTGTCCTGCCACGCCATCAGCGTATCAACGCTTTCCGATCCGACGGACAGTTTGATGAGGTTTACGTACTTATCCACAGCTTTCCCACAGAGTCGTCCCAAGGTCCACCTTTATATTGTAGCTCGCTATGCGGCGTCATCAAGGTGTTGTGGTTTGGATGTGAATTGCGGTAATCTGGATACCTCTTTCAAAACAGGGAATCACCAATGAGCCGCTTTGCCGCCCCCATCGCCGAGCAGATCTGGGACATGAAATACCGCTTTAAAGAAGCGGATGGCACGCCCATCGACCAGACGGTCGAGGATAGCTGGCGACGCATAGCCCGCGATCTGGCGCGGGTCGAGGATGACGCGGCCCATTGGGAGGATAAGTTCTATGAGGCGCTGGAAGATTTCAAATATCTGCCCGCTGGTCGCATCACTGCGGGTGCAGGTACAGCGCGTCAGGTGACCCTGTTCAATTGTTTCGTCATGGGCACCGTGCCAGACAGCATGGGCGGTATCTTCGATATGCTGAAAGAGGCCGCGCTGACAATGCAGCAGGGTGGGGGGATCGGTTACGATTTCTCGACCATCCGCCCGCGGGGGGCGGATGTAAAAGGCGTGGCGGCGGATGCTTCTGGACCTTTGTCGTTCATGGATGTGTGGGACGCGATGTGCCGGACGATCATGTCCGCAGGCTCGCGTCGTGGGGCGATGATGGCGACCATGCGCTGCGATCACCCTGATATCGAACAGTTCATCACCGCGAAATCTGACCCGGCCCGCCTGCGCATGTTCAACATGTCGGTTCTGGTGACGGATCCGTTCATGGAGGCCGTCAAGGCCGATGGCCCGTGGGAACTGGTCTTTGGTGACAAGGTTTATCACACAGTTCAGGCACGCGATCTGTGGAACAAGATCATGCAGGCCACCTATGACTATGCCGAGCCGGGTGTGATCTTCATCGACCGCATCAATAAGGCCAACAACCTGAGCTATGTGGAAACCATCGCCGCGACGAACCCGTGTGGCGAGCAGCCCTTGCCGCCTTATGGTGCGTGCCTGTTGGGTTCGATCAATCTGGCGCGACTGGTGGCGGACCCGTTCGTGGATACGGCGCATCTGGATGAGGCCGCCTTGCAAGAGCTGGTCGCTACGGCTGTGCGCATGATGGACAATGTTGTGGACGCGTCGAAATTCCCGCTGGCCGAGCAGGAAGCCGAAGCACAGGACAAGCGCCGGATTGGCTTGGGCGTGACAGGGCTGGCGGACGCGCTTTTGATGCTGGGCCTGCGCTATGGGTCCGACGAAGCGGCGCGTCAGACCGAGCGCTGGTTGCATGCGATCGCCCGCGCCGCCTATCTGGCCTCGGTCGATTTGGCGAAGGAGAAGGGTGCGTTCCCGCTGTTTGACGCCGAAAAATACCTGGCCAGCGGCAACATGCAGCAAATGGATGAAGACGTTCGTGACGCGATCCGCGAACATGGCATCCGCAACGCGCTGCTGACCTCAATTGCGCCGACTGGGACGATTTCGCTCTATGCAGGGAACGTGTCTTCGGGGATCGAGCCGGTCTTTGCCTACGCCTACACGCGCAAGGTATTGCAAAAGGATGGCTCGCGCACCGAGGAAGAAGTAGTAGATTATGCCGTGCAGATGTGGCGCGACAAATTCGGCGATGTAGCTTTGCCCGATTATTTTGTGAACGCGCAGACGCTTTCCCCGTCTGACCACGTTAAGATGCAGGCCGCCGCGCAGAAATGGATCGACAGCTCGATCTCGAAAACCATCAACTGCCCCGAGGACATCAGCTTTGACGCCTTCAAAGACGTCTATATGCAGGCCTGGGATCAGGGCTGCAAAGGTTGCACGACCTATCGCCCGAATGACGTGACCGGCTCGGTCCTGACAGTGTCCGAAAGCGCCGACAAAGCCCCCGGCGAAAGCGCCGATGCCCCGCATCAGGTGGATGGCGGCGAGGTTGTCTATATGTCCGAACCACTGGACCGCCCGCAATCGCTGGAGGGATCGACTTACAAGTTGAAATGGCCCGATAGCGAACACGCGATCTATCTGACCATCAACGATATCGTCATTGGTGGTCGTCGCCGTCCGTTTGAGGTGTTCATCAACTCGAAGAACATGGAGCATTACGCCTGGACGCTGGCGCTTACGCGGATGATCTCGGCCGTGTTCCGTCGTGGAGGAGATGTGTCCTTTGTGGTCGAAGAGCTGAAAGCCGTCTTTGATCCACGCGGCGGCGCGTGGGTTAAAGGCAAGTACATCCCTTCGATACTTGCTGCGATTGGCGGCGTGATCGAGCAGCACCTGATCAATATCGGTTTCCTTGAAGGCGAGGGCATGGGGCTGAAATCAGATCCGCAGGCGCAGGTCGTCAATATGGATGCTCCGCGTGGCAAAGCGTGCCCGTCCTGCGGGCAGTTCGACATGGCAATGATCGAAGGCTGCATGACCTGCCGCAGTTGCGGCCACTCTAAGTGCGGATAAAATTTAGACTGCTGTGGAACTGCGAAAATCAGCGTCTGTTTGCAATCTAACCAGCTAAAACTGCAACTTTGATCGTCAAAACTTTGCCACTGCATTTGAGGCAGTGGCAATTTCAACGAAATCGGGTTGTTTTGTGGAGTATCTGCGCCTTGGCGCGCGCTCCGCACAAAGCTGGCGTGCGCAAAGACGCATTTTATGCGCCGGTTTGGGTTTCGTCCGCGCGCGAAGGGGTGGACGGGCCGGTATCCAGATATGACTTTCTTGCTTCGTCCGACCTAACGGCTGGTTAGCCTTGGGTTCGTGAAAGCGGGGAAACTTTGCACCCAATGCACACCGCGCACAGTCTAACCGACCTTAATGTCATCGCGCAGGCAGCTCGCCGTAAATTGGGTGCCGCGATGTTGCCTTTGGACATGGTAGACCGTGAGTTGCAATAGCTGCAAGTCACAGGTGCCACACCTTTGACGCGGGATTTGTTCGCCGTATATCCCAACCGCCGCCTATTGCCAGCGCGGGTCAGGAAGCTGATTGATTTCGTTACACCGGGCTGAACCTACCAATTGATTGCGACGCCGTCGCGAAAGAACCCACCGGTCGGGCCATATTTCGACAAGGTCGCAGCCCAGACAACACCTTTTGCGCCCTCGGAAACCGGCCGTCCACCGCCACCCATATCTGTGGCGACCCAACCGGGGCAAACGGCGTTGACGAGAATGCCATGAGGTTTCAATGCGGCTGCGGTCTTGACGGTCAGCGCGTTCAGAGCCGCTTTGGACACGCCATAGCCGGGCGTTCCGGCGGACATGCTGGTCAGCGATCCCGCACCAGAGGACACGTTGACGATCCGGGCATCTGTTCCTCGTTTTAACAGTGGTACCGCCGCAATCGTGGTATCCCAAGGGCCGAAAAGGTTCGTATCAAACGCTTGACGCACCCGGTCAAGATCGGCGAGGTGGACCTCTTGGTCGGTGTCATAGTCCACGCCCGCATTGTTCACCAAGACATCAAGGCGGCCGTAGACCGATTCAACCATCAAGAAGAAGGCAGCCGCGACAGAGTCCGGACTAGAGACATCCAGTTGCAAGGCTTCCGCCCCATATCCGATTTCATCCGCAGCAGCTTGCCCTTTTGCCAGATCGCGTGCACCGATCAGAACCTTCATCCCATGGTCATGGGCCAATTGCCGTGAGACTTCTTTGCCGATACCGCGATTGGCGCCGGTCACGAGTGCGATGCGCTGGCTGGTCATGGTCCTTCCTTCAATTCGCTTCAGCGGCGCGCTGGCCGGCAAGAGCCACAAGCCCACGGTCACCAGATTCCCAGATTGCAGTCATGGTCATTGATGTGACAACCCAGCGATCGTCTGATTTCTCAAGCTCATAGTCATAGCGACCACCCAGCACCCACAAGGCGTCATCAAGACGATGGGTTGCGGTGAAATCCGCCTGTGCCGTGGCGGATATATCGGACAGGGAGGTGACGGTGTGATTGGTCACCATATGGTGCGTCGCGTCGAAACCGGGCAGAAACGCGGACCAGCCCGCCACAAGCGCGTCGGCGGGTTGCGTGACCGCGTCTCCGCCCCAGAGGCTGGTGTAATCCGTCGTGACGGTATCGGCAAACGCGCCGCGTACACGGGTCCAGTCGTGGCGGTCAGCGCCTGCCGCGATGTCGGTAATAGCGGTCGAGATATCGGCCTGTTGTTCAGCAAACACTGCGGTTCCGATCATGGAGACGGCCGCAAGGGTCGATGTGAGTTTTCTACGCATGAGGATACTCCGAATAGTTGAGGGTGGACGCCGAACGATTGCTCGGCGTCCCGACAGGTCTTAGTTGCTTGTACTGGCGCGGAAGTGGTCAGCGACGGTGTCGGCTGCGCGGGTGACATCCTCGGGATTGTCGTAGAAGTCGAACTGCGTCACATCCTCCAGCCATTGCGCGGTCGCCTCGCCTGCGAAATCGGCAAGGAAGGTCTGAACGCCTTGCGGAATCGCCGCGCTTTCCGAGTGCACAATGGCCAGCGGTTTATCCAAACGCTGGGGATTGTCGGCGGGATGATAGGTCAGCCAGCCTTCCCAGCCCGCATTGTTCCACTTGTCGTCATATTCCGGGATCGCGCCACGGTCGGCCTCATAGTAGTATCCGCCGATTGGCATCAGCACGCCCTCGGCACCCTCTGGGCCTGCGGCAGGAATGATCTGGCCGCCAGCGGCCTCGGCGGCATGGGACACTTCAATCAGCCCTGCGACACCTTCTGCACCGCCATAAACCGCCTCAACGATCTGGGCGTTCTGCAACCAAGGTGCAACCAGACCCAGCCGCTGAACCAGCGGATTGCCAGAGACTGCATCGACCATGTACCCGGCCGAGGCGCAGATCCCCAGGCCGTTGATGTGATCGGCGTCCACCTCGGGCAGGGTCGCGACGAATGCGATCGCTGCTTTAATGTCCGATGTCTTCGCCTCTGGGCTTTCGACAAAGCGCACGTTGTTCGGCAGATCACCCGATTTGCCCCAGCCGCGGAAATCAAAGGTGAAGGCAGCAAAGCCGCGCTCGGCCATCTCGCGGGCATAGTTCGCAGGCATTTGTTCCTGAACCGAGGTCCAGGCCCCGGTTACGACTACTGTGGGCAGCGGTTCAGATCCACGCTCTTCCGGCAGGTACAGCGTGCCGGACAGGGTAGCGCCTTCGTTCTCGAACGTGACTGTGCGGGTTTCTACCTGAGCAACGGCGGCTGTTGATGCCATCAGCGCTGCGGCAGTTGTCAGAGTGAGTGTCTTCATAGCGGTATCTCCCAAAATCTGTCTGGATGGGCTCAAGCCCGATGACATATGAGATAGGCCGCCGGTGGCAGGGAAACTTGCACCGGACTGCCGCGTTTTTGAAAGATTCTGCTTTATACAGCATTCGCCGCACGGAACGCGCGCGGGGTCTGCCCTACCACCTGTTTGAAACTGCGCGTGAAATGGGCCTGATCCGAAAACCCACAGGCCAAAGCGATATCCCCCAGTGGGCGCGCGGGGTCTTCGATCATCTTCATCGCCTGTTCGACCCGGTAGGCCATAACATATTGCATGGGGGTCGAGCCCAGCGTTTCTTTGAAAACCCGCGCGAAATGCGAAGGGCTCATGCCCGCCTCAGACGCCAATTGATCGACGGTGATCGTTTGGTCCAAACGATCCTGTACATAGGATAGCACCCGTTGATAGTGCTGCGAGGTAAAGCGCGAGGACAGCTCAACCTCTTCGGCGCGGCGTTTGCCGTATTTCTGCAGCAGTTTGACCAGAAAAACCCGGCTCATGGCTTCGAACATCACCGCCGAGGACATGTCGTCGGTCGCAAGCGCGTCGCGCAGGATGACGCCCGCAGCACAAAGGTCAGGATCAGAAAACTGCGGCTGGTCGTGAAACTGCTCCGGTGCCAGAAGCATACCGAGTTCAGACTGCGCAAAGCGCTGGACCTTGTCCGGATGCAAAGTAATCACGATCACGTCGGACTGCCCGTACCACCGCCACCCCGACCGCATGCCTGCCGGGGTCACGATGACCTCGTCCTTGCAAAAGGTGAAATCCCGCAGCGTGCCGTCCCGCCAGTTTTGAACACGATGCCCCTTTTCCTGCAGATTCAGAAGGACGTGGTGTTCTGCAAAAACTTCCTCCGGCATCCGATCAGGTTCGGCCCGAAAATACCGCACTGACATCAAACCAGCCGCCGAAGGGCGCTGCATCGCATCACTGTTCAGCAGCGGTTCTGAAGGGTAGATATCAGCGTATCTTAGGGACAAGGACGGCTCCGGCTGGCAATATTCGATATGTGGGGTCTGCGCGCACAGGGTCAAACGCTTTGCTGGCGCTTTATGTGGTCGATGAACAGCCTCAGGGGCATCATGGATTTATACTCGCGCGGGAAATACATGAAAATACCGGGGGTGAGGCCCAAGTGGTCCTCAAGAACTGGCGTCAAAACTCCGGTATCAATCAGTGGGGCGATAGTCGAAGCTCACATTGAAGCGAGAAGCACGTGGGGTTCCATTGCGAAGTTAGGAGGACAGATTGCTCAATTCATCGAGGTATTAAGTTTGGCTCTGATCACGTAACAAAAATTACATTTGTGACTATTTCGCTGTGTTAGTTTTGCCGATCGACTTCTTGCTGATCACTCTTGCAGATTCTGCTTTAGCAGGAACTGGTTCTTGAAATTCTTCAACCCTGGCATAACGTCGGCATTGGCAATATCGTCACTCGCGTGGATATCAAACTCCAGAAAGTCCTTCAAAGCGTCATCATCGTCGCTAACCAGTTCGATTATTAGGTCATAGCGACCCGCGACCCACAGGATAAAGACAACGCGTGGGTTCTTTTCAAGCCGCTCGGCAACTTGCCTTGGAGTCACGCCGGTTGCAACGTTCAACCCAATCATCGCGTCAGTAGTATATTCTGTTGCCACCGGATCCGACATCGCGACAATCCGAAGCATATTGTTGTCTCGCAGCCCGCTCACCCTGTTGCGTATGGTTCCTTCCGACACATCCAACTGTTGTGCAATTTCAGAAAAAGCCATTCGGCCATCCTGTTGCAAAAGACGGATGATCTGCTGGTTCAAATCATCATTTGGCGATCGAATGCTCTGAGTAGCACGCGCGTTCGATTGCTTTTTGACTGACATAGGCTTGACGCTCGATTGCTGTATTCGCAGCCATGATTACGAAAGAGCATCGATATCCGCAATTCTCTTTGGTGAATTCTGTGGAGGGAAGTGTGAAAAACGACATACATCAGATCTCCTCGTCACAATTGACCAGCGCAGGATTGCGGAACGATAGCCGGATTTTCCGTTGATTCATTTTGATTTTGCGATTCCCGTCGCTGTGTCATGCGAAAATTTCGAATTTCGTATCATGATGCCGTTTTTTGACAAGATACCTTCTGATCCTTGCTCAACACTGAAAGATAATGGCGAATATCGAAGCGCATAGGTGTGAGTAGTACGGTATTCGTAATTTCAAGCCCTGAACCCGACGCGGCAGGAGAGAGCCTGAAAACAGGCAACCCGCGGGAAACTGTGAATTCATGCACACGCCGTTGGAAAAGTGGGTGCTGCTGTCAGTATCGAAAGGAGGACAAATGACAATAGCCGAGCAGAACACGCAGGCTGCTTTTGGTGGGCCTCGGCACGGCCTGACCGCCGACGCATACCGCAGCGAAGATTTCTGGCAGCGGGAATGCCAGACGGTTCTGGCCAAAAATTGGGTGTTTGTCGGGTTTGCTCATCAGATGAACAGCCCAGGTGATGTACTTCCCATCACTTGTGCCGACTTACCACTTCTGGCGGTACGCGGTCGTGACGATGACATACAGGTGTTTCACAATGTCTGCTTGCACCGCTGCATGACACTGGTCGACAAGCCCAAGAATGTCGGGAAGCTAATCCGCTGCCCGTATCATGCTTGGGCCTATGACCTGGATGGACGCCTGCGGGCCGCGCCACACTTTGCGGGCACCGGCAAGCAGGAGTTCGACGGTTTTGACATTAAAGAGCATCAATTAAAACGCGTGCGCACTTATGTCTGGCACGACTGGATATTCGTCAATCTGGACGGGAACGCTCCTGATTTCGAAGACTATGCCGCACCTCTGATCAACCAATTGGAAGGGATTGACTACAGCAAGTTGGAGCCCATTGGACTGCTCGATTTTGGTGAGATCGACACCAATTGGAAGCTTATAATGGAGAACTTTATCGAGCCCTACCACGTTCAGTTTGTTCATTCCTCAACTACCGATCAACCGTTGGAAAATCACTATACGATCATCGATGGCACCTGCATCGGCAGTGCGGTGGACCTTGAGGAAGAATTGGGCTCATCGGACAGTTTGGGTGTTAGCTCAAGGTATCTGACTCTTTATCCCAACTTCATTTTGGGCCGCTATTTCCCAGATCAGCTGGGTGTCTATCTCAATGTGCCCGTCGGTCCAGGAAAGATGCGCCAATACCGAGCGCTTTACACCACGGAAGGCCAAGACTTGAGCGCCAAAGAAATAGAGGCCCTCAGGAACCTATGGTGGGATGTCCACAAAGAAGACCACGAGATGGTTGAACGCATGTTCGAGGGCCGAAAGTCCCCGGTGGCCAAGGATGGGGGCCTGTTGTCACCTGCCTGGGAGGACAGCGTGCGCGCCTTTCAGGATTTGATCGAGCGTGACGTGGCAGGCGCCTAAATAAGGAGGATCAAGACCAATGAGCAACTCTATATCCAAGGGGTTTCGTCTGGCCCATACGATGATGCGGGTCACAGACATGGAAAAGTCTCTGGACTTCTATTGCGGAATTCTGGGTATGGAGGTGCTGCGGCGTACTGATTATCCCGAAGGTAAATTCACCAACACGTTTATCGGTTACGGGCCGGAAGCCGAGTTTCCCACACTGGAGCTAACCGCCAATTGGGACCAGGACACGCCTTACGACAAGGGCAATGGCTGGGGCCATATCTGCATTGAAACTCCGGATGTTTACGTCGCCTGCGAGCAACTGTCGGCCGCTGGGGTAAACATCACTCGCCCGCCAGGGCCGATGAAGAATGGCACGAGGGTTATCGCCTTCTGCGAAGATCCTGACGGTTACAAAGTCGAATTGAACGAATCCATACTGAAACACTTGGCGCAGGAAGGCTGACCAAATGGGTGATACACCTCAACTTTTCAAATTCGACCTGGTTCAGAAACGCTACGACGCGATGGGCGACAGCGATACATACATTAAACCGATGGTGACCAGCGAGTTCAGCAAGTCAATGTGCGGCGGCATCAACGTACTCAATAATATCAAGGTGCCTTGGGACTTGACATGTGACGAGATCATCTACTGCCTTGAGGGCACTTTCCGACTGGTCTGCGACGGTGAAAGCTATGTCTGCAACCGTGGTGACGTGCTGTTTGTCCCGAAAGACAACCACATCTCATACGAGTCGGATGGCAAATGCGTGATCTTCTATGCTGCTTATCCTCACAACTGGAAACAGCTTGCCGGGATTACACAAGTTCCGGGTATCGACCCAGACGATTTTGTCCCGGGTTAAGCGCCTTGTGCGTTGAACGACAGGACAAGCAAAACAAGCGCCAACACCGGGGGTCGCCCTTGGTGAACTAAGTCTGATTGCCATTCGATTGGAGGATGCCAAATGCCCAAGGACAATGCAAACGCCCGAATCTACTATGAGTCATTCCACGAGGCTATAGAGCGGAACCGTCCACGTATCCCTGAAGTTCAGCAACGTTTGGAAAAGGCAGGCGTCAAGTATGTGATGGCTGCGTGGATCGATTTGCATGGTATTCCCAAAACCAAACCCGTCCCGATGAGTGATTTCGAACCGCTGTGTCTTGGGAAAGGGCCCCAATTTGCAGTGCATTCTATTTCTTACGTACCCGAACTCAGTCCCGCCGACAGCGATCAGGTGGTGGTGCCGGATCTCGATGCAGTCTACGTCTGTCCGTGGGACACATCGATGGCGATCATTTTCTCTGATCTGTATTGGGAAGATGCGCCTTACAATGTTTGCCCGCGTCAGGCTCTGAAGCGCGCCATGCAAGAAGCTGCGCTGGAGGGGTACACCGGTTATGCCGGGGTCGAACCTGAGTTCATCGTGATGAAGTACGACGACGCCGGCCACCCGGTAAAGGCCTTTGACGACGACCCTGCAATCGGTGTCCGACCACGCCGCCAGGCTTTTGGATATGACGTTGAATACTCGATCGACTCGATGGCGTTTCTGAAAGACATGATCGACATCATCGAAGGTCTGGGTTGGAACCTGCATGACGTGGTCGCAGAGGGTGCGTATTCACAGTTCGAACTGGATTTTCACTATACCAACATGCTGGAGATGTCCGATCGCCTGGCCTTTCTGCGGATCACTTTGAAAGAGGTGGCCAAAAAGCATGGGATGTTCGTGACCTTTATGCCGAAACCGACAGTGGGTGACTGGCGATCTGGTGCGCATATCAACATGTCAATGCAACATGACAGCCGCCCGGGTGAAAACATTTTTGAAACACCCGAAGGTGAATGGAGCGATGAAAGCCGTTGGGCCGTTGGCGGACTGATGCAGCATGCCGAAGCTATCACGGCTATCACTTGCCCAACCGTGAACTCCTATAACGGGTTGGTGCCTCGTGTTGGTGGGTTTGAAGGCGGCACGGTCACCTGGGCCCCGACGAATATTACTTATGGTTTCAACAATCGCTCGGCCCAGTTTCGCCTGCCGCAGAGCCGGCATTGTATTGAAAATCGCGCGTGCGACATGACCATGAATGTCTATCTGGCAATGGCGATACACCTCAGTTGCGCTGTTATGGGGATCAAGCACAGGATCGACCCGGGCAAGCCGACAGATTTTGACCTTTATTCGAAAACTGAAAATGAGCTTTCCGAGCTGGGAATCCGCCGGTTGCCGCGTACTCTTTTCAATGCGATCGAGGCTTTGCGGCACGACACTATGGCGGAACATGTGATGGGTCCCGTGATGCGTAAATCCTACCTGGAATACAAGAATGATGAGTGGGAGCGTTATCATCAATCGGTAACCGACTGGGAAGTTCAGGAATACCTAAGGCTCTACTAAATCGGGAAGCATGAGATGATACCCGAATTTCAGATTTACGAGTTGGGTGACCTTCCTCTTTTGTCGGGCGAAGTACTAAAAGAGGCCAAGCTCGCCTATCAAACTTATGGCAAGGTGTCTGAGACTGGCGACAACGTCATCGTAATGCCGACCTTTTACACCGGTACAAATTCCCGAAACGAAGGTTTCTTTGGCCCAGGGCGGGCGATCGATCCTGCGCGGCATTTCATCATTAGCGCAAACCTGTTTGGCAATGGTCGTTCGTCGTCACCATCGAATGCGCCTGCGCAACAGAGCGGCCCTCGCTTTCCGCTAGTGCAGATGTGGGACAACATCGCTGCTCAACACCGATTGATCCGAGATCACCTTGGGATCGAAAAAATTGCTCTTGTCGCGGGTTGGTCAATGGCAGGTTGTCAGTCTTACCAGTGGGCGGCGCAATACCCGGATATGGTGCGGGCAATCCTTCCATTCTGTGCGTCGGCCAAAACCTCGCCTCATAATTTCGTCTTCCTCGAAGGCGTCAAGGCGGCCCTTTGCGCGGATCAAAATTGGAATGGCGGTAACTATGTCAATCCACCCGAAGCGGGGCTGAAGGCATTCGGTCGAGTCTATGCAGGATGGGCTTTTTCTCAGACCTTTTTTCGCGAAGGGCTTTATCGGCAACTTGGCTTTCAAACCATTGAGGAGTTGTTGCGGGATTGGGAGCAAGATCATGTACTGGGCTGGGACGCCAACGATCTGTTGGCCAAGTTGGCGACTTGGCAAGCTGGCGACGTCTCAATCGGACCGTTTTACAACGGGGATTACAAATTGGCATTGGGTGCCATCAAAGCTCGTGCCATTTTGATGCCTTGCACGCAGGATCTCTATTTCCCACCAGAGGACAATGAAATCGAGGCCAGCCTCATGCCGAATGCCATCTTCCGTCCCTACCATTCGCCTTGGGGCCATTGCGCCGCTAACCCAGGAAATGATGTAGGCTTCACAGCGCAGTTGGACGCCAACATTCGTGAATTGCTAGGCGAATAGAGCGCGCTGGCACCGGTTGTTCCAAAGGTTTGCGACACATCCCGGCAAAGCGCCAAACGTTGGGATCGCTGCGATCCACAACAGAGGATCCTGTTTCTTTCAGTCGGTCTTCGGGTTTCAGCCTCAGTTTTACTGCGGTGCCGCACAACACTTGCAAGCTTGTTGAGGTTTTGGATTTCGTGTGCACAGGCATCGCATAGAAGACAACTACAGTAATCAGAAACCAAAACACAAATTTCAGGCATTGCACGTCCTCGCGGACCCAGGCGAAAGATGACTGCAAAATCCAAACGGCTTGTGGGGGTGCAGAGCTTCCGCAAAAAACGGGCCGCACAGTTGAATGGTAACACAGCTACATTGGGGCCGTGCAAGCTCAGGAAACACTTTTCAACGGCTGAAAGCGGCCGAGATAAGGGTGTCTTTGCCCGAATGTTGGTAGGCTTTTTCGAATATCACTGTGCAAAGTGGACTGTTATTTTCAATTCTACCTACCTAAAGGCACAGCGACCAGCTTGAGTATCGAAAAGGGTGTATGCGGGCGGCTGATGATCAGACAAAAGGCGAAATAAATATTAAACTGAATGTTGTCAGCGATAGCTGGGGGCGACGCCCGGCGCTTCCATTCTGTGCCTTCGTTGGCAAAGCAATACGGTTTGCTTCCAGCTACACTTAGGCGAGCAGCTTCTCCGCGAGGGTTAGTTGGAGGAACGAAACCAAATCTCCGCCTCATCATAGCCTGCTTCTGAAGCGTTCTCGGGCGGCACACTGATGCTGGATTTGACAACAATTTAGGGTTTGCCAGCGGGATAGTTTCTCAGCAGATCCGAAATTATGATTCTCAATAGCAACAACTTTATGAACGTTACATTAACGTCTCTTTTCTGCCCGAATTATGGCTGATAAGAACGTCCACGTGAGCAGTGATTTGTTTCTAAGTGCAGGCGGTAAAGATGAGAACCGGACAAAGCGGTCGTGTGGCCATTTCGTGGGCGCAAACAGAATTGGATGGTCTTGAAGGGGCGCCATTGTCGTTCATGGCTGTAGGGGCAGTGTGGTCGTGGCGGGGACATATTCTCTGCGTTGAAGATTCCACAGACACGGCGAAGGGCTTGCGTTCTCGGCTGCCGGATCACTTTATCTCCGAACAAGAGCTGGATGGTGACGCGTTAGGCGTAATTGTTCTGACAAATGGTGCGCAACAGTATTCAGCTTTATTACACAGCGTCGGCACCCTGGGCGATCTGGTTCTTGTGTTCGAAAATGGATTGCCTACGCGTGAACGAGAATTCTGGGTCGACGAGGTGATCGAGATCAGGGTTGCCAATGATCATGCCACGGGTACAGCGGATACCGTTATTGCATTTCCGACGCGACCCAGCATTGCTCCTGAAATTCACCCAGTCCCGCGTTTGCCAGCGATGAATGCTGCTCAGGCAATGGACTGAGCGACATCGCAGTTTTTGCGTCCGAAAAATCACATCTTCTCATACTCCACGTGTTGACTCTGCCTGAGCTGGGGATATAAGCGCGGCTTCATTGGTGTTGGTGGCCCCCGCAAGGGGATGCCTGTCATGGGGGAAACCTCAAGAGGACAACGCCCTTCATAGTAGGCGTCTGCTCCCTTCACGGGGGAACGCCTTCGACCACAAAGAAGGAGATCAGCCGTGACGAAACGCACGTCTGCCAAGCACAAAATCGACCGCCGGATGGGCGAAAACATCTGGGGTCGTCCGAAATCCCCGGTTAACCGTCGTGAATACGGCCCCGGCCAGCACGGCCAGCGCCGGAAGGGCAAATTGTCGGACTTCGGTCTGCAGCTGCGCGCCAAGCAGAAACTGAAGGGCTACTACGGCGACCTGACCGAGAAGCAGTTCCGTCGCATCTACGCCGAAGCCGAGCGTGTTAAGGGCGACACCGGTGAAAACCTGATCGGCCTGCTCGAGCGTCGTTTGGACGCCGTTGTATACCGCGCCAAATTCGTGCCGACCGTGTTTGCCGCACGTCAGTTCGTGAACCACGGCCATGTCAAAGTGAACGGCAAGCGGGTCAATATCCCCAGCTACCGCGTCAAAGAAGGCGACGTTATCGAAGTGCGCGACAAGTCCAAGCAACTGGCCGTTGTTCTGGAAGCTGTTGCTCTGGCCGAGCGTGATGTGCCTGACTACATCGACGCCGACCACTCGAAAATGACCGCGACTTTCGTACGCGCACCGGGCTTGAGCGATGTGCCTTACCCGGTCATGATGGAACCGAATCTGGTTGTCGAATTCTACGCGAAGAACTAATCTTCGCCGATACAGTTAATAAAAAAGGCCGCGATCTCCGCGGCCTTTTTTGTTTCCTACACTGTTCTTGTTCAGAACGTGTCCGCTATCAAACGATGTGCATGAAGAAATCGGCAGCGGATACTTCGACGTCTGCTTTGGCAGAAGTGCCGGTGTCAAAAGTGTCATCGGTAATTACGTCGATGTATTCACCTTCACCTGGCCCGAACTCGCCGCCGTTGTTACCCGCCTTGATTGTAAGGCCAAGTATGTCGCAATCACCAAAGTCGGTCTTGTCGAGATATTGCTCCAGCTCTGCGACAGTAATTTCGTTAACACCATCGCCAAAATCGTCGATCTTGAACTTGATGACCTCGTCCTCGCAATCGAGGTAAAGGACAATGTTAGATATGTCCTTGTCGACAGTAATACACTGTTCGATCTCATACATCAGGTCGTCGACGGCACCGCTTTCGTCAAAAGTGACCACAAGCTGCGATACATCTTCGAACTCGCTAAGATCAACAGTGCCGACTTTACCGTTAGAGACGTCGCCTTCGGCTGTAATGACTTTGACCCCAAGCGAGTTCCCCTCGCTATCAAAGGCTTCGAATTCCGCACCACCTTCGAACGCATCGACTAATACGATACTTGTCAGGTTCACTGGTGTGTTGAAATCAAACGTCAGCGTTCCGCCTTCTAGTTCGTCGTCAGGATCCGAGGAATCCCCGTCTTCGGAAACGATCAGAAGATTCCCCTGAGAGACTGTCGCCAAATCAGTGTCTTCACCAGTTGGATTGGCGCTGTCAAAAATCATGGCTTCGTTTGAAATCCCTGACGGAGAGTTTGAAGCACCCGTCACTGTGAAATCGGCAAAAACAAATTGATCTCCGGTATCACCAGCCATCAACGGGCCGTTGTCATCACTTTCAAAGTCGATTGTCCGGGTCTTGGTGGACGACATGATCGTCGCCATAGAATTCGGGTTACTCTTCTTGGGCATGGCCCCCTCCACATTTAACCAAAACAAAACCACACGCAGAAGCTAAAGGACAAAAAGCCAAACAGCCTTACTGTCCACCTACGCGCGGCATACGCCCAAGAGGTTCTAGCCTTTAGGAAATCGCCCCCAATTCCCAGTGCGAATTCTCGCTTTTATCTTTTGGTCCTGAAACGTCGATATCATACACGAGTTTGTGACATTCTCAAGAAAATGGGTTTTTTACTTAATTTGACTGCTTTTAATGCGTCGAATCTGCCGCGAAGTTCGCTTTTTTACAGCGAATAGTCCGCTGCCCTAGATCGGTAACGGCCGTCCCTCGGCAATCGCTTCCATAGCGAAATAGGATGTAACACTATCCAGCTCGACCTTTTCGATCAGGCGCTGATAGACCTTGTCGTAGGACGCCATATCCTGGGTTACGACTTTCAGCTGATAGTCGTAGTCCCCTCCAATGCGATGAAAATCTACAACTTCTGGAATTGTAAGTACGTGACTGCGAAATGCTTGCAGCCAGTCTGCTGAATGATGCCGGGTGCGCAGCATAACAAACACCACAAGGCTTAGGCCCAGTTTTTCTCGGGCGATCCGTGCTGTCGAGCCAATGATGACACCGCTTTCGTTCAACGCTTTCAAGCGCCGCCAACACGCGTTTTGGGACAGTCCGACGCGATCGGCCAGCTCTCGCTGGGACAGCGTGGCATCTTTCTGTAGTTCGCGTAGAATGCCTTGATCAATCTGATCTAAATTTTTCATCATTATTAATCATATGACACAATATTAGATGAATAAATCCAAAAATTTGTGAAGTTTATTGACCAAATACCAATCATATTGATGGCACAACAAGGAGCCTGATCTATGACCCTGTCCCATTTCCGCTCGACCATCCAATCCGCCAAATGCATCTCGACCCTGCGAGGCGGATTGATTGGAGAGAACGTTATGATCCCGGGTCTGAACGGGGACGTGCCGCTTGTGTATGCGGACTATGTCGCGTCGGGCCGCGCATTGCGGCAAGTCGAGGATTTTGTGGCCGAGCATGTGTTGCCGTTTTATGCCAACAGTCACACCGAAGCCTCCTATTGTGGGTCTTACATGACCCGCCTGCGCCGCGAGGCGCGGGCCGAGATTGCCCGTGTCGTTGGTGCCAAGGAAGAGGATGCGGTGATCTTTACCGGATCCGGCGCCACCGCGGGCCTCAACCGGCTGGTCAGCCTGATGGGAGTGAACGAGGCAGACCGGCCGGTTGTGTTGTTGGGGCCGTACGAGCATCACTCGAACATCCTGCCATGGCGCGAAAGCAAGGCGCGGGTGATTGAAATTCCCGAAGCGCCGGGCGGTGGTGTCGATCTGGAAGTGCTAGAGCGTATTCTGTACGACCATGCCGCGTCCGATCTTATCATCGGGTCGTTTTCGGCCGCCTCCAATGTAACAGGCATCATTACCGACCCTGATCCGGTGACTCGGATTCTCAAAGCGCATGGCGCGCTTGCCGTATGGGACTATGCCGGAGGCGGGCCTTATCTGCCGATGAGCATGGGGCAGGGCGATACATGCAAGGATGCAATTGTGGTTTCTCCGCACAAGTTCCCGGGCGGGCCGGGGGCTTCGGGTGTGTTGGTTGTTAACCAGAATATGGTGACGCGCCGCAGTCCAAGTTGGCCGGGCGGTGGGACTGTCAGCTTTGTCTCGCCATGGCGGCATGACTACAGCACCGATCTTGCAACGCGAGAGGAGGCCGGAACGCCGAACGTCATTGGTGATATCCGCGCGGCTTTGGCCTTTATCGTCAAGGACGCGGTTGGAGAAGATGAGATCGCCGAGCGCGAGGCGCGCTATAACCGTATGGCGACCGCGGGTTGGGAGAATAATCCTAACCTGACGCTTCTGGGTTCCGAAGACGCGCACCGGTTGCCTATCTATTCATTCCTGGTGCGAGATAACGCGGGGAATCCGGTACACCAGCAGCTCTTCACGCGGATGTTGAGTGATATCTATGGAATACAAGCGCGTGGTGGCTGCGCGTGTGCTGGACCGTATGCGCACCGTCTTTTGGGAATTGACCAGTCGACATCGGATGAACTACACGCAGCGCTGTCCGCTGGGGAAGAGATGAAAAAGCCTGGCTGGGTACGTCTGAATTTCTCGTATTTGATGAGCGAGGATACGGTTCGCTTCATCATCGACAGCGTCAATGATCTGTCGCGGCGCACGTCAGAGTTTGCCCCGTTCTACAGCGCCGACCCGGCGACGGCCCGCTTCAAAGCGGCGTGACGGAATTGCCGCTTTTCTCAACGCGTTGAGACAGGTATGAGGGGCTCCAATCAACGGAGCCTCTTATGACCAAGATTACCCCGCAACCCGGCATTATGGACATCGCGCATTATCAGGGCGGTCAGTCGCATGTGGCGGGGGTTGCGCATGTGATCAAGCTTAGTTCCAACGAAAACCCTTTTGGTCCAAGTCCCAAGGCGATTGAAGCCGTGCGCGACAGTGCCGCCACCCTGCATCGCTATCCCAGTACGGACCACGCTCCTCTGCGCGACGCAATCGGTGCGCGCCACGGGCTGGACCCGGCACGGATCATCTGCGGTGTGGGGAGCGACGAGGTGCTGCAATTCGTCGCCCAAGCCTATGCCGGGCCGGGGGATGAGGTCATCTATACCGAGCACGGGTTTTCCATGTATCCGATCATCGCGCGGATGGCTGGCGCGACACCTGTGATGGTTCCTGAAAAGGATCGCCACGTCGACGTGGACAACATCCTTGCCGCCGTCACCGGTCAGACACGGATCGTGTTCGTGACCAATCCGGGTAACCCGACTTCGACCATGATCCCTGAAAGTGAACTTGTGCGGTTGGTCGAGGCTCTGCCCGACAGTTGCCTGACGGTGATCGACGGGGCCTATGCCGAGTTCGTCGATGATTTTGATGGCGGGGCGTCCATCGTAGATCGGTTCGACAATGTGATCATGACCCGGACGTTCTCGAAAGTGTACGGTCTGGGTGGGATGCGCGTGGGCTGGGGCTATGCGGCGCAGTCGATCATTGATGTGCTCAACCGAGTGCGTCAGCCGTTTAACTTATCACTGACCGCTTTGGCGGCGGCCGAAGCTGCGGTTAAGGACGAAGAGTTCCTGTCTCACTGTCAGGCCGAAAATGCGCGCCTGCGGGTGTGGTTGTCCGACGAACTGGCTAAGATCGGGGTGCTTTCGGATGCGTCCTGTACCAATTTCATCCTCGCCCGGTTCACCGATCAGGCCGAGGCTGAGGCTTGCGATGACTATCTGAAAACCCAAGGTTTGATCGTGCGGCGTGTGGCGGGATACAACTTGCCAAATGCGCTGCGCATCACCGTCGGCGATGAAGACGCGTGTCGCCGGGTCGTTGAAGCCATCACCGCATTCAAAGAGGGCGCAGCATGAGCCAGGTTTACGATCGTGTTGCCTTGATCGGGTTGGGCCTGATTGCTTCATCCATGTTCTGGGCGATCAAACGCGCCGGGCTTGCTGGCGAAGTGACGGGGTATGCGCGGTCTGCCGAGACGCGCGAAACCGCGCGGAAAATCGGCCTGTGCGATCGGGTTTGCGATTCAGCGCAAGAGGCGGCCAAGGGCGCCGATCTTGTCGTTCTTTGTGTGCCGGTTGGTGCGATGGGGGCGGTTGCTGCAGACATCGCGCCTGTTCTGAAGCCGGGGGCGACCGTGTCTGATGTGGGCTCGGTGAAACGACATGTGATCGAGGCGGTATCGCCCCATATTCCCGATGGCGTGCATTTCATTCCTGCCCACCCGTTGGCCGGGACCGAGCATTCCGGGCCCGAATCCGGTTTTGCTGAACTGTTCGACAATCGTTGGAACCTGCTGGTGCCGGTCAAGGGGTCTGACCCTGACGCTGTGGCGCGGTTGCGCGCCTTGTGGGAGGGCATGGGCGCCAATGTCGATGAGATGGATGCCGATCACCACGATTTGGTGTTGGCGGTGACGTCCCATGCGCCGCACCTGATCGCTTATACTATGGTTGGTGTGGCCGATGATCTGCGTCGGGTGACGGATGGCGAGGTTATTAAGTACTCGGCCGCAGGTTTTCGGGATTTCACGCGCATCGCGGCCTCGGATCCGACCATGTGGCGCGACGTGTTTCTAACCAATAAGGACGCGACGCTGGAAATCCTTGGACGTTTTACCGAGGAGTTATTCGCCCTGCAACGCGCCATCCGAACCGGCGATGGAGAGCAGCTTTTCGACTATTTCACCCGCACTCGGGCGATCCGTCGTGGGATTATCGACGCTGGCCAGGATACTGATGCGCCGGACTTTGGGCGAGGAAAGACAACCTCATGACGCTTAAGGTATTATGGATCGGATTGCTTGCGCTCAGCGCCACGAAGGCTCCTGCGGCGCCTTTGGATCAGTCCCTGGTCCCCCTTTCGCGCCCTGCAGAAAGTATTGTTTTAGCCTATGCGCAGCCGACCAGATTGCGCCCTGCCATGCGTCCGGAATCCGCTCAGGTTATCGCTACCGCTGCGCGGCCACTGGATTTGCCGTCGCTTGGACCGGATACATCGTTGATGCCTTACAAGCGGCCCAAGGCGGTCGAACAACAGGCGTTGTTCAAAAAGCGCAAACTGCGCAAAGGCTCGGTCTGTGGTGATATTGCGATTCAGGGCAAGGCCGTTGGCAAGGTTCCGGGTAGGATCAAAGCCTGTGGGATCAAGGATGCCGTGCAAGTCACGTCGGTATCGGGGGTTGCGCTTAGCAGACCTTCTACGATGGATTGCGGCACGGCAATCGCTTTGAATGAATGGGTGGACAAATCCGTCAAGCCGACGTTCCGGCGCCGCGGACCCGTGGTCGAGCTGCAAGTTGCCGCGCACTATGCTTGCCGGACGCGGAACAATCGCACGGGTGCAAAAATCTCGGAACACGGCAAGGGGCGCGCGATTGATATCTCTGGCTTCAAGATGGCCGATGGTGAGGTGGTGACGGTTTTGAACGGGTGGCGCAAGAACCCTTCAAAAAAGCAGTTGACCAAGATCTGGCGCAATGCGTGTGGGCCGTTTGGAACAGTGCTTGGTCCGAATTCGGATCGGTACCACCGCGACCATTTCCATCTGGACACGGCCCGGCACCGGCGTGGGCCTTACTGCCGCTGACCGGGCTTATTCTCTTTTGTTGAACGCCAGAAGGTCCGTCTGGCCCTGTATTGCGTCGAACGACTGTGCCGTCAGTGGTATAGGTTGACGGCCAAAATCGACGACGTGTTCATAGTGGTCGAACAGAAGATCGCGTAGTTTTTTGTTGTGTGCAGAAGACTCTGAAGGGGTGTATTCGAGGAACACTGCCGGGCGACAGGTTTCCAGCGTCTTCAGTGCCCCTTCCAGCACTTCAAGCTCGTGCCCCTCGACATCAATCCATATCAGGGAAAGATCTTTGAAGGGCTCTCGGTACTGTTCGAGCAAGCGGTCAACCGTGGTGATATCAACTACTATCGCCTCATCGGAGTGATCGCCAATCCTTGATCCGCCCCTATTCATCTCGTTCGAAACAAAAGGCAATTGGCCGGAGGTGCTGGATGCACCCAATTGGAGGTGCGTGACCCGGTCGCCCAGATTGTTGAGTTTTACGTTCCGCGTCAGCAGGTCATAGTTTTGTGGATCAGGCTCCAACGCAATGACATGCGTGCATTCAAGGTCACGGAAGAAATAGACAGTATGCGTTCCGATATTGGCGCCAATTTCCAGAACCGTGCCAGCGCTCAGCGCAGCGCCTTCCTGTTTCAAGTAGTTTGAAAGCGCACTTACAACCCCACGGCCGTATTCACCGCCTTGGGTGATCTGTTCTCCTATGACGTAATGTGGATAGTAGATCAGGCAGTGATCCCGCATCTGGCGGAAAAACAGGACATCGTCTTTCCAGAGATCGCGCAAGATGGCGCGTCGAACCTTTTTGGTTTTCAGCGCCCAACGGGACAGTTGGTTGGACAACGCGGTTTTCAGACCCATATTCGGCGCCCCTTGGACAGATACATAGCAGAAGTTGTTACCGTAGAATCAAACGCGGTGCAGGCCCGATTGGCAAGGGGCCGAGCGCGACAAAGCCGTCGCGGAAATTAAGCTGCAAGTCCAATGCGTTGGGGTTGCCGCCAAGGCCCGCCATGAAGTTTAAGGCACGGGTTACCGGATCAACCGCCTGATCGGGCAGGGCGCCTGCTGCATTGGCCATGGCAATCATATCGCGCCAGTTTTCTGCCTTGACCGCGATCTCGCCGGT
The DNA here is from genome assembly GCF_040371315.1 of Ruegeria sp. HU-ET01832. Taxonomy (NCBI): domain Bacteria; kingdom Pseudomonadati; phylum Pseudomonadota; class Alphaproteobacteria; order Rhodobacterales; family Roseobacteraceae; genus Ruegeria; species Ruegeria sp. HU-ET01832. Next base: position 53,398 of record NZ_BAABWL010000006.1, read on the forward strand.
GGGGATGCCTTGGGGGTCAACGTCCAACTCTCCGGCAGCGAACAAGCGCAGCGCCCCCCATTTCATCTCGGCCAGACGGAGTTCAATGTTCACGGGTTGCGGCCTGCTCAGTTCCAGCGCGGACCGGTCCCAAGGTCTGTCGAATGTTGCACGCATGTCCAACTCGAGCGTTTCGAAGGTCTGCGGCAGTGTGGTGGCTGATCGCATCAGCGCGCGCAACTCATCCCCGGGCATGAAGGCATCAATGCGAGCGCTGATCATGTATGTTTCGGGCGTCTCAGTCTGCTCCATTACAAGCGCCAGGGTTTCGCCTCCGGCCAGGGCCTCGGAATTGTCGGCGACCGACCATGCTCCGGCTGTCAGGGCCATCTTTTCCAGGACCAGCGCAACACCGGGCTGAAGCTGTAGCTCAGCTTGCATATCAGCGGCTTGAATGGTCGATGTCTGATCAAAATAGGACAGCCGTTGCGGCGTGTCGGCAAAACGCAAAACCTGTCTGCCGGGCCAGATTGCGGGGCTTTGGAATTGAATCCAATCGGCGCTCCAGGCGGTGCCGTTGACCGGGTCGGCAAGCGCGGGACTGCTCAGGCGTGTTACGTGGTTCAACGGGTATCCGGCTGTTGTGACTTCAGCGAACTCGGCTTGCCAGCCCTGTTCTTGCTGCGTGTCGAACCAGGTCGTGATCGCGTTTCGCAAGCCGATGCCCGCGACGAACCAGTAAGCGCTCCAGATCACAGTTATGACAATGATGACTCGTATCAGCCCGCGCATGGCAGTTGGCCCTTTTTCCCACCTCAAATTTGATGTTTATAGGCGCAAACGGGCAAGGACCAGAGTTATGACGATGTGGGTTTTCGGATATGGGTCGCTGTTGTGGAATCCCGGCTTTCCTGTGGCCCGCAGTGAACGCGCGACTTTGATCGGCTACGCACGCTCATTTTGCATGAGTTCGATTCACCATCGCGGTACCGAGGATGAGCCGGGCCTTGTTCTGGCGTTGGATGAACAAGACGATGCACAGTGCAAAGGGTTGGCTCTTGCGGTCCAGGCAGGCCACGAAGATCGCACCTTACAAGAGCTGCGAGAGCGCGAGTTGATATCTTCCGCCTATGTCGAAAAGATGCTGGATGTGCATTTGGAAACCGGTGACACGGTCAATGCAGTCACTTACGTGATCGAAAAAGATCATGTGCAGTATTGCGGGGGAATGCCTTTGGAAGAGCAGGCCCAGATCATTGCACACGCCGTCGGCGGTCGGGGGCCAAACACTGAATACCTCTATAACACTGCTGAACATCTTGCCGAGATTGGCCTGCACGATGCCGATCTTGAGTGGTTGGCGCAACGCGTGCGTGACATTACCGCATAAACCCTTGGCGTAACCGGCGGATTTTCGCTAGATTTATCCTCAGAGCAGCTAAAGACCGGGAACCACGCGCATGGCGCAGGCACATCAAAGCGCGAGACCGCATTTCTCGCAACCCATTCGTCAGATCGTAACGATGTTGGTTGCGATTGCACTGGCGGGTGGCGGAGTTTTTATGGCTCTGCCCTATGTTCTGCCTGTTTTCTACGCCAACCCTTACCTGAACGGCTTCATCCTGCTGGTATTTGGCATCGGCGTATTGGCCTGTTTTTATCAGGTGACACAGTTGATCGGCTCGGTTCGTTGGATCGAAGCCTTCGTCGGTGGCGTTGTACGCGAAGACGCTCGGACCCCGCAGCTCTTGGCCCCTCTGGCGTCGCTGCTGCGGGAACGTGGAGCGCGGTCTCAGATCAGCTCTAGCTCGACCCGGTCCATTCTGGATTCGGTGGCAGAACGGGTTGAAGAAGAACGCGAGATCACGCGTTACATCACCAATGTTCTGATTTATCTGGGTCTGCTTGGCACTTTCTTTGGTCTGGCGACAACTGTTCCGGCCATCGTTGACACGATTCGCAGCCTAAACCCCCAAGAAGGGGAAGAAGGGTTGGCTGTCTTCAACCGCCTTATGGTCGGGCTCGAGGCGCAGTTGCAGGGTATGGGCGTGGCCTTTGGGTCATCGCTTTTGGGTTTGGCCGGATCGTTGATCGTCGGCCTGCTTGAACTGTTTGCAGGTCACGGGCAAAGCCGGTTCTACCGCGAGTTGGAAGAGTGGCTGTCGTCAATCACCCGAGTCGGGTTCGCTTCTGGTGACGAAGGTGGGGCTGAACTGGCGGTTCTTACCCCTGTTCTGGATGCAATGTCGGAACAGATGAATGCGTTGCAGGATCTTTTCGAAGCGCAAGAGGCCGACCGCGCATCGGTGTCCGCCAATCTGAATCAGCTGGTCAGTTCGATAGGTGAAATGAACATGCGCCAGTCCGAGGCCGAAGGGGTCACAGCCGCGCTGGAACGCGTTGCTCTGGGACAGGATGCCTTGTTGGACCACATGCGCGAGCAAGGCACTGGCGACGGGATCGACGCCGAAAGCCGTATGCGCCTGCGGTCCATGGATGTTCAGTTACTTCGTATTCTCGAAGAAATCTCGGCGGGTCGCCAGGAAAGCATGAGTGAACTGCGCAAAGATATTGAACTGTTGGTCAAGGCTTTGACCTTGCCACGGGGCGCCGTTCGCACCACCCCGGACGGAGAATAACCCATGGCCCTGTCTCGCCGCACAGGTCAACGGTTTCAGGGCTCTGTCTGGCCAGGCTTCGTGGATGCGATCACTGGGCTGTTGATGGTGTTGACCTTTGTCTTAACCATTTTCATGGTCGTGCAATTCGTTCTGCGTGAAACGATCTCGGGTCAGGAAGATGAGCTGTCCGCCTTGTCTGGCGAGGTTGCCGCGTTGGCCAACGCGCTGGGGTTGGAAGAGCGTGAGAACAGCCGGCTTGAGGCGCGGTTGGGAGCTTTGAATTCGACCTTGTCCCAAGTCGAAGGCGAACTTGTTGATGCTCAGTTGCGTCTAACTAATTTTGAAGATCAGGTCGCGGCGCTTCTTGCAGATCAGGAACGCGCGCGCGGGGCCATCGCGTCGCTGGAGTCGGAACGTGAGACCCTGTTGACCGAACAAGAAGCGTTGAACCTTGCCCTAGCCCAAAGCCGTTCGGAAATTGACGCACAGGCCGAGGCCGCGCGTCTGGCGGCCGCGCGCCGTGAGGCGCTTGAGGCACTTGTTGCTGATCTCGAACAAAGCGGCACGGCCCAAGAGGCATTGATTTCCGAGCTCGAAGAGCAGCTAAGCGCAGAAGAAACCGCCCGATTGGCCGAGGCAGCAGCGGCAGAAAACCTGCGAAACCGGCTTCAGGATGCGGATGCGGAACTGACGGCCATGACGCTTGCGCTAGAGGCGCAAAGGAAAGAGGCCGAGGATACGCTTACCCTTCTTGCGGCGGCGCAAGCTGCCAAAGCAGAGTTGGAGCGTCAGTTCGGCGAGTTGAATACTGAGGAGTTGCAAGCCCAGCTTGAAGCTGCTTTGGCTGCGCGCACGCAGGCCCAGACCGAGGCGCAGGAGCAGCGCACGCTAGCAGAGGAAAGAGCTGCGCTGCTGGCCGTCGCGCGCGAAGCGATCTCGGCAGAACAGGCGGTTTCCGCAAAAGCGCAGCGCCAAACCGCGCTGCTGAATCAGCAGATGGCCGCCCTCCGTAATCAGCTGGGCGGTTTGCAAGCCTTGCTGGACGACTACGAAGAGCGAAACGCTGCCGCCGACATCCGCATTCAGACGTTGGGGCAGGATCTGAACGCTGCACTTGCCCGTGCGGCCTCGGAAGAGCGCCGCCGCCGCCTTCTGGAAGAGGCTGAGCGCGTCCGGTTGGAAGCCGAAGCCGAAAAGCTGTCGGGTCAGAACGAAGAACTGGTTGCTCAGGCTGAGGATTTGCAGCGCTATCGCTCGGAATTCTTCGGCCGGCTCCGGGATGTTTTGGGGGATCAGGAGGGTGTTCGGATCGAAGGCGACCGCTTTGTGTTTTCGTCCGAGGTTTTGTTTGATACCGGCTCGGCCGTCCTGTCCCCCGCAGGCCAGCTTGAGGTCGCAAAAGTTGCCAACATCCTGCGGACCGTGGCAGCCGAGATCCCAGAAGGTCTGAACTGGGTTATCCGGGTCGATGGTCATACCGACAACGTTCCACTGGCAGGATCAGGTCGTTATCGCGATAACTGGGAACTTAGCCAGGGCCGCGCGTTGTCGGTCGTGCTGTACATGGTCGAAGCGCTGGGTATCCCACCGAATCGCCTAGCGGCCAACGGGTTTGGTGAGTTTCAGCCTGTAAACCCGGCGGACACGCCAGAAGCCCGCGCCCAGAACCGCCGGATCGAGCTGAAACTGACCGAACGCTGATTGTGTATTTCTGATTTGAGACGGTCTGAACCTACGCTAAAATAGCGGCGTAGTCGCATGGAAAAGGCCACGCGCATCCCTATATATGTACCCTAGGTTGAACGGGTAGGGATCGTGAAAGCAGGCGTTTCGGAACTTCGCTATATTGTTGATAGCGCACTAAGCGCTCCTTACCGTCGTGTAACAAGGTGCGAAATGCGCTGTGGGGCCGCGGTTTGGCTCAAACGGATCGAGCGTTCAGGTCCACACCTTTGGGTTGTGAAGGGGTTGCCCGGGCAAGCTTTTGATAGGGATCGGCGATCGCATCGCTTCTTAAGCAGTTGCGGAGTTCCAGTTCCGGCGGTTCTTCTAGAAAGCGACAGCTATTTTGTAGTCGAAGACGCAGGACATAGTTTGAGCGCCTTATGCGGCGATCCGCTTGTAACCACAGTGGAGAAATTGGCAGCCTGCAGTGCGGCCGGGCAAGCGCTTGCGCGTTTGCATGCAGCGGATCTGGCGCATGGGCGCCCTGCATTTCGGGATATGTGCTGGGACGGGCGCAGAATACGCTTTATTGACTTCGAATATTTCGATCCAAGCCAGGCCGGATCGATTAGAAAAGCCCGAGATATTAGCATCGCGCTTTTGTCTGCCCTTTCTCAAGGCGGCGAAGGCTTACGTTTTGCCCGTTCGTTTTTGTCAGCGTATCGCTTGGTTCACAGGAAGAAGTTGAAGCCGTATTTCGCTCCGCTATGGGATCAACCGAGATAATGGTGCAATGAAAAACCCGCCTACTAGGCGGGTTTTTTGTTTTCTCATCGATCAGTCAGCTGTGAGCAAGGGTGGTTTGTCGCCCGGTATGCGGGGCTGATCGGGGCCCAGAATTTCCAGGTTCAGATCGCCTTTCTTGACCGAAACGCGGACCACGCCGCCCTTGGCCAGCTTGCCGAATAGCAGCTCCTCGGCCAAAGGCTTCTTGATGTGTTCTTGAATGACGCGGCCCAGCGGGCGCGCACCCATCTTGTCGTCATAACCCTTGTCCGCCAACCATTCGGCGGCCTTGGGTGTCAGGTCAAAGGTCACATTGCGGTCCATCAACTGTGCCTCAAGCTGCAGCACGAACTTCTCGACAACTTGAAGGATGACCTCTTTCGGCAGCGGCGCGAACGAAATCACCGCGTCCAGACGGTTGCGGAATTCCGGTGTGAAGGTCCGTTCAATCGCAGCGGTATCTTCGCCTTCGCGACGGTCGCGTCCAAAGCCGATCGCGGCCTTGGCTTGCTCCTGAGCGCCAGCGTTCGAGGTCATGATCAGCACAACGTTGCGGAAATTCACCGTGCGGCCGTTGTGGTCCGTCAGCTCACCATGATCCATAACCTGCAACAGGATGTTAAAGACGTCCGGATGCGCTTTCTCGATCTCATCCAGCAGCAGCACGCAATGCGGATGCTGGTCAACGCCGTCAGTCAGAAGACCGCCCTGATCGAACCCGACATAACCCGGAGGCGCACCGATCAGACGAGAAACGGCGTGTTTCTCCATGTATTCAGACATGTCGAAACGCAGCAGTTCTACACCCAGCGTATCTGCCAGCTGTTTCGCCACTTCGGTTTTACCCACACCGGTCGGACCTGCGAACAGGTAGTTACCGATGGGCTTTTCAGGTTCACGAAGGCCCGCGCGCGCCAGTTTGATCGCGCTGGACAACGCGACAATGGCGTCGTCCTGACCGAACACCACCCGTTTCAGCGAGGTCTCAAGGTCTTTTAGAACCTCGGCATCGTCCTTGGTGACGTTCTTGGGCGGGATGCGCGCGATCTTGGCGACCACGGCCTCAATCTCTTTCACGCCGATTGTTTTGCGACGCTTGCTTTCCGCGACCAAATGCTGAGCTGCACCGGCCTCGTCAATAACGTCGATAGCCTTGTCAGGCAGTTTGCGGTCATTGATGTAGCGCGCCGACAGTTCCACCGCCGTTTTGATCGCGTCCGCAGTGTATTTGATCGCGTGATGCTCTTCAAAATACGGTTTAAGGCCGCGCAGGATTTTCACGCTGTCCTCGACCGAAGGCTCATTCACGTCGATCTTCTGGAACCTGCGGCTGAGCGCGCGGTCCTTTTCGAAATGCTGCCGGAACTCTTTGTATGTGGTCGAACCCATCGTGCGCAGTTTACCGCCCTGTAGGGCAGGTTTCAGAAGGTTCGACGCATCCATTGCGCCGCCCGAAGTGGCTCCTGCGCCGATGACTGTGTGAATCTCGTCAATGAACAGCACGGCATCGGGATGCTCTTCCAATTCGGTTACGACTGCTTTCAGTCGCTCTTCGAAATCACCGCGATAACGCGTGCCCGCCAGCAAAGCGCCCATATCCAGCGAATAAATCGTGGTTTCGGACAGCACATCGGGCGCTTCGCCCACGACGATTTTATGGGCCAAACCTTCGGCGATAGCGGTTTTCCCCACGCCCGGATCACCCACCAGCAGCGGGTTATTCTTGCGGCGACGGCAAAGCACTTGAATGCAACGTTCAACTTCATCCGCGCGGCCAATCAGCGGATCTACGTCCCCTGCACGGGATTTGGTGTTCAGATCAACGCAGTATTTGCCAAGTGCGCTTTCCTTCTGCTCACCTTCGCCAGCAGAGGGTTGCGTTTCGTCCTCGACCTGATCCGCGCCCGAGACCGATCGGCTTTCGCCGTAAGCTGGGTCTTTGGCGACGCCATGTGCGATAAAATTCACCGCGTCATACCGTGTCATGTCCTGTTCTTGCAGGAAATAGGCCGCGTTGCTTTCGCGTTCAGCAAAGATCGCAACCAGCACGTTTGCGCCCGTGACCTCGGTCCGGCCCGAGCTTTGAACGTGGATGGCGGCGCGCTGGATCACGCGTTGGAAAGCGGCCGTTGGCACAGCCTCGGACCCGTCGATATCCGTAACCAGATTAGACAGGTCTTCGTCGATGAATTCGACCAGAGTGCTGCGCAGCTCATCCAGATCGACGCTGCAGGCTTTCATAACTCGGATCGCGTCCGGTTCTTCCAGCAGCGCCAGCAGCAGATGCTCTAGCGTGGCGAATTCGTGTCGCCGTTCGTTCGCAGCCGCAAGGGCCGCGTGAATGGCTTGTTCTAATGTGCTCGAGAATGAAGGCACGCGGGTGCTCCTCTGTCTTGGGTCGGAAGGGGCGCGGGCTTTTGGCCGGATCCCCATCCCAACCGTGTCCTCATACTATTAGAGTTTGGTTGATCATGGCCCGGCTTCAAGGGTTTTCTTTCACTTGACAGTCACATTTATTGTGACCGTGGCCGTGAAGCGGGTGAAATAGGCATCAAAACCTGTCTTTTCTAGCCCGAATTTCTGCAAATACCGCAGCGGGTTCAGCGCCCGACATCCCTAAATGCGCTTGAATCGCCGGATCAGCGGCGCGCAGAAACGGATTTGTGGCCTTTTCCAGCGCCAAACTTGACGGCACCGTAGGTTCGCCAGCGGCACGGACGCGGTCGATATCCGCCGCGCGGTCGCGCAGCGCGGCATTGTCTGGGTCGACGGTCAGAGCGAATTTGGCGTTGGATTGCGTATATTCGTGACCCGAACACACCAGAGTATCGTCGGGCAAAGCGGCCAGCTTGGATAATGAGTCCCACATCTGCGGGGCGGTTCCTTCAAACAGGCGACCACATCCCAAAGCCATCAAACTGTCGGCGGTAAATACAACGGCGCTTTGCGGCATATAGAATGCGATGTGTCCAACTGTATGGCCCGAGACATCCAGCACTTGCACCGTCTCTCCGCCCAACTCAAACGTATCGCCTTCGCTGACTTGTTGGTCCAAAGGGGGCAAACGATGCGCGTCCGCAGCGGCCCCTATGATTTTGGCGGGGTGCTTTTCCAGAATTCCGGGCAACCCGTCCACATGGTCAAAGTGGTGATGCGTCAGTAAAACGTGGCTGAGTGTCCAGCCGCGCTGGTCCAGCTGGGCCAGAATGGGGGCAGCCTCTGGCGCGTCGATCAATGCGGTGTTGCCGCTTGCGGCGTCATGCGCCAGAAAAGCGTAGTTATCGCTGAGACATGGGATGGTGACGATCTCAAGAGGCATGGCCTTTTGCCCTTTCGTTGCTAGACTGCGCCGAAGCTAAGTCGATTGACCGGGTGTCCGCAATGCATCTTGATGTGCAGGATCTTAGGAATTTCTACTACCGCAGCACATTGGGGCGTGCGGCGCAGGCGGCGATCCGGGGTCGGTTGATCGAACAATGGCCCGAAGCCAAGGGCCAGACGGTCGCCGGGTTTGGCTTCGCCGTACCCTTGCTGCGCCCCTATCTGGCAGATGCCCGGCGGGTGATTGGGCTGATGCCCGGACCGCAAGGTGTGATGCCGTGGCCCGCAGGGATGCCCAACGTCTCGGTCCTGACGGAAGAGACGATGTGGCCGATTGAGACCGGGCACGTGGACAAGCTGGTGGTGATGCACGGGCTTGAGACCTCACAGCGGCCAAGCGAGCTGTTAAATGAATGCTGGCGGGTACTGGGCCCCGGAGGGCGCGCGTTCTTTATTGTGCCCAATCGCGCGGGATTGTGGTCGCGGACGGACCGGACGCCGTTTGGCTTTGGACGCCCTTATTCAGCGACGCAGTTAGAAAACCAACTTCGGGCGCATCATTTTGAACCGGAAAGCCATTGTTCAGCATTGTATTTGCCGCCGTCATTCCGCCGATTTTGGCTCAAGTCGGGCAGTTTGATTGAAAAAACGGGTCAGCGGATTCCCACGGTCATGGCCGGAGGCGTCTTGATGGTCGAAGCAACTAAACACATCCGGCCTCCAAGCGGCAGCGTCACAAAGGATCCTGTTCGTCGGCCGATCAAGGCGTTGGATGGTTTGCTGAAGCCCGCCTAACTTTTGTCCACTTTTGTAACTCCGCCAAGCGAAGAAAATGCGGGAAAATGGTCACAGGAATCGCAAAAACCTACACTTTCGTAACATTTTTAGTCCCCTCCAACCGGACAAAAGGGTCGCACCCTGCGTAACCCCATGAAATCAAACATTTTGTGGATAAGCCTGCCCTCGTGATAATATGTTGCGAGCTGGGTTCGGCTCTGCTACATCCCCGGTGATTTTGATCCCCGACCGTATGGCCGGGGTTTCTTCACGCCCCCGGGGTAGCTGCCGCAACGCGAATTCGGGGCCTCAAATATCGGAAGGGTGGACGTGTCCGAACCAGCTTCGATTTCCACAGGCATTGCCGAGCGCTATGCCACTGCGATTTTCGAGATCGCGAAAGAGAATAAAGACCTCGCAGGTCTGGAGACCGGAATTAACGATCTGGCAGCAGCATTGGGCGACAGCGCCGAACTGCGTAACCTGATCGCTTCGCCTCTGGTTTCGCGCGCCGAACAGGAAGGCGCCATTACAGCGATCGCTGACAAGATGGGCCTGAACGCGATACTGCGTAATACGCTGGGTCTGATGGCGCAAAAACGCCGCCTGTTTGTCGTGCCGCAACTGGTGCAGGTTCTGCGCGACATGCTGGCCGAAGAGCGTGGCGAAGTGACCGCCGATGTCGCCTCGGCCAAGGCCCTGACCAAGACACAGATGGAAAAACTGTCCAAAACGCTGTCCGAGCGTGTGGGCAAGACCGTGACAATCAATGCGACCGTTGATGAAAGCCTCATCGGCGGTCTTGTCGTTAAAGTGGGCTCGAAGATGATCGATAGCTCGATCCGTTCGAAGCTGAACTCCCTACAGAATGCAATGAAAGAGGTCGGATAAATGGGAATCCAAGCTGCAGAGATTTCTGCAATCCTGAAGGACCAGATCAAGAACTTTGGTCAGGAAGCAGAAGTGGCCGAAATCGGCCGCGTGCTGAGCGTCGGTGACGGGATTGCCCGTGTATACGGCCTGGACAATGTGCAAGCCGGTGAGATGGTCGAATTCCCCGGTGGCATCATGGGCATGGCCCTGAACTTGGAAAGCGACAACGTCGGTGTCGTTATCTTCGGTTCTGACCGTGACATCAAAGAAGGTGACACCGTCAAGCGCACCAACTCGATCGTGGACGTTCCGATCGGTGACGAACTTCTGGGCCGTGTTGTTGACGGTCTGGGCAATCCGCTGGACGGCAAAGGCCCCATCAACGCTTCCAAGCGTGGCGTTGCAGACGTCAAAGCCCCTGGCATCATCCCGCGTAAATCGGTGCACGAGCCGATGGCAACCGGCCTGAAATCGGTTGACGCGATGATCCCGATCGGCCGTGGCCAGCGTGAGCTGATCATTGGTGACCGTCAGACCGGTAAAACCGCCGTTGCTCTGGACACCATCCTGAACCAGAAAGTCTACAACGACGCAGCAGGCGACGACGAGTCGAAGAAACTGTACTGCATCTACGTGGCTGTTGGGCAGAAGCGTTCGACCGTTGCACAGCTGGTGAAGAAGCTGGAAGAATCCGGCGCGATTGAATACTCGATCGTTGTGGCCGCAACCGCGTCTGACCCGGCGCCGATGCAGTTCCTGGCGCCGTACTCGGCGACCGCGATGGCCGAATACTTCCGCGACAACGGCCGCCACGCGCTGATTATCTATGATGACCTGTCGAAACAGGCTGTGTCCTATCGTCAGATGTCCCTGCTGCTGCGTCGTCCGCCCGGACGTGAAGCCTATCCTGGTGACGTTTTCTACCTCCACTCCCGTCTGCTGGAACGTTCGGCGAAGCTGAACGAAGATTTCGGCGCAGGCTCGCTGACCGCTCTGCCGGTTATTGAAACCCAAGGTGGCGACGTTTCGGCGTTTATTCCGACCAACGTGATCTCGATCACCGATGGTCAGATCTTCCTGGAAACCGAACTGTTCTACCAGGGCATCCGTCCTGCTGTGAACACCGGTCTGTCGGTTTCGCGTGTGGGCTCCTCGGCTCAGACCAACGCGATGAAATCGGTTGCTGGTCCGGTTAAACTGGAACTGGCTCAGTACCGCGAAATGGCTGCGTTTGCGCAGTTTGGTTCGGACCTCGACGCCGCAACCCAGCAGCTGCTGAACCGTGGTGCGCGTCTGACCGAGCTGATGAAACAGCCGCAGTACTCGCCGCTGACCAACGCGGAAATCGTCTGCGTCATCTTCGCGGGCACCAACGGTTACCTCGATAAGATCGACGTCTCGGACGTCGGCCGCTATGAGGCCGGTCTGCTGGCGCACCTGCGCGGCAAGCACGCCGACCTGCTGAAATGGCTGACAGACGAAGATCCCAAGATCAAAGGTGACGCGTCCGATAAGATCAAGGCAGCGATCGACGAATACGCCGCGACCTTCGCGTAACGGGGGGTTCCGATGCCTAGTCTGAAGGACCTTAAAAACAGGATCGAGTCGGTCAAGTCGACCCGCAAGATCACCAAGGCCATGCAGATGGTCGCGGCTGCAAAACTGCGCCGCGCCCAGGAATCTGCCGAAGCCTCGCGCCCTTATGCCGAGCGGTTCAATGCCGTGATGGCGGGGCTGGCGGCTTCGGTCGGGGGCAGCGACAGCGCCCCCAAGCTGCTCCGTGGTACGGGCAGCGATGATGTCCATCTGCTGGTTGTGATGACAGCTGAACGCGGCCTGTGTGGCGGCTTCAACTCGAACATCGCCAAGCTGGCCCGCCAAAAGGCGGAAGAGCTGCGCGGCAAAGGCAAGACGGTCAAGGTTCTGACCGTTGGCAAGAAAGGCCGCGACGCGCTCAAGCGCGATTTGGGCGATCTGTTCGTTGGACATGTCGACCTGAGCGAGGTCAAGCGCATTGGCTATGCCAACGCGCAGGACATCGCCAAGGACATCCTGTCCCGCTTTGACGGGGCTGAGTTCGATGTTGCCACGATCTTCTACTCGAAGTTCGTCAACGTCGTGACCCAGATCCCGACGGCACAGCAAATCATCCCCGCATCGTTCGAGGACGACGCGGCAGGTGACGACAGCGGTGCCATCTTCGACTACGAGCCCAGCGAAGAGGCCATTCTGGCCGACCTGCTGCCCAAGGGGGTTGCCACCGCGATCTTCTCGGCTCTGCTCGAAAACGGAGCGTCTGAACAGGGTGCACGGATGTCCGCAATGGACAACGCGACACGCAACGCGGGCGAAATGATCGACAAGCTGACGATCCAGTTCAACCGCTCGCGTCAGGCCGTGATCACCAACGAGCTGATTGAAATTATTTCCGGCGCCGAAGCGCTGTAGAGACATACCGGAGACGAAACATGGCGAATGCAAAAGGCAAAGTCACACAGATCATCGGGGCCGTCGTCGACGTCCAGTTCGATGACGCACTGCCTGAAATTCTGAACGCGCTGGAAACCACCAACAACGGCAAGCGCCTGGTGTTGGAAGTTGCTCAGCACCTAGGCGAAAACACCGTCCGCACCATTGCGATGGACGCGACCGAAGGTCTGGTCCGCGGCGAGGTTGTGACCGACACCGGCGCACCGATCTCGGTTCCGGTTGGCAACGCCACCCTGGGCCGCATCCTGAACGTGGTCGGCGAGCCGATCGACGAAAAAGGCCCGGTTGAAGCAACCGAGGCCCGCGCGATCCACCAGCCCGCGCCCGAGTTCGCGGAACAGTCGACCGAGTCGGAAATCCTTGTGACCGGCATCAAGGTTGTGGACCTGCTGGCCCCCTACGCCAAAGGCGGTAAGATCGGCCTGTTCGGCGGTGCCGGCGTTGGTAAAACCGTTCTGATCATGGAACTGATCAACAACATCGCAAAAGTGCACTCGGGCTTCTCGGTGTTCGCGGGCGTTGGTGAACGGACCCGTGAAGGCAACGACCTGTATCACGAAATGATCGAATCGAACGTGATCAAGCCTGACAACCTGTCGGAATCGCAGGTGGCCCTGGTCTACGGTCAGATGAACGAACCTCCGGGAGCGCGTGCGCGTGTTGCTCTGACCGGCCTGACACTGGCCGAGCAGTTCCGCGACCAGTCCGGTACCGACGTTCTGTTCTTCGTCGACAACATCTTCCGCTTTACGCAGGCGGGATCCGAGGTTTCGGCTCTGCTGGGTCGTATTCCTTCGGCGGTGGGCTACCAGCCGACGCTGGCCACCGACATGGGCGCCCTGCAAGAACGCATCACCTCGACCAAGTCGGGCTCGATCACCTCGGTGCAGGCCATCTACGTTCCCGCGGACGACTTGACCGACCCCGCGCCGGCAACATCGTTTGCTCACTTGGACGCAACCACCGTTCTGAACCGTGCGATCTCGGAAAAGGGTATCTACCCGGCTGTTGACCCGCTCGACTCGTCCTCGCGTCTGTTGGACCCCGCGATTGTGGGTGAAGAGCACTACGCGGTTGCGACCGACGTTCAGCAGATCCTCCAGCGCTACAAGTCGCTTCAGGACATCATCGCCATCCTCGGCATGGACGAACTTTCGGAAGAAGACAAACTGACCGTGGCCCGTGCCCGTAAGATCGAACGCTTCATGTCGCAGCCGTTCGACGTTGCACAGGTCTTCACCGGCTCGCCGGGCGTTCAGGTTCCTCTGGACGTGACCATCGCGTCGTTCAAAGCTGTTGTCGCTGGCGAATACGATCACCTGCCCGAAGCGGCCTTCCTGATGGTTGGCGGCATCGACGAAGTGATCGCCAAAGCGGAAAAGATGGCCGCAGAAGCCGCCTAAGGAGTATCCCTGATGGCAAACACGATGCAATTCGACCTCGTCAGCCCCGAGCGGAGCCTAGCTTCGCTTGAGGCCACCGCGGTCCAGCTTCCCGGCGCGGATGGGGACATGACGGCGATGCCCGATCATGCCCCCACCATCACGACGCTGCGCCCCGGTCTGCTGAAGGTTGAGGCACCTGCAGGAGCCAGCGAATACCTGGTCACCGGCGGGTTTGCCCAGATCAACGGCGACGGCCTGTCGGTTCTGGCTGAAAAGGCTATCCCGGTTGCCGAAGTGACCCGGTCGCATCTGGACGACCTGATCGCGGAAGCCCGCGCTTCGCACGAGGCCGCAAAGTCTGGCGACGATCAGTCGATCGTAGACGATGCAGCCAAGCTGCTGGCCGACATGGAAGCGCTTGGGACGCATATGAGCCTGTAACGGCTTGTTGCAAATGGATCATTAGAAACGGCCCTGCGACAGTAGGGCCGTTTTTTGTCGTGATTTCATCATGAAGCCGAATTAGATTTCGGTAATTGATAAAGAACAGACAATAAAATGAAGACGTTTCGAACCCATCCTATTGGTATCGACCAAGGCGAGACCGTGGTGTTTTCCGAATTTTCCAACGGCGGTGACATGTGGACCGGCAACGGTACGCGCGAGAGACGCTCGGCTGTGACGTTTCGCCAGCCGTTCCGATCTGCGCCGGTTGTTCAGATCGGTATATCCCTATGGGATGTGGACACAACCTCAGCGTTGCGGGCCGAAGTGAAGGCCGAAAACACTACGAACGAAGGATTCGACGCAGTGTTCCGCACGTGGTCAGACACGCGAATCGCACGGATTAGGGTGACGTGGACCGCGATCGGCGAGGTTGCGCATGAGGATGATTGGGACATCTCCTGATGCCCGTGTTCAAGAGTCAGTCAGTTGATGCTTCGATCATTCCGACGCGGGTCGCGTGACGGCCACCTTCGAACTCGGCACCAAGGAACGCGGCGACAATGTCCAGCGCTTGCCCTTCACCGACGACACGCGCGCCGATGGACAGCATGTTGGCGTCATTGTGCTGACGGATCATCCGGGCCGAGAATGCGTCAGAACACACGCCACAGCGTATGCCGGGCACTTTGTTTGCCGCCATCATGATGCCCTGTCCGGTGCCACATAGAATAATGCCCAGCTGACAATCGCCGGATGCGACGGCCTCGGCTGCGGCTTTGCCGTGGATTGGATAGTGCGTGCTCTCGGGTGTCTTCGGCCCGATGTCCACGACCTCCCATCCGAGGTCAGCGACATGCTTGGCGACGGCCTGACGCAGATCGATGGCGGCATGATCGCTGGAAAGAACAATACGTTTTGCGGCTGTCACGGGACGCTCCTGCCTGTTGGGTTGGTACGAAAAGGGTGGCCGCGCCACCCTTGTCAATCAGTCCATGTGGTACATGGATTCGTAGATCGGGGTCAGGGTCTTGTCCTCGAACAAGGACGATACCGAGGTGCCGTTCCAGATGTTCAGGATTGCCTGTGTAAAGATCGGCGCGGTCGGAACAATGCGGATATTCTTGGCTTTGGCGACCTCTTTGGTGGGTTGGATCGTGTCGGTCAGAACCAGAGACTTCATGACCGAGTTTGTCACACGTTCCACCGCTGGGCCGCTCATGACGCCGTGGGTGATATAGGAATGCACCTCTTTCGCGCCGTTATCCAGCAGCACTTGAGCCGCCTTACACAGAGTTCCGGCGGTATCGCACATGTCGTCCACGATTAGGCAGATCTTGTCTTTGACGTCGCCGATGACAGTCATTTCGGCCACTTCACCCGCCTTTTCGCGGCGTTTGTCGACGATCGACAGCGGTGCTTCGATCCGCTTGGCCAATTCGCGCGCGCGGGCCACGCCGCCCACATCGGGTGAGACCACCATGATCTCATCCATCTGGTCCTTGAACTGGTTTTTCACATCCAGCGCAAAGATCGGTGAGGCATAGAGGTTGTCCACCGGGATATCAAAGAACCCTTGAATCTGCGCGGCGTGCAGGTCCATGGTCAGAACCCGCTCGATCCCGGCGCCGGTCAGCATGTTGGCGACCAGCTTGGCGGAAATCGGCGTGCGCGCCTTGGTGCGGCGGTCCTGACGGGCATAGCCGAAATAGGGGATCACGGCGGTGATCCGCTGCGCGGACGAACGGCGCAGTGCATCGGCGATGATCAAAAGCTCCATCAGGTTGTCGTTTGCCGGGTTCGAGGTCGGCTGGACGATGAACATATCCTCGCCGCGCACATTCTCGAACACTTCGACGAAAATCTCACCGTCGTTAAAGCGTTCGACGCGCGCATCGACGAGGCCCTGATCGACGCCGCGATACAGGCTCATGCGGCGGGCAATGGTCTGGGCAAGCGGAAGATTGGCGTTCCCAGCGATCAGCTTGGGTTCGTTGAGTGTCGGCATCGGCTGAGGTCCCCGGGCAGCAAAGGCTAATGTGACAGATTCGTGATGTTGACACCGCTTAGCATGGCCTTACCGTCTCGCAAAGATAACGCAGCGGAGAAAGTGAATATGGCCACCATTGACTACTATTTTGCGACAATTTCGCCCTTCACCTACTTGGCCGGAACCCGGCTTGAGGAGGTCGCGGCAAAGCACGGCGCTACGATCAACTACAAACCGCTGGATATCATGGCGCTGTTCGGACGCACCGGGGGAACTCCACCGAAGGACCGGCACATTTCGCGCATCGAATACCGGGCCCAGGAACTGCAGCGGCAAGCCAAGAATCTGGGGATGGAGTTCAATCTGAAACCTGCCCATTGGCCCACGAATATGGCACCGTCCTCTTACGCTGTGATCGCAGCCGCCAAGGACGGCTCGGGTGATGTCGGACAGCTGGTTCATTCCATTCTTCGCGCCTGCTGGGCCGAAGAAAAAGACGTCGCGCAGGACGAAGTGATCCGTGAATGCCTGTCTTTAGCAGGGTTCGATCCCTCTCTGGCCGATAGCGGCTTGCTGGTCGGGGCCGATACCTATGCCTCCCACCTTGAGGAGGCCGTAGACAAAGGCGCGTTTGGTGCGCCGTTCTATATCACTGAAGATGGTCAACGGTTCTGGGGACAGGACCGGCTAGAGGACCTGGACCGTCACCTGAGCGAGATGAAAGGGTGAAGGATTTGATGCCGTCGGTTCATGTCAGAACCTTGGGGCAGGGCGAGCGCAAAGTGCTGGCTCTGCATTGCACGATTGCTCACTCTGGGGCGTGGGCAGGGTTGGCGGGCGTGTTGGGGGATGACGCGACATTTATCGCGCCCGATATGCCCTCACACGGAAAGAGTCCTGATTGGAACGAACAGGGCGATCTGTTCGATTTGTTGACCGAACTGACTGTCGAGCAATTGACAGAGCCGATGGATGTGATCGGCCATTCCTTTGGCGCGATGATCGCGCTGCGCCTGGCGATGGAATACCCCGATCTGGTCCGCAGTGCGGTTCTGATCGAGCCGGTGTTCTTTGCCGTTGCCAAGCAGGACGCGCCTGATTTGCTGGCGCAGCATGACCATGAGGCGCAACCTTATGCAAAGGCTTTAGCTGACGGTGATATGGAACTGGCCGCGCGCCTTTTCAACAGGATGTGGAGCACCGATCACAGCCCTCGCTGGCCGGACCTACCCGAACGGACCCGTGCCGCAATGACCCGCGGTGTGCATCTTGTTCCTGCGGTTAAAGATGACTTGTTCGAGGATAAAAAGGGCTTGCTGGCCCCCGATATGATGAGCCGCGCAAATATGCCCATTCTGTTGGTCAACGGGTCACGTACACATCCCGCGATGCCTGCGATCTGTGAAGGGCTGCAACAACGCCTGCCCAATGCCTCGGGCTGTGTCATTGAAGGGGCAGGGCACATGGCCCCGATCACGCATGCTCGAGACATGGCGCGCGTGATACGGGATTTCTGGGATGGGCAGCCTTAGGAAGTGCTGACCTTACAGTAGTGCGATGAACTGGTCGATCTGTTCAGGGCTGATCGACCAGTCGCAGACCAGACGACAAGCAAGCGGCTCTGCGTCATCGGCCCCATCCAGTTCTCCGCCCCACAGATGATAAACTGCACCCGCGTCGTGCAATTGCTTGTGCCGCGCGCGCGAGAATTCGGCGAAGATCATGTTTGCCTGCGGTTGATGCAGGAACGAGGCCCCCTTGGCCCGCAGCCCGTCAGCCAGACGTGCGCAATTGTCATTGGCCTGACGCGCCATCTGCAACCAAAGGTCGTCCTGCAGATAGGCGGCCATCTGTGCCGACAAGTACCGGTGTTTCGAAAACAGATGCGCGCCACGTTTCCGGCGCAGCTCGAATTCCCAGGCTTTGGTCTCGTCGAAAAAGACGACCGCCTCGACCCCCATCAGTCCGTTCTTTGTGCCGCCAAAACTGACTGCATCAACACCCGATTTCCATGTCATCTCGGCCGGAGAACAGTTCAGCGCGACCAGCGCATTGGTGAACCGCGCACCGTCCAGATGCACTGGCAGGCCGTATTCCTTGGCAACACCGCACAGCGCCTGCAACTCTTCCAGCGAATAAACCGAACCTCGCTCGGTCACCTGCGTGATCGAGACTGGCCCGCGTTGCGGCCCATGCACACCGCGAGTTTCTTCGGCCAGAATGGTGCTGCGCAATGCGTCTGCCGTCATCTTGTCACCACCGGGCACCAGCGTCAGCTTGGCGCCGCTGTAGAATTCCGGGGCGTTGCACTCGTCCTCGTGAATATGCGCAACGGGGGAACAAAACACGGTGTCCCACGGGTTCGCCAGAGTCGACAGAGCTAGCGAATTTGCCGCCGTCCCGGTCGCCACCAGATAGACAGCTGCCCCCGGCGCTTCAAAGATACCACGGATACGGTCGCGCACCTCGTTCATCAGCGTGTCGGCCCCGTAGGCCATCTGATAGCCCTCATTCGCGGCGCTCAACGCGGCCATCACTTGCGGGTGAACCGGCCCGGAATTGTCAGAGGCGAAATACATCAGTTGGGCTCCTCGATGATATAGTCTTCCCACTCTTCCATGGGGGTTTCGAACTCGGACACCGTGCGGCCCTGAACCGAGACCCCGGCGGCGTATACGCTGTCAGGCGTACCAGATATCAATGGGTGCCAATCGTAAAGGGGCTTGCCCTCCCACAGCAGCCGATAGGCGCAGGTCTGGGGCAGCCAATAGGCGTGTTCGTCGATATTGTCTGGCGTCATCACGATGCATTCCGGCACGAATTGGTGGCGGATGTCGTATTGGGTGCAACGGCAGGTCTCATCGTCCAGCAGCCGGCAGGCGACGCAGGTCAGGGCAACCTCGCCAGTGTCTTCGTCTTCCAGCTTGTTCAGACAGCACTTTCCGCAGCCGTCGCACAGCGCCTCCCACTCGC
Source organism: Ruegeria sp. HU-ET01832 (assembly GCF_040371315.1). Classification (NCBI taxonomy): domain Bacteria; kingdom Pseudomonadati; phylum Pseudomonadota; class Alphaproteobacteria; order Rhodobacterales; family Roseobacteraceae; genus Ruegeria; species Ruegeria sp. HU-ET01832. The sequence continues at coordinate 72,702 of NZ_BAABWL010000006.1, forward strand.
GCTGGTTCATCTTGGTCAACGGTTTGCGTTCCCAGAAGCGGGCGGACAGGCCGTTGCGGTCAATCGGGTCGGTGGTCATAGCGCCGCCAGTAGCGCACGGGCCTTTTCGCAATCGGCATCCATCTGGGTGATCAGCCCGTCCAACCCGTCAAACGTCATCTCGGGGCGCAAGTATTCGACCAGACCAACCGAGAGCGTCGCGCCATAAAGATCGCCCGAGAAATCGAACAGGAACGTCTCGATATTGGGCACTTCGCCGTTGAACATGGGGCGCGTGCCCACCGAGGCCGCGCCGTGATAGCTGCCCTGATGCGGGCCATCCAGCACATCAACCAGCACCGCATAGACGCCGAATTTCGGCGGGTGCAGTCCCTCGATCGACATATTCGCGGTGGGATAGCCCAACTCGCGCCCGCGCTGTTCGCCGCCAATCACCTCGCCCTCGATCCGGTGCCAGTGGCCCAGCATCGCGGCGGCATCCCGGGGGCGACCTTCCGACAGCGCAGTACGGATCGCGGTTGAGGACACAACGTTTTCCGACCGCTCCATCAAGGGGGCAATGGTGACACCGAAACCCATCTGGGCCCCGAACCGGACCAGATCATCGGCGGTGCCGCTGCGGCCTTTGCCGAAACAGAAATCGGCCCCGACCACCACATGCGACAGCCCCAGCCCGTCACAGATCACATTGCGTGCGAATTCTTCGGGCGTCAGCCCGGCCAGCGCCGCGTTAAAGGGTAATTCATAGAGCTTCTGAACTCCCAGCTTCTGCAAACGGTGCGCACGGGCATTGCCGCGCATCAGGCGAAAAGGGAGGCTGTCGGGTGCAAAATATTCCCGCGGATGTGGCTCGAAAGTCATCACACCCAGTGGCGCATCCGGCGCGGCGTTGCGCGCCAGCTCGATCACTGAACGGTGGCCGATATGAACGCCATCAAAGTTGCCGATGGCCACACTGGCACCACGGTCCTGAGGCTCGACAAACTGGAAATCCCGAATAATGCGCATAGCGCCTGCCTAGCGGGACTGCGAGGCAGGTTCAAGGGTTTGAGACGTCAGTCGAACTTGCGCGATGGTGCCAGCACCATGGCCTCGCCCATCAACACCTTTTCGCCGTCCACCGCACAGTGGCAATCCAGCTTGACCCGTCGCTTGGCAAAGTCGATGTCGATCACCTTGACCTCGGCGTAGACCATGTCACCGGGGCGAACGGGGGCCAGGAATTTCAGCGACTGCCCCATATAAACTGTGCCGTGGCCCGGCAGTTGTTCCCCGATCACGGCCGAGATCAGGCCGGCCGTCAACATCCCGTGGGCAATGCGCCCCTCAAAGATCGTGTCGCGGGCATAGTCGTCATCTAGATGCACGGGATTACGGTCGGTCGAGACCTGCGCGAACATTTCGATATCCTCGTCCGTCACCACTTTGCGCAGGTGGCGGGTCATGCCCATTTCGATGTCTTCAATACAGATCGTGCCGCGCGGAAGATTGTCCAACATGTCACCCTCACTCGATTTAAGCGGGCAACAAAAAAACCAAAGTCACCCAAGTTGGGTAACTTTATTACTTCGCAACTGCAGAAAATCAAGTCTTTTCTGACTAGCGCAGGCGGCCGATTGTATAGGTGGGGTTGATGTTTTCCCTTGCGATATAATCGGTTAGGGATTCGTGATGCGGATGGTGCGACGTTTTGGTTTCCGCTGCTGCCAAGCCGCCCGAGATGAACAGAGAATCAATCCCCTCACCCATGCCGCCCAGAATGTCGGTATGGGGGCCGTCGCCGATCACCAGAATATCGCCGTCAGGGATATCATGACCCAGCTCCTGCAGCCGCCGCCGCGCCAGATCATAGATCGGCGGATGCGGCTTGCCGAAGTAAAGGCTCTCGCCCCCCATCTCGGTGTAGAGTTTGGCCAAAGCGCCCGCGCACCATTCCCGAACCTCGCCCCGGTCGACCACGATATCTGGATTGGCGCAGAGAAGTTTCATGCCCTTCTGCTTGGCATAAAGGAAATCCGCGCGGTTGACGCCAGGGTCGGCCATCGGATCGAATGGTCCACAGCAGACAATCCCTTCGGCCTGATCCAGTGGCACACGCTCGATCTGAATTGGGCGGTGCAAAATCTTCAGCGGCTCGAAAAAGCCAGCATCGCGCGCCCATTCTCCCATGAAGTAAACTTTTTCGCCTACAGCGCCTCGAAACATAGCTGAGCGCGCCGAGTCTCCGCTTGTGGCGATCGTATCATATGCATCGTTGGGAACGTTGAATTGTTCCAGTTGCTCGGCCACCCCCGCGCGGGGCTTGGGCGAGTTGGTGACCAGAACAACAATGCCCCCTTTGGCGCGATAACCTTGAAGCGCTGCCACGGCTTCGGGATAGGCGGTTATGCCGTTATGTACACAGCCCCAGAGATCGACAAACAGCGCTTTGTAGCGATCGGAGATTTCATCAAGTTTGTGAATAATCTGAGTCATTGAGCTGCCCCCGGGGGTCTGGAGTCGAATTTGTGCCAGCTATGTCAAAGCTTCGGTCTTTTGACCATCCCAGCTGCAAATTTTCTGAATGAATAGCCGTATGCGATCAGTTGTCTTCACTGATTTCCTCGACGTCTGGTGCCTGTTGAACGTTTTCAGTGCCTAGAATGACCTGGGCTCCGATCCTGTTCTGAAAGCGAACAACAACCAGATAACCCGGCCCCAACTCGTTGCGCAGCACGTCGACTAGGGGGTTCTCGCGCAGGCTTTCCGGCAGGAGGCCTGCGATTGAAGACACCTTGAACGCGGCTTCAATTGGCAGGTCAACGATCAGCCAGATATCGGCTTGCTTGCGTTGAGCGTTGACGTCGACGCGAATAATCTCGACCGAGACTGGGTCAGCCCAATCGCGAATTGTCTGCGCCAATTGCGCTTCGGTCCGGGTTTCCAGATAGCGGTTATATGTCGACTTGCCCAATTGAATGACAACGAAGGTCAAGAACGCCAAGGTCACAACGACGCTGGCAGTAAAGTTCAGCTTGCGACGCCCCTTGCTGAAAACCACCGAACGAGCAGCGTATACGATGTAAACCGCGCAAGCCGATAGGATGATCGCCCCAAGGTTTGTTGCGAACAGCAAGCCGGCCTCATAAGCTTCAGCGGCTTCTTCAAAATACATCAATACCCCCGAGGCGGATAACGGGGGCACCAAAGACACGCCGATCGCAGCACCTGGCAGCAGGCTAACTTCTGATCGATTTATCTGCACATACGCTCCGGCGACGCCAGCCGCCAAGGCAACGATTAGATCTTCAGTTCCGGGATCGGTACGCGCCAGAACCTGATCAGGGATCAGAATTCCGCGGGGAACATCGGCGATATAGACAAGAAACCAGGCCAGAAAGACGCAGATAACTGCCGCCCCGCTTACTATCAGGGCAAGCTTGAACGCACGTCCCAGCCACCCCATGACCATCGAGGCAGCTATGCCCAGTATCGGTGTCATCAACGGCGCGACCAACATGGCGGCAATCACCACTGCGCCTGAATCGCGAAGCATCCCCATGGTCGCGATCACCGCCGACAATGTCAAAAGCATCGCAAATCTGCGCCAGTAGGCCGCTCGGTCATGCCCTTCGAACCGAAGGATATCCCTGGTGGTGCTGAATTTTCGTTTACTCATTCCTGCGACCAAGACCCAAGCAAGACTATCCGCACCAGATTATCAACGGATACGCTCTATGCAAAATCTTGTGTCTTAACGAAAAAAGGCGCCCCGATACAGGCGCCTTTTGTTTGTGGTGATACGAAGATCACACTTTGAGGTTGGGGATGATCTGCTTTTTCCGGCTCATGATTCCGGGCAGAACCACGGCGTCACCGTCTACTGACGCACCAAAGCTCTTCTCGGCCACGCCTTTCACAAGGGCATTGGGCACAAGCAGGGTGGCTTCTTCGTTGAGGATGTCGACGACAAACAGCAATACCTGATCAACGCCGTCTTCCTTGGCAACATCCACCATCGACGCTGCCAGGCTGTCTTTGCGGTCCAGAACGACGCCCGGAGCGGTGGTTTCCAGAACTGAAACGCGGAATTTGGTGCCGTCGACTTCGTATTCCTTGCTGTCCATGCGGATTAGTTCGGCGTCCGAGAACGAGGATACGTCCGATTTTGCCGCGAACATGTCAGCAGCATAGGCCGAGACGTCCAGACCCAGCTCAGCCGCCAGTTTCTCGGCCACTGCGCGGTCATGCGCGGTGGTGGTAGGCGAGCGGAACTCCAGAGTGTCCGACAGGATGCAGGTCAACGCTGCGCCTTTGACGGCGTCGGGCATTTTGGCCGCGTCGTCGCCCATCAGGTCAACCATGATGGTCGCGGTGCAGGCCAGCGGGCGCACGGTGATGTCGATGGGGCCTTTGGTTTCCAGACCGCCAACCAGTTTGTGGTGGTCGATGATGGCGCGAATGTCGGCGCTGTTGACGCTGGCAGGCAGTTCGGCGGGGTTGTTGGTATCAACGATGACAACTTGCGCATCCGCGTCCACGTCTGCGATGAGGCGCGGCTTGGGCAGGTCCCAGCGCTGCAGCATAAAGGCGGCCTCGGTGTTGGGTTCACCTAGCAGCACGGGTTCGGCCTGTTCGCCTTTGACTTCGTTCAGGTACCAAGACCACAGGATCGGAGAGCCGGTGGAATCGGTGTCGGGGGATTTGTGTCCAAATACGAGGGTTGTCATGTCTGCGTCCTGAGGAAGGTAAATTTGCGCGCCTTATAGGGCGGTCCGACGCGCTTGTCACCCGCCCCTGCGTAAACTGCGACGAAGGGTAAATTTTTCTTAGAACGGCGCGCGTTCCAAGGTGTAGCCAGCTTGTTGCAATTGGTTCAGAAGGCCGAATTCGTCAGCAAGATGCCCCGCGCCAACGGCGATGACTGCTGTTTGGTCCTGAATATTCAGAATATGCTGCATCCAGTTGTTGTTGCGCCCGACCAGCAGCTGATCTTCAAAGCTGCCCCATTCCTCGTCAAAGACATCTTGTGACAGGCCCGAAGTCTCGAGCCCCTGTAGGCGAGCAAAGTGAAGAATCTCGCCGTGTTTTTCCTCGATATAGGCGTTGACCATCGTGGCAAGCTGATCTTCGCTGCTTTCAAAGGCGCTGGCCATTCGCACCAGGGACTGAACCTGCTTTTCCAGCGGATGTTCATTGAACATCGCCATCAGGTCTTCGATTTCTTCCAGTGAGTACTGAGGTTTTCCGAGTTCGACAGCCAGATCAGTCAGGCGTGCATCCATGCCATAGCTGGCATCTTCGTCCTGGGTCATACATGGCGGGACACCCAACATCATGCTCAGGAACCATGGGCGCATTTTGGCGGCCATCCAGCCGGGGATGCCTCGATCAGCCAATTCGGTGGACAGGGCGGCCCAGTCTTCTTCAGACATCAGGTCAATCAGAGTTGGGCCCGAAGTTATCAGAACCGGGCTGAGGTCTTGGGCAAGCTGTTGCTCGAATCCGTCCATCTTGTCCTTGGTAACTTCAAAATAGAACGCGTCCGCGTCGGACAGGGCAGGGGCCAGACGTTCCATAACGCCATCCATGCGTGGATCATTCGTGTGCAGTGTTCCGATCAGGTGCAGCACCGTATCGCCTTTGGTCGCGATCCAGTGGTTGCCTTCAGAAAACGGGGTGCCGCTTACCGCCTGATCAAGCTGCGCCCGCATGTCAGCAGAAAGATCCGGCCTAAGGTCTCGCCCTTCGCAGGCCGCATAGGTTGCCAAAGGAAAAAACAAAAAAGCAACAAAGAACAAGAAACGCATCAGGATCATCCCGTATTAACTCGGTACGTATATGTGGCGCGACCTTGCCTTGGCCAAGTGTTGTGTTCAAGCAAGTTGACCAATTGTCGGAGTTTTCTGTGTCTGGCATTCCACAATAAATCACTTAGCATGGCGCCATGGACCGTGAGCAGGATCTCTATCCCCCCATAAAAGCGCTGTTGGAGCGTCAGGGTTATACCGTCAAGGGTGAAGTGGGCGCGGCCGATATCGTGGCTGTGCGCGCAGGTGATGAGCCTGTTATTGTCGAGCTGAAACTGCGATTTACTCTGGCCTTGTTTCATCAGGCGGTGGCGCGGTTAAGGGTTACAGATCAGGTCTATCTGGGCGTGTGCAAGCCAACCGGGCGCAGTGCGCGTCGGGCACTGAAGGATAATCTGGCCATGTGTCGACGTCTGGGGCTGGGCTTGATCACCGTTCGCGCGGATGGGGCAGTCGAGGTGCAGTGTGATCCGGGTCCGTATGCCCCGCGCAGGAACAAAGTCAAAGCGGCGCGACTGCTGCGCGAGTTTGATCGGTTGGAGGGTGACCCAAATGCGGGCGGGGCTACGCGGCATGGGATTGTCACTGCCTATCGTCAGGATGCGCTGAAATGTGCGGCTCATCTCGTGGAATGCGGAGCTACCAAAGGAGCTGAGGTTGCCAAGGCAACCGGTGTGACCACCGCCACCCGCCTAATGCGAGAGAACCATTACGGTTGGTTTGAAAAGGTCGACAAGGGTGTTTACGCCCTGACCGATGCCGGACAAGAGGGTCTGAAACACTGGGCTTACAGTTGGGAGCAGCCCGAATAGCGACTGCTGTTCAAAAAATCCTTCACGGCTTGTTGACTCGGGGAATTGCACCCCCTAGCTATGCGTCGTTATCACTCGATAAGCATGAGTGCTAACGCCCCGCCAATCGGCGAGGGGAGGATTAACAACTTTGAGCCCAAGGAGCTGCAAAGATGGCATTGAAACCGCTTCATGACCGCGTGCTGGTTCGCCGTACCGAAAGCGAAGAAAAAACCGCTGGCGGCCTGATCATTCCTGACAGCGCAAAAGAAAAGCCCAGCGAAGGCGAAGTCGTCGCAACCGGCGAAGGCGCACGCAAGGACAGCGGCGAGCTGATCGCAATGGCTGTGAAAGCTGGCGACAAGATCCTGTTCGGCAAATGGTCGGGCACCGAGGTTCAGGTCGACGGCGAAGAGCTGCTGATGATGAAAGAAAGCGACATCATGGGGATCATCGAGTAAGGCCCTCGCGCTTCACTCTGATCTTCATCTACAACTAATTTCTCAAGGAGAAACGACATGGCTGCAAAGGACGTCAAGTTCGACACCGATGCCCGTAACCGGATGCTGGCAGGCGTAAACATCCTGGCCGACGCGGTTAAAGTGACCCTGGGCCCCAAAGGCCGCAACGTGGTTCTGGATAAATCCTTCGGCGCACCGCGCATCACCAAAGACGGTGTTTCGGTTGCCAAGGAAATCGAACTGGAAGACAAGTTCGAAAACATGGGCGCGCAGATGGTGAAAGAAGTCGCCAGCCGCACCAATGACGAAGCCGGTGACGGCACCACTACCGCAACCGTTCTGGCCCAAGCCATCGTGCGCGAAGGTCTCAAGCAGGTTGCTGCTGGCCTGAACCCGATGGACCTGAAGCGCGGCATCGACCTGGCAACTGCCAAGGTTGTTGAAGGCATCAAAGACGCCTCGCGCGAAGTCAAAGACTCGGCAGAAGTTGCGCAGGTTGGCACCATCTCGGCCAACGGCGAAGCCGAAATCGGCCAGCAGATCGCAGATGCGATGCAGAAAGTTGGCAACGAAGGCGTTATCACCGTCGAAGAAAACAAAGGTCTGGAAACCGAGACCGATGTTGTCGAAGGTATGCAGTTCGACCGCGGCTACCTGTCGCCTTACTTCGTCACCAACGCAGACAAGATGATCGCAGAGCTCGACGACTGCATGATCCTGCTGCACGAAAAGAAACTGTCCTCGCTGCAGCCGATGGTTCCGCTGCTGGAGCAGGTGATCCAGTCGCAAAAGCCGCTGCTGATCATCGCGGAAGACGTTGAAGGCGAAGCGCTGGCAACTCTGGTTGTCAACAAACTGCGCGGCGGCCTGAAAATTGCTGCTGTCAAAGCACCGGGCTTCGGCGATCGCCGCAAAGCCATGCTGCAGGACATCGCAATCCTGACCGGCGGTCAGGTCATCAGCGAAGATCTGGGCATGAAGCTCGAGTCCGTCACCATGGACATGCTGGGCACCGCCAAGAAAATCGAAATCACCAAAGACGAAACCACCATCGTCGACGGTGCTGGCGAGAAAGCCGAGATCGAAGCACGTGTTGCTCAGATCCGCACTCAGATCGAAGAAACTTCGTCGGACTACGACCGTGAGAAGCTGCAAGAGCGCGTTGCCAAACTGGCAGGCGGTGTTGCTGTTATCCGTGTCGGCGGCATGACCGAAGTTGAAGTGAAAGAACGTAAGGACCGTGTGGACGATGCTCTGAACGCGACCCGCGCTGCTGTGCAGGAAGGCGTTGTCGTCGGCGGTGGTGTTGCTCTGGTTCAGGCCGGCAAAGCACTGGAAACTCTGGAAGGTGCAAACGCTGACCAGAACGCCGGTATCAACATCGTTCGCAAAGCAATCGAAGCGCCGCTGCGCCAGATCGCTGAGAACGCAGGTGTTGACGGTGCGGTCGTTGCGGGCAAAGTCCGTGAATCCGGCGATGTATCGTTCGGCTTCAACGCGCAGACCGAAGAATATGGCGACATGTTCTCGTTCGGCGTGATTGACCCGGCCAAAGTTGTCCGTACCGCGCTGGAAGATGCCGCATCGGTTGCTGGTCTGCTGGTCACCACCGAAGCGATGGTTGCCGACAAGCCCCAGAAAGACGCACCCGCTGCAGGCGGCATGCCCGACATGGGCGGCATGGGCGGCATGATGTAAGCACGTCGAATTCGCCCCGGCGAATTGTTACGAGCCCGAAAGGCGCTTGGCTAAAAGGCCAAGCTGCCGGAAGGGAAGCCGCAGAGCTTAGGAACGGGGTCGCCTTTGGGCGGCCCCGTTTCGTTTCAATCCTCGCGCCAGATTGTGAATGTGCAAACGGCCCTAAACCCATTATGCGGTTGATATGAAACTGTTCCTGTTGACGGCCCTAACCATGGTTGCCTTTGCGGCCAACTCGATCCTCAACCGGCTTGCCATCGACAGCGGGGCAAGCGATCCAGCCGGATTTGCCACTGTGCGCGTCTTGGCCGGGGCGTTGGTTCTGGCCGCGCTTGTTTTCCTCAAAGGGGGACGTCTGCCGCTTCGGAATATGCGGCGGATCGCAGGGGCAGGGTCATTGTCATTATATATGATCGGGTTTTCGATTGCCTATCTGACGCTGGATGCGGGGTTGGGCGCGTTGATCCTGTTTGGTGTCGTGCAGATCACGATGTTTGCCGTGACCTCTTTTACCGGGGCCCTGCCTACCGTGCGCCAGATCGCTGGCGCGGTGATCGCGCTGGCAGGATTGGCCTGGGTGCTTTGGCCCACAGATCAGGTGCAGGTCAGTCCGGTTGGCGCGACGCTGATGACAGCCGCCGGGATCGGGTGGGCGATCTATTCGCTGGTCGGTCGGTCCGAGCCGGATGCTCTGGCCGGGACTGCGGCGAATTTCGTGGTCGCTCTGCCGGTGACGGCGTTGGCCTTGCTGACCGTCGGGGGCGATTGGCGGATGACCAGCACGGGATATGTGCTGGCGGCTGTGTCGGGCGGTGTCACCTCGGGGATGGGCTATGCGCTGTGGTACCGTGTGCTGCCGCAACTGGCCCCGACCACGGCGGCGGTGGTGCAGTTGAGCGTGCCGATCATTGCCATTCTGGGCGGTGCGTTTCTGTTGGGTGAGGTCGCCAGCTTGCGCCTGATCTTTGGTGCGGCACTTGTGCTTGGCGGTATCGCGCTGGCTGTTCTGCGCCTGAAATCGCGCTAGGGGTTTCATCACTCGCGCTTAGGGCTTATCTGGCCGCTATGAGAGTTCTGCTGACCCTAATTCTGTTCCTTCTGCCGGTTGCGGCCCAAGCGAAATGCGTAGTTCTTTTGCACGGGCTTGCGCGGACCGAAGCGTCTTTTACCGTAATGGATCAGCTGTTCAAGGCGCATGGTTATACGGTTGTGCGACCGGGCTACCCCTCGACCGACTTGCCAATCCCGGACCTTGCGAACCAGACACTGCCGGATGCGTTCGCGGCTTGTGGCGAGAATACGGTCAACGTGGTGGCTCATTCGATGGGCGGCATCCTGCTGCGCTATTGGCTGCAGGACAACATGCCCGAAAATCTGGGCCGCGTGGTCATGCTGGGCCCGCCCAACCAGGGCAGCCAATTGGTGGACGAACTTAGCGCCTATGAGGTGTTCGGCATGTTGAACGGCCCCGCCGGCCTTGCGCTGGGCACCGGCCCCGAGGGCCTTCCGCGCATGTTGCCGCGGGTGGATTTTGAACTGGGCGTGATTGCGGGCAAAGACACACTGAACCCATTGTTTTCCTCGATGATTGATGGGCCGGATGACGGCAAGGTTTCGGTCGAAAGCACCAAGGTCGCGGGCATGAAGGACCATATCGTCCTGCCAGTGACCCACACTTTTATGATGAATAACCCGCGCGTCATGGCACAGGCGCTACACTTCATCGAATTCGGTCAGTTTGATCCTCAGATCACGTGGCTGGACGGGGTGCAGGATATCATCGACGAGATCTGCATCGGGCAGGATTGCTCCGAACCCGAGTCGGAGCGTTCCGAATGAGCACATTGAACCTGACCCTGACCGGCGCAGAGGTTCTGCTGCCGGAGGATGGCCTGATCCCGACCGACCTGTTCTTGGCGGACGGTGTGGTACAGGCGGATGCCACCGGGCGCCCTATTGATCTGTCCGGCTATCTGGTGCTGCCGGGCATCATCGACCTGCACGGCGACGGGTTCGAACGCCACATCGCCCCGCGCCGGGGTGCGATGAAACAGATGGACGAAGGCATCCTCTCGGTCGAGGCCGAACTGGCCGCCAACGGTATTACCACCGCCGTTCTGGCGCAGTTCTACAGTTGGGAGGGCGGCGTGCGCGGCCCAGCATTCGCTGGTCAGGTGTTTGATGCAATTGCCTCGGTTAAAGGCCGTGTGGTGACCGACCTGGTTCCCCAACTTCGGTTTGAGACGCATATGCTGAACGACTACGCCGGTCTGCCCGAAAAGATCGCCGCTTGGCAGGTGCCCTATGTGGTGTTCAATGACCACCTGCCGCATGACCGTCTGGCCGAGGGGCGCAAGCCACCGCGCCTGACCGGACAGGCGCTGAAAGCCGGGCGCAACCCGGACAAACACTTCGAGATGCTGCTGTCCATGCACGCCCGCAGCGCCGAGGTGCCCCCGGCGCTGGACGATCTATGCGTGACATTGGCGGGGCAGGGCGTACGCATGGGCAGCCATGATGACGCCACAGCCCAAACCCGCGCAGATTGGCGCGCGCGTGGGGCACACATCTCTGAATTCCCCGAAACGCTCGAGGCCGCCGAGGCCGCACGCTCCACAGGCGACCATATCATTCTGGGCTCACCCAACGTGGTGCGCGGCGGATCGCATAAGGGCAATGTCAGCGCGCTGGACCTGATCACGATGGGGCTGTGCGACGCGCTGGCCTCGGACTATCACTACCCAAGCCCGCGCCGCGCCGCGCTGATGTTAGCCAAATCCGGCTTGATGGATTTGGCCTGGGCATGGGCGCTGGTCTCTACAGGCCCCGCGCGTGTGCTGGGCCTAACCGACCGGGGCACGCTGGCCCCAGGAAAACGCGCCGACCTGACCATTTTGGACAAATCCACCCATCGGGTTGCCGCCACAATGGCCGGGGGCCGGATCAGCTATATGGCCGGGGATATCGCGACCCGGTTCCTCAACTGATCCTCGCTTCATCTGGCTAAAAATACCTCCGCCGGAGGCATCGCGCGCCAGCGCGATTTCTCAGCGGACGATACGGTTGAAATGCCCCATCTTCCGGCCTGCCTTGACCTCGGCCTTGCCATAAAGATGTAGCGCCACGTCCCGTTCCTGCGCCAGTTCAGGCACACGGTTCATGTCGTCGCCGATCAGGTTCTCCATCACCACATCCGAATGCCGCTGACCGTCACCCAAAGGCCACCCGGCCACCGCGCGGATATGCTGCTCGAACTGATCCACTGCGCAGCCATTCTGTGTCCAATGGCCTGAATTATGCACTCGAGGCGCGATCTCGTTCACGATCAGGCCCTGCTGCGTCACGAACAGCTCAACCCCCATCACGCCCACATAGTCCAGTGCGTTCAGGATATTGGCTGCCAACAGCACCGCATCCGTGCGTTGCGCCGGACGCAGACGAGCGGGCACCGTCGTCGTGTGCAGTATGCCATCGCGGTGAACATTCTCACCGGGATCAAAACAGGCGACCTGCCCATCCAACCCGCGCGCCGCGATGATCGAGACTTCGTGGCTGAACTCCACAAACCCCTCCAGGATCGCAGGGGCGCCCGCCATATCGGCCAGTGCAGCCTCGGCATCCTCAGGGGTGCGCAGCCGGGCCTGTCCTTTACCGTCATAGCCAAAGCGGCGGGTTTTCAGGATCGCGGGCGTTCCGATCTGATCAATCGCCGTTTTCAGGCTATCCAGATCGGTGATATCCGCAAAAGGCGCGGTTTGCAGACCTAGCCCTTGCAGAAAGTTCTTCTCGGTCAGGCGGTCCTGACTGACCCGCAGCGCCTCGCGGCCCGGACGGATAGGGCGATGGGATTCCAACAGGTCCAGCGCTTCGGTGGGGATGTTTTCGAATTCATAAGTGATGACATCGACGGACTCGGCGAAGGCGCGCAGGGCGTCGACATCGTCATAGGCTGCCGTGGTCACCCGGTCGGCCACCTGACCGGCGGGCGGGTTGGCACCGGGTTCAAAGATATGGGTCACAAACCCCAGACGGGCCGCCGCCACGGACAGCATCCGCCCTAGCTGTCCACCACCGAGGATGCCAATCGTGTTGCCGGGTACAAGCATGTCGGTCATTGTTCAGGTCTCCAACCGTTTGCCGATTGCCGTCAGGGCGTCGCGCAGCGCCTTGTGGGCCTTGTCCGTTTGCAATGCCTGCGTCATCTGCAAGCTCAGAGTTCCGTCTGTTGCCAGCGCATCGCGTTCTGCAGCAAGCCTACCCGCCCGATCCTTTTCCGTGGACGCAAGAAATCCTGCTATCAACTGGGTCGTATAGAACTCGGCTCCGTCAGCGTCACCAGTCTGTTCGGCTAGCCATTTCGAGCCGGTTGCCAACAAGTCCAGAACACCGGGAACCATCGCGCAGATCGCAAAATGGGCATTTAACGAGGCTTCATTTGCGACTTTAACAACCGGGTTCTCGGGTGAGACCAAATTGGCCAACAACTGATCGTTTCCAAAAGCTGCCATGGGGCAGCCGCCTTTTTCTAAAAAGCCCAGAGGGATTGTTTGCACGAAATCCTTCGCCGGAGTGCAAAGCGATCTGAGGTCCACTTCGGACACCGCCGCCATAACCGATACGATCCGATGATCGGGGCGAAAGCTCAGAGGTTCGAGCACATCAAGCGCGGCTTGAGGCCGAAGGCACAGAAACACGACGTCGGATTGGTCGATCACTGATTGCGGGTCGCCGACGGTTGCGTTGATGTCGGCCTTCAGCGCTGCCGACACGGTGGCGTTACGCTCGGTCACATAAATCTCATGCCCCTTGCGTGCCAGCAACCGTGCAATCGGCGCTGCTATATGGCCAGTTCCAATGAACCCGACGCGGCTCATCCTTGCGGTTCTTCCGGGATCGAGGCTGACAGGGCATCGCGCCACGCGTCCAGACGACCCGCCAAGGCGTCGTCCTGCAGTGCCAGAATGCCGGCTGCCATCAGGCCCGCATTGGCCCCCCCGGCGGCGCCAATCGCCATGGTTGCCACCGGAAACCCTTTGGGCATCTGGACGATGGAATAAAGCGAATCGACGCCCGACAGCGCCCGCGTCTGCACCGGAACACCGATCACGGGCACGCGGGTTTTCGACGCCATCATGCCGGGCAGATGTGCTGCCCCTCCGGCACCGGCGATGATCACATGCAGACCACGCGATACGGCGGTCTTGCCATAGTCCCACAACCGGTCCGGGGTGCGGTGGGCGGACACGATGCGCTTTTCATAGGCTATGCCCAATTCGTCCAGAATATTGGCGGCTTCTTTCATCGTGGGCCAGTCCGACTGGCTGCCCATGATGATCCCCACTTTCACGTCGCTCATCCGCTTACTTCCCTGCGTGCCGAAAGAGCGCGCACTATAGCCAAATCCGCATTCGTGGCAATGTGTCAGGCGATGATATCGGGGGTCAGGCGGTCTTCGATCAGACGGATGATGTCTTTCAGCCGCAATTTCTGCTTTTTCAAACGCTTGATGGTCAGTTGGTCGGCCGTACCGGTGCCTTGAAGTGCCTCAATCGCTTCGTCCAGATCACGGTGCTGGCGGCGAAAAACCTCCAGCTCGACCCGCAGAACGTCATCAGTTTTCATCGAAAGATCGGTGGGGGCGTTCATGGTCGACTCAGTGGTTATTGTGGTGCTTGTCACACAAGATAGTGTGTCAGGGTTTATCCTGCCAGACCTTGTGGACATCTGGCTACATTCCCATATTCTATTCTACGCGGTTGCCAGAACGGGGCCGCACCACACGTCGCTTTGACAATAAAGGACGAAATACGTGTCTAAACTTACCTTGGGCTCATACCCGCATCTTTTGGGGTTCGAGCAACTGGAACGCCTTTTGGAACGGTCTGCAAAGGCCGGAAATGAAGGATATCCGCCCTACAATATCGAACAGACCTCGGACTTTTCCTATCGGATCACGCTGGCCGTGGCCGGGTTTGCCGAGCAGGATTTGTCGATCACCATCGAGGATCGCCAACTGGTGATCCGGGGCCGTCAACGCGACGACAGCGAGGGGCGCATATTCCTGCATCGCGGCATCGCGGCGCGTCAATTCCAGCGCATGTTTGTGCTGGCCGACGGAGTCGAGGTGGGCGAGGCGATCATGGAAAATGGTCTGCTGCATGTGGATCTGACCCGCGCTGTGCCAGAAACCGTGGTGCAAACGATCAACATAAGAAAGGGGTAAGAGCAATGAATACGCCGATTGAACTGAACGCCGAGGGCGACCGGATCGTCTATGTCAAAACGGTTGAAGTCGCCGATTTGCCAGAAGAAATGCGCGAGCAGGCAGGCGATCTGGATCAGATATATGCCGTCCATGATTCGGATGGTCAACGGCTGGCTTTGGTCGCCGACCGTAAGCTGGCCTTCAACCTCGCGCGCGAGCATGACTTCTCGCCGGTGGCCGTGCACTGACACGGCCCTTTGGGCGTTTTCCTCGTGACATCCGACGCTGACCGGGCGAGATATGCCCTGTAAAGCAAAGGGTCCGAGGAATGAGCTGGTTTGATTTTGACTGGGTAGATGCCTTTACCGATCGCGCTTTTGGGGGCAATGGGTGCGCAGTCGTGCATGGCGGCGCTAGTTTGTCGGATGCAATCTGCATGGCCTATGTGCAAGAGACGTCTTTGGTCGAATGCACCTTTACCGGGCCTTCTGACATCGCTGATATCCGGGTTCGCTACTTTCTGGCCAGCCGCGAGATCCCCTTTGCCGGGCACCCAACCATTGCGACCGTGGCCGCTATGCGGTCGCGCGGGATGATTGACGGCGACAGCCTGACGCTTGAGACGGGCGCGGGCCTCGTCGATATCCGCCTGAAGGGTGACGAGATCGAGATGACTCAGGTCGCACCGCAATTTGGCGCCGAGGTGCCGGCTGATTTGGTGGCCTCCGCGATCGGCCTGTCCGCAGATGCCATCACTTCACCGCCGCAATTCGTGTCTACCGGTTTGCCGTTCTGCATCACCGTCCTGCGTGATCACGCGGCGCTGCGGGCCGCGAAACTGGCCGAGGGACCGCTGCGTGAGGTCGCGGCTATGGCTGGGTTCTCGGGTTCGGATATGGCAGAGCCGTTTCTGGTTACGCTGCAAGGCGCGACCGATGTCGGGGACACGTTTTCGCGCTTGTTGCTGGCGCCGCCCAGCCCGCCCGAGGACCCGTTTACCGGGTCCGCCACCGGTGCGATGGCGGCCTATCTGTGGAAGCACGGTCTGATGGAGAAAGACAGCTTTGTTGCCGAACAAGGCCATGACATGGGCCGCCCGGGTCAGGCCACCGTTACGCGTGTTGGCCCGCCGGAGGCAATGACCGGTATCAAGGTGGCCGGGAGCGGCCATGTGCTGATGCGTGGGCAGGTCAATCTGCCGGAGGGAAATTGATGTCTGAGCCCGCAATTGCGATCCTGCCCTATGGGCACCGGTTGGGGCCGAAGCTGAGCTCGGTTCTCCTCAGCGATCTGATCTGGCCCGCGGGTTGCCCGGATCGTCTGACTGGCAAAACTGTCGGGGATCTGGAACCAACCGATCACCTGATCATGTATCCCAATTCCACCGTGCATCTGCGGTTGCGCCGGGGTACCCGCGCGCAGATTTCGCTGATGATGGGGGAACCCTCGGCCATCCACGCAAAACACGACCGGATGCTGCGCTGGACATGGCGTCGGTTCTTTCGTGTGCTGACCTTCCATGACGTCCTGCTGCAAGGCATCCCGAATGCGGTCTTTCTGCCCTATGGCGTCACCATGGTGCCGGACTGGCAGAAGTTGCCCGTCGAAAAGACCAAATCCTGTTCGTTGATCGCCTCGGCCAAGCGCGATCTGGAAGGTCACCAATTGCGTCATGCGGTCATCGACTGGGTGCGCGAGACGGGCGCGGATGTCGATATCATGGGTCGTGGTTATATGCCGTTTGACCAGAAATCCGACGGGCTGACCCCGTATCGCTATTCTGTGGTGATCGAGAATGTGCGGGAACGGAATTATTTCTCGGAAAAACTGACGGATGCGATCCTGTGCGCCACTGTTCCGATCTATTGGGGCTGCCCGAATATCGGGGATTTCTTCGACACATCAGGCATGATCCTGTGCGAATCCGAGGCCGATATTCACCGCGCCATTCAAACGGTCTCACCCGAGGACTACGCTGCGCGCCTATCGCATCTACAGGCGATCCAGCCCAAGGCGGCTGAATACGGTGATTTCGAAGCCCGCGCCGTTGCGGCCATTCGCGCCGAGCTCTGATCACAAAAAAGGCCCCCGCAGCGCGAGGGCCTGTTTCATGTGGCGGTCAGCTTAAGTCGCCGCGATCAGACCCATGCTTTCAAGCTTGAGCAGCACCTGATGGGCGCAGTTGTCGACCTCGACATTCTCGGTCTCGACGCTCAGCTCCGGGTTCCGGGGCACATCATAAGGGTCCGAGATGCCAGTGAATTCCTTGATCTTGCCTTCACGCGCAAGCTTATACAGGCCCTTGCGGTCACGGCGCTCGCATTCTTCGATGCTGGTCGCGACATGGACTTCGCAGAAGGCACCGAATTGCTCGATCTCTTCGCGAACGGCACGACGGGTGGTTGCGTAGGGCGCGATTGGGGCACAAATGGCGATGCCGCCGTTCTTGGTGATTTCCGACGCCACATAGCCGATGCGACGGATGTTCAGGTCGCGGTGTTCCTTCGAGAAACCGAGTTCCGACGACAGGTTCTTACGAACGATATCACCGTCCAGCAGCGTCACAGGACGGCCGCCCATCTCCATCAGCTTGACCATAAGCGCGTTGGCGATGGTGGATTTGCCCGAGCCCGAAAAGCCGGTGAAGAACACGGTAAAGCCTTGCTGGCTGCGCGGCGGTTTGGTCTTGCGCAACTCGGCCACAACCTCGGGGAAGCTGAACCATTCGGGGATTTCCAGACCTTCGGCCAGACGGCGGCGCAGTTCGGTACCCGAGATGTTCAGGATGGTGACGTCATCCTTGTCCGCGATTTCGTCATTGGGTTCGTATTGGGCGCGTTCCTGCACATAGACCATGTGTTTGAAGTCGACCATCTCGACTCCGATCTCGTCCTGGAACTGGCGGAACAGGTCCTGCGCGTCATAGGGGCCATAGAAATCTTCACCGGCCGAGTTCTTGCCGGGGCCCGCGTGGTCGCGGCCCACGATGAAGTGGGTGCAGCCGTGATTGGCGCGGATCAGCCCGTGCCAGACCGCTTCGCGCGGGCCAGCCATACGCATCGCGAGGTTCAGCAGGCTCATTGAGGTGGTCGAGGCCGGATACTTGTCCAGAACCGCCTCATAACAGCGCACGCGGGTAAAGTGGTCGACGTCGCCGGGCTTGGTCATGCCGACAACCGGATGGATCAGCAGGTTGGCTTGGGCTTCCTTGGCGGCACGGAAGGTCAGCTCCTGATGGGCGCGGTGCAGCGGGTTACGGGTTTGGAACGCAACGATGCGGCGCCAGCCCAACTTGCGGAAATAAGCGCGCAACTCGTTCGGGGTGTCGCGGCGGGCGCGGAAATCATAGTGGACGGGTTGTTGGATGCCGACCACAGGTCCACCCAGATACACCTTGCCTGCGGTGTTGTGCAGATAATTCACGGCTGGATGCGCGTCGTCATCCGCGCCGAATACCTTTTCAGCCTCGCGGGATTTGTTCGGGGTCCAGCGGTCGGTTACGGTCATGGTGCCGAGGATGACGCCTTCCTGATCACGTAGGGCGATGTCCTGACCCAGCTCGATTGACTGGGCGAAGTCTTCGCTGACGTCCAGCGTGATGGGCATCGGCCACAGGGTACCGTCGGCCAGACGCATGTTTTCGACGACGTTGTCGTAATCGGCTTCGGACAGGAAACCCTTAAGCGGGTTGAACCCGCCGTTCATCAGCAGTTCAAGGTCACAGATCTGGCGCGGGCTCAGGTCCCAACTGGTCAGGTCAGCGGCTTCTACTTTCAGCTTCTGCGCCGAGTCGTAGGAGACATAGAGTTCTGGGATAGGGGCCAGATTGCTTAACATCGTCATCGGAATACTCTTGTGTAAGGGCAGTTTTGCCCGTGATTCATAGGTGTTTAAGGGGCGTTTGCCCCGATGATCAGGTGAAGTCCATATACATTCATGAAACAAAGGACGATATGCGCGGTTTTCGCTCGGATTGGAAGAATTTTCCACATTCAAATGCAAATGCCGACTGCGGTTCTTCGAATTGTCGGCAATTGGGCAAGTTCTAGGCCATGTGTTCCTAAGCAGCTATCCTAAGCGCCAGTAAGGTGGCGTTTCTTACCGGTAACGCAGGAATCGGGCGAGAAACCCCCCTTAGTTTGAAAGACTGTAGCCCGGTTTCGTCACCGTCATATCCGGCCGCGCGCAGAAGGTCTTCTGAGACCAAAAGCTCGACGCCCAGAGTTTTGGTCTCTGCCTCTAACCGGCTGGCAACGTTGACCGCGTCTCCGATGATGGTACGGGTCGCTGTTCCGGCGGCACCGATTTCACCCAGAACCAGATCACCCAGATGCAACCCCATGCCTATGCGAATATGCGAGCTGCCTTCTGCGTTGAGTTGCTTGTTGAATCGTTCCAGTGCGCGGCTGACATCGGCTGCGGCCATCAAACCAGCACGGGCGGAACTTGCGGGGTCGGCGGTTTCGAACACGGCCAAAAGACCATCGCCCATGTATTTGTCGACCACCCCACCTTCGGCAGTGATCGCAGGAACGATCGCATCAAAAAAACGGTTTAGAAGGAAGACAATATCATATGGCAGCTGTCCCGTTGTGCGCGACGTAAACCCACGCATGTCCAGAAACAGAACGGCAAGCTGACGTTCCTGGCCCTGGCTGGCATGTGCGCGGTTTCGAAGGCCATCAGGACGAAACATTCGAAAGGCCGTAATCGGCTGAGTCGGGCGGATTTGGCAAGCCAGCCGCGCGCCTTTGGGCGCCCGGACTGCGGCAAGGCTGCGGGCTTCAACTTCGCTTGGAGCCGGAAGCTCTGCCGCACCGTCTTCGACAATGACTCGGCACGTGGTGCAGCGGCCTTTGCCACCGCACAGGGCCGTATGTGGGATGCCACTGGCCTGCGATATCTCAAGCAGGGTCATGCCTTTTTCAGCGACGACTTCTGGTCCTTCGACATATGTAACGCGGACCGAATGTCTGCGCCGTAGAAGTTTGCGTCCCGCAAACACGGCCAACGAAACACCCAGAGCGATCCAAAAGGCCAATAGCGCATTGCCCTTGACGCTAAACAGAGCCTGAAATTCTTCGGGCGACGGCCAATTGTAATGCTCGATATATTGGTCGCGCAGAAACGGGTCGCCGAAATCGGCCCAAATCCGCCGCCCTTCTGTCAATAGTCCCGCCATCGCAAATGACGGGACGAACACGGCCAATCCGATCAGATAGGGAACTGTTTTGGGCCACCATTTGGTCAACCGCAGCCACATATGAAGACCAATGCAGCTGTGCACCCAAACGACCAGCAAGAGCATGCTTTGCATCCAGATCGCCGAGCTGGGCCACATCAGCGCGATGATGTACCCCATCTCGTCGTTCACGTTGAACACCTCGTGCGCGTAACGTGTGTGAACGATATGCGCGATCAGTTGCAGCGGGATCAGCAATCCCAGAACAATCTGCAATGCCATGCTCAGCGGCATTTTTAGTGTTTTGCGTTGACTGATCGAATAGAGCGCCAGACCCGAGTGAATGAACAAAGCGGCATAGAGCAAGGCGCTGCCGATGTCGTGACGGGTGACAGCGTGGCGGCCGTCTTGCATTCCGTGCAGGTAGTCGGTGTGGAACAGGCCCAAGCCGATATTGATGAAGTGCAGGAATGCAAACGCGAACAGGATCAGGCCACTGCCAATCCTCAGCCGGGTTATCCACCCGCCTTGCCACAATACGCTCTTCACTTCAGGTCACCTGTGAATTCTTGCCTTGTGCCCCGAGTCTGATACGGGCGCGCGGGCGGGTCAAGAATAAGCAGGTACCCAGGTTTCTGACGGGGCATCGACGCAAATAAGCCGGACACTGGTACGGAATAAAACCACATGGCTGAGCTGGGGCCGTGATCGAGAGCTATAGATCATGCCATCGGCACCTAAAGCTCGGGCCTTGTCCGAGAATTGCCAGGTTGGCGAACGTCCGCAGGTTTTTGCAATGTCTTGCCAAACGATGGATGCTTCGGCCTGACCTCTCAGGTCGACAAGACGTGCCTCTGTGATCCTTGCACGTTGCAGGATTCGCGGTGGGTCATCGCGCGATACATAGCGACGTATCGCGACTTCGGCCCCTTCGGCGCTGAGAGATGCATAAAGCGCGGTCTGACCTGCATAGTGAAAACGCCCCTCTGGCGCCCGAGCGGGGACCAAAGGGGCGTCTGAATGTGTTCGAAACAGAATTCTCCAGACCGGGCCGGAGAATTCTATCATTGGCTAGTCCTGCTCCGCCAGGAACCGCTCGGCATCCAGCGCTGCCATGCAGCCCATACCGGCGCTGGTAACGGCCTGACGATAGATGTGGTCAGTTAAGTCACCGGCGGCGAATACGCCTGGTATCGAAGTCTCGGTAGAACCCGGCTTGGTCACGACATAGCCACCCATGTGGGTTTCAAGCGTGTCCTTGACCAGCTCATTCGCAGGGGCGTGCCCGATAGCAATAAACACCCCCTTACAGCGAATCTCAGAGAATTCACCGGTTTTCACGTTCTTGACGCGCACGCCCTCAACGCCCAAAGGCGCATCGGTGCCAAGCACTTCATCCAGCTCGTGGAACCAAAGCGGTTCAATCTTCTCGTTTTTCATCAGGCGGTCCTGCAGGATTTTCTCGGCCCGCAGTTCGTCGCGACGGTGGATCAGGGTGACCTTGCTGGCAAAGTTCGTCAAAAACAGAGCTTCTTCCACGGCAGTGTTGCCGCCGCCAATGACAACGATTTCCTGTCCACGATAGAAGAACCCATCGCAGGTGGCGCAGGCCGAGACACCAAAGCCTTTAAACTTGTCCTCGGACGGCAGCCCAAGCCATTTTGCGCGTGCGCCGGTCGCCAGAATGACTGCATCAGCTGTATAGGTCGTGCCGCTGTCGCCTTTGGCAGTGAAGGGGCGTTTGCTGACGTCCAGATCGCTGATGATGTCACCGATGATCTCACATCCCATTGCCTTAGCATGGTCCTGCATACGAACCATCAGGTCGGGGCCTTGAACCTCTGTGTCGCCGGGCCAGTTCTCGACCTCTGTGGTGGTGGTCAACTGACCGCCGGGTTCAATGCCCTGCACCAGGATCGGTTCCAGCATTGCGCGGCTGGCATAAACGCCTGCCGTGTATCCGGCGGGCCCCGAACCTATGATCAGAACCTTGGTGTGTTTCGTTTCGGCCATGGTACCCCCAACTCGATCTGCCTGATGTGGGCGCGTGGCCCCTTGGCGACTGGATATAGCGACCCGATGGCGGTGCTTAAAGCCCCTTCCTGACAGAGAACCGCTATGCGTCACGCGAATGGCGCCCATAAATAGGGCGTTTAAAATAAAGAATATTGCGCTAACGCGAAAGATTATTGCGCATCTTCTGGGTGCTGATATAACAACCGAAAAATCAGGAGCATTTTATGGTCGCGACACGGCTGGATGAGATTGACCGCAAAATTCTGGCGGAATTGCAGGCAGACGGTCGAATGACCAATGTCGAACTTGCGAAACGTGTCGGCATTTCTGCGCCTCCGTGTTTGCGGCGCGTCCGTACGCTTGAGGAATCCGGCCTGATCCGCGGTTACCACGCCGAAGTGAACGCGCGAGAGCTGGGATTCGAGGTTCAGGTCTTTGCCAGCGTTGGTTTGGAAAGTCAGGCCGAGACCGAACTGAGCGCCTTCGAAGAGCGGTGCCGCGACTGGCCCTTGGTCCGCGAATGCCACATGCTGAATGGCGAAGTTGATTTCATCCTGAAATGCGTCGCCCCTGACCTTAGCAGTTTTCAGCGGTTCCTGACCGGCGATTTGCTGACCACCCCAAATGTGGCCAGTGTTAAGACATCGCTTGTGATTCGAGGCGCTAAGGACGAGCCCGGTGTGCCGTTCGATGTTCTGGAAGAACGCATGAACCGGATGGCTTGAAGCGCATCCGTTTATGTGCGGAACAACATGGCGGAAGAATCGCTGTAACGATCAGGAACAGCACCCAACCCAAAAGAATCTGCATAAAGCCCCCACTCTGCAGCACTGACAAAAATTTACGCTGTGATCGCGTCCACCTCTCCGTCGCCAGCACGCGGCATCAGCAGCGGACCAAAATCATTCAGCGAATCGGCATGCGCGAACAGGTTCAGGTAGATCGAGCGCAAGGAATGGCTGATCATCCGAACTGCATTGACACCGGGATGATACGTCTCGAACTGCAGCCCGTCGATCTTGATCACCGAATGGCGCTTGAGACAGATATGAAACAGTTCGATCGGCGTTGGCGGCAGGGTTTCGACCACGCTCATTCCGTCCTGAAATTCGTGAACCGGGGTCAAAACGGTCTCATTGCCGTGCAGATGGCGCAGGTGGGACGGGGTTCCAACCAACCGCGCCGCTGGGCCCGCGATAACGCCTGAAAGAGGTTTCTGCATCCCGAATGTGTCGGCCATGATCCGCGTCAGAGGGCGAGTCCGACCTCGGGAATCCTCGCGTCCGGGAACCAGGGTCACAGACCCTTTCCATAGCACAGTCTGAGACGAGCCATCCTGCGTCAGCACAGTATCGCCGGGCAGCAGGTCCTCAATCGCGAGCGGGCCGGTTTCCGTCTCAATTAAAGATCCTCGGGTAAAGGCGCAGAATGCGTCCTCGAACATCGGCAAAGCGGGCGCGAT
Organism: Ruegeria sp. HU-ET01832; assembly: GCF_040371315.1. Classification (NCBI taxonomy): domain Bacteria; kingdom Pseudomonadati; phylum Pseudomonadota; class Alphaproteobacteria; order Rhodobacterales; family Roseobacteraceae; genus Ruegeria; species Ruegeria sp. HU-ET01832. The sequence goes on from NZ_BAABWL010000006.1 coordinate 96,306, forward strand.
GTGGCGGGTCTGAGAAATATCGCCATTTGGCAGCAGCGCGCTCACCTCATAGCGCCGCAGTTGCGCCTTTGGTTTGTCTCTTGGCGCATCCCGCAGCATCGCCGATGTATCGACGGCGTTTTTGGCCGCGCGCGAAAGCGAATGTGGAATAGGCATTTTTATTCCGTCCCTTCTATCATCCGTGCAGACAGGTTGAACCCTCCGTACAGGCCCGTCTGACCGATCTTTTTCTTTGTTTTGAATGAAAGGGCGACCTCAGGGCGAGCGTCGAACCGACGTCGCAACGTGATGGTATTCAGCACACCTTTGGTCAACATCTTGACCCCCCAGACAAACTCACAACAACGCCGGCGAAAATTACCCACGCACACAACACCCCTGAACCTGCCCGCGGAAAATACCTGCGGCAGGTCACGCATCGGGCCGGAGCACCCCTCCGATGCGCGTCTTGGCCCCTGGAACCGGCAGCTTGGTACCCTGGGCGTCACGATCAGACCCGTTCCGCCAAACGACGGGCAACCCTGACCGAGTCGCTGGAAATGCTTTTCCACGGCATCTCCGGCGTTTTTTCGTTGGTCGCCGCGACAACGGCGCTCAGAAAGCGAGATTTTACCTTCATGATCTGGTCCTGCTCCTCTGGGGTTTTTGGGCCCCATTTCCCTTTGGGATGCCAATCTGACGCCATATTGAGGCAGCGATAAGGCTGATCCGGGATCAATTCAGGACAAAATGAAGGTTAGTAGCTCCTCTTTCTTTATACTGTCTCACACTGCTGGAGCATCGGCAGATAAACACCTGAGAGCGGACAATAAAACTCAACTTGTTACGACTCAGGTAGACACAAAGAATGTGGCAAAAAAGCGGCGAAATCGCCACAATTCAGTCTAGGTCTACAATTTGATTGCAGAAATAAGGCGTCCATAGTCCGCTTCTTTGGCGTGCGTAGATCGCCGGTAGGAATAGAATCTATCGGGGTCTGAATAGGTGCAGTGCCGGGTCCATTCAGCTTGGCCTACGCCTGCCTGTCGAAGGCGATGCAAACCGTAAGCGGGAAGGTCAAACTGCAGTCTGTCGCCTTCCCCATTTGCGAAGAAACGCAGGTTTTCTGGCGTTTCTGCGACGAAATCATCCAGGAACTCAGGCCCGACCTCGTATGCTTGTTGTGAAATCGACGGGCCAATTACAGCGACCGTGTTTTCGCGCTTTGCCCCCAGTTCTTCCATGGCGTCCAGCGTTGATTCGAGCACCCCGTCCAAAGCTCCGCGCCACCCTGCGTGGGCCGCGCCAATAACATTTGCGTGGGTGTCGGCAAAAAGAACGGGCTGGCAATCCGCTGTAAGTATGGTCAGGGCCAAGCCCGGAGTAGCTGTGACCACTGCGTCCGCGCGTGGACGCTCGCCGTTCATCGGTGCGTCAACCTTAACCACGGTCGGAGAATGCACCTGGTGTACGCCAATAAGCGCCTCGGGCTCGACCTCCATCGCCTGAGCTACACGCGCCCGGTTGATCGAAACAACCTCGGTCTGGTCTGACGAGCCATAGCCGCAATTCAAGCCAGAAAACACCCCTGATGACGCTCCGCCACGGCGGCTGAAAAAGCCGTGGCGTACGTTTGACAGCATGTCCGAGGTCAGTATTTCCAGTGTCATGGTTCCAGTCCCGGTGGAGGTGCCGCGTAAGAGGGGCAGAGCCCCAGTACTTTGAACAGGTTTCCCATTTCCTCGGGATGCGTCAACCTGCGATGTGCTGCCACCAGCGTATCAAGCTCGGACCCGCCGAGCGGTTTGGCCAAAGCTTGCGCACGGGCGGTAATGCCAAGCCGTTCCAGAAACGCGCCCTGAGGGGTCAGGCGGGAATGGGCGCAACCGGCGGCACGTGCTGCCAGTGCAAGAGGTTCGAAATCCACATGCGCGGTCAGATCCGCCTGACCGGGTGTATCCAGCGGATTCACTCGCTCATGCCCGCGCAGGGCCTGAAACGTGTCGCCCAGCGAATGCCAGTCGCCATAGTCCACGATCAGACCGGCACCGCCGTGGCTGGCGATTCGAGCCGCGATGACGGTCAGGATGGGGATAGCAGCCGCGCAAAGCTCAACCAGATCGCCATCTTTCGTGTCTTGCAATCGGTCCGTCAGCGCAACCTGATCCGCTTGGGCCCCTAGCCCGAAGGTCAGCGATTCGCCCTCAGCCCCGATAAGGCGCTCGCGCCACGCCAGGCCGTCGCGGAGGAACTGGCGGATGGGCAGGGCGTCAAAGAATTCGTTGGCGACCAGAAACAAAGGCGCGTCGGGCAAGTCGGTGAGCTTTGTGATCCAGCGGGGTGCAAAATCCTTCAACGTTTCTGCCTGTATGTCGCGCAAGGTCGGTGAGGCTTCGAATAACACGATTTCAGCCGCATCATGGAACCCGTGAACCCCGCGTGTGGCCCGGAGGATGTCCGCCATCAGTGTTCCGCGCCCCGGCCCTAGCTCGGCCAGAACGAAGTGATCGGGGTGCCCCTGATCCATCCAGCTTTGCGCCAGACTTAGGCCGATTAATTCACCGAACATCTGACTGATTTCAGGCGCGGTAACGAAATCGCCCTGCACACCCAAAGGGTCGCGTGTGGTGTAATAGCCATACGTCGGATGCAGCAGGCATTCGGTCATGTAGTCGGCCACGGTCATCGGGCCGTCTTGCGCGATGCGCTCCAGCAGATGGTCAATCAGGCTCATCGCGCGTTTCGCGCGCGCAGCGCGAACCATAGGCCAAGCGCGATCATTGGCAGCGACAAGAGCTGCCCCATGGTCAGGCCATACCCGCCAATATGCCATGCCAGACCCAGAGGATTCCCGATCGAGATGAACTGTGCGTCCGGTTGCCGAAAGAACTCAACGATGAACCGGGACGCACCATACCCGGCCAGAAACACACCCATAACCAGTCCGGGTTTGCGCAGCGCGCCCTTGCGGTAGACCAGCCACAGCAGCGCGGCCCCCAGCAGCAACCCCTCCAGCGCGGCCTCGTAAAGCTGCGAGGGATGACGTGCACACATGCCAACCAGCACACCGGGGCAGTCTTGCGCGGCAGGGCCAGGGAAGATTACCGCCCATGGCACCTCGCTGGGGCGGCCCCAAAGCTCGGCGTTGATGAAGTTGGCCAACCGTCCCAGCAGTAACCCCGGCGGAACAGTGTGGGCAATGAGATCAGCCAGCGGCAGAACCGATATCTGGTGACGGCGCGCATAGATGTAAGAGGCAACAATCACCCCCAGCAGACCGCCGTGAAATGCCATGCCACCCTGCCAGACTTTCAAAATGTCCGCTGGGTTCGCAAGGTAATAGGCCGGCTGGTAAAACAGCACGAACCCAAGTCGACCACCCAGAATCACCCCAAGAATGATCCAGGTGATCAGATCCTCAAGCTGCTGGGGTTTCATCGGCGGCGTGTTATCCGCCCAAAGCGCGGGGCGTTTCAGCGCCGCTGACCCCAGCCTCCACGCGATCAGGATGCCTGCGATATAAGCCAGCGCGTACCAACGCAGGGCGAACTCCATCCCGAAGAGTGAGATCGAGAACAGTTCGGGCGACAGATCGGGGAAATTCAGAACAGCCTGCATGTGCGTCTCATTGCCCGTGCTTTGCAGGGCAAGTCAACCTTGAGCCTGACGCAAAGTTTACCCATATAGAGAACAACCGCGATTTCGGAGAAAAACCATGCAGACCCGCAACAAGATCCTCGATGATGTATCCCAACTGATGACCAACGCCATGGGCGTGGCACAGGGCGCGCGGGAAGAGGCCGAGAATGCGATGAAGTCGATGATCGACCGCTGGCTGGCCGACCGCGATTTCGTCACCCGCGAAGAATTCGACGCGGTCCGCGCTATGGCGCAAAAGGCGCGCGAGGAAAACGCAGCCTTGGAACAGCGTATCGCCGCGCTGGAGGCAAAGCTGGACAAGTAACGTCTCAGCACAGATTCGAAGATAAAGAGAACGCCGCGCAATCTGACGCCAGATTGTGCGGTGTTGTGCATTTTGCTGCCCTGCAGAAGTAAATCAAGACAAAGCTGTACTCGGCGCCAATATTTTGATCTCCGTTGCTGTTCGTCCACAACTTATTGCTGTTATCCCCAATAAATAGGGTTGCCAGATGGATGCGCGCGGCGCACCATATTTAGTACAGGCACATGGGGGAAGCCCGGCTTGTAGAGCAGGCAACTAGCGCTGGGGCGCTGCCAGCCCCGAATTGCTAGAGATAAGTGAGGTGGCATTATGGCCCTATCCGAGCAGTTTCTCGAAGAAGACCTTCATCCGATTGATATTGTTGAACACCTGGCCGAACATCACGACTGGGATTTTGATCGCATCGGCGATGATCAGATCGCCATGGCTGTCGAAGGACAGTGGCGCACCTATTCCATCACTCTGGCCTGGTCGAACTATGACGAAACCCTGCGCATGGTGTGCTCGTTCGAAATGGACCCGCCATCCGAGCGGGAAAGCGAGCTGTATGAGCTGCTGAACAAGATGAACGATCAGTGCTGGGCCGGGGCGTTTACCTATTGGGCTAACCAGAAACTGATGGTCTATCGCTATGGTCTGGTTCTGGCGGGTGGTCAGACGGCCAGCCCGGAACAGATCGACACGATGATCACCGCTGCGGTTCTGAGCGCTGAACGCTATTACCCGGCGATCCAACTGGTCACTTGGGGGAATCGCGATCCCGAAGATGCGATGCAAGTCGCCATTGCAGAGGCTTACGGCCGCGCGTAAAGCTTTGCCCCAAGCCAGATAATGGGGAGGGGCAATCATGGACATGTCGCGCATCGCGGAACAGGGGCTTGTGCTTCTGGGATGCGGAAAGATGGGATCGGCCATGCTGGCTGGCTGGCTAGAGCATGGCTTACCAGCGTCGTCAGTCTGGGTCGTGGATCCGTACCCCTCGGACTGGTTGAAAGCACAAGGCGTCAATATCAACACACCGTTGCCCGAAGCCCCAGCCGTGGTGCTTGTGGCCGTCAAACCGCAGACGATGGGCGAAGCATTGCCCGCGATCAAAGCGCTGGGCGGGGGTGGAAGCCTGTTCGTCTCAGTCGCGGCCGGGACGTCGATTTCCACATTTGAATCTGTGTTGGGCGCGGGCACGCCGATCGTACGGGCGATGCCGAATACGCCTGCAGCAATCCGGCAGGGCATCACGGCGCTGATCGGTAACGCACAGGCCTCCGAGGCCGATGTGACCATGGCCGAAAACCTGCTGTCCGCGATTGGTGAGACTGTCCGGCTGGCGGATGAGACGCAGATGGACGCAGTTACTGGCCTCAGCGGATCGGGTCCGGCCTATGTGTTCCACCTGATCGAAACGCTGGCCGCTGCGGGGCAGGCGCAGGGCTTGCCGCATGACCTAGCTATGAAGCTGGCCAAATCTACTGTTGCAGGGGCAGGCGCGCTAGCGATGACCGCCGACGAAGACCCCGCGCAGCTGCGAGTCAATGTGACCTCGCCCAATGGCACCACGCAGGCAGCGCTCGAGGTGCTGATGCACGAAGAACAGGGCTTCCCAGACCTGCTGCACCGCGCCGTCAAAGCCGCGACCGACCGATCCAAGGAGCTGTCCCGTGAGTGAGATTTCCTTCGACGATTTTCTCAAGGTCGACATCCGCGTGGGTGAAGTGATCCGCGCCGAGCCGTACCCCGAGGCCCGCAAGCCGGCGATCAAGATGTGGATCGACTTCGGCGATGAGATCGGCGAGCGAAAGACGTCGGCCCAGATCACCGCGCATTACGATCCGGCTACGCTGGTGGGCAAGCAAGTTATGGCCGTGGTGAATTTCCCGCCGCGCCAGATCGGCAAGTTCATGTCCGAGGTGCTGGTTTTGGGTCTGCCCGACGAAAATGGCGAGATCGTTCTGATCGGACCGGATGGAGAGGTTCCGACCGGCGGGAGGATGCACTGATGAAATTATTGATTACACGCCCCATGACCGACGCCGTAATGGAGCGCGCACGGACGGAGTTCGATGCGGAGATTCGCAAAGAAACGTCGCCACTGACACCGGATGAGATGCGGCGGGCCTTGACGGAATTCGACGTGGTAATGCCAACGCTTGGCGATCTTTTTTCGGCGCAGGTATTCGCGGATGTGTCCGATCCGCGCTGCAAACTGCTGGCCAATTTCGGCGTCGGCTACAACCATATTGACGTGGACGCGGCCAGCGCGTCAGGCATTGCGGTCACCAATACGCCGGGTGCCGTTACGGATGCCACAGCCGATATCGCCATGACTTTGTTGCTGACAACCGCGCGCCGTGTCGGGGAAGGAGAACGCGTCGTCAGGGCTGGGGGCTGGCATGGCTGGCATCCCGCGCAAATGCTGGGCCACCACGTCACCGGCAAGCGGGTGGGTATCGTTGGCATGGGCCGGATCGGACAGGCCATTGCCCGGCGCTGTCACTTTGGGTTTTCCATGCAGGTTGCCTATCAGTCGCGTAGTGCGAAGGAATTGGAGTTCCCGGCAGAGTTCGTACCCGATCTATCCACTTTGGCCGCGTCGGTCGATTTTCTGGTGCTGGCCGTCCCCGGTGGAGCGGAAACTCAACATCTGATCAATGCGCCGGTACTTGAGGCGATGAACCCCAATGCCTTACTGATCAATATCGCGCGCGGAGAAGTCGTGGACGAGGCTGCCCTGATCGCAGCCCTTCAGTCCGGGCAGATCGCAGGGGCGGGGCTGGATGTATACGAATTCGAACCCAAGGTTCCGCAGGCGCTGATCGACATGGAGAACGTGACCCTGTGCCCGCATCTGGGTACCGCCACTGACGAGGTACGCACCGATATGGGTTACCTGGCGCTGGACAATGTTGCGGCCTTTATCGCAGGCCGGGCGCTGCTGACGCCGGTTTAACCGCCCATCGCCTCGCGCCAGTGTCGGCGGCAGAGCGAGACATAGGTTTCGTTCCCGCCGATCTGAACCTGTGCTCCTTCGGTGATCGTATTCCCGTGCGCGTCCTGACGGACGACCATTGTGGCCTTGCGCCCACATTCGCATATCGTTCGAACTTCGCGCATCTCATCCGCCAGGGCCAAGAGGGCTGCAGAGCCGGGAAACAGCTGTCCCTGAAAATCTACCCGTAACCCATAGGCAAGAACCGGTACGTTCAGATCATCCACGGCACTGGCCAGCTGCCAGACCTGATCGCGGGTCAGAAACTGTGCCTCGTCTACGAATACGCAGGCCACCTTACCCTGCGCCAGACGGTTCTCGATCATGTCGAACACGTTATCTTCTGCCCCGAACGTGTCGGCATCTGCAGATATGCCAATGCGCGAGGCGATCTTGCCCACGCCCGCGCGACCGTCAAGCTGTGCGGTCATAAGATAGGTGTCCATGCCGCGTTCACGATAGTTGTGCGAGGCCTGCAACAACACAGTCGATTTACCCGCGTTCATGGTTGAATAGTTGAAGTACAGTTTTGCCATGTGCCCGGGTCTAAAACGCCTGATCCGCATGGGCAAGTAACCAAATTCTATGAAATAAGCGACGTCGCCGTTGTCGTTGCAAGGGTCGAGCGAAAGCTCATTGGGGATGGATACCCCCACGTCAACAACAGCGACGCCGTCGGCCATCATGCGGCCAAAACAGAGCAAGACCAGAAAACCGCCTTGCAAACACTCATTACCGGCTGGAAACGCCGCCACTCACTCACAAAATCCCTGCATATCTGAGGGATAGTCAATTTATGGCATTTCAATTATGACTCGAGTATGGGAAATTTCCTTACCCTTTCCCCCATAGTCGCAGATGTCGTGGGAAAGCCAGGCAGTAAAGGTTGAAACATGGCAGATATCGGGGCTTATCTGAAAAAACATACCGAGGCGTTGGTAAAAGACGTCGGCATTGAATCGGCCTGTGAGATTACAGGCAAGTCCAAGGCAACATTGGGTCGGTACTACTCGGACAACGCGGAACATGCGGACCGTTTTATGCCAGTCGATGCGGTTGCTCGGCTCGAGGCGGTCTCGAACTTTCCGCATGTGACCTCGGCCCTTGCGGATCTTAAGAATATCACGCTGTCCTATGATGGCCGTAATACGGATACCCCCAGGACCGGAGGTGTGAATTCGGATGTCATTGCCCTAAGCCAACGGTTTGCAATGCTGATGACCGAATATCAGGCTGCTATTGAAGACGGCATCATCACCGTCAACGAGGCCAAGCGTCTGTTGAAGGAGACCAGTTTGTTGCAACAGGTCCTGATCGAGATGAAGCTGCATCTGGAAGAAGAAAGCGTGAGTTGATCGCCGGTTTTTCGTTAATTGAAATCGAAAAGCCGTTTAAGGTCGCCACCAAACGCGCCAGCCAATTCCTTTGCAGACTGATCGAATTCCGATTTCAGAAGGGGATCAGCACCCGCTTTCAAAAGCGCTTCGATAACGCTCAGGTTTCGTTTCTTAACCGCGACGTGAAGGGGCGTTTCCGACATGTCGCCGACTGCGTTTACGTCAGCGCCAGCGGCAATCAACGTCAGGGCAGCGTAGGTGTCGTCGCGCCAAAGAACGGCGTGCAACGCGGTATCACCGTTTGACGCGCGGCTGTTCAAAGAAACCGGAGCTTCGCCGAGAGATTCCGGGAAAAGAACGTCCGAACAAGATGCCAGGATATCTTCCAGAGTCGCACGTGCTTTAGGTTTGGTTGCCATTTTGTGAACTCAGAATGATTGGTGTCGCTGACACAGCTAATGCGTGCAAAGGCAAGTTGACTTCAATCCATCACGCCAAAGGGTTCTGGAGCAAGTGAATTCTTGAGTTGCGCGATGGATCGAGTTGACTATCCGTGCCGCCGCACGATTACCGAACCCACGGAATACCCCGCCCCGAATGAACAGATCAGACCGACTTCTCCATCCGCGAAATCATCAGAGTATTTCGAGAATGCGATGATCGACCCCGCTGAGGACGTGTTGGCGTAGTCCTGCAAGATATTGGGTTGTTCGCCGGGTTCGGGCTCGCGGCCTAGAACTTTTTTGCCTATGAAATCGTTCATCGTCTTGTTCGCCTGATGTAGCCACAGGCGTTTCAGGTCAGAGCTGTTTAGCCCTTCGGAGTCCATATGGTCGGCAATGTGTTTGCTGACCATCGGAAGCACTTCCTTGAAGACTTTACGGCCGTTCTGCATGAATTGCATGTCGCGGCGATCAACTACGCCATCGGGGCGCGAACGGCGCAGGTAGCCGTTGTTGTTGCGAATGTTGTTTGAAAACTCGGTCGCGCAACGGGTGGAGAGGATTTCGAAATAGGGACCGTTTGCGTCTTCTACACGCTCGATCAGGGTGGCGGTCGCTACGTCTCCGAAAATGAAATGGCAATCGCGGTCGCGCCACTCCAGATGGCCCGAACAAATCTCGGGATTGACCACCAGCGCGGATTTCACTGACCCAGACCTGATCATGTCAGCGGCCGCCTGAATACCGAAGGTGGCCGAGGAACAGGCGACATTCATGTCAAAGCCAAAGCCTTTGATCCCCAGCGCCTGCTGGATTTCGATCGCAATCGCCGGATAGGCCCGTTCATGGTTCGAGGCGGCGCAGATCACCAGATCCACATCTTCGGGTGCGCGCCCGGCCTGGGCCAGCGCCTTTTTGCAAGCATCCACGGCCATCTCGGTCATGATGCCGGGTTCATCATCACTGCGCTGGCGCAGCAAGGGGTGCATCACGTCGGGGTCCAGCACGCCGGTCTTGTCCATCACATACCGGTTCTCGATGCCTGACGCTTTGAGAATGAACTCTTCCGATGAATGCTGCAGAGGTTCCACTTCACCCGAAGCAATCGCGTCGGCATTTTCGGCATTCACCTTGTCGGCGTATGCATTAAAGGCGGCAACAAGTTCCGCGTTGGTGATGACGTTGTCTGGCGTGAACACACCGGTGCCGGTGATTGCTGGCGTATACATTGTTGCCCCTGCGTTTTTCGGATTTGCCCAAAATGCAGTCAACGCAAGGTTAGTTCAAGAGAGATTGACCCAAGGGAATATCAAAGTTGCGGCGTCAATGCGCTTCAAATCTTGAATAGTTCATTTTTTGAAGTATATGACGCCCTGCGAACGGCAACGGATTCGGCACATGACATTCGACGACAGCGCACTGGTAAAGCGACTAAGCCCCGAAATGCAGGCCATGATGGGGGTCTATGCCCTCTATTGGAAGCTGGAAGAAAGCTTTGATTTGATGGAGGTCGAACTGACCCATCAAGAGTGTCACATGGTGATAAAACTGGACCAACCCAAGCGTATGGGCGTTTTGGCGGCGGATATGCTGACGGTGCCATCCACAATCACGTCTACTGCTGACGCTTTGGAAACGGCAGGATACCTGACGCGAGAGCGCGATCCGGACGATCGTCGAGCCTGGCTGTTGGTGTTGTCCGACAAGGGGGTGGCGATGCGCCAGACTTTGGTGGCCGAGGCCGGGGCGCTGTTTCAGCGCGCATCCGGTTTGACGCCTGATGAAACGGCCGAATTCGGCCGGCTTGCCCGGAAAATCCGTGAAAACATTCTGAAAACGGGAATACCCGAGGGGTTGAAGAAATGAAATTGATCTCTGTTCTGGGCCTCGCCCTGACCATGCTGGCCACCACGGCCATGGCAGAAAGTGCTGCCAAGCCGGTCAAGCTGATGGTTGTGCAAGAAACCGCGCCCGGGTTTTCGCGGCAGTTCTTTGGCCGGGTCGCAGCGCGACAGACGGTTGATCTGGCTTTTCAGGTGGCGGGGCAAATCGTTGATATGCCGGTGACCGAAGGTTTCGTGATTCCCAAAGGCGAATTGATTGCGGAACTGGATCGTGAACCATTCCAGCGTCGCTACGACCGGGCTGTGCTGCAGAAAGATCAGGCGGACCGGACGCTGGCGCGCTTGTCCCGTCTGCGGGGAACTGCAGCAAGTCAAGTTGCGGTGGATGATGCCGAGACAGCGGCTCAGCTGGCGGATATTGCGGTGCGCGATGCGCTTTATGATCTAGAGCAGGCCACGCTAACAGCCCCCTTTGATGCTCTGGTTTCAAGCCGGGCAGTGGAATCCTTTACGACCGTCTCGGCGGGGACACCGATTGTGCGTATCCATGACATGTCCGAGCTGCGCATCGAAGTCGACGTGCCCGAGATTTTGTTCCAGCGGTCGGGCCAGCAGGATGACATCACCATCACGGCGAAATTCCCCGTCAGCGACGAAGTATTCCCTCTGCAAATTCGGGAATTCGACGCCGAGTCGTCGAGCGTCGGTCAGACTTTCCGCATTCAATTCGGCCTGACACCGCCAGAAGGTCTGCAGATTCTTCCGGGGTCATCGGTAACGGTGAATGTGCAGGTACAGGACCAACGTACAGGTATCGTTGTTCCGGCCACAGCGATTGTTGCGGATGCTGAAGGTGTTTTGGGTGTCTTTGTCTTTTCGCCCGTCGGCGCGGATGAAGGCAGTGTCAAATGGGTCCCCGTGACCATTGAACCCACGGCATCGGGTGACGTAAGCGTCCTGTCCGGGCTGGAGGATGGCGATGAAATCGTGGTTGCCGGAGGCGGAGCGCTGATCGACGGGCAAGCCGTACGCCGCTTTGCCGGCTTTGCGAACTAAGGGGCGGACGCATGAATATCGCACGCGGATCCATAGACCGGCCAATCTATACGTGGTTGATCATCCTGATCGCCTTGTTCGGCGGAATCTGGGGTTTTCTGTCGCTTGGGCGACTGGAGGACCCGGCCTTTACCATCAAGAATGCTGTCATCGCCACGCAGTATCCCGGTGCAACAGCCGAGCAGGTGGCTCTGGAGGTATCGGAGCCGCTGGAATCCGCCATTCAGCAGATGGGAGAGGTCAAAACCATCACCTCGCTCAACCAGCCGGGGTTTTCGCTGATCGAGGTTGAGATCAAGTCGACCTATGACGGTACCGAGCTGCCCGAAGTCTGGACCAAGCTGCGCGCCAAGGTACGGGACGCAGCCCGGGCGTTGCCGTCCGGGGTCGGCCAGCCATTGGTTAACGATGGATTCGGCGACGTGTTCGGCCTGTTCTATGCAGTCACTGCGAATGGCTTTTCGGACGCTGAAAAACACGAATTATCCACGTTTCTGCGGCGCGAATTGCTGACGGTCGAAGGGGTGGCCGATGTCGAAGTCATGGGCCTGCCGCAAGAGGCGATTTTCGTCGAACCGGACTTGGCAATCTCGGTCAATCAGAACGTGCCGCTGCAGGCAATCAACGATGCGATTGCCAATGCGGATTCGGTCAACGCATCAGGCTCGTTGCGGTCTGCAGATGACCGAACAACGGTCCTGACCGCCGAAGGCTCCGACACTGTTTCGGCCATTGCGGGTCTGTCCGTTGGGTCGCAGGGGCAGGTAATCAACCTGTTTGACATGTCAAATGTGTACCGCGGCCGCCAGACCGACCCGGATGTCATCATCCGCTTTAACGGGGAAGAAGCCTTTACGCTGGGCATTGCGGGGCTGTCGACCGAGAACATTGTCGAGGTTGGCAAGCGCGCAGACGAGAAATTCGCCGAACTTGACGGGCAAATCCCCTACGGTGTCGAAATCCTGCCGATCTATCGGCAGCACGTGGTCGTCGAGCAAGCCTCGAACGATTTTCTGTTGAACCTTGCGATGTCGGTGGCAATCGTCGTTCTTGTCCTGGCCTTGTTCATGGGTTGGCGGGCCGCGATTGTCGTCGGCTCGACGCTGTTGCTGACCGTTGTCGGGACGTTGCTGTTCATGGCGCTGTTTTCCATCGAGATGGAACGGATTTCCCTAGGGGCCCTGATTATTGCGATGGGTATGCTGGTCGACAACGCCATCGTGGTCGCCGAAGGAATGCAAATCGCAATGTTGCGGGGCAAAAACTCGCGCGATGCAGCAGACGAGGCCGCATCCAAAACCCAAATTCCGCTTTTGGGGGCGACCATCATCGGCATCATGGCTTTCGCCGGGATAGGCTTAAGCCCGGACGCGACCGGAGAGTTCATGTTCTCGCTGTTTGCCGTCATCGGAATATCACTTTTGCTGAGCTGGATTCTGGCCCTGACGGTTACTCCGATGCTGGGACATTACTTTTTCAAGCAGGGTAAAGCTGGTGCAATTGATGCCTATGGCGGCATCATGTTCCGTGTCTACGGAGCGATCCTAAGATGGGCATTGCGGTTCCGCTGGTTGGTGATTGCCTTGTTGGTGTCTGTCACCGTGGCGTGCTTTGCCGGGTTCGGGCTGGTGAAACAGCAGTTCTTTCCCGACTCGAACACGCCGCTGTTCTTCGTCCATTACAACCTGCCGCAAGGAACGCCGATCGCGCGGACCGCTGAGGATATGGCGGTGTTCGAAGAGTGGCTGGCCAACCGGGATGATGTAGTGTCCGTCGCCACCTTTGTCGGGCAGGGCGCGACCCGTTTCCTGCTAACTTATGAGGCAGAGAAACCCAATCCAAGTTACGGCCACCTGATCATCCGTACCAGGACGCTGGAGGACATCCCCCCGCTGCGTGCCGAACTTGCGGAATTTGGTCAGGCGCAATTTCCTGAAGGAAAGTTTCGTACAAGACGACTGATCTTTGGTCCGGGCGGAGGCGATCCAATCCAGGCCCGCTTCTCGGGCAGTGACCCGGTTGTGCTGCGCCAGCTTGCGGATGAGGCTGTGTTGCGGATGCGGGATGCGTCGCAAAACGCGCTACACGTTCATCATGACTGGCGTGAAAAGGCGTTGGCCGTCCAGCCGATCTATGCGACCGAACGCGCGCAGACCGCGGGTGTTACACGCGAGGATATTGCCGCCACGCTGCAGTTTTCGACCGATGGAATCACGGGCGGCGTTTTCCGCGAAAGGGATCGCCTGATCCCGATCATCCTGCGTCGACCGGCGGACGGAGATTATTCGATCGTGGACCAGGTCGTGTTCTCGGACCAATCCGAGCGTTTTGTTCCTATAGAGCAGATGGTGGATGGGTTCGAATATAAGGCGTTGAACACGCTTGTGCACCGAAGGGACAGGGTTCTGAACATCACAGTTGGCGCGGATATTCCGGCGGGATTCACGGCAGCTCAGGTACACTCCGAAGTCCGTGAGGCTATCGAAAGCATGGACCTGCCTGCGGGGTATCGGATGGAATGGGGTGGTGAGTTCGAAAATGCCGGCGAAGCGAATGAAAGCCTTGGGCGTCAACTGCCGCTGAGCTTGCTGATCATGGTGCTGATCTCGGTGCTGATCTTTAACGCGATCCGTCAGCCGATCATCATCTGGTTGCTTGTGCCTATGTCGGTCAATGGAGTGGTTCTGGGCTTGCTGGGCACCGGATTGCCCTTCACGTTTACGGCGCTGCTTGGGCTGCTGAGTCTTTCGGGGATGTTGATCAAGAACGGAATCGTTTTGGTAGAAGAGATCGACCTTGTGCGCGAAACCGGCAAAGGATTGCGCGAGTCGATCATTGAAGCCTCGGTTTCGCGTCTGCGTCCTGTGATGCTGGCAGCGATCACCACCATTCTGGGGATGGCACCGCTGTTGACGGATGCATTCTTCAAATCGATGGCGGTGACGATCATGGGCGGACTGGCTTTTGCCACGATCCTGACCATGGTGGCGGCGCCGGTGTTCTACATGGTGTTCTTCCTGCCGGAATACCGGCGAAAGTCCGCTCCGCAACCTGTTGTTTAAATGAAAAACCCCCGGTCATCGACCGGGGGTTTTGCTTTATTCTGGTGCTGGGTGGCGGGGTCAGCCCTGAAGAGATTTGACCTCGACATCGCCCTCGGCCTGCGCCTTGATCGCCAAAGCTGCTGCATGGCTTGCGGCCGCAGTGGTGAAATAGGGGATCTTGTCATAGAGTGCGATCGACCGGATGGCTTTACTGTCTTCGACCGCCTGCGCACCTTCAGTGGTGTTCATCACCAATTGTACCTGACCGTCTTTCAACATGTCTGCCACGTCCGGACGACCTTCATAGACCTTGTTGACTACGTCGCAGGCCACGCCCTGTTCCGCCAGCCACGATTGCGTGCCGCGCGTGGCAACCAGCGTAAAGCCCTGTGCCGTCAGCACCTGCGCCGCCTCAAGCATCGAGGGTGTTTTGTCAGCATCCTTGATCGAGATAAATGCGCGGCCCTTAGACGGCAGAACCATACCAGCGCCCATCTGCGCCTTGAGGAAGGCACGCGGGAAGTCGCGGTCCCAGCCCATGACCTCGCCGGTCGAGCGCATTTCCGGGCCCAGAATGGTGTCGACGCCAGGGAAGCGGGCGAAGGGCAGCACCGCCTCTTTCACCGAGAACCACGGCATGTCCGGGTCGGCCAGCGTCATCTGGTCGGCAATCTTGGTGTCCTGACCTTCTTTGTACGCGGGGCGCATCGGGAAGGTCGAGAGCTTCTCACCAGCCATGATACGCGCCGCGATGGACGCAATCGCGCTGTCGGTCGCCTTGGCGACGAACGGCACCGTCCGCGAAGCGCGGGGGTTCACTTCGATCAGGTAGATCTCATCGTCCTTGATCGCGAACTGCACGTTCATCAGGCCCACGACGTTCAGCGCTTTGGCCAGTTTGAACGCCTGATCCTTGATCTGGTCGAGGATATCCTTGGACAGCGAGTAGGGCGGCAGCGAACAGGCCGAGTCGCCCGAATGCACGCCCGCCTCTTCGATATGCTGCATGATGCCCGCCACATGCACATCGGTGCCGTCGCACAACGCATCGACGTCCAGTTCAACCGCGCCGGCCAGATAGCTGTCCAGAAGAACGGGACTGTCGCCCGAGACCACGACGGCCTCGTTAATATAACGTTTCAGTTGCTCCATATCGCGCACGATTTCCATCGCGCGGCCGCCCAGAACGTAGGAGGGGCGGATCACCAGCGGGAAACCGATCTTGTCCGCGATCTCAAGCGCTTGTTCATCGGTCGAGGCGATGCCGTTCTTGGGCTGTTTCAGACCCAGTTCGTTGACCAGCGCCTGGAAGCGTTCGCGGTCTTCGGCAAGGTCGATGGCGTCCGGCGTGGTGCCAAGGATCGGAATGCCTTCGGCCTCAAGCGCGTTGGCCAGTTTCAGCGGGGTCTGACCGCCGAACTGAACGATCACACCGTGCAGCGTGCCGTTTTCCTGTTCCTTGGTCAGGATTTCCATGACGTGTTCAAAGGTCAGCGGCTCAAAATACAGGCGGTCCGAGGTGTCATAGTCGGTGCTGACCGTCTCGGGGTTGCAGTTGACCATGATGGTCTCATAGCCCTGATCCGTCAGCGCGAAACAGGCGTGACAGCAGCAATAGTCGAACTCGATCCCCTGACCGATCCGGTTGGGGCCACCGCCCAGAATGACAACCTTTTTGCGGTCGCTCGGGCGCGCCTCGCACTCGACCTCGCCCATCATCGGGGCCTCATAGGTCGAGTACATATAGGGCGTCTGCGCCTCAAACTCGGCGGCGCAGGTGTCGATGCGTTTGAACACGGCGTGTACGCCCAGATTGCGCCGGGCGCGGCGGATATTGGCCTCGTCCCGGCCAGTCAGGTTGCCCAGACGCGCGTCGGTGAAGCCCAGCATTTTCAGCTTGCGGATGCCGTCCTCGGTGACGGGCAGGCCGTCTTTGCGCACCTGACGCTCGGCGTCGATGATCTCGCGGATGCGGGCAAGGAACCACGGGTCGAACTTGGTGACGCCGAATATCTCATCGTCGGTAAGACCATGGCGCATGGCCTGCGCGATGGTGCGCAGGCGATCCGGTGTCTGCTGGCTGATGGCCTTGATCACGGCGGCCTTGTCGTCAGCCTCATCCCACAAACCCACGTTGAGGCCGGGGATTTCAATCTCGTCAAAGCCGGTCAGGCCAGACTCCATCGACGCCAGCGCCTTTTGCATCGATTCGTGGATAGTGCGGCCGATGGACATGGCCTCACCCACCGACTTCATCGCGGTGGTCAGGTAGGGTTCCGAGCCGGGGAATTTCTCGAAGGCGAATTTCGGGATCTTGGTGACCACATAGTCAATGGTCGGTTCGAAGGACGCAGGCGTGACCTTGGTGATGTCGTTGTCCAGCTCGTCCAGCGTATAACCCACGGCCAGTTTCGCGGCGATTTTCGCAATCGGGAAACCGGTCGCCTTGGACGCCAGCGCAGACGAGCGCGACACGCGCGGGTTCATCTCGATCACGACCATGCGGCCATCGACGGGGTTGATCGCCCATTGCACGTTCGATCCGCCGGTCTCGACCCCGATCTCGCGCAGCACGGCAATCGAGTGGTTACGCATGATCTGGTATTCTTTGTCAGTCAGCGTCAGGGCCGGGGCCACGGTGATCGAGTCACCCGTGTGCACACCCATCGGATCGACGTTTTCGATGGAGCAGACGATGATGGCGTTGTCGGCGGTGTCGCGCACCACCTCCATCTCATATTCTTTCCAGCCCAGCAGGCTTTCGTCGATCAGGATCTGACCCACGGGGGACGCATCCATGCCTGTGCGGCAAATATGGATATAGTCTTCGCGGTTATAGGCTACGCCGCCGCCGGTGCCGCCCAATGTAAAGGCGGGGCGGATGATGGCGGGCAGACCGACGGTCTCCAGCGTCTCAAGCGCCAGCGCTACGCCTGCGTCCAGATCTTTCTTGCCGTCCGCGTCCTTGGGGGCGGTCACAATCTCGGCCTTGGGGTTTTCGATGCCCAGCCGGTCCATCGCCTCGCGGAAGAGGGCGCGGTCTTCGGCCATTTCGATGGCGTCCCGCTTGGCGCCGATCATCTCGACGCCGAACTTGTCCAGCACGCCCATCTCTTCCAGCGCCAGCGAAGTGTTCAGCCCGGTCTGCCCGCCCATGGTGGGCAGCAGCGCGTCGGGGCGCTCTTTCTCGATGATCTTGGCAACAACTTCGGGGGTGATCGGCTCGATATAGGTAGCATCGGCCAGACCGGGGTCGGTCATGATCGTGGCAGGGTTCGAGTTCACCAGAATGACCCGGTAGCCTTCTTCGCGCAGGGCTTTACACGCTTGAGCGCCGGAATAGTCGAACTCGCATGCCTGACCGATGACAATGGGCCCCGCCCCGATGATCATGATCGACTTGATGTCGGTTCTTCTCGGCATGGCCACGTTCCTTCAATTGTTCGCGAGTCAGGGCACCCCCAAGCGCCCAAATTGTCCTGCGTTATAGGGACAGCGCGAAAAGGTTCAAGGGGTATCGGAAACAGGGGTGAAATTGCCGCTTTCCCCTCTTTCCCTCGGCACCGTATTCTCTATACCGCGCAGCACGGCAAATGAGGATGCAGGTGCGTATTCGTTTCGATCAGGGCCCGGCCGGGCAAGGGACCACTTTTGACCGGCCCACGCAGGTGATCCGCGCCGACCGCGCGGAGGACGTGCTCCACTCGTTGGAGGCGCTGGATTCCGCGCGCGCGGATGGTGCGTGGTTGGCCGGTTATGCCAGCTATGAGCTTGGTTATGCGCTGGAGCCGAGGTTGTCCGCGCGGATGCCCGAGGGCCGCCGCCTGCCATTGCTGTGCTTTGGCGTCTTTGACGCGCCAGCCCAAAGCAACCTGCCTGCGCCTGCGGGTGGAATGACCGGTTTCGCGCCTCTCTGGGACGAAGCGCGTTATACGCGCGCCTTCAACCGAGTGCACGAGGCCATCGGCGCGGGCGATATCTATCAGGCAAACCTGACCTTTCCGATTGACCTGATGCTCGAAGGCGCCAGCGCTGCGCTTTATGCCGCGCTGGCGGCGGGTCAGCCCGTGGGCCACGGCGCGCTTGTGCAGCAGGACGGGTTGCCTGACTTGCTCAGCCGCTCGCCCGAGCTGTTTTTCCGTACCGATGCCGACCGTTTGATCGAAACGCGCCCGATGAAAGGCACCCAACCGCGCAGCGAAGACTTGGCCGAAGACGCCCGCCGCCGCGATTTCCTGTCGACCGATGCAAAGAACCGGGCCGAGAACTTGATGATCGTCGACCTGCTGCGCAACGATATCAGCCGTGTGGCGCTGCCCGGTTCGGTCAACGTGCCCGAACTGTTCAAGGTCGAAACCTACGCGACCGTGCATCAGATGATCTCGCTGGTGCAGGCGCAGCTGCATCTGGGGGCCGAGCTTTCGGACATTCTGATGGCGCTTTTCCCCTGCGGCTCGATCACCGGTGCGCCCAAAATCCGCGCGATGGAGATTCTGTCCGATCTCGAACCCTGGCCGCGCGACATCTATTGCGGTGCCATCGGCTGGGCCGCGCCGGATGGGCGGTCGGAATTTAACGTTGCCATCCGCACGCTGATGGTCGAGGGCGGCAAAGCCACACTGAATGTGGGCGGCGGCGTGGTCTGGGACAGCACCGCCCCATCCGAATATGAGGAGGCGCTATGGAAAGCCCGCTTCGCCCGCCAGATGATCCTGACTTCCGCCTGATCGAAACGCTGGCCTTCCGGCCGAGGCAGGGGTTTGTGCGCCGTGATCGCCATTTGGCCCGCATGGGTCGCTCCGCTGCGGCGCTAGGAGTGCCGTTTGATCGGGACCGAGCGTTTGCCGCTTTGGAAGGTGTCGCGGGTCCATCCCTTCTGTGTTGTCGCCTGACGCTGGACGCAGCGGGCGCTGTAGAGGTGACGACCGGCGCACTGGCCGAGAACCCGCCGCTCTGGCGGGTGGCAATAGCGGATCAGCGTCTGCAGGCCTCGGATGTATGGTTGCAGCACAAGACAACGCAGCGCGCTTTGTACGATGACGCCCGCGCATCGCTGCCACCGGGGATAGATGAGTTGCTGTTCCTGAACGAGCGCGATGAACTGTGTGAGGGCACGATCACCAACCTGTTTGTACACATGGCGGATGGCCGGCGATTGACACCTGCGTTGTTCAGCGGCGTCCTGCCTGGCATTCTGCGCGAAGAATTGCTGGATAATAAACAGGTTACCGCGGCCCCGGTGACCTTGACCGATCTGCAAAACGCGGAAAAACTCTATGTCGGAAATTCTCTACGTGGTCTGATCCGGGCGGAGTTGGCAATACAGTGAGCAAACAAACCGATTGGGCCGAAAGTGCGGCACCGCTATTGCGGTTGCGGCTGGAGTTCTGTCTGTTTTTTGTTGTAGTACCGGTGTTGATCGCGGTGTTTTTCCCGCCGAACTGGATGTTTCCGTCGCTATTTACCTTTACGGCCATCGGCATCGTCCTGCTGCATTACACGCCGGGATTTGCGTGGGCAGAGCTTCGATACAACCCTTATAACTGGTCCTGGACCGAAGTTGCCATTTTCGCAATCTTGATGACCGGGTTCTGTGTGGCCTTGGTCATGATCGCCCGGCCCGAGGCGGCCTTTTTCCTGCTGCGCGAACGGCCGCAGATGCTGTTGGTGATCTGGATGTTCTATCCGATTGTCTCGGCCCTGCCGCAAGAGCTACTGTTTCGGTCGCTGTTCTTTCGCCGCTATCACGCGATCCTGCCCGGCGAACGCGCGGCCTATCTACTGAACGCCGGGCTGTTTTCGCTGGCTCACCTGATGTACTGGAGCTGGATCGTCGCTGTCATGACCTTTGCGGGCGGGCTACTGTTCACCTGGGCCTATCGCAGGC
Source organism: Ruegeria sp. HU-ET01832 (assembly GCF_040371315.1). NCBI lineage: Bacteria > Pseudomonadati > Pseudomonadota > Alphaproteobacteria > Rhodobacterales > Roseobacteraceae > Ruegeria > Ruegeria sp. HU-ET01832. The sequence goes on from NZ_BAABWL010000006.1 coordinate 116,843, forward strand.
GCGGTTCGTTTTTCTATGCGGTGCTGCTGCATGCGATTGCGGGCAATATCACCTTTGCGGTCGGTCTGGGCATCTATTTCTACTCGGGCAACGTGCAAAGGCCGTTTTGAGCGGGATACCTGCCTTGACTTTCGCGGCCCGACGGGGTGTATCGGCGCGACGAATTCTGCGCCCGAAGGGATATGATCCATGCACGCCTATCGCAGCCACACCTGCGCCGCTCTGACCGCCGCCAATGTCGGTGAAACCGTCCGCCTGTCTGGCTGGGTGCATCGGGTCCGCGACCACGGTGGCGTGCTTTTCATCGACCTGCGCGATCACTTTGGTGTGACCCAAGTTCTGTGCGACGGCGACAGTGCCGCCTTTGCCGAGCTGGAAAAAGTACGCTCCGAATGGTGTATCCGCATCGACGGTACCGTCAAAGCGCGCGACCCGGAACTGGTGAACCCTAAACTGCCCACCGGTGAGGTTGAAGTCTATGTGCGCGAGCTAGAGGTGCTGGGCGCAGCCGACGAACTGCCGTTGATGGTGTTCGGTGATCAGGAATACCCCGAGGAAACCCGCCTGCGCTATCGCTATCTGGACCTGCGCCGCGAGGCGATGCAGCAGAACATGACCCTGCGCTCGGACGTTGTCGCCTCGATGCGCCGCCGCATGTGGGATCAGGGCTTCCGCGAATATCAGACGCCGATCATCACGGCGTCCTCGCCCGAAGGCGCGCGCGACTTTCTGGTGCCCTCGCGCCTGCATCCGGGCAAGTTCTATGCGCTGCCGCAGGCCCCGCAGCAGTTCAAACAGCTGATCATGGTGTCGGGCTTCGACAAGTATTTCCAGATCGCTCCGTGCTTCCGCGATGAAGACCCTCGCGCCGACCGCTCGCCCACCGATTTCTATCAGCTTGACCTTGAGATGTCCTTTGTTGAGCAGCAGGACGTGTTTGACACGATCCAGCCCGTTCTGACCGGCGTGTTCGAGGAATTTGGGGGTGGCCGCAAGGTCGATCAGGAGTGGCCGCAGATCTCCTACAAGGACGCGGCCCTATGGTACGGCAGCGACAAGCCCGACCTGCGGAACCCGATTAAAATGCAAGTGGTCTCCGACCACTTCCGCGGGTCTGGCTTCGCGATTTTCGCAAAGCTGTTGGAGCAGGACGGCACCGAAATCCGCGCTATCCCAGCGCCGACCGGGGGCAGCCGCAAGTTCTGTGACCGTATGAATGCGTTTGCGCAGAAAGAGGGTCTGCCGGGGATGGGTTACATCTTCTGGCGTGATCAAGGCGAGGGGATGGAGGCCGCAGGTCCGCTGGCCAAGAACATCGGTCCTGAGCGCACTGAGGCGATCCGTCAGCAGCTGGGTCTTGGCGTCGGCGATGCCGCGTTCTTCCTGGGCGGCAAGCCGAAAGCCTTTGAAAAGGTCGCCGGTAAGGCGCGTGATGTTATTGGCGAAGAGCTTGGCCTGACTGAGAAAGACCGCTTTGCATTTGCTTGGATCGTCGATTTCCCCATCTATGAGCAGGACGAAGAAACCGGCGCGATTGACTTTGAACATAACCCATTCTCGATGCCGCAAGGCGGGATGGAGGCGCTGAATGGCAACCCTCTGGACGTGCGCGGCTATCAGTACGATCTGGCCTGCAACGGGTATGAGCTGGTTTCGGGTGCGATCAGGAACCACAAGCCCGAGATCATGTTGAAGGCATTTGAACTGGCAGGCTATGGCGCGGATGAGGTGAAATCCCGATTTGGTGCGTTGTTCAACGCGTTCCACTATGGCGCACCGCCCCACGGTGGTTGTGCTGCAGGTATCGACCGGATCGTGATGTTGCTGGCGGATGAAGCTAACATCCGCGAAGTCATGATGTTCCCGATGAACCAGCGCGCCGAAGATTTGATGATGGACGCTCCGTCCGATCCAAGCTCGGATCAGTTGATGGAACTGGGACTGAGGATCATCCCGCAGGAATAACAAAAACCCGTCGCATCCTTTGCGGCGGGTTTTTTCTGTACGCCAAGCTATATCCGTCCGGTCTTTTCCAGCGGATCGCTGACCTCGTCGCGGGCTGCCCTAATATTGCGTGCTGCAAGTCTTGTCTGGCAATAAACCCACAGGCAGACCAAACCTGCGGTTACAAAATAGGCGGTTGCCATCTCAGATAGCCTCGCGCTGTTCAAGTCGCGCCTGAACAATGCCGGCCACCTGAGCCGCAAGTGCCGTTACCGGAGTGCCACTCGCGCGTGACTCAGCAAGTTTGCTGGCAGCATCAGCCAGAATCGTGTCTTCGGCATCGCGTGCAACGCCACGAAGGAATTGCGCCGCATAGTCCAAACTGCGGTGATCGTTCGGCCCGGCAAGAACATCAGCGATATGGGCCATATCGTCCTGATAGGCCATTGGGTCCGGGTGTATAACTTCGTCCCGGACAGCGTGCAGACTGTGAGGGCGGCGGTCCGCGGGCAGACGCTCTAAAATCGACTTCTGAAAATAGGAAAGGGATTTTAGGGGTTTGGCCAGAAACCCATCGGCCCCAGCGGTTTGCGCATCCTTCTGTGCGTAGTCATCCCCGGACATACCCAGAATGGCACCGATCCGCGGCACAGCCTCGGTTAGTTCGGCGATCAAATCAGCGCCGGACCCGTCAGGCAGGCCCATATCGACCAGAATTACCGAGGGGCGATAAATCTGCAGGTGTCTACGGGCCGATTTCAAGCAATCTGCGCGTCGAATACGTGCGCCAGAGTGCAAACACATCAGGCGTATCGCATCGCAGGCATAGCGGCTGTCTTCGACAACCAAAATCGTTTGACCCAGCAGCGGCCGCGTCGCCGTTGGCTGCGCGGGCGAGGTGAAGGGGTTCGAATCGTCCATGGCAGAACTCCTATTCAGCAGATGCCTTCAGGCTAGGAACTTCTGGCTAACACGACGTTAACGGCAATTTGGCGCACTTGTTCTTTGCCCGGACACGCCCCATAACCGCTGCAACGCAGAGAACAGAGGAGAGTTCCATGATTGGTCGTCTGAACCACGTCGCCATCGCCGTGCCGGACCTAGAGGCCGCATCGGCGCAGTACCGCAACGCGCTGGGCGCCAAAGTCGGTGCACCGCAGGACGAGCCCGATCACGGGGTGACCGTTGTGTTCATCGAACTGCCAAACACCAAGATCGAACTGCTGTATCCGCTGGGCGATGACAGCCCGATCAACGGATTTCTGGAAAAGAACCCCGCTGGTGGCATCCACCATGTCTGCTATGAGGTCGAGGATATCATCGCCGCCCGTGATCATCTGAAAGAAACCGGCGCGCGTGTGCTAGGATCTGGTGAGCCCAAGATCGGGGCGCATGGCAAGCCGGTGCTGTTTCTGCACCCCAAGGACTTTAACGGCTGTCTGGTCGAGCTAGAACAGGTTTAACCAAAGCGAGGATGTCATGACCATTACTGCTGCACTCGTCCTGTTTGCCGTCATCTGGTTCATGACGTTGCTGATCGTGCTGCCGATCCGTATCAAGACGCAGGGGGATCTGAACGAGATCGTGCCGGGTACCCATGCGGGTGCGCCAGAAGTCCACCACATGAAAAAGAAGATGTGGATCACCACCGGGATTTCCGTGGTGCTGTGGGCGATTATCGCCGGGATCATCGTTTCCGGCGTGATCTCGGTCCGCGATTTCGACTGGCTGAACCAGTTGGAGCCCAGGGGATAACTGTCAGGGCGTCGGCCCTGACAGTTTGTGATAGATGTGGGTGAATGTAGCCGCACCGATGATCGGAATCACAAGGTTCACTAGCGGTACTGACAGCGGGATGGCCATCAGTGTGCCGGCAAGCCAAATGGTTGACGTGTGTTTTGCGCGCAGCTTCCGCGCTTCTTCGCGCCCGATCCGGCGCATTGCGGCTAGGGTGAAATATTCCCGTCCCAGCAAAAAGCCATTCATGGCCCAAAAGATAAACGGAGCCAAAGGCGAAAAGATCACATACAGGATCAACGCCAGAAGGTTGGCCACAATCAGCACGCCCATAAAGCTGAGCGCATCTCGGACACCGTCGCTAAACGGGATGCCGGGTACGGCGGGCAGCGTGGGATAATGCTTGTCTTCGACCGCCTGCGCGACCTCTTCGAGAAACATCGAAATGATGGCCGAGGCGACGGGCATCATCAAGAATACCGGCAGCACCAGAACGACAAAGATGCCCGAATAGTTCAGCACGTCGTTCAGCCATGAGACTGTACCGATCCAAGGCAACGAGATTTCACTGCTTGCCAACCAGTTAATCAACCAAATCGCCGCTGCGCAGCCCGCAATCAGAAGAATGATCGTTAACCCGACACCGCGCAAAAGGACCGAGCGGAACTTCGGGTCGCTGATCTGACCAAGCGCCGCGAAGAACGCGTTGAGGATCATCATTCGGACACCCATTCGGTCAGCGCGGCCACGTCGGGTCGAGGGCGTTCAGGCGGTGTGACAGATTCTGTGGCGATGTGGATAAAGCCTGCGATCCGTTCATTGTCCTTTAGACCCAAAGTTTCGCGGCAGAACTCGGGGTCATGCGATTGCCAGCCAGACAGCCAGTTTGCCCCCCAACCGGCCGCCAAAGCCGCGTTTAGCAAGCCAAGGCAAACCGTGCCTGCCGAATACGTTTGCTCGATTGAAGGCACCTTGTCAGACGGTTTTTGGACCTCAACCACAGCGACAGCCAACTGACCCATGTCGAATTGGCTGCGGGTCTTATTGATATCTTCCGGAGTTTTGCCCAAACGCTCGCCGCAGGTCTGTGTCAGGGCAGAAAGCCTGGGCATCGCGCCTTTCTCGATCACAATAAACCGCCACGGTTCCAGCTTGCCGTGATCGGGGCTGCGAGCGGCGGCTGTCAGCAAAGGCAACAGCTCTTCGCGGGTCGGGGCAGGGGCGACCAGCGTCTTTGCGGGCCGGGACCGGCGCGTTTGCAGAAACTCAAGGGCGGCCGGGTTCTTCAAGGACATATGTTAACTTCCTTCACATAGGCAGATTGTATCTGGTTGAGCATCTGGCAGGTTTCAAGAGCAAACGGCTGGACTGCGAGGATCATTTCCATCTCACGCCATAGGGTGCAAGGGTGTTTGGGAACAGGAGGTCCGCATGGCAAAGCCAAAACTGCGAAACGTGCCGGATTTAACCGGCATTGCTCTTCCAGGGGCTGAGATCAACGTGAAGGTAACACCCAAAGCTGCCTTGGACCGGATCACGCTTGATGGCGGTTTAATTCGCGTCTACGTCACCGCCCCGCCCGCCGAAGGTAAGGCCAACGACGCAGTGCGCCGGGTTCTTGCGATTGCGTTAGGCGTTCCGGCGACTTCACTGAAACTAAGGCGGGGGCAGACATCACGGGACAAGCTGTTTGTCTATGACCCTTGATCCGGTGTCTCGTGGATTTGGTAAACCCCCTCGGGCAGGTCAAGGGCAGCAGCTAGATCGCGAACCTGCTCGGGCGATAGTGTGATTTTCTGCACTTTGTCGGTCCGTGGATCCAGTTGTTCCAGCGTGACGCATTCGGCAAAATTGTTGATGATTACGTCCTCCTGCAAAGGCTTTTGGCCCTCGTCCACCAGAGTAATCACTGTCGAGTCGAATTCATGCTCAATCGAAAACATGTGATCAGATTGCCGGGCGTTTAACGCCATTGCAACCCGTTCAAACGCATTCAACCAGTGGCGGTCTTATTCTGGGCGCGCTATGTTCGAAAAAAGCGGCAGGACCGTTTAAAGGGATGATGAATGCGCTGTCTGATTGCTTTGATTTTACCTGTGGTGTTGGCAGCTTGCACAGCCGATACGCTGCGTGTTCAACCCGTTGAAGACTGGCAACAGGATTCTACCGGTTTTGCGGTTCAGGCAACCGCTTTTCAGGAGATCAGCCGGAGGGTCGGCCGACAGGCTCGCAGTGAATGCCTGAAACGGGAAGGTGTCAGGAATTGCGACTTTACCATTGTTGTTGACCTGAACCCCAAAGCCCCCGCAAATGCCTTTCAAACGCTGGACGATAAGGATCAACCGGTAATCATCTTTACAAGGGCCATGATTCAGTCGGCTGAGAATGCGGATGAATTGGCCTTTGTTATGGGGCATGAGGCCGCCCATCACATCCTGCGGCACATTCCCCGGCAATCAGTGAATGCCCGCGAAAGTGCTGCCATTTTTGGTGAACTGGCCCGGCTTGGCGGGGCGCAAGGTGCAGATGTGGAAGAGGCGCAGAAGCTAGGTGCTCAGGTCGGGGCGCAAGTCTATATCAAGGACTTCGAGCTTGAGGCCGACGCGCTTGGTACCGTTATCACTTACAAGGCAGGTTATAACCCACTTGTTGGGGCCAAGTACTTCGATCGCATTCTAGACCCCGAAGACAGTTTTCTAAGCACTCATCCGCCCAATGCAAAACGGGTTCAGGTTGTGGTGGATACAGCGCGCCAGCTTGGGTTGACGCAATGACCGGGTTGAAATGCTTGGGGGTGGTTCTGACTGACCGGGGATCAAAATACGCCGTGTCGGGTGCTCCGGTCGCATCGCGGGCCGATGTGGAAGCCGTTTTGAAGACGCTGAAATCGGATAAGAGTTATGCCAAGGCAACGCACAACACTTGGGCTGCGACACTGCCGACGGGTGCGTTAAAGGCGGATGACGGTGAAGCCGGGGCTGCCATGGTTATTCTGCGGATGATGGAACGTGCGGCTTTGGACGGGCACGTTATCATCGTAACGCGTTGGTATGGTGGTAAAAAACTGGGCGGAGACCGGTTCCGCCGCGTTCAGGATGCAACACGAGCCTATCTGGACCAGATCGTTGCAGAGTGTTGACCTGAGTCAAGGGCGTCGCAGCAGCTTTCGGATACTCTGATCAAAACGTGTCAGGGAAAGGATGCCGAATGCCCAGCCGAGAAACGTTGAAGCAGCACGCAAGTCTGGTTGATCGAATGGCAACGCGGGTCGGTATCGACCTTGAAGATGCGGCGATCCGGGGGGATGTGTCGATCGATCAGATATCAGAGGCGGTGCTGCGCTGCGCGGAATGCGGAAATCCCGGACACTGCAAAACCCTAATGGAGCAAGACGCGACATTGCCGTCGGCACCAGAATATTGCCGCAATAAGGATCTGTTTTCTCAACTGGTCTCGTCGGTGGCTATGTCATGCAAAAATTAGGGAACGTTATGACTCATCTGCGGCTGGTGCTGCGTATGGGAAAGGCGACAGGCACAGATGTGACTTCGGCTCATCGACAAGGGCGTCTTAGTCAGCAGGATTGGGCAAGAATGGTGAGATCCTGTCAGGGATGCAATTGGGCCGAACGATGCCCAGACTGGCTGTCTGATGCCCAAAATGCGGTATGCGCGCCGCAGACCTGCCCAAACCGAGAGCGGTTTGCAGAACTAAAGGTGCAACAAATGCAGGAGACCCAATAATGCGGGACGTTCTAGGCGAAGTGGAGATGCATTTCTGGCTTACGCGGTCTATGGCCAGATGTATCGACTTATCGCTGTCGGAGGCAATGGCAGAGGGCAGGCTCAGTGCAGATGATTACGCGACTATGGTGACGCGATGCAGGGCCTCGAAATGCAGCGGTCAATGCGCCGGATGGCTTGCGGACCAGCAAGCAGGGGCCGACAAGGCCCCCGGCTTTTGCGCCAATGCCGAGACTTTGAACGCCTTGAAGGCTTAGAGCTTTGAATGGGATCCGTCGCAAAGCGGCGGATTAGCGCTGTGTTTGCATCCGCAAAAAAACACCTTCTTGGTGCTTTCAGCGGTGTATTTGACTGGCTCAATACCGCTGCCCTTGTGAGACCCATCGCAAAACGGCTGGCGCTTCGACTGTCCGCACGCACACCAGAAGTAGTTTTTGCCCTCGGTCACCTCGACCGGGTATGGGGCTTTCTGAGCGATAATTGGCTCATCTGACATTTGGCTGCTCCTTTTCTTGGCGTGTGTTGTCCGATGGTTCTAGTTCAAATCCTTTGAAACTCTAGCAACGGTCGGATATTCCGCCACAACGGCGTAGAATTGCTGGCCTCACATTTTTGTGATCGGATTTGTTGCAAATTTGCCAGCGAAGTCGTATTTTGAGACTGGCCCCGAATTTCTGGGGAATATCAGGAAATTAATAAAGGAATGACGGACATGAAATTGAAATTCGCTACAGTTGGCGCGTTTGCATTGATCTTGGGCGCGTGTTCGCAACAGGAAGAACCGGCACCGGTTTATATCACTCCTGAATACGACAAGGTTGGAAACCCAAGCTGCCCTGCGGGTACTCAGCTGGCAACGACCGAAGCAGGTCAGACAGTTTGTGACCCCGTCGCACAATAACCATATCGCGGGCGACCTTCGCAGGGTCGCCCGTTTCCAGAAACGTGCCGCCCTTTGGGCGGTTTTTTCTTGCCTGCAGCCCCCGGATTGAGGTTTTGTCCGCTCTACTGTTATGCAGAGGGCGCATGAAAAACTTTCTGATCCGATTAAAACACCGCACAGTCTGGAGTTGGCAAGGACTGGCCGCCACGTGGCGCGACGAGTATTCGTTTCGTGTTTGGGGCTGGGCTAATCTCATTTCTGCTGGGCTTGCGGTTGCTTTGCCTCTTACAGGCAGTCTGCGCGCGCTAATCATCGTGCTGGGCATATTGGTTATGGTCGCCGAGCTGTTCAACACGGCGATCGAACGGGCTGTGGATCACACATCCACCGACCACAGCATATTGGCTGGTCAAGCCAAGGACGCCGCCAGCGCGGCGGTTGCGCTGACAGCCGTTGCCGCCGGGGTTGTATGGGTTATTGGCCTGATCACACTGATCTGACGCGGGCTATTTGATTCGATATCTTGCAAACCCGCGATGGAATTTATGATGTCGAAACCCACGGCGTCGCGGCGTATAGTATTTATAGTATTTCTTTTTGTGCCGCTTGAACGACGAGCGATGGTGCTTTTTTACCGGTTTCGCGTGATGTAATTTTGCTTTTGCAGCAGGTTTATGCACTTTCGGCGCGATAAAATGCCGATGTACCCGCGCTTTTCCGCGATGCGAAATGCCGAAGGATTTCACCCCGGAAAGCGTAACTTTGGCCGAACTGCCATGTCGGTGGTCAGCGGCGGCAGGGGCCGCAATCAGTTGAGCGGCAAGCACCGCCACTGCTAATTTCGCCGCGAAGGGACGCAGTTTAGTCATGATAACCCTCCTTCTTGCGTGTTGAGGTCTCATGTCTATGTGGGGCGCCGAGTGGTTGATCTCCAATAAACTCGGCTCACGTTTCGACTATAATCAGTGACCGATCAGGCCAGTTTGCCCCAGAGATCGTATTCCCCCGCTTCATCCACTTCGACCGAGACAATATCGCCGGGTTTGAGATCCGCGAACTCTTCGTCAATGAACAAATTGCCATCGATCTCGGGCGCGTCGGCCTTGGTGCGGCAGGTGGCGGCCTCGTCATCGACCTCATCCACGATCACGTCCAGCGTTTGTCCAACCTTTGCGGCAAGCTTTGCCTCGGATATCGCTTGCGCCTTTTCCATGAAGCGTTCCCAGCGGTCCTGTTTGACCTCGGCCGGGACATGATCAGGCAGATCGTTCGAGCGCGCCCCGTCCACGTTTTCGTACTGAAAGCAGCCAACGCGATCCAGCTGCGCCTCGTCCATCCAATCCAGCAAAGTCTGGAACTCGGCCTCGGTCTCACCGGGATAGCCGACGATAAAGGTCGAACGCAGGGTGATGTCGGGACAGGTGGCGCGCCATGCGGCGATCTCGTCCAGCGTTTTGGCAGCCGCCGCCGGGCGTGCCATACGTTTCAGAACGTCTGGATGGGCGTGCTGGAACGGAATATCCAGATAGGGCAGCACGTTGCAGCCCGCATCTGCCATCAGCGGGATCAACTCGCGCACATGCGGATAGGGATAGACGTAGTGCAGGCGTACCCAGGCATCGAATTGCCCCAGCTCGCGCGCCAGATCGGTGATGTGGCTGCGGACCTCGCGATCTTTCCACGGGTTCACGTCATATTTGCGGTCCAACCCATAGGCCGACGTGTCCTGAGAGATCACCAGCAGCTCGCGCACGCCATTGTCGACCAGCTTTTCGGCCTCGCGCAGCACCGCGTGGGCCGGGCGGCTGGCCAGCTTACCGCGCATGTCGGGGATAATGCAGAACTTGCACTTGTGGTTACAGCCCTCGGATATTTTCAAATAGCTGTAATGGCGCGGGGTCAATTGCACGCTGGCGGCGGGCAGCAGGTCTACGAACGGATCGGGATCTGGTGGAACCGCCTGATGCACGGCGTCCAGCACCTGTTCATACTGATGTGGCCCGGTGACGGCCATGATGCGCGGATGATGCTCGCGGATGTAATCCGGCTCGGCCCCCAGACAACCCGTGACGATAACCTTGCCGTTTTCGACCAGAGCTTCTCCGATTGCGTCCAGTGATTCTGCTTTGGCGCTGTCAAGGAACCCGCAGGTGTTCACGATCACGGCATCCGCCCCTGAATAGTCCGGAGAAATACCGTACCCTTCCGCCCGCAGACGGGTCAGGATGCGTTCACTGTCCACCAAAGCCTTGGGGCAGCCCAGCGACACCATACCAATGGTCGGCTGGTTCGCGCGGGGCGCTTCGGTGATCCGGGCGGCAGGCGCCAGGTCGGGGCGTAGGTTCGGCGGGTTTGTACTCATGGCGCGGCATATAGTGGGGAATGCTTCCCCTTGCAAATGCACTGAAGGCCAAGAATGATCATTTCCAAACAAGCCAAAGGGCGGAGAGCAGAAAAATGAAATGGCTGTTGCGCATTGTTTTCCTTTTTATAGCGGTGCTTGGGCTGGTAATCGGCGCTTTGCTACTGATGCCAGGTGACAAGTTGGCATCCATACTGGCTGAGCAGGTCAAAGCGGAAACCGGTCGCGATCTGAACCTGTCGGGCGATGTCCGTTTATCGTTCTGGCCTGTCTTGGGAATGGAAACCGGCCCCGTTGCCTTTGGTAACGCGCCTTGGGCAGGCTCCGATCCGATGCTGAGCGCCCAAAGCCTGGCCGTGGGCGTTGACGCGGCGGCGCTGATGGGGGGCGATTTGCGGATCAAACGGATCATTGCCGAAAACCCGACACTGCGGCTGGAATTGTCGGATGGGCGCGGGAACTGGGAGTTCACTTCGGCAACCCCGAATGAGGGCACCACCAGCGCAGCGGCGACCCCAGCGCAAGGGCAGCAAGGCGCGGTGACATTGGACCGACTGCAGTTAACGAACGCGCGGCTTGTCTATGTCGAGAATGGTGCCACTCGGTATGATTTCGACAATGTCGATCTGGCCGCAAGTTGGCCGGACCCGAGTGCGCCTATGACCCTCGAAGCCCAAATGACGGTGCCGGGTGGCGCTGTGGACGTAGATCTGACGATTCCTGACCTTCCCGCCTATGCTTCGGGTGTTGCGACGCCTTTGACCGTGACGTTGACCGCACCCGGCGGAGACGTACGATTTGATGGCCGCGTTAACCTCGCTGGTGAGATGGACGGCAATTTCCACGTCAGAACGCAAAACACCGAGCGGATGCTGGCAGCCTTCGGTCAAGCTGGCGTTGGCGTACCACTGGGGTTGGGGACGGCGGCAGACATATCGGGGTATGTGACTTACACGCAGGATGGTCGCATTTCTGTTCGCGATATGGTTGCTCAACTGGACGAAAACCGAGTGACCGGCGAGGCGGATATTCTGATCTCGGATCCTCCACAAATCACGGCGCGGCTGGACGCTGGTGACTTGGACCTGTCGAAATACAACACGGCCCCGGCAGGCCGGTCAGGCGAAACAAGCACAGGTCCGGTTAAAGACACAGGGTGGTCCACCGATCCTATCGACGCATCGGCTTTGGCACTGGCGAACGGAAAAATTCGGCTGAAGGCCAGCTCGATCGCGGTTCCGGGACTGACCTTGGGCCCCAGTGATCTGACGCTGAACCTTGATCGGTCTCGCGCAGTTCTACAGATGAATCCGGCCAGCTTGTTTTCGGGTCAGTTGACCGGGCAGGTCGTAGCCAATAACCGAAGCGGATTGTCGGTCGGCGGTGACCTCAAGGCCGAGGGCATCGACATCGAACAGGCTTTGACTGCGCTTGCGGGTGTCGATCGTCTGTCAGGGACTGGGACAGGTTCGTTCAAGTTCCTCGGTGTCGGCCAAACCGAAGATCAGATCATGCGCTCGCTCAGCGGCGATGGGCGGATGGATGTTGGCGCCGGGGTCATCAGCGGATTTGATCTGGACCGTCTGATGGGGCGCAGCTCGGAAACGGGTGGGACAACCGTCTTCAACAGCCTTTCAGCAAGTTTCACCTTGGATCAAGGCGTGCTTAGGAACGACGACTTGTTGATGTCACTCAAGAATTTCCGTGCGGATGGTGAGGGGCGTGTGGGCATTGGCGCGCGTGACATCGATTATCTTTTCACCCCTACAGCATTGCGGGCTAACGCAGGTCAGGGGCTTTCGGTACCCGTTCGCATTGTCGGCCCCTGGAGCAATCCATCGATCCAACCTGACTTAAGTAAAGTGCTTGAAGCGGCAGCAGAGGGCAAAGTCAAAGAGTTGGAGGATGATGCCAAGCAAAAAGTTCTGGAAAAGGTTGGCGATGAGCTTGGAGTTACGGTGACCGACACGGAAAGCATCGAAGATGCGGTAAAAAACAAGCTGCAGGAAGAGGCTGCAAAAGGGTTATTGAAACTCTTGGGCGCTGATTGAGAGGGCAGGGGGCGTAAAGTGCACCCCATGCCGGTTCAGATGGTTTGGTCGTAGTCGCCGACGCCAGGTTCCGTTCGAATAACGGCGTCGATATCAGCGAAAATCGCACGCATCTCTTCTTCGCTTTCGCTGCTTTCGCATACGACAACCAGATTGGGCGTGTTGGACGATGCGCGAACCAATCCCCAGCTGCCATTGTCCAGAATGACACGGGCTCCGTTGACAGTGACCACCTCTTTTATGTTGCGCCCTGCGAAAGTCTCGCCAGCTTCGGATTTGGCGACCAGCTTGTCGACCAGACGCTTTAGGATGTCGTATTTTTCGGTATCCGCCGCGTAGGGTGACATGGTCGGGGTCGACCAAGTCTTGGGGAGGGCCTTGCGTAGATCAGACATGCTTTTGTCGGGGTTTCGATCCATAAGCTTGCAGATCTCAACCGCCACGCGCATCCCGCAATCATAACCACGCCCGATGGGTTCAGCCAAGAAGTAGTGGCCCGACTTTTCGAAACCAGCTAGCGCATTGATTTCCTTAACCCGCCGCTTCATATGGCTGTGGCCCGTCTTCCAGTAATCCGCTTTTACGCCGTGGGCCTGCAACTCGGGGTCACTGGCAAACAGGCCGGTGGATTTCACATCGGCCACAAAGGTGGAATTCGGGTACAGCTTGGCCAGATCGCGAGCCATGATCACTCCGACCTTGTCGGCAAATATCTCCTCGCCCTCGTCATCTACAACGCCGCAACGATCGCCATCACCGTCAAACCCAAGCGCCATGTCGGCACCGCTGGATTTCACGCTGTCGGCCATGTCGTGCAACATCTCCATGGCTTCGGGGTTGGGGTTGTAGTTGGGAAAGGTATAATCCAGCCGGTTATGACTGGGTACAACCTCGACCCCCATTCGTTCAAAGACCTCGGGTGCGAAGGCCGACGCAGTTCCATTGCCCGTCGCGCAGACGACTTTCAGCGGGCGGGACATTTTGAAATCGCCGACCAGATCGTCGATATACGCCTCTTTCACCCCGTCGACAAATTCATACGAACCGCCTTCGTGCGGCTGACCTTCGCCGTTCAGAACAATGTCGCGCAGCTCGGACATTTCATCGGGACCATGGGTCAACGGACGCTCAAACCCCATTTTGACCCCTGTCCAGCCGTTCGGGTTGTGGCTGGCCGTGACCATCGCAACCGCAGGCACATCCAGATGGAACTGCGCGAAGTAAGCCATCGGGCTAAGTGCCGGGCCGATATCCTTGACCTGTATCCCCGCCTGCATCAGCCCCAAGATCAGTGCGTTCTTAATCGCAAGAGAATAGTCTCGATAGTCGTTGCCAACCGCGATCACCGGCGCGATTCCGCGGCGACGCATCTGTGTTCCAAGACCCAGACCCAGCGCTGTCATGCCCGGCAAGTTGATCTCTTCGGGGTATTTCCAACGCGCGTCGTATTCACGAAAACCCGTTGGCTTGATCATTGCGTCGCGCAGAAATGTCCAGGTATTCGGGGTCACCTCGGGGAGTGGTTTGGTCATCAAGAATCTCGGTTGTTAAATCTGAATCGGATTGGCTTTGGCAAGCGTATCAAATCGCATCAATGTATCAATCAGTTGAGGCATCTGATCCAGGTAAATCATATTCGGGCCATCACATGGCGCATTGTCCGGATCCTGATGCGTTTCCATAAAGACGCCAGCAACGCCAACAGCAACGGCCGAACGCGCCATAACAGGCGCAAATTCGCGCTGGCCACCTGATGCGCCGCCCAAACCGCCGGGTTGAGCCACAGTGTGCGTGGCGTCCATGATCACCGGATACCCGGTTCGCGCCATTTCCGGTAGCGATTGCATATCGACCACCAGACGGTTGTAGCCAAAGCTGACGCCACGCTCGGTCAACATGATGTTGTAATTGTCGGTGCTTTCGATCTTGGCAGCAACATTTTGCATGTCCCAAGGGGCCAGGAACTGTCCTTTCTTGACGTTCACCACCGCGCCTGTTGCGCCTGCCGCCTTAAGCAAGGCAGTCTGGCGACACAGAAACGCAGGGATCTGAAGGATATCGCACACCTCGGCCACTGGGGCGCATTGTTCTTTCTCATGTACATCGGTGGTAACTGGCACCCCGATGCTGTCCTTGACCGATTGCAGAACGGCCAACCCCTTTTCCAACCCCAAAGCAGGGGCGGCATTTACCGAGGTGCGGTTGGCCTTGTCGAACGAGCCCTTGAACACGTATTGCGCGCCCGCGGCGTCGCACGCCTCTTTCATTTTACCGGCGATCATTTGGGCATGATCTGCGCTTTCAAGCTGGCAGGGGCCGGCAATGATTGTCAGAGGCAGATCATTGCCGACCTTGAGATCGGAGATTTTTACATGTTTCATGTGTCTTACGAGGATACCTGTTCACGAAGGACCGACGCGGTAAGCGAGATCAACAGGTAGATACCAGCAAACAACAGGAATGCCAAAATCGTATTTTCGAATTTGCGCGGGTAAGTGGGGTCCTGACTGGGCACAGGATTAACCGAGACTGTCAGATATCTAACCTTACGGTTAGCCTCGGTCCGGGTGGTTTCCATTTGCTGCATAGCGTTTTGCAGCATCATATCCCGGGCAATCAAATCGGCCTGAGCCATTTGAAGGCGCACGCTAAGCTGGGCAAGCGAATTTTCGCCTGCCGAGACATCCAGCATCTGTGCATTAAGCTCATCCAGGACTTGTTCAAGACGACGGATATCTGCACGCGCGCCATCGACCTTGGCTTGGTTGGGCCGCAGGTTGTCCAGCAAAGCAGCCAATTGCAGTTCTTTGTCTTGAATCTCGGTTTCCAGCGCGTTGATGCGCCCGCGCAGACCAGCGATCACGTTTTCAGGGTCCAGCAAAGCACCTTGCAACTGCAACTCGATCAAGTCTTCCTGCGCTTTTCGGCGCTCGGCCTGGGCCAACTCGAATCCGGCGCGGGCCTCGCGCATCTGGTCTTCGCGTTTCAACTCGGTCAGTCCGTTGATCGTTTCTTCAGCATAGGACAACAAGCGCTCGGACAGACCGACGGCAAGCTCGGCCGATGGGGCGGCAACCTCCATCCGTATGATCCCGTCGCTTGGGTCATATCCGATCGTTATCATCCGTTTGAACAGCTTGTAGGTTTCTTCCAGACTGGCATCAGGCGACAGGCGCTGAATTGGATCAATCCACTCCTGTTTGAAGATTTCGGCGAAGCCCATGTCCCGATCCAACCGAAGAAGGGCATCTTTGGATTCCAGGAACTCCTGCGTCGCCACCGAGTCCTGCGCTGTGGCATATTGCGTACCGGCCAAAAACCCACGGAACGATGCGCCCCCGCCATCGGCCTGAAGAATCGAGAAAGCCGAATCGCTGGCATACATTGGGGTCGCGTAGCGATAGAAATAGGTGCCCACGATTAGCGTCGGAAGCAGAACAAATGCAGCGAGGCGCGCGAACAATGCCATCAGCTTGCGCCTGCGTCTGCGAGCAATGTCCCTTTGGATCTCCTTGATCTCAATCTCGCGACGCTCTGCCGGGTTCATTTCGGGGCCAGGCAGGGTTTGAGCGGCTTCAGAAAACGTTTGGGGCAGTTGGATGGTGATTTTGTCCTTGGTCTCACCCTCAGTGCGTTTCTTCTCAACGGCTAGATCTAAAAGGTTAGCCCGCTCAAACGGGTCGATACCTTTTTTCCGCAAAAGACGTACGGCATCATAATCCGAGGTCGCGGCAAGCCCGTTTTTCTGAGCAAGACGTCGTGCTACCCTAAGCTGCCGTCCGGTCAGCCCTTCGCGTTTGATCTCGTCGATTTCAGTAGCAGTCTGCGACTCGTTTGCGGCGGCCGGAGCCTGCGTTGCCTTGCGAATACGCGAGATCGCCTCAGCGCGCGCTTCAGGGTCGCCAGAGCCTTTGCGTTTGCGGCGCAGGTTGTAGATGCTAGCCTTGGGTTTGGTAGTCATATAGCTGCTTAGCCTCTTCCAAGGTGTCAAACATGTAAAGCTGACCGTCCACGAGAACGGCAGCCTGACGGGCGAATTTTTCCAGCA
The DNA here is from genome assembly GCF_040371315.1 of Ruegeria sp. HU-ET01832. NCBI lineage: Bacteria > Pseudomonadati > Pseudomonadota > Alphaproteobacteria > Rhodobacterales > Roseobacteraceae > Ruegeria > Ruegeria sp. HU-ET01832. The sequence continues at coordinate 133,611 of NZ_BAABWL010000006.1, forward strand.
CTGCAGGGCTGTGGGATACGATGACCAACGTGGTCGTGCGCAACCTTTCCCTCAGAATGTCACCGGCTTTCCTGTTGAATTCGACATCCGTGGTGGCGGGCATGCCTTCGTCAATCAGATACATGTCGAAATCAAGTGCCAGCATCAAGGCAAAGGTGAAACGGGCCTTCATGCCCGATGAATACGTGGCCATTGGCTGGTCAAAATACTCGCCCAGATTGCACAGCCATTTACAATAGGCTTCGACGTAATCGGGATCCATGCCATAGATTTTCGCGATATATCGCGCGTTTTCCAGTGCCGAAAGCTTGTTCGCAACGCCACCAGTGAACCCCATCGGAAACGAAATCCGGCAGGACTTGCGGATCACGCCTTCATCCGGTTTCTCTAACCCGGCCATCATGTTGATCAGTGTTGTTTTGCCAGTGCCGTTCGGGGCAAGCACGCCCAGAGATTTTCCAAGCTCAACCCTGAACGACACCCGGTCCAGGATCACCTTGCGGCGCGTCCCGGTCCAGAAAGACTTACTGACGTTCTCAAACTCAAGCATACTGGGCCTGCTACATATGTCTTTTTATTGCACCGACCAAGCCGGTGATGCCGCGTTCACGCGTGCTGCATTATGTCGAAAAATGAGGGGGGGGATCAATGCGTTCGCTTGCATGCTGTTGCTATTGTGACTTTTCCATCTGTTGGCGTCCAAAGGCGCGTTGTCTATTCTTTGATCTAACCGTCACTCATTTTGATGCAGGAAACCTTGCGATCTGATGAATACACTCGAGAAAGACATCGCAGCCTGCAGGATCTGCGCCGATAGGTTTGCCGACACGCACACTGCGCACGAACCTCGACCGGTGGTCTGGTTCCGCAAAGGAACTTCGGTTCTGATTGCAGGGCAGGCACCCGGCGCACGCGTTCACGAATCCGGTCGCCCTTTTACCGACCCCTCCGGGGATCGCCTGCGGGATTGGTTGGGGCTTGATGAACCGACATTCTATGACCGCTCAAAGGTGTCGATTGTGCCAATGGCATTCTGCTTTCCCGGATATGATGTGCGCAAAGCCGATCTGCCTCCACCGCCGATCTGCGGGCAAACCTGGCACGACCGGGTGATGCAAGCGCTGGGCGAAATGCCGTTAACGGTTCTGGTCGGGGGCCATGCGCAAAAATATCACCTGGGCACAAAAAGCTCGGTGACGGAAACGGTGCGCAACTGGCGGGACCATGCGCCGCGCGTCTTTGCCTTGCCTCATCCGTCTTGGCGGAATACGGCATGGATGAAGAAAAACCCCTGGTTCGAGGCCGACCTTCTGCCGGTCTTGCGTGCGCGGGTGCAAGAGGTTCTGAATGACTGACACAACAGCTCTGGATGCCGCCCATTCCGCGATGGAGGCTGCCCCACTGGACGATGCTGCCCGGCTGCGCTTTTTTGAACGACTGGCGGATAGCGAGTTGTTTCTTTTGCTGACCGAAGAGGCGAAGGACGAAAACATCTCGCCTGAATTGTTTGATGTGGCTGACGGCCGGTTTGTTCTGGCCTTCGATCGGGAAGATCGGCTTGCCCGATTTGCGGAACGCCCGGTGCCTTATGTTGCTTTGTCTGGGCGGATTTTGTCCAACATGCTGGCCGGTCAGGGGATTGGTCTGGGTCTGAACCTTGAGGTCGCGCCATCGTCCATGCTGATCCCGTCCGAGGCCCTTGGATGGTTGGCCACGACTTTGCAGCACACGCCAGAGGAAGTGCAGCAACACCTGTCCGAGTTCCTGCCCCCCGTTGGGTTGCCCGACGATCTGTTAACGGCCCTGGACGCCAAATTGGCAACGGCCGTTGGTCTGGCGCAGGCGGCATATCTGGTCGGCACAAAGACGTCTGAGGGTGGCACAGGTCATCTGCTGGGTTTTGTCGGAGCGGTGAGCGGGGCTGAGGCTGCGCTGGCCAAAGCTGCGTCCGAAGCGTTGACCTTTTCGGGTATCGAAGCTGGGGCCATGGATGTCGGCTTTTTTGCAGCGCACGACCCGGCGGCCGCAGCGTTGGCCCGCGTTGGGCTAAGGTTCGATTTGCCCCAGCCCGAGACGTCCGAATATGCGCAGATCACACCGGGCAGCGACCCGGAGAAACCACCAATTCTGCGATAATAAGGCCCCGCAAATTAAGCTGCGAGGCCCATGCGTTACTCCGCTGCAGGTTCCAGTTTGTCCTGAGTGCGGGTCTCAAAGTCGCTGGCCTCGTGGCGTTCGTGAAGCTGCATGTGCTTTTCACCGAAGGGACGGTTGACCATGCGGCCGCGCAGTACTGCGGGGCGTTCTTCGACTGCTTTGGCCCAACGCATAACGTTCTTATAGGATTCGACGTCCAGGAACTCGGCGGCGTCATACAGACGTCCCAGAACCAACTGACCGTACCAGGGCCAGATGGCCATGTCGGCGATGCTGTAATCGTCGCCTGCAATATAGGCATTTTCCGCCAGTTGCTTGTCCAGAACGTCTAACTGGCGCTTGGTTTCCATGGCAAACCGGTTGATCGGGTATTCCCATTTCTCGGGCGCATACGCATAGAAATGGCCGAACCCGCCGCCCAGATAAGGTGCGCTGCCCATCTGCCAGAACACCCAGTTCATCACCTCAGTCCGTTCGGGGCCGGATTTCGGCAGAAAGGCGTCGAATTTCTCGGCCAAATGAAACAGGATCGAGGCGCTTTCGAACACGCGCACAGGTTCATCCCCGGACCGGTCCCAAAGCGCGGGTATCTTTGAGTTCGGGTTTGCCCCGACAAAGCCCGAGCCGAATTGATCGCCCTCGCCGATATTGATCAGCCAGGCGTTATACTCGGCCTCTTCATGGCCAAGGGCCAACAGTTCTTCCAGCATCACCGTGACTTTGACACCGTTTGGCGTTGCCAGCGAATACAACTGGAACGGATGGCGCCCTACGGGCAGGTCTTTGTCGTGCGTCGCGCCGGAAATGGGGCGGTTGATATTGGCGAATTGTCCGCCATTCTGACTGTCCCAAGTCCAAACCTTTGGCGGGGTATAGGTCGTTTGCTCGCTCATTTCTTGCCTTCCTCAGCAAATTTGGTGTGCATTGTCTGTCCGCAGCAACAGCTAATATTGCAAAGCGCCGAGTCCAACCCCGCATCTGTGGTTCATTTTGTAACATTCGACGCCAATACTCTCACGTTTCTTCATCGGACGTCACAGCGCCGCGAGCAGGACTGCTCTGAGCCCTGAAATCGCTTATTGTCTGGTCAGACCCGGAATGCGGGTGACCTTGAAACCTGAGGACAAGAGGATTGACCTATATGAAACGTTTTGCCCTGACCCTTGCAGCAACGCTGGCATTTGCTGTTCCGGCATTCGCTGGTGATCAGTATGTTGATGGAACCGGTTATGCTGTTTCAGGCTATGATGTTGTGGCCTATCGCAGCCTGGATCAGTCACCGGTTGGTAAGGCGCAGCCGGCGGGCGTTCGTGGGCGTTCCGACATCACCGCTGAATACAATGGCGCAACCTGGGCATTCTCAACCGAAGAAAACCGAGACAAGTTTTTGGAAAACCCCGCGTACTACGCGCCGCAGTATGATGGCCATTGCGCCTATGGCGTGTCACGCGGCGGCAAGGTTCCGGCCAACCCGAACCTGTGGCGCATTGTTGATGATAAGTTGTACCTGAACATTACGGACGTGGTTGTTGGATTCTTCGAAGAAGATATCCCGGGTAACATCAATCTGGCGGAAGGTAACTGGCCGGGTATCGAGCCTGCGAAAGCTTCGACCGCAGTTATCCCGAAATTTACCTCGGACGCTCCGATTTCCAACTAAATGGAATCTGACAAACGAAAACCCGGCTGACATCAGCCGGGTTTTTGTATTTCAGGTCTCAGCTTGCCAGTTCAAAGGCATCCTGCAGGGCCTGATCTGCATCGAACCGTATGCGAACACTTTTGGCGCCAGGAAACTTTCGGGCCATGATCGCGTCAGGGACAACGACTTCGCCGGCACCTGCGTTCTTGGATTGGAAATTCAAAACTTCGGTTTCCGTTTTGCGAAACCCGACCAGAACAGATGTCGGCAAAGCAACGCGGTTCGCACCTTTGCAAACCGGAGATTTCACGAAGTATATCAAGTTACGACCAAAACACTCGATAGCGCTGGGGATGTGGTCCGAGTCAGCAACGATTTGGTCGCCATCGTCAGTTGGCGCAATGTTGCCAGAATGGGCCAACGCCCGAGCAAGAAGATCACGACACGCGCTGACTTCGGTGTCTTTCAACCGGATCACGCGTTTGCGCAGCTTGGGCCTTTTGGGCTTGCCATGCATCGGGTTCTTGGTGGTCAGCCCCTCTTGCCGCAAAAGATCATAAGCGTCTTTGGCGCGGACAAAATCCGAGCAATCATTGTCAGCGCGGTCAGGATGTGCGCTGAAGGCAATCTTGCGCCAAGCGTTGCGGATGTCGTCGGAACTGGCAGTGTGGTCCAGCCCAAGCGCATACAAAGCATCTGTCCGCGCCCTGATCTTTTCAACTGCTTCCATACCCAAATCACTCACTAAACAACAACATGCCCTAGTGTTGTGACGGTCGCAATTTTGTCAAATTTGGTGAGTTTTTAGGGGGTATGTGGGAACAATTTCGAGATAACTATTTTGATTGTTCCCACTATTGCGTCTGATTGGCCTGGTATCGTCCGGCCTTTCGTTAGGCCACGTTCTGCAACGAGGGCTTTGGTGTGATCCCAAGGGCAAAGCAGACATCGCGCGTCAGTTCTGGCCGGTTCAGTGTATAGAAATGCAGTTTGTCCACACCGCCTTCTATCAGGTCCGAGCACAGCTCGGTGCACAATGCAGTAGCCAGCAAATCCTCGCGGTCATCCCGGAGGGCCTTGTCAAATGCCTGTTCGATCCAGCCGGGAATGCGTGTGCCACAACGTTTGGCAAAGTTGCGCGCGCCTTTCCAGTTCTCGATTGGCAGGAGGCCCGGCACGATGGGCTTGTCGATCCCGGCCTTTTCGCAGGCGTCGCGGAAGCGGAAAAAAGTCTCGGCCTCAAAGAAGAACTGCGTCAGCGCTTCGTCTGCGCCAGCGTCCAGCTTGGCTTTCAACCAGTCGACATCGGTGCGGGCGCATTGCGCTTCGGGGTGGATGTCTGGGTAGGCGCCCACGCGGATATTGAACGCGCCGGTGTCTGAAAGCGCTTCGATCAGTTCGACCGAATTGGCGAACCCGTCTGGATGAGGGACGAACCGGTCCTGTCCTTTGGGGGGGTCGCCACGCAGTGCAACGATGTCTTTCACACCTGCCTTGGCGAAGGAATCCGCTATTTGCAGGGTCTCAGCGCGGGTCGCATCGACGCACGTCAAATGTGCGGCCACCGGAAGGCCGGAAGATTTGTGCAAAGTCGCCACCGCATCGCGGGTCAATTCCCGCGTGGTGCCACCAGCACCATAGGTGACTGACACAAAGCGCGGGTCCAGCGGGGCCAGCGTCTGCACGGTGTCCCACAGGCGGAACGAGGCCTCGAGCGTTTGGGGCGGGAAGAATTCGAATGAAATCTCAGGTTGTGTCATCTCGGCCTCGTAAATACTTGTTGCAGGCCTTGTGCCATGACCTGCATTGTGAGACAAACTCATATTCCTCAAGAACAACATGAGTTCCATTGAATGCACATCGAATTCCGGCACCTGCGCACGATCAAGGCGATCCATGAATGCGGCGGCCTGGCCCGCGCGGCGGATCAGCTGAACATCACCCAATCGGCGTTGAGTCATCAGATCAAAGGGCTTGAGGATCAGGCCGGGGTTGAGCTGTTCCTGCGCCGCTCCAAGCCGATGAAGCTGTCGGCGGCGGGGTTGCGCCTGTTGCGGCTGGCCGAACAGATACTACCGCAGGTCGAAGCGACGCAGCACGAATTTTCTTCCCTGCGCGACGGGCGCACGGGCCGGATGCATATCGCGATCGAGTGCCATGCCTGTTTCGAATGGCTGTTTCCGGTGTTGGAGGCTTTCCGTAAATCCTGGGGCGATGTGGATGTCGATATCCGCCCCGGTTTGGCCTTTGACGCGTTGCCCGCGCTGCAGAAGGAAGAGGTCGATCTGGTCGTCTCCTCGGACCCCGAAGACCTGCCGGGGGTCGAGTTCATCAAGCTGTTTGACTACGATGCGGTGTTTGTTGCGGCCTCGGCCCACCCATTGGCACAAAAGGATTTCATCGAAGCCGAGGATTTCCGTGGTCAAACCCTGATCACCTATCCGGTCGAGCGCACCCGGTTGGATGTGTTCAGCCAGTTGCTGATCCCCGCGCGTGTGGAACCGGCGGCCATCCGGCAGGTGGAGCTGACAGCAGTTATCCTTTTGCTGGTCGCTTCGAACCGGGGGATTTCGGTCCTGCCCGACTGGGTGGTGCGCGAGGTCAAGTATAACTCGGACTATGTGACCCGGCCGCTGACTAAGGATGGGATCACCCGCAGCCTGTATGCGGCGGTGCGGTCCGAGGACCTTGAAAAACCCTATGTGCAGGAACTGATCGAACTGGCCGGAACCGAGGCGCGCAAGCTGCAATCGCAATAGGCGCGAAACGCGGGGCTGCTATGCGCATCAAGCCTCTTGGCAAGGGCGCATTGCATCAGTATACGCGCGGTTTGACCGAACAGGAGCCTTGGGACAATGGTAGGCAGTGCTAACCTCAACATCATGATCAAAGCCGCGCGCAAGGCGGGGCGGTCTCTGGTCAAGGATTTCCGCGAAGTCGAGAACCTGCAGGTCTCGATGAAAGGTGCGGGTGACTTTGTCTCCAAGGCCGACATCGCCGCCGAGGCGATCCTGAAAGAGGAATTGCTGGGTGCGCGCCCGACCTATGGCTGGCTGGGTGAAGAAGGCGGCGGGCAGGCAGGTGAAGACCCAACGCGCCGCTGGATTGTCGACCCGCTGGACGGCACCACGAACTTTCTGCACGGGCTGCCGCATTGGGCGATTTCGATCGCTCTGGAACACAAGGGCAAGATCGTTTCGGGCGTGATCTATGACCCTGCCAAGGACGAGATGTTCTTTGCCGAAAAGGGCGAAGGCGCGTGGATGAACGACACTCGCATCCGCGTTTCGGGCCGTCACCGTATGATCGAATCGATCTTTGCGACCGGTTTGCCATTTGGTGGCCGTTCCGACCTGCCTGCGACCTTGCAGGATCTGGCCCGTATCATGCCCACCTGCGCTGGCGTGCGCCGTTGGGGATCGGCAGCGCTGGATTTGGCTTATGTCGCTGCAGGGCGTTACGAAGGCTATTGGGAGCGTCGACTGAACGCGTGGGACGTGGCAGCCGGGATCATCATCGTGAAAGAGGCTGGCGGATTTGTGCAAGCCATCAATCCAGAAGGCAGTGTCTTGGAGGATGGTGAGGTTATCTGTTCGAATGAGCCGATCTTTGACCAGTTCTCGAAGGTGATCCGGGGCTGATTTTCTTTAGCCAGTGCTAAACAAGCGCGCCCCGTACGAGGCGCGCTTTTTTGTTTATAACGCAATGCGTTGGGCTAACCCGCTGTCTTCAGCCAACCGTGCGGCAACGGATGCAACCGCCAGGTCTTGCAGGCCGACGCCTGTTCCATCGAACAAGGTGATCTGATCCGCCGAAACCCGGCCAGGATGAACGCCATTGATCACAGCGCCGATGGGCGTAATAGCCTCCTCTGTAAGAGCCCCGTTGCCAACGGCGTGCTGCGCTTCACCAATCGAGACGGATTGCGCCACCTCATCCGTAAAGACCGAGGCTGCAGATACCAGTGCCGGGTCGACCTCTTGCTTTCCTTTGGTGTCGGTGCCCATGCAGGCCAGATGGGTGCCGGGTTTGATCCACTCCTTCATCAGCAAGGGCTCGAAAGCCGAGGTGATGGTGATGATCACATCCGCCTGTGCGCCCAACTCCTGTGGGCTGACGCTTTCGAATTCCAACCCGATCTCGTCAGCGACGGAGGCCAATCGAGGCAGCATGTCCGGATGTGGATTCCACGCCACGACCTTTTCGAACGCGCGTTGCTCGGCGGCTGCGCGCAGTTGAAAGGTGGATTGATGGCCCGCTCCGACCATGCCCAGAACTTTGGCGTCCTTGCGGGCCAGATGAGCGATGGACACAGCAGATGACGCCGCAGTGCGCACCGCCGTCAGATAGTTGCCGCCAACCAGTGCCGACAGCCGACCCGTGTCCGGGTCGAACAGGAACACTGTGGATTGATGGTTGGTCAGGCCGCGATCTGTATTCCCTGGCCAATACCCACCGGACTTCACACCCAGCACTTGCCTCTCGCGGTCGAACCCGGACTTGAACCCATAAATCGCATCTGCGTGGCCCAAAGCCTCGCGGATCACGGGAAAGTTTCGCGCCCCGCCGCTGGCCATGGCGCCAAAGACGGCCTCGACAGCATCAAATGCTTGTTGACGGCCCACGAGTTGGGCACATAAATCCTCGGTCACGATCAGCGGTCCGTCTTGAGTAATCATGGCATCCCTCATCGCTTAGTACGCCTTTCCGCGCGCCGACACTGGCCACAACGCTTCGACTTTGCCGCCGCGTACGCCGACATACCAGTCATGGACATTGCAAGTGGGGTCGCAGTGACCAGGCACCAGCCGTAGCTTGTCATTGACTTTCAAAACCCCGTCCGGGTCGCCAATCACGCCATGTTCGTCCGAACATTTGAGGTATTCCACGTCGTCACGCCCATATACGAAGGGCAGGCCGCTATCGACAGACTGGGCTTTGAGACCCGCATCGCAGACCGCAATATCAGGTTTGGAATGGCTCATGACACTGGTCAGAATGAACAGCGCGTTCTCCCATTCACCTTGGTCAATCCGGTTGCCGTCCTTGTCCAGAATGCGTCCGTAATCAGCATCCATGAACGCGTAAGACCCGCATTGCAATTCATTGTAAACGCCTGACTCGCTTTCAAAATAGTACGACCCAGTTCCTCCGCCCGAGACCAGTTCGCAGTCTATCCCTTCGGCTTTCAAACCCTCGACCGCGTCTTTGACCATCGCGATGGCGACGTCCAGTTTTTCCTTGCGGGCTTCATAACTGTCCATGTGCTGCATCGCACCCTGATAGGCCTGTATTCCTGTGTACTTAAGATTTGCGGCGGCGTGAACCGCTTGGGCGATTTCAACGACTGCTGCGGTCGAGGTCACGCCGCAACGTCCTGCGCCGCAGTCGATTTCGACAAAAACCTCCAACTCGGTGCCGTGCCGCGTGGCTGCCGACGACAGCTCGGCGATGTTGTCCACGTCATCTACGCAGACGATTGTGCGCGCACCCAGTTTGGGCAGACGCGCCAAGCGATCGATCTTGGCTGGGTCGCGCACCTGATTGGATACGAGGATGTCTTTGATACCACCACGGGCAAAGACTTCGGCCTCGGACACTTTCTGACAGCACACGCCGACCGCGCCACCCAGTTCTTCTTGTAGCTTGGCTACGTCCACGGATTTGTGCATTTTGCCATGCACCCTATGCCGCATCCCGTGCGCTTTGGCGTAGTCACCCATCTTCTTGATATTTCGTTCAAGCGCATCAAGGTCCAAGATCAGGCTTGGCGTCTGGATATCGCGTTCGTCCATCCCAATGGCGGCAGGGATGTCGAAGCCGATCTCGAGATCGTCAAATTTCGCGGATTTGTTCATATTCTCTCTCCTCATCCTTGCAACCATGGCAACTTGTCTAGATCGACGTTCCCGCCTGTTATGATCACGCCCACACGTTTGCCGCGGAACACGTCTTGGTTCTTCAAGATGACCGCCAATGGCACCGCCGAAGATGGTTCCATCACCACCCGAAGGTGCTTCCACGTCAATTTCATAGCGGCGATGATCTCGTCATCAGAGGCTGTGAAAATGTCCGTCACATGGTTCGAGACAAAGTGCCATGTGTTCTCTTTTAAGGGCACCAGCAAGCCGTCAGCGACGGTCTTGGGTGCGTCGTCGGCAATTATGTACCCAGCCTTGAAGGACCGAAACGCATCATCCGCCTGCTCGGGTTCGGCCGCGTAAATCTCTGTACCGGATGCAAGGTTCGAGACGGTCAGGCAGGTGCCTGAAACCATGCCGCCGCCGCCAATCGGGGCGATAACGGCGTCAACGCCGCCGGTTTGATCCAGCAATTCAGCCGAGCAAGTGGCTTGCCCTGCGATCACACGCGGATCGTTGTAGGGGTGGATGAACTCACCTCCTGTCCGGGCCTGAACCTCGGCAAAGGTAGCCTCGCGCGATGAAGTTGAAGGATCGCATTCCGTAATGGTACCGCCATACCTGCGTACCGCGTCTTTCTTGGCCTGAGGCGCGGTGCGGGGCATAACGACGTTGCACGGGATACCCCGGCGACCAGCAGCGTATGAGAGCGACAACGCATGGTTGCCGCTGGAATGGGTGCACACCCCCTTGACGGCCTCTTCTTCACTGAGGCTGAAGACCGCGTTACAGGCACCGCGCACTTTGAAAGCACCTGCCTCCTGAAAGTTCTCGCATTTAAAGAGCAACTGCGCGCCGGTCAGGTCATTCAGGTAGTCCGACGTCATCAGCGGTGTGCGTCTGATATGAGGTGCGATCCGCCGTTGCGCCGCGCGCATGTCCGCGATCGTCAAGTTGGCGGCTTGTGAATGGTCCAACATCTCAACCCTCCTTATGCGGCTGCCTTGGCGTGGTCCGGCGACCCTTTGCGATAGAAATCCTGTGCGGCGGCGACTCCGCTGCCCAAGTTGATCGGATAGTGCAGATCGGCCATCGCCATCTCAATCGTCGACAGGCCGGACAGGACCATCGCATCCGTCAGGCTACCCAAATGACCAATGCGAAACGCCTTACCGTCAAGCTGGCCCAGTCCGATGCCGAATGACACCCCGTATGCGTTGAACGCATGATCTGTTAGCGCATTGCTGTTGATACCATCCGGTACATAGATCGCGCTGACAGTGTCGGAATAAAGCTCAGGCGACTCGGCAACCAGTTGCAGGCCCCAGGCATCAACGGCGCGCCGAACGCCTTCAGCAAGACGGGTGTGGCGGGCATAGACATTCTCAAGCCCTTCCTCGAACAACATTTTCAGGCTTTCTCGCATCCCGTAGATCAGTTGCAGCGGTGGGGTATAAGGAAAGCCGCCAGACGCATTGGCTTGCATCATGTCGCGAAAATCGAAGAACGTGCGCGGTAGCGTCGCCGTTGCCGAAGCCGCCAGAGCCTTGGGGCTGACACAAAGGATCGCCATGCCGGTTGCCAGCATGAACCCTTTTTGCGACCCGGAAACTGCGATATCGACACCCCATTCATCAAACTCGAACGGCATAGAAGCTAGGGAACTAACACAATCCACGAATAGCATCGCGGGATGATCGGCTGCGTCTATTGCGCGCCGAACTGCACTGATGTCCGACCGAACGCCGGTTGCAGTTTCGTTATGGGTCACCAGAACTGCACGGATTTGGTGTGCATTGTCCTTGGACAGGGCGGTTTCAAACTGCTCGGCAGGGGCACCGCTGCCCCAAGGGCAGTCGATCACCTGAACGTCCAGTCCATGCCGTTGGCATAGGTCGATCCAACGGTGACTGAATACGCCGTACCGCGCCACCAGCACCTTGTCACCGGGGTTGAGCGTGTTGGTCACCGCAGCTTCCCACCCGCCAGTTCCGCTGGCGGGGTAGGTGACGACCTGACCAGAGGTGGTGCCAAAAACTTTCTTTGTGTCTTCAAGGACGGGGGCAAAGGTTTCGATGAAATCAGGCGCGCGGTGGTCCTGAGTCTGGACCTGCATTGCAAGACGCAGCCTGTCCGGGATGTTAGTTGGGCCGGGAATGAAAACAGGGTTTTGGTTGGACATGACGTGTTCCTCCGCATTTGAAGTCAGTGTCCGGGAATGCTCGGCGCCATGCAATTTTCTTGAAAAATATTTTCATTTTTGCGATTTTAACACTAAGGCGCTGATTTGATTTGAGTTTCTTTTTTTCATTTCTTGGGGAAGAAAAACGGGCCAAAAAAATTTGACGTCGCAAACCGGAGAAAATGGGATGGAATCCTCGAAAAGACAGCGCGGTAGACCGAAGTCCTTGTTCAAGGAAAGCACGGCCGGGACGATGCAGTCGCTGGATCGCGCGCTAGGTGTTTTGACCGAAACTGCCCGGCTGGAGCGCGCAGCATTAAGCGATCTGGCACGTGAGACTGGTGTACCTACGGCCACCACCCACCGCATTCTGATGACTTTGCAGAAACACGGGTTCGTGGCCTTCGACGAAGAACGACAGGAGTGGATGATCGGGATCGAGGCTTATCGGACTGGGGCCTCGTTTCTGCGCCGTAATAGTGTGATCGAGATTGGGCGGCCAGTCCTGCGCAGATTGATGCAGGACAGCGGAGAAACGGCCAATCTGGCGGTCCCGGACGGGGCGCAGGTGGTGTTTGTCGGTCAGGTTGAAACAGCAAACCCGATCCGGGCGTTTTTCCCACCGGGGGCTCGGACGCCGATGTACGCCTCAGGGACGGGAAAGGCGATTCTGGCCGCGATGGGAGAGGCCGCGCTGACCAGATTGATGACCGGGGCCAAACCGGAACGCTTCACGCCTCATACGTTAATAGACGACACCCGGTTGCAGGCAGACTTGGATCAAACCCGCGCGCGGGGATGGTCATTAGACCGGGAGGAGCGATATCAGGGAATGTCCTGCATCGGAGCAGCCATATTCAACGACCGGGGCGAGCCTTGTGCAGGTATCTCGGTGTCTGGTCCAACGGTCCGGTTCAACGCTGAACGCGCGCCGGAACTGGGGGCGCTGGTTCAAGCCGCCGCGCAAGAGGTAACGCGGCAAAGCGGTGGTCACTTACCGGCGCGGGATGCGGGGAATGCGGGATTGTGACAGCTTGTATTCGTGCTCGGGGTGGGGCGGGTGGCCGTGGGTGCGGTTCCAATAAGACATCGCGCCGCGCCTTAGCCACAAGGGAACGCACAGGATCAGACCGACTAGGAACCCGCCGGTATGTGCCCAATAGGCGACACCGCCCTTGTCAGGATCGCTTGCCAGGCTGCCGAGGAACTGCATTCCCAACCACACCCCCAACATGACAAAGGCCGGGATAGTAAATACGCGGAAATAGACGACTAGGATCAACAGGATGTCGACGCGGGCTTTGGGGAACATCAGAAGATACCCGCCCATGACGCCAGCAATGGCACCAGACGCGCCAATCGTGGGGATCACTGAGTCAGGAGCCGTCACGACGTGGATCAACCCCGCTCCGATACCGGCTAGCACATAAAACAGCAGAAAGGGTAGATGCCCCATTTCGTCTTCAAGATTGTCTCCGAAAATCCACAGAAACAGCATGTTGCCCGCCAGATGCATCCAACCGCCATGCAAAAACATCGAGGTCACAAGCGTTTCCAGCGCAAATCCGTCCGTGATACGGGCCGGGATTACCGCATAATCGAAGTAAAGTTGATTGAGTAACCGTGCGTTATCCATGATCCCGACATAGCTGAGGAAGATCACGATATTCGCTGCCATCAGCAGATAGACGACGTAAGGCGTGCGCCCCGAGGGGTTATGGTCACGGATTGGAAACATGGCGCGACGCTGGGCTTTTCGCGGCCCAGCGTCAAGGTCCGGTTACGCCGCACCCCCAAGCAGGGCGGCGTTGCCTCCTGCGGCGGTTGTGTCGACACAAACGTGACGTTCACTCAGCACACGCGCGCGGTCGGGCAGGCCGGGAATCAGAGGCAGGATCGGGCCATGGCGACGGGCCAGATGCTGTTCGATCTGCCGCGCGGTGGCCTCATCGCCCCACCACAATACGCCTGAGATGTTCGCGATGTTCTCCAGCCGGTGCAGGTCGATCATGCCGGACGCACGGATCGCGGTGCCGCCAAGGGCCTCAACCGCTTGGGCCTGCGCCTGAACGGTATCTGTACCCGGACCCATGCACAGCAGCGGCGCGCGGGGGAATTCGCTGAGCCGGTTGGATTCGCCGGTGGGGCCGGGCAGCGACCGAGTGCGCAGCGGGGCCGGCTGGCCTGTGGGGTCGGGCAGGTCGCTGGCGGTGTTGTCCCATGTGGCATCCACCTTTTGCCGGTCCGGCGCACAGAACCTCGCCATATAGTTTGGCCCGCCCGCCTTGGGCCCCGTGCCCGACAGCCCCTCGCCGCCGAAGGGTTGCGAGCCGACAATGGCACCGATCTGATTGCGATTGACGTAGATATTGCCCGCGTGGACAGCCTCGGTGATGTGCTGCACGCGGTCGTCGATGCGGGTGTGCAGGCCGAATGTCAGACCATAGCCCGTGGCGTTGATGTCGGCGATGACCTGATCCAGATCTGAGGCTTTGAACCGCGCCACATGCAGCACGGGGCCGAATATTTCGCGCCCAAGTGCCGCGATGCCGGGGATTTCAATCAGGGTGGGAGCGATGAAAGTGCCCTCGGGCGGGGTTCTCAGTTCCTTCAGCACCCGACCTTCACTGCGAGCCTGTGCGATGTGGTCGGCGATGCCTTGCCGCGCGTCGCGGTCAATCACCGGGCCGCAATCGGTTGCGATCAGCCACGGATCGCCCACCACCAGGGCCTCCATCGCGCCGGTCAGCATGGTCAGCAGATCGTCGGCGATATCTTCTTGCACATAGAGGCACCGCAGGGCCGAGCATCGCTGACCCGCGGATTGAAACGCGCTTTCGATGATGGATTGCACGGCCTGTTCGGGCAGGGCAGTGCTGTCGACGATCATCGCATTCAGTCCGCCGGTTTCCGCGATCAGAGGCGTGCCGGGTTGCAGATGATCCGCCATCGCCGCGCGGATTTTCAACGCCGTGCCGGTCGAGCCGGTGAAAGCCACCCCCGACACCCGCGCATCGGATGTCAGCGCGGCCCCTACGTGCGGGCCACCTGGCAGCAATTGCAGCGCATCGCGCGGCACACCCGCCTCGTGCAGCAATTGCACGGCCCGATGTGCGATCAGAGGTGTCTGTGGTGCCGGTTTGGCCAGAACGGCATTGCCGGTGGCCAGAGCGGCCGATATTTGCCCGGTGAAAATCGCCAGTGGGAAGTTCCACGGGCTGATACAGGTGAAAATGCCCGCGGGGTCGGCATTGGGGATATTGGCTGCGTAGTAGCGCAGGAAATCCACGGCCTCGCGCAGTTCTGCCACTGCGTCGGGCAGAGACTTCCCGGCCTCGCGCGCCAGCAGGGCGAACAGTTCGCCGAAATGGGCCTCGTAAAGATCAGCGGCCGCGTTCAGCACCTGCGCGCGCTGGGCGGCTGGGGCTTGCCACGGTGCGGCAGAGGCCAGCGCCAGTTCCACATCTGCGGTACTGGCCAGGGCGACCGCTCCGGGGCGGTCTTGTGGCTGGGCGGGGTTGGTGACGGGCTGATCGCCTTCGGGGCGCGCATCGTCCGACAGCAGGGGTTGCGCGTACCAGTGATGTGCACGAAAGGCATCGCGCGCGGCGTCGATCCGATCCAGCGTTGGCGTGTGGTGCAGGTCGAACCCGCGCGAATTGGGGCGTTCGGGCTGGAACAGGTCGGGGCCAGTGGGCAGGGGGCGGGCGGCGTCGATGATCGTGACAAAGGGATCGGCGGCGACCACTTCGGGCGGCACGTCCTCATCCACGATCTGGTTCACGAAGGAGGAATTCGCGCCATTTTCCAACAGCCGCCGCACCAGATAGGCCAGCAGGTCACGATGTGCGCCCACCGGCGCATAGATGCGGCAGCGGGTGGCGTTCTGGTCCTTGACCAGCCCGTGCAGCGTCTCGCCCATGCCGTGCAGGCGCTGGAATTCGAAGGGCTGCCCATCAGCCATATACTGGATCGCGCTGACCGTATGGGCGTTATGGGTGGCGAATTGCGGATAGATGCGGTCAGTCATCCCCAGCAATTTGCGGGCATTGGCGATGTAGGAAATATCGGTCGCGGCCTTGCGAGTGAAGACGGGGAAGCCATTGACGCCTTCGACCTGCGCGCGCTTGACCTCTGTATCCCAATAGGCGCCTTTCACCAGCCGCACCATCAGCTTGCGGTCGTGGCGCTGCGCCATGTCATAGAGCGTATCCAGAACCACCCCGGCGCGGGGGCCATAGGCCTGCACCACGATCCCGAACCCGTCCCACCCGGCAAGGGCGGGTTCGGACATCACCGCTTCGATCACTTGCAGAGACAAAGACAGACGGTCGGCCTCCTCGGCGTCCACGTTCAGGCCCATCCCGGCGGCTTTGGCCAGCAGGCACAAGGCGCGCAGTCGGGGCACAAGCTCATCCATCACGCGCTGTTCCTGCGCCAGCTCATATCGCGGATGCAGGGCGGACAGCTTGACCGAGATCCCCGGATTGGCGCGAATGTCATCATGCGTGCAGGCATCGGCAATGGCCGCAATCGCGCGCGAATAAGATAGGTGATAGCGGGCGGCGTCAGCCTCGGTCCGGGCGGCCTCGCCCAGCATGTCATAGGAATAGGTATAGCCCTTGGCCTCCATCCCCTGGGCGCGGTCCATGGCGGATTGGATCGTCTCGCCCAGAACGAACTGACGGCCCATTTCCTTCATCGCGCGGCCCACTGCGGTGCGGATCACCGGCTCACCCAGCCGTTTGATCGCTCCGCGCAGGGCGCTGACTGGTGAGGCTTTGCCATCGTCCAGAACCTTACCCGTCAGCATCAAAGCCCAGGTGGAAGCATTGACCAGCGAGGACGAGGATTGCCCCAGATGCTTGCCCCAGTCCGAAGGCGCGATTTTATCCTCGATCAGCGCGTCAATCGTATCGGCATCGGGCACCCGCAGCAGTGCCTCGGCCAGACACATCAGCGCGACGCCTTCATCGGTGGAGAGGCCGTATTCGGCCAGAAAGACCTCCATCATCCCCGGCGAGGTGCTGGCACGGATGTCGCGCACCAGTTGGGCTGCGGCCGTACAGATGGCGGCACGATCCGTGTCGCTCAGATCGGCCTGCGCGATCAGGCTGTCCAGAACGGCCGACGGGTCGGCATAGGTTTGGGCGTCAATATGGGTGCGCAGGCTGTGTGCCATGAATCCTCCAGTGCTTTAGTTAAATATAGGATCGCTTTGGCGGCCTGATTGCCCTAAATTTCGCAAAACACAGTCGGTTGAACTGATTTGAGGGGTAAATGCGATGCAAATGGACTTTCCTGACTTGGATCGATTCGACCGCGCCATTCTGGCGATTCTGTCCGAGGATGGGCGCATCTCGGTCGCGGACCTTGC
Organism: Ruegeria sp. HU-ET01832; assembly: GCF_040371315.1. Classification (NCBI taxonomy): domain Bacteria; kingdom Pseudomonadati; phylum Pseudomonadota; class Alphaproteobacteria; order Rhodobacterales; family Roseobacteraceae; genus Ruegeria; species Ruegeria sp. HU-ET01832. The sequence continues at coordinate 150,830 of NZ_BAABWL010000006.1, forward strand.
GCGGCGGATCGGGCTGTCGAAATCGCCCACTCAAGCACGTGTGAAGAAACTTGAGGCTGATGGTATCATCACCGGATACCGCGCCCTGCTGGACCCGATCCGCCTTGGACTGGACCATGTGGCCTTTGTAGAAGTGCGCCTGACCGACACCCGAGAAAAGGCACTGGCCGAATTCAATGCCGCTGTACGGAAGGTGGGCGAGATAGAGCAAGCCCATATGATCGCGTCGAATTTTGACTATCTGTTGAAAATCCGCACCGGGTCGATGTCGGAATACCGCGCGGTTCTAGCCGAGAAAATCTCATCCCTGCCGCATGTGGCCAGCACCTCGACCTTTGTGGCGATGGAGGCCGTGAAGGAAACCGGCGTCTCGGGCGGGATTGAGGCAGTGGGTTGACGAACGTGTATGGCGCGTCACCATTGAATCATGAAACAGATCGTTACAGCTTTTGCATTTCTGGTCTCGGGCACGATCGCGGCCCAGTCCGAGGGGTGCCCCGCTGCGCCGGACCATTCGGACGGAGTTGCCGGGCTCATCACGCAAATCCAGCAAGCCGAGAATGAGCGCGCCGCGCAAATCCTTTCAAACCAGCTGTGGGAATTTTGGGCCGACGCACCGGATGACAGCGCACAGGCTGTGTTGGATCGCGGGATGACCCGCCGCAGCCAATGGGATCTGCTGGGCGCGATCGAGGATTTCGACAAACTGGTCGAATATTGTCCCTCTTACGCCGAAGGCTATAACCAGCGCGCCTTTGCGCATTTTCTGCGACAGGACTATCAGGCGGCTCTGCCTGATCTGGACCGTGCGATCGAACTGTCGCCCAACCATGTGGCTGCGATCAGCGGTAAGGCGCTGACCTTGTTGGGCTTAAAGCGGGTTGATGAAGCGCGTGAAACTTTGCATCAGGCGCTGAAGCTGAACCCGTGGTTGTCCGAGCGCCATTTGCTGGACGCCGGGGGGCCACTTGCCCCGAAGGGCGAAGACATCTGAAGATCAACGCCCCCGAAAAGAACTCCGGGGGCGTTGGTGCATTAGTTAGCCGACGAGACCGTTATCGGCGCGTTTGATCGCAATGACCGACGAGCGTGGCGTGCCGCCATCGGGCCAGTTGCTGCCGGGGTGCTGGATGCCAACAAACATAGTCCGCAGGTCTGTGGACCACGCCAGACCGGTCACCTCACAGCCGTTCGGACCGGTCATGAAACGTGCAATTTCACCGGTCACGGGATCACCAACCAGCATCTGGTTATTGCCGTTGCCTGCGAAATCTTCCTCGTTGTCGTCATTCCCGTCTGTCTGGATCCAGATCAGACCGGTCGAATCGATCACCATACCGTCGGGCGAGTTGAACAGGTTGCCCTCGTTCACGTTGGGCGACCCGGCGCGGTCATCGGAATGCACGGTGGGGTTGCCTGCCATGACGTACAGGTCCCAATCGAACGCTTGGGCGGCGTGGTCGTCATTGGCCGGACGCCAGCGCACGATCTGACCGTATTTGTTCGCCTCACGCGGGTTGGCCGCGTTGACCGAGGTGTCATCACCACCGGCGTTTGGCTTGACGCCGCGGTTCTTGTTGTTGGTCAGGCAGCAATAAGCTTCGACCGCAACCGGGCTGGAGGCGACCCATTCGGGGCGGTCCATGGTGGTGCCGCCCGCTTTGGAGGCCGCCATGCGGGTAAAGATGCGAATCTCGGCATCGTCCAGTCCGGTGGTTTCCGGGGTCAGGGCCAGCCATTCACCCTTCATGTCGTCGTTGAACTTGGCGACATAAAGCGTACCGTCGTTCAGCAGGCTCTCGGTTTCAGCGCCGGGCTGATAGGTGCCGTTCGAGACGAACTTGTACAGGTATTCGCCACGTTCATCGTCGCCCATGTAGACAACTACACGACCGTCGGCAGCCAGAGTGACCTCGGCGTTTTCGTGTTTGAAGCGACCCAGACCGGTGTGCTTGACAGGGGTGCTGTCAGGTTTGGTCGGGTCGATTTCAACGATCCAGCCTGCGCGATGCGGCTCGTTGGGGTTTTTCGATGTGTCGAAACGGGGATCAAAGAACTCGTACCCGTTCCAGCTTTCGGCCTTGATACCGTAGCGCGCCATACCGTCCGCGACCTTCTGGTCATAGGCGGCATTTTCATCCAATGAGCCGAAGTAGCCGTTGAAGTTCTCTTCGCAGGTCAGATAGGTGCCCCAGGGCGTCTTGCCCGCACCACAGTTGTTCATGGTGCCCAACGAAGTGGTGCCGGTCGGGTCAGCCTCGGTTTTCAGCAGGTCATGGCCGGCTGCGGGGCCAACGATTTTCATCGGAGTGTTGTGATGAATACGGCGGTTGAAGGGGCTGTCTTTGACAACAGACCAGCCCTCAGGGCCTTCGGTGATTTCCATGACGGTCACGCCTTGGATGTTCTGCAGTTTCAGAACGTCACCTGCGTTTTCTGGAACACCTTCCGCAGCGGCCGGCAGGTTGATCTTGCGGTTGGGGTATTCGTGGTTGATTGCGATCAGTTCGTGACCCTGGAACGAGAAGGTTTCCATCCCGTCAGTGTTCTCACCAAAGATACGGTCGGATTTTTCGACCGGACCGCCATCGGCGATGTCATAGCCGTCGGCATCCGAAAATAGCGGATCGCCCCAGCGCATCATAACTTTCCACTCATACCCTTCGGGAACGTGAACGGTGCCATCGGTCTGGGCTGCGATAGGGGTGAAGGCAAAGCGCGACGCGTCAGCAGCCTGCGCCGAGGTCGAGCTGAGCAGACCTGTGCCCATTGCAGCAGCGCCCGATCCGAAGGCCACCACACCGGCCAGAAAACCACGGCGGGAAATGGCGCTTTCGACCACGCGGTCAAAGTCGTTTTCCTCGGCGCGGGGGAAGTGCAGCTCGTCCCAGTCGTCTGCGGAAAGTGTGGTGTTGTCGACGTCTTTCATGGATGGCTCCTGGCTAAAATGAAAGTTGATGAACGGGATTTAAGAGGTCTTTGTGACAGGTTCTTAACAGCGCCATTAAAGCCGCTGTATTTCGACCTGAAAATAGATTCATTTTTGTTGCGCTAAATCGCGCCGAAGCCCTGCCTGCGCGATGCAGACAGGGTGTTACAATCATCAAAACAGATTGATCACATCGTCGTGATTGGGTTAACGCAGCCGCTGTCCATCTGCATCGAACCGATACGCTTTTTCGGGCGCGAACCCAAGGCGCAGGTCTTGGCCTTCGGATATCGCATGCTGCCCGAACAACCGCGCCGTCACCGAATGGTTCTGAACGGTCGCAATGACGTTGGTATCACCGCCCAGTTTCTCGACATGGCTGACCCGCGCTGACAGGGGGCCGTCATCGGACAGAAACAGGTCTTCGGGGCGAATGCCGAGGGTGTCTGATCCCTGATCCAGCAGGCTTTCGGGCAGGAAGTTCATCGAAGGGGATCCAAGGAATCCCGCAACAAACTGGTTGGCGGGGTTGTTATACAGCTCCATCGGAGAGCCGATCTGCTCCACTCGTCCATCGCGCAGTACAACGATCTTGTCGGCCAGTGTCATCGCCTCGGTCTGGTCGTGGGTGACATAGATCATCGAGGCGTCGAGCGCCCGGTGCAGGTTTGCGATCTCAATCCGCGTGTTCATCCGCAGCGCCGCGTCGAGGTTCGAAAGCGGCTCGTCAAACAAAAACAGTTTCGGCTCGCGCACGATGGCCCGCCCGATGGCGACGCGTTGGCGCTGACCGCCGGACAGCTCAGATGGATAGCGGTCCAGATATTCCTCAAGGTTCAGCATCCGGCTGGCAGTGGCGACGCGCTCCTCGATCACCGCTTTGGGTTGCTTCTCTTGTTTCAGCGCCAGTGTCATGTTCCCGCGCACGTTCAGATGGGGATAGAGCGCATAGCTTTGGAATACCATCGCGATGCCACGTTTCGACGGCGGCACCAGATTGACCTGCTGGCCGTCGATATTGATCTCACCCGAGGATGCATCCTCCAACCCCGCGATCACGCGCAGCAGGGTGGATTTGCCACAGCCCGAGGGGCCGACGAAAACGACAAACTCGCCTTCTTCCACCTCAAGCGAGATGTCTTTCAGGACATGTACCTCGCCAAAGGATTTGTTCACATTGGTCAAGGTCAGAGCAGTCATGTTGCGGACTCCTTAAGCGAAACGGGCTGGCCGGTGCGGATGCTTTCATCTGCGGCCAGACAAATGGCGAGGGATTGGACGGCGTCATTCATATGGCGCGTCAGGTCGATATCGTCAGCGATGGCGCGCAGCATATAGGCTTGTTCGGCGTCACAGAGTTCCTGATGGCCGGGCTCATCGGGCATCTCGACGGTGCGGTCGCCGCCCGGAGTGTGGATCAACAGCCCGCCAACCTTGGTGTGGCCGTCAATATCCGCCGATGCGCCCTTGTTGCCGTCGGTGATCGAGACTGAGCCGTTGGGCGAGACGATGTCTTTCACGAAAAACGCGGTTTCGGACATCATCGGGCCCCACCCGGCCTCATACCAGCCGACCGAGCCGTCCTCAAAAATCACCTGAAACTGGCCGTAATTGTACATGTCCTCGGCGATCTCATCCGACAGGCGCAGGCCCATGCCATGCACGCGGACGGGCTGCGCATCGGTGATCTGGCACATCACGTCCACATAATGCACGCCGCAATCCACGATGGGCGAGGTGGTCTGCATCAGCGCCTTATGCGTCTCCCACTCGGCCCCCGAGGACTGCTGGTTCAGGTTCAGGCGAAACACGTAAGGCCCACCCAGATCGCGCGCCTCGGAGATCAGGCGCATCCACGAGGGGTGATGGCGCAGGATATAGCCCACGACCAGTTTGCGGTTCAGTCTGGTGGCGGTCTCAACCACACGTCGCGCATCGGCCACATTGGTCGCCAGTGGTTTTTCAACGAAGACATGCGCACCAGCTTCCATCGCGGCGCAGGCATAGTCGGCGTGGCTGTCGGAATAGGTGGCGACGACCACCAGATCTGGTGTGGTCTCGGCCAGCGCTGTGTCGAAATCCGGATAGGCGGGGTATTGGCCCAGCTCGGGGTGATCCACGTGGCCCGAGCGGTTCACCAGCCCCACGATCTGCGCGTCCGCGTGGTTGTGATGAGCCAGCGCGTGGCTGAGGCCCATATTGCCAAGGCCAGCGATCAGAACTTTGGTCATTTGACAGCTCCGGATGTGATGCCGCGGATCAATTGGCGCGAGAAGATGACATACAGAACCAGCACCGGCAGGATCGCCATCGACAGGGCCGACAGAACCGCGTTCCAGTCGGTGACGAACTGCCCGATAAAGACCTGACTGCCCAACGTGAGCGTCTTGGTTTCCTCAGCCGGGGCAAGGATCAGCGGGAACCACAGGTCGTTCCAGATCGGGATCATGTTGAACACCGCCACAGTCGCCATCGCGGGCCGGACCAGAGGCAGAACCAGCCGGAAAAAGATCGTGTATTCCGACAGCCCGTCGATGCGGCCTGCGTTCTTCAGATCGTCACTGACCTGCCGCATGAACTCCGACAGGATGAACACCGCCAACGGCAGCCCCTGCGCCGTGTAAACCAGGATCAGCGCCCAGAGCGTGTTGACCAGCCCGGTCGCCACCATCATCTCAAGGATCGCCACGGTGCCGATGCGGATCGGGATCATGATCCCCAACGCCAGATACAGTCCCATCAGCAGGTTGCCCTTGAACTGATATTCAGACAGCGCATAGGCCGCCATTGCCCCGAACAGCAGGATGAAGAACAGCGACGCGACGGTGACGATCATCGAGTTCTGGAAGTAGAGGAAGAAATCCCCCTGCTTCATTACCGTCTCATACCCGATCATTGAGAAACTGTCGGCATTCGGCAGCGCCAGCGGCTCGCGGAAGATCGCGCGGCGGGACTTGAAGCTGTTGATGATGATCACAAAAACCGGGAACAGGGCTATCAGCGTGTAGAGGATCAGCGCCCCGTGCATCGCGGCGGTATTCAGCGGGTTATGGCGAGCTTTGTTCATCTAAGCGCCCTCACAATTGATACCGGCGCATCCGGGTCTGGATGCCGAAGAGGTAGATGCAAACTCCCACCAGAATGATCGCGAACATGGCCCCGGCGATGGCCGATCCCATATGCGGGTCGCCCAATTGCAACTGGAAGCCAAAGAAGGTGCGGTACATGAACGTGCCCAGAATATCAGTCGAGAAATCCGGCCCGGCCAGCGCGCCTTGGGCGGCATAGATCAGGTCGAACGCGTTGAAGTTGCCCACAAAGGTCAGGATCGAGATGATGCCGATCGAGGGCAGGATCAGCGGCAGTTTGATCTTCCAGAAGGCCGAGGCCCCGGTTATGCCGTCGATCTCTCCGGCCTCAAGGATTTCCTCGGGGATGGTCAGCAGGGCGGCATAGATCAGCATCATCGGGATGCCCACAAATTGCCAGACCGAGATCAGCGCCAGCGTGGTGAGCGCATATTCCTCTTTCCCCAGCCACGGCGCGAACAGGGATTTCAGGCCGACAGCATCCAGCATCGAGGGCGCGATGCCCCAGATGGGCGACAGGATCAGTTTCCATGCAAAGCCAACGATCACAAAGCTCAGGATTGTCGGGATGAATATCGCCGACCGATAGAGCGCCGAGAACCTCAGGCGCGGGTGGCTGAGTAGCGCCGCCAGCGCGATCCCGATGGGGTTTTGAACAAGCATATGGATCAGGAAGAACCAGAAGTTGTTGCCCAAAGCGTTCCAGAACTGCTCGGACCAGATGGGATCGAAAAACAGCGTTTGAAAGTTCTGCAAGCCAACGAACACGCGGCTCTGATCCACCTCGGAATAGAGCGCCAGCCGCAGCGTGTTGAACAGCGGGAAAATCATCACCGCCGTATAGACCAGCACGGCTGGGGCCAGAAACACGACGATATGCCAGCGGAAGCGGGGGCGATTCATGGGTCAGCTTTCAAAGGGGTGTCGGGTGTACCCGGGCGGGCGTTTCCGCCCGGGTAGGGATCAGCTTACTGATGCGGAGCGTACCAGGAGGCAAGACCTTCCTGCAGTTCGGCGCCCAGTTCTTCGGGCGATTTGGCACCCTTGATAGCCGCAACGGATGCGCCCCAGGTCTCATTCTCAAGGTTCGGCGTGCCGCGCGACAGGATTTGATAGGTCGAGCGGATGGTCGATTCACACTCATCACGCCAGCCGACGATTTCCTTGGCCAGCGGATCCTGCAGCTCAACCGGCGTGCTGGACAGCGGGAAGAAGCCGGGCAGCGCGTTGCCGAAGATTTCCGCGAACTCTGGGCTTGCGACCCAGGCCAGGAAAGTTTCGGCCGCCTCGGGATTCTCGGTGGCGGCGTTCATGCCGATGCCGATATCGGTGTGATCCGAGATATAGCAGGTGTCGCCCGCATTGCGGACCGGAGGCTTGAATGCGCCCATTTCGAAATCAGCCTGCGCGTTGAAGCCCGAGATTTCCCACGACCCGGCAGGGTAAACAGCCGCACGGCCCAGCGTGAAGATGTTCTGGCTGTCGGGATAGGTCTGCGCCTCATACCCGTCGCCCAGATACTCACCCCAGCGGGCCAGCGTGGCGTAAGGGGCGGTCCAGGCCTCATCGGTCAGCTTCTGCTCGCCTTTGATCAGCGCCTGACGGCCTTCCTCACCTTTCCAATAGTTCGGGCCGATGTTGTTATAGCCCATCGTGGCGGCTTCCCACTGGTCGTTGGTGCCCATCGCCATCGGGATATAGGTGCCGTCTTCTTTGATCTTGTCGAGGGCGGCAAAGAACTCATCCTCGGTGGTCGGCACGTCGATGCCCAGCTCGTTGAACGCGTCTTTGTTGTAGATGAACCCGTGGATCACGGAGGCCATCGGAACACAGAAGCTGACCGCGCCATCATCGGTCTGCCACGCCGATCTGGCGACATCCGAGAAATTGCCCATCGCCTCGACGCCCGACAGATCAGTCAGGTGCCCGGCTTCGTACAGCGCCAGAGAGGCGTCAAATGGACGGCAGGTGATCAGGTCGCCAGCCGAGCCCGCGTCCAGTTTTGAGTTCAAAACAGCGTTGTATTCGGCGGGGGCCGAGGGCGTGAATTGTACCTTGATGCCGGGGTTTGCGGCCTCAAATGCAGGAATGATCTGATCCTGCCATAGGGTCAGGTCATCGTTGCGCCAGCTTTCGATGGTCAGCGTGACATCTTCGGCCATGGCAGCCGTACCCATAAGGGTTGAGCCCAGCAGAGCCAGCTTCAGACTTGTGCGTTTCATTTCATTCTCCCAGTTGGTTAGCAATTGTTATTCATGTTTAGTGCGGTGCTCAGAATGCCGTCGGCTTCTTCAAGCCGCGCTACCGCGTCGCCCTTTGACACGCCAAGGGCAGCGATCAGGATGGCGGGTTTCACGTCGCCGTTCGTCTGCGCCAGCGCAGCCTGGGCTGCATCGGTGTCAACCTTGGCAATCCGTTCCACGATTCCGGCCGCGCGCGCACGTAGCTTGTGATTGTCAGCGCGCAAATTCACCATCATGCCGCCATGCACATGCCCCAGATCAAGCGCCATGAGCGAAGACAGCATATTGAGCGCGATCTTCTGCGCCGTCCCAGCCCCCATGCGGGTCGAGCCCGAGATCAACTCGGGTGGCGTGGCGAGCAGAATTGGTATGTCAGCGGTTTGAAGAAGAGGGCTTCCCGCGTTATTGGCGATGCCGATCAAGGTTGCCTTTTTGGCGCGCGCGATGTCACCCGCTGTCAGAGTATAGGGCGTGGATCCGCTAGCCGACACCGCGATGACGGTATCGGTAGGCTTTAAGTCGGACAGAGCTTCGGCAAGTCCTACGTCCGAGTCCTCTGTATCGCCGGGCATTTCAACACCAGTCGGTAAGCCGCCTGCCATGTGAATGCGTAAGTGACTTGGAAGGATCGAGAATGTACCGCCCAGTTCCTGCGCATCCGCTGCGGCCATCAAACCAGATGACCCGGCGGCGACGTAATGCAGCACGCCTCCGGTGCGGAGTGTTGCCGCCATTGCCGCAGCTCCTCGCGCGATCGCGGGTGCCGCACGCTCAACAGCCTGCGCAGCAGCGATTTGACCAGCGGCCAAGGCGCGGGCCGAGTTGGCCAGATCGCTCCGGTCAAGTTGGGCGGCATCAATGTGCAGTTGTTCAGTCGACGGCAGCGTCAAGAGAATCCCCCTTACAGTCCTTTTACAATACCTATGTAATACCACTTGTCTATAACTTTATTATTGCAAGCGATGTTTGGATATTTTTGCGCTAAACTCCAGGAATTTGCGATTTGTGCCCGAATTTTGGTCTTTCCAGTGAAGTAAAGGTATTATAATGGTATTGCCATGACTGAGTCTCAAAACACCGCGTTTCTGGCCGTTGACGGTGGTGGAACCCGATGCAGGGTCGCTGCTGAGGTCCGTGGCGTCGTTCATTCGGTCGAGACCGGAGCGGCCAATGTATCAACGGATTTCGAGGGCGGGGTTCGTCAGATCGCTGCCGGTTTGTCTGAATTAGCAGCGGGGCTGGATACCTCTGTAGCAGAATTGGTGCGCTGGCCCGCCTTTATCGGGTTGGCCGGCGTAACGGGTGACAGCGTCGCTGATCGACTGCGAGTGGCGTTGGATATGCCCAACGCGCGGATCGAGGATGACCGACCTGCAGCGGTAAGGGGCGCATTGGGTTCCTCAGATGGCCTAATCGCGCATTGCGGGACCGGGTCATTTCTGGCTGTTCAGATCAACGGTGACATCCGCCTTGCCGGAGGGTGGGGGCCTATCTTAGGCGACGAAGCATCCGCGCAATGGGTCGGTCGACGTGCGCTGTCCGAAGTGCTGCACACGGTGGATCAGATCCAAGCGAAGTCGAGCTTGACGCAAGAGTTTTCTAACCAGTTCGGCGGTGTTGCTGGAATTGTCGAATTTGCGGGACAGGCCGCGCCGGGGGCGTTCGGCGCATTGGCACCTCAGGTCACAGCCGCTGCCGCCGATGGTGATCAGGTTGCGCGTCAGGTCATGCGGGCAGGTGCCGATTACATCGGTGGAATGGCGAAACGCCTTGGGTGGAAGGCGGGGTTAACCCTGTGTTTAACAGGCGGAATTGGCCCGCATTATGCCGATTATCTGCCCGCAGACATGCAAGCTGCGCTAAGACCAGCACAGGGCGAACCGCTGATCGGGGCCTTGGCCTTGGCAAAGGAGGGCGCTCATGAGCATTGCTGATTTCTTGCGCGCAGAAGCGTGGCTGAGCCCCGAGAACGGCCCACGATATGTTCAGCTGCGCCGCCGCCTTCAGGAAGGGATAGATACGGGCGTGCTTGCACCGAATTCATCTCTTCCGTCCGAACGGGAATTGGTGGACATCACTGATCTGTCCCGCGTCACGGTGCGAAAGGCTATTCAAGAGCTGGTGCAGGAAGGTGTGATCGAACAACGTCAGGGTTCAGGCTCGTTCATCCGCGAGCGCGTGCCCCGGGTCGAACAATCGCTGACACATTTGACGTCTTTCACCGAAGACATGTCGAGCCGCGGAATGCAGACCACGTCAAAGTGGTTGGAGCGGGGCGTATTTGCGGCGACGTCTCAAGAGATAGCTGCGCTGAACTTGCCGGAAGGCGCGCAGATTGCGCGCATCTATCGTTTGCGCGAGGCAGACGGCCGCCCTCTGGCGCTTGAGAAGGCAGCACTGCCGTTGGACATTCTGCCGAACCCGATTGAGGTGACCACCTCGCTCTATGAGGTTCTGGACGGGTTAGGGCGTCGTCCCGTTCGGGCGGTCCAGAAAATCTCTGCACTTAATCTTGCTGCGCGCGAGGCTGAGTTGCTGGATGTGCCGGAAGGGGCGGCAGGGTTGAACATCGAGCGTCTCTCATTTCTCAAAAACGGGCGGGTCGCGGAATTGACCCGCTCTCTCTATCGCGGTGACGCTTATGACTTCGTCGCCGAGCTGCGTTTATAACCGGAAGGATCAAAGGCCGATGTCCGACAATACATCCAAGATGCGTCAGGAGATTTTGGAAATCCCTGCCGCGGTTGACCGGCTGCTAGGCAGTAGCGCGGCCAGTATTCAAAACGCGGCCGCGCTGGTCCGGGAAACCGACCCGCGGTTCCTGATCACGGTGGCGCGCGGGTCATCCGACCACGCGTGTAGTTATCTGAAATATGCCAGCGAGCTATTGCTTGGGCTGCCTGTGGCCTCGGTTGGGCCGTCGGTTAGTTCGATCTATGGGGCCGACTTGATGTCGCGCGGCGCTGTATGCCTGTCGGTGTCTCAATCTGGCCAAAGTCCCGATATTGTCGGATTGACGCGCTCGCTGCGGTCATCAGGGGCTGTTGCGCTGGCGATCACCAACAACTCGGAATCGCGATTGGCAGACGTTGCGGATGCGATGCTGCCGCTGCACGCCGGCCCCGAGTTGAGCGTCGCCGCCACCAAGACATTTGTGACTTCGCTGGTGGCAGGGTTGTGGTTGCTGGCCGAAGTCAAGGGCGATGCTGAACTGTTGGGGGCGATACGGGCGCTTCCCGCCCAGTTGGAACGCGCAGCACAGTGTGACTGGTCTGCAGCGGCGGCCACGATTACAGGGCGTTCGCTGTTTACTTTGGGCAGGGGGCCATCTTTTGCCATATCGGGCGAAGCGGCGTTGAAGATCAAGGAAACCTGTCAGATCCATGCAGAAAGCTATTCAGCTGCCGAGGTGCTGCATGGACCGGTCTCAATCGTCGAGGACGGGTTCCCAACCATTGTCTTTGCGGCTGGGGATGCGGCGGAGGACACCACGGCGCAGGCCGCTGACGCGCTGGCCGATAAGGGGGCCATAGTCTTCGCCACCACGGATCGCGTCACGCGGGCGCAGCAGTTGCCAGTAGAGCGTACGGATCATTGGATCACCGATCCGATCACGACGATCACCGCGTTTTACTCTATGGTCGAATCCGTCGCCAGTATGCGCGGCATTGACCCGGACGCGCCGCGTCACCTCAAGAAAGTGACCGAGACGGTATGACAACAGACAGAGTGATCTTTCGAAACGGTGCAATCTTTGACGGCAAGCGGTTGCTGAGTGATCATGCGCTTGTATTCAGCGGCGGTCAGAGTGTGGAAATCGTAGCAGACGCAGAGGTAGCGGCTGTTGGGGATCACATTGATCTGAACGGAGATATCGTCAGTCCGGGTTATGTGGACTTGCAGGTGAATGGCGGCGACGGTGTCATGTTGAACGATGACCCTTCGGTCGAAACGATCCGCCGGATCGCGCAGGCCCATCACAGGCTGGGAGTCGCGGCTTTGCTGCCGACTTTGATCACAGATACCAGCGAAAAGACTCGGGCGGCGATCGCAGCGGCCATTCAGGCAGTGAAAGAGGGCGTTCCGGGTGTCGCGGGATTGCATTTGGAAGGCCCCCATCTGTCGGTTGCCCGCAAGGGGGCGCATGACGGTGATCTGATTTGCCCCATGTCTGATACCGACCTTTCCGTGTTGCTTGAGGCGGCGCAGCATTTGCCTTGCCTCAAAGTGACTGTGGCACCTGAAACGGTCTCGGAACAGCAGGTTGGGGCGCTGAGTGATGGGGGCATTCTTGTCTCGCTCGGGCACACGGATGCAGATTTCGCGACCTGTCAACGTTACGCAGCAGCCGGGGCACGCTGTGTCACCCACTTGTTCAATGCCATGAGCCAATTGGGCAACCGCGAGCCCGGTTTGGTTGGCTCTGCTCTTGCTAACGGCGGTCTTTCTGCCGGGCTTATTGCGGACGGCATCCACGTCCATCCCGAAACGATGCGAGCCGCGTGGGCTGCAAAATCCGGCCCGGGCCAGATCTATCTTGTTAGCGATGCAATGGCCGTTGCAGGCACTGATTTGTCCGAGTTCAGATTGGAAGGTCGTCGGATCACGCGAACCGATGGGCGACTGACTCTGGAGGATGGCACTTTGGCTGGGGCCGACCTGGATTTGACGACAGCCATCCGCGTGCTGGTGACGCAGGTGGGTGTTCCTTTGCCAGATGCTTTGACAGCTGCCACGACCTATCCTGCCCAGTTGATCGGGCAAACGCATGGACCGTCGATGAAGCGCGATCAAATGATCCGCATCAGTGCAAACCTTGAAAAATGCACGTGGTTATTTCCTACTGAATGAACTGCTTGGGCAGGACTTGTCGGCTGCGCAATTTTTCGGCGCTGAATTTGAAAACAGTGACCGAAGGACGCTTGACGCCATCTGACGCATCGCTTAAACCGACCTCCGCTGAGCGGGCGTCGTATACTGGCTATTACCTCAGCCTTCCAAGCTGATGAAGCGGGTTCGATTCCCGCCGCCCGCTCCAAGTCAGCCCCAAAATTCTGCGTCAAAAGGCCCGTTTGGTGTTCGATTTTGCCACGGCAGCTTGACCCCACGCGCTGTCATCGCCAAGAAGCGCTGAAATAAACGCGAACACCACGTAAGGGCCAGTCATGGCAAGAAACGCCTCAGCCAGTTCATCGGCAAAATCCGCGCCCGGCGCCAGCGAAGAGCGCGCGCGTTCCAGAAAAATTGGCGTTCTGGGCTCGTTGTGGCCGTTTATGAAGCCCTATAAGCTGTTGATGATCGGCGCGACATTGGCATTGATCCTGACGGCCAGCATGACATTGACTCTGCCGTTGGCCGTGCGCCGCGTGGTGGACAACTTCCGCATCGAAGATGGCGAGTTACTGGATTGGTACTTTCTAGCTGCGCTGGGCATCGCCGGTGTCTTGGCCATCGGAACAGGTATTCGCTATGCACTGGTGACACGGTTGGGTGAGCGCGTCGTGGCCGACATTCGTAAGGCCGTGTTCGACCGCGTCATCGGGATGAGCCCCGAATTCTATGAACGCATCATGACCGGAGAAGTCCTCAGCCGGATCACCACTGACACGACGTTGATCCAGTCTGTGCTGGGCTCTTCGGTATCGATCGCGTTGCGCAACATGCTGATGTTCATTGGCGGTTTGGTACTGATGCTGCTGACTTCGGCCAAGCTGACCGCGATGGTCCTGCTGCTGATCCCGCTGGTCGTGGTGCCAATTCTGGTACTGGGTCGCCGTCTGCGGGCCATCAGCCGCGAGAATCAGGACTGGATCGCAGCCTCGTCCGGAAACGCAGGCGAAGCGCTGGGTGCGGTTCAGACCGTTCAGGCCTTTACCCACGAACAGGCAAGCCGCGCCCAGTTCGGAGAGATGACGGAAACTTCGTATGAGGTTTCTTTGCGCCGTATCCAAACCCGTGCCGTTTTGACTGTGATCGTGATTTTTCTGGTCTTCTCCGGCATCGTGGGCGTTTTGTGGATGGGCGCGAATGACGTCCGCAACGGTGTGATGACCGAAGGTGTTTTGATCCAATTCGTGATCTATTCGATCATCATGGCCGGCTCTGTCGCGGCCTTGTCAGAGATTTGGAGCGAACTTCAACGTGCAGCCGGCGCGACCGAGCGTCTGGTCGAATTGCTGAACGCGCAGGACACCGTGAACGACCCCACGCAAGCCAAGGCCCTTCCCGCGCCCGTGCGGGGCGAGATACGGTTCGACGGTGTGACGTTCCGCTATCCTGCGCGGCCGGATGTGGTCGCGCTAGATCAGATGTCTCTGACAGTCAGCCCGGGCGAAACGGTCGCCTTTGTCGGGCCTTCGGGGGCAGGTAAAACAACGGTCATTCAGATGATTCAACGTTTTTACGACCCGGATGCCGGTGGGGTAAGCCTGGATGGCGTCGACCTGCGTGACTTAGACCGAGCTGAATTTCGGCGTCACATGGCGCTGGTCCCCCAAGACCCCACGATCTTTGCCGCCTCGGCCCGTGAGAACATCCGCTTTGGCCGGTTGGATGCAACGGATGCTGAAGTCGAGGCCGCCGCCCGCGCTGCCGCCGCGCATGATTTCATTTCGGCATTGCCGGAAGGCTATGACAGTTTCGTAGGCGAACGGGGCGTCATGCTTTCGGGTGGTCAGAAACAGCGCATCGCCATCGCGCGCGCGATCTTGCGCGATGCACCAGTTCTGCTGCTGGACGAGGCGACCTCGGCGCTGGATGCGGAAAGCGAGCGGGCGGTGCAGGGTGCTGTGGATCAGATGCGTGCGGGACGAACCACGTTGATCGTCGCACACCGGCTGGCCACCGTGAAAAAGGCGGACCGGATCGTAGTGATGGATGCAGGTCAAATTGTGGCGCAAGGTACTCATGATGATCTTGTGGCGCAGGATGGTCTGTATGCACGTCTGGCGCGGTTGCAGTTCACCGATGGTGTAGCTGCCGAGTAGTATGACGTTAGGGAAACGGATTTTCGCCGTAGCGTAATTTAGTTTTTTACCCCCTCCCTCTCTAACCCGTTGCTTGAACCCGCGTGGTTTTACTTCCATCCTGTGATGGAAAAAGCCGCGCGCAGAGTGCGATATAAAACGGGAGGAGACGCATGTCGTTTGTTGGCATCGACGATAAGAAGAAACTTGAACAGGAAATGCCGTGGGAGGATCGGGACGTGCCGGTCACATTCCACCAATTACTGTCGCGAACCGCGACCAAGTTTCCGAACAACAATGCGATCAGCTTTCAGTTGTTTTCTGTTCCCACAGACAAGGCCGAGACGCTGACATGGTCGGACCTGCTGGGCAAGGTCAATCAGGCCGCCAATCTTTTCCGGTCGTTGGGTGTCGGGGAAAAGGACGTAGTCGCCTATATCCTACCCAACTGTAATGAGACGCTGATCACCATGATGGGTGGCGCGGTTGCAGGTATCGTCAACCCGATCAACCCTTTGCTTGAACCCGAACAGATTGCAGCCATCCTGCGTGAAACCGGTGCCAAGGTTGTTGTCACGCTGAAATCCTTCCCCAAGACGGATGTGGCCCAAAAGGTCGAAGAGGCCGTGCGGCATGCGCCCAAGGTCAACACAATCCTCGAAATTGATCTGAACCGCTATTTGACCCCGCCCAAGTCATGGATCGTGCCTCTTTTGCGTCCCAAGATGGGCGACAAGGAACATCTGGCGCATGCGGATTACAAAAGCTTCAGTAAAGAGCTTGCCAAACAGCCGACCACTCTGACTTTCGAAGACAGTAAGGAAGACCGCGTCGCCTGCTATTTCCACACCGGTGGTACAACGGGTATGCCCAAAGTGGCACAGCACAAGTACTCGGGCATGATCTATAACGGCTGGCTGGGCGACACGCTGCTGTTCTCGGACGAAGACGTTGTTATGTGCCCGCTTCCGATGTTCCACGTCTTTGCCGTACATGTGATCATGATGGCGGCTGTGTCGTCGGGTGCGCATGTGGTATTCCCGACGCCGCAAGGCTATCGCGGCGATGGTGTGTTCGACAATTTCTGGAAGCTGATCGAGCGTTGGAAGGTAACGTTTATCATCACTGTCCCAACGGCGATTGCCGCCAAGATGCAGCGCCCGGTAGATGCCGATATCTCAAGCGTGAAAACTGCGTTCTCGGGCTCGGCCCCGCTGCCGGTCGAGCTGTTCCGCCGCTTTGAAGAGGCCACGGGCGTCACGATCATCGAAGGTTATGGCCTGACCGAAGCAACCTGTCTGGTGTCGTGTAACCCGACGGATGGTGAGAAAAAGATCGGTTCGATCGGGATACCGTTCCCCTATACGGACGTAAAAATCCTGAACGACAGCCCGGACGGCCCGGTCGAGTCTGCTGCCAATGAGATCGGCGAGATCTGTATTTCGAACCCGGGTGTCTACGCTGGCAATACCTATACCGAAGCGGACAAGAACGTAGATCTTTATCATTTCGACGAATACCTGCGCACAGGCGATCTGGGCCGCTTTGACGAGGACGGATACCTGTGGATTACGGGCCGCGCCAAAGACCTGATCATTCGCGGGGGTCACAATATCGACCCGGCTGAGATCGAAGAGGCCCTGCTGGGCCATGAGGCAGTCGCATTCGCTGGTGCCATCGGTCAGCCCGACGCCTATGCGGGAGAGGTGCCTTGCGCCTTTGTCGAACTAGTCGATGGGGCCAAGGTCACCGAACAGGAACTGATGGAATACTGCGACGTCCACGTTCACGAACGCGCCGCACAACCCAAGCACATGACCATTTTGGACGAACTTCCGAAGACCGCCGTTGGAAAAGTGTTCAAACCCGAACTGCGCAAACAGGCGATCACCCGTATCTACAACGGTGCGCTGGAAAAAGCTGGTGTCGAGGCTCGTGTTGTCTCGGTGATTGATGATAAAAAACGCGGTTTGGTCGCACAGCTTGACGCGAACGGTTCCTCGGACGACGATGTCAGTAAAGTGCTGGGCTCATTCACCCGGCCATGGGAATGGGCTGCCTGATTGCGGAGGACACATGGATTATGAACGCCTGATCGACGAAGAAACTTGGGCGTTCATAAGACGTACCGCTGAAAGCTATCCAGATGATGCGGTTGATCTGTCCATCGCGGATCAGCGTAACGTGTATGACGCCATGTGTCGCGACTTTCGCCAACCGCGCCCGGCGGGCGTTGAAACAGAAGACAGGCACGCCGAGGGTGTGCCTGTTCGCATTTACACTGCCGGTGATCCGACACGGACGGTCGTCTATCTGCACGGCGGTGGGTTTGTTGTCGGAGGACTGGACAGCCACGATGACGTCTGCGCCGAAATTTGCGCGCAGACTGGGTACCGAATTGTTGCCGTAGATTATCGGCTCTGCCCCGAACATGTGCATCCAGCGCAGTTTCAGGATGCGTGGACCGCAGTGCAATGGGCCGCGAGTGAATTCGGTGACCCGCTTGTTCTGGCCGGAGACAGCGCCGGAGGCAATCTGGTCGCCGCTGTATCCCATCACGCGAGGGGTCGGCTGGATGGGATTCTGGGGCAGGTTCTGATCTATCCGGGATTGGGCGGGGACCGCTCCAAAGGGTCATATATCGAACATGCCCATGCGCCGCTTTTGACGTTAGAAGACATAGTCTTTTACGAAAAGGTGCGTTGCGGTGGCACACCTCCGCAAAGTGACCCGACCTACGCGCCTTTGCAGGATACGGATTTCGCCGGGCTGCCGCCCACAGTGATTGTGACGGCGGATTGCGATCCGCTGCGGGATGACGGGCCAGACTATTGCGAACGGATCAAAAAGGCCGGAGGGAAGGCACATTGCATCAACGAAGCGGGGCTGGTGCATGGCTATCTGCGGGCACGAAGCTCGGTCAAACGTGCCGCAGATAGTTTTGAGCGGATTTCGATCGCGATTGAAGCGCTGGGTCAGCAAATCTGGCCCTATGACTGATCACTTCAGAAAGGGTTGCGCCTTCATGGTCTCGGCCACCGGTGCGCCCATCCTCTTCAGGATCGTTGGTGCCAACTGAAGCTGGTCTATGACCGTATCCGCCTCGGGGCCTTCCGCGTCGCCGAAGTAATACAGCGCCGTTTCCTGTTGCAGTGGACTGCGCCCTCCGTGGTGGCCGCGGTCGTCCTGACCGTGGTCGGCGGTGACGATCACCTCGTACCCCAACTGACGCCAGCGGGGGATAAATGGGGCCAGCATTTCGTCCATGACAAAACAAGCGTGGTCCATCTCTTCGCTTTCGTGGAAAAAACGGTGCCCCATGCTGTCCAGAGTGCAAGTGTGCAGGATACCGTAATCAAGCCCGAACCGAAGGCACATGTTGGTGAGCTGGGCAAACAGATCCACATCGCACGGCGTCATCTGATTGGCTTTGCCGTAGCCCGTCATGGTGTGGAACCGGCCGTGGTTGATCGTCTTGCTGTTGGGTTCGTCATATTCCACGTCGCGCACGTAGTCGAAGGGATGGCGGTTGAAGAACTGCGACCAAAAACTATGAGTGACTGCCCCTGTGACGCCCCCGGCCTCGCGTATCTGGCTGAACACATCCTTGTGGCCGAGGCGGAAGACATTGCCATTGCCGGTGCAGCCATGTTCCTGCGGTGAGACACCTGTGTGGATCGAAGCGTAGCAACTGGCTGAGATTGACGGCAGCACCGCGCGGTGTTTCCACACGCGCGCCTCGCCGCTGTCGACCCAACCCTCGAGGTTGCCGAACAGGCGGCGGAAATTACGCCAAGGGACACCGTCAAGGATGATGAGAAGAAGTTTGCGGTCCATGGTTCGGCCTTTTCGTGGGGTCTTTCGGCGACCCTACGAGATTCGCAGGGCAGGGGCAGCTTGTTCCCGCCCCAAATAGCAAAATCCCGACACCTGTTTGTGACAAGCGTCGGGATTTTATGATTGTTTTGCGTGGGATCAGTTCCCGGCGCTCTCCATCTTGCGGTGCGCGACAACCTCTTCCAGCCAACCCAAATGCATCTCGGGCACCGAGCTTAGCAGAAGGTCGGTATAGTCGTCGAACGGCGGGCTCAGAACCTGCGATTTCGGGCCGTAGCGGACCACACGGCCCTGATACATCACCGCAATACTGTCGCTGATCGCGCGGACCGTCGCCAGATCGTGAGTGATGAACAAATAGGCCACATCCTCGATCTTTTGCAGGTCCAGCAGCAGCTTCAGGATGCCATCCGCAACCAAGGGGTCGAGGGCCGAGGTGACCTCATCGCAGATGATCATCTTGGGCTTTGCCGCCAGTGACCGCGCGATACAGACACGCTGTTTCTGCCCGCCCGACAGCTCCGCCGGATAACGGTCGATGAACTTCTCGCCCAACTCGATCTCGTCCAGCAGTTCCACGATCCGCTTGCGTTTTTCAGCGCCGCGCATGTTGAAGTAGAACTCCAGTGGGCGTCCGATGATGGTGCCCACGGTTTGACGAGGGTTCATCGCAACATCGGCCATCTGGTAGATCATCTGCAATTCACGCAGATCCTCGCGGGTGCGTCCCTTGAGGTCGGGCGACAGCTTGCGCCCGGCAAAAGTGATCTCACCACCGCGGGGCGGCAACAATCCAGTGATTACCCGCGCCAGCGTGGACTTGCCCGAGCCGGACTCGCCCACAACCGCCAGTGTCTGCCCCGGATGAAGCTCGACATTGACGTTGTGCAGTACGTCGAAATTCAGCCCCTTGTAACGCGCCGTGATTCCGTCGACGCTGAGCACCGGTTCAAGTGTGGGCTGCTTTTCCTCGTGTTCGATCGAACGCACCGAGACCAGGGCCTTGGTGTATTCTTCCTGTGGGTTGTTGATGATCTGGTCGGTGGTGCCGTATTCGACCGTATTGCCCATGCGCAGAACCATGATGTCATCACTGACTTGCGCAACGACCGCCAGATCGTGCGTGATATACAGCGCGGCAACGCCGGTATCTGCAATAGCCTCTTTGATGGCCATCAGAACGTCGATCTGCGTGGTCACGTCCAGCGCCGTAGTGGGTTCGTCGAACACCACCAGATCAGGCTCGGGGCATAGCGCCAGCGCTGTCATGCAGCGCTGTAGCTGACCGCCCGAGACCTGGTGCGGATAGCGCTCGCCGATATTGTCGGGGTCGGGCAGACCCAGCTTGGCGAACAGCTCGCGCGCGCGGGCCTCGGCCTCTTTGCGGCTGAATTTTTTCTGCTCAACCGCAGCCTCGACCACCTGATCCATGATCTTTTTGGCGGGGTTAAAGGACGCCGCAGCGGACTGAGACACATACGTCACCTCACCCCCGCGCAGCTTGCGGATATCGCCATAGGACGTCTTCAGGATATCACGCCCGTTGACCCAGACCTCGCCTCCGGTGATCTGAACTCCGCCTCGACCATAGGCCATTGAGGCCAGACCGATGGTGGACTTGCCAGCCCCGGATTCACCGATCAGCCCCAGCACCTTGCCGCGTTCAAGGTCAAAGCTGACCCCGTGCACGATTTCGATGTCATGGGGCTTTTCGCCTGGCGGATAGACGGTCGCGCCGATCTTGAGGTCGCGGACCTTGAGAAGGGTATCACTCATCCCCGGCCTCCTTTCAGCGATGTGGTTCGGTTCAGGACCCAGTCAGCCACGAGGTTGACCGAGATTGCCAGCGTCGCGATAGCCACAGCGGGGTAAAGCGCCGCGCCGATGCCATAGACGATGCCGTCCTTGTTTTCTTTCACGATCCCGCCCCAATCGGCCAGTGGCGGCTGAACGCCCAGCCCCAGGAACGACAGTGTCGAGACGAAGAGAACCGCAAAGATGAAACGCAAGCCCAGTTCCGCCACCAGCGGCGACAGAGCGTTAGGAAGGATTTCGCGGAAGATGATCCACGACTGCCCCTCACCGCGCAGCTTGGCGGCCTCGACATAGTCCATTACGGCGATATCTACCGCGACCGCGCGAGCCAGGCGATAGACGCGGGTGGAATCCAACAGACCCATGACGATGATCAGAACCGGAATGGTCACTGGCACCATCGCCAGCACCACCAGCGCGCTGATGAGCGTCGGGATCGACATGATCAGGTCAACTGTTCGGGACATGACCTGATCGGCCCATCCCCCCAGAACAGCGGCCAAAAATCCAAGGATCGAACCGGTCACAAAGCTGAGGATCGTCGCAGCCGTCGCGATAAAGATCGTTGTGCGTCCGCCATAGATCATGCGGCTGAGAAGGTCGCGCCCGATATTGTCGGTCCCAAGCCAGAACTGCGAACTTGACGGTTCCCAGACATCGCCCACGACCTCGGCCATACCGTATGGGGCCAGCACAGGAGCCAGCAGAGCAATCAGAAAATAGAGGGCTGTAAAGGCCAGCCCGATCATTGCAGAGATGGGGATGTTCTTCATTTCGGATGCCTCAGCCTTGGGTTGGCCAGAATGGCAACGATATCTGCAACCATGTTTAGTCCGATATAGATCGCGGCAAAGATCACGCCGCAGGCCAGAACCACGGGCACATCTCGCTTGGTTACGTGGTCCACAAGGTACTGCCCCATGCCGGGATAGACGAACACCACCTCAACCACGACAACGCCGACGACCAGATAAGCCAGGTTCAACATCACCACATTGACGATAGGTGCGACTGCATTGGGCAGCGCGTGGCGGTAGATGATTTTAAAGTTGGTCAGACCCTTCAGTTCAGCCGTTTCGACATAGGCCGACTGCATCACGTTCAGAATAGCGGCGCGCGTCATACGCATCATATGCGCCAAGACAACCATGGTCAGCACCATGACGGGCAGTGCGATCGAGTTCAGCTTTTGCCCAAGTGACATGCTGTCATTGATCATTGCCAGCGGCGAGAACATGCCCAGTTTTACGGCAACGAAATAGACCAGCACATAGCCGATCAGGAATTCCGGGATCGAGATTGTGGTCAGCGTGACAGCCGAAATCAGTTTGTCCGGCCACCGGTTGCGGTAGCGCACTGCCAGCAGGCCCAGAAAAATGGCCAGTGGAACCGAAACCAGCGCGGCCCAGAACGCCAAGAACAGAGTGTTGTTCAGACGGCCGCCAACAGATTCGGCGATGTCCAGCTTGTTTGTCAGGGACTGGCCCAGATCACCTTGCACAATGCCACCCAGCCATTCGAAATAGCGGGTCAGGGCAGGGCGGTTCAGACCCATTTCTTCGCGTAGGTTAGCCAGAGCTTCAGGGGTTGCGGACTGCCCCAGGACGGCTTGCGCGGCGTCTCCGGGAAGGGCTTCGGTCAGGCCAAAAATCAGGGCCGAAGCGCCGAGCAGCAATAGGAGTCCCAGCGCCAGGCGCTGGGAAACCAGTTTCAGAATAGGATGCATTCGTCCGTGATCCGTATCAGGCGAACCACATCTTACGAGACATCTGGCCGTTCATCAGCTCTTGGGTCGGGTCGGTCTCCCAACCTTCCAGCTGGTTGCTGACGCCTTCGACAAAGTCGTTGAACATCGGGCAGATCAGGCCGCCTTCGTCGCGGACCATCTGGCCCATCTGGCTGTAGATGTTCTTGCGCTTGTCATTGTCCAGCTCGGCACGGGCCTGGAACAACATTTCGTCAAAGCTGGCAACCTTGAACCGCGTGTCGTTCCAGTCAGCGGTCGACAGATACGCGGTCGCGTACATCTGATCCTGAACCGGACGGCCACCCCAATACGAGGCGCAGAAGGGCTGAACGTTCCATACTTCGGACCAGTAGCCATCGTTGGGCTCACGCTTGATTTCCAGCGGGATGCCGGCCTGAGCGGCGGTCTGCTGGAACAGAGCGGCGGCATCCACGGCACCCGGGAATGCACCATCTGCGACGCGCAAGATGATGGGCGATCCGTCATGGCCGGACTTCTTATAGTGCTCGGCGGCTTTTTCGATGCTGAATTCACGCTGTGGGATCGAGCCATCGAACAGAGGATATGCCGCGTTGATCGGCATGTCGTTCCCGATCGAGCCATAACCACGAAGAACCTTGTCGACCAGTTCCTGACGGTTGATCGCATATTTCAGTGCCAGACGCAGTTCGTTGTTGTCGAACGGTGCGGTGTCGCAATGCATGATGAACACATAGTGTCCACGACCAGCTGTTGAATGCACTGTCAGGTTGGGTGCGCGGCCCAGCAGGTCTGCCACTTTGGGCTCGACCCGGTTGATCGCGTGAACCTGGCCCGACTGCAATGCGGCTGTACGGGCGGTTGCGTCGTTGATTACAACCACTTCGACGCTGTCGAAGTTGCCAAAATCACTGTTCCAGTGGTTGGCAAATTTCTTGAACACATGGCGTACGCCGGGCTCGTCGACCTCCAGTTGGTAGGGGCCGGTGCCGATACCGGCGCCGGGGTTGTCCATGCCGCCGTCTGGCTGGATGATCAGGTGGTAGTCGGCCAGCAAATAGGGAAGGTCGGCATTCGCTTCGGTCAGTGTGACCTGGAAATACTCGCCATCGGCCTTCATGGACTCGATGCCCTTCATGATGCCCAGAGCACCGGACTTGGAGTCTTCGTTCGAATGGCGCTCCATGGTTTTCAGCACGTCTTCGCTGGTCATGGTCTTGCCATTGTGGAATTCCACGCCTTGGCGCAATTTGAAAGTCCAAACCTTAGCGTCCGCGCTGCCTTCAACGCTTTCGGCGACGCGTGGCTCGATCGAGCCATCGGGCGCGACCTCGACCAGCGTGTCACCGAACTGCTTGCCGTTCGCGAACGGAACCGAGCTGGCATAGGTTGCCGGGTCAAGCGAGTTGGTGGATTCGCCGCCCTGAAGGCCCAGCTTAAGATCGCCGCCCTTTTTTGGTCCCGCTGCGCGAGCTGCATCTGCAAACATGGTGCTGGCCATCGCTGCCGAAACACCCAATGCCGCCGCTTTTCCCATAAATTCGCGGCGGGTCAGTTTCCCGGCTGTGACCTGTTTGGTCATGTGAGTGAGTTGTTCGTTCATCCAAAGATCTCCCAGTTGATTGGATTCCAGCCCTTGCGCGGGCTTTTTATTGACGCATGAGTCAAAGTTGGCTGATTTTTGCCCACCGGGCAAGTTTTATTGTCATACATTTGCATCGCACTGAGTCACATCTGCTCGCGCGGGATCGAATCCTCCGTTTCCTTTGAAAAAACCTCTGTCCCTTCCTCATAGGCGGTCAGTTTGGCTTTCAGGTAAAAGGTGTTGATATCCGACCACATTTCACAAGTGGTCACGGTGCGCAGGTGAATGTCATCCCGGCGCATTTCCTGTGTCCAAACACATTGACCGCGCGCTGAAAGTGGATCTTCGGGGTGAATAGACCATTTTTCAGTGGCCGTGCCCCCGTGTGTCGGACCGTGGTGTTTATCTGTGATCAACCCAAAATCATCTTCGATGATCAAGTGCGTTTCGCCCGTGTTCATGTCTGTTTCTACACGGCGTTTGTTGCTGTCTGCACGCAGAGTGTCGACATCGCGAGGGGTTTCAGAATCGGCGGGTTCGAACACCCATTCGTCCCCGGATGACGGGCGAAGAGGGATATCGATCTCACCATTGGTCATATGAAGCTCGGTCGCCTCGGGCGAGGGCCAGATCAGCGGCCAGTAAGCGCTTGAGATTGCGACACGCAAATGGTGCCCTTTGGGAACGCGGTACGCGATATGGTCGAGGTCTAATTCTATCTCGAAGGGTACGTTGGGTGTCAGGGCAGACGGGGTCGCGTGGCTGTCTCGGTGTGACAGATTAAGGACCCCATAGGTGATACGCGTCGACGCACCGTCGGGGTGCACGTGGTTCAGACGCACGGCAATCTGTGCTTGTGGTTTGTCAGCGCTGACGCGAAGCCGTAGCCGAGGTGCGCCAACGATGTCCAAATCATCGGACAGTACTGCGCCGTCGAAACAAGCAGACAGCGCGTCATCCCCCCGCTGATCACCGGGCATGTCCGGGCCGAGCCAGATGGCGCAATACTCGCCGCCTTCCATCCCGCAGGTGTGCGGCGACCGGATGCGAGCGTCCAACGCGCCTGACGCGCCCAACCCGTCCTCGGTCAGCGCCAACGTCTGAACAGGCAAGTGCGTGGTCGCGCCCTTTTCTTCAGCGATCCAGCGGCCGGGACGTTCGGTGTACCACCGTTGCGGGCGAACGCCGTCCATAAGATAGGCACGGTAATCCGGGTCCTGGTCCACTCCGGTATTTCGGCCTTTTAACCAGTGGTCCCACCAGCGCAGCGCCTCTTGCAGGAACCCAATCCGGGGCTCGGGGATCGCGAAATGCGGATACTTGTGCACCCATGGTCCCACGATCCCTTTGGCTGGGGCGTCAAGTTGTTCGACCAGCAGAGGAACAGTGTTTTTATAGGCGTCACCCCATCCTCCGACGGCAAGGGTTGCGGCCCGGATAGCACCGAAATCCTCGCAGACCGAGCCGTGCTGCCAATAGGCATCCCGAGTCTGATGCCGTAGCCAGACCGACGGCAGGAATGGTTCATTTTCCAGTCGATCCAGCCATAGTTCGCGCCAGTTCGGGCGCAGTGCCGGATCAGGAGCGCGTGACGAATACGACCACATTGTTGCCCCCCAGCCGAGGTTTTCGTTCAGCAGGCAACCACCCTTGTAGTGGATGTCGTCGGCATAGCGGTCTGCGGTTGAGCAGAGGGTGATGATCGCCTTTAGGGCCTCGGGCTGCATTGCAGCGACCTGCAACGAATTGAAACCGCCCCAGCTGATCCCCATCATCCCAACTTGACCCGTGCACCAGGGTTGGTCGGCCAGCCACCGGATCGTCGAGACGGCGTCGTCCAACTCTTGTTGGGTGTACTCGTCCTCCATCAGCCCTTCGCTGTCGCCATTGCCGCGCATATCGACCCGGATGCAGGCGTAACCGCGCTTAGCGAACCAAGGATGTGTCAGGGCATCGCGCGTCGCGGTGCCGTCGCGTTTGCGGTAAGGCAGGAACTCCAGAATGGCGGGGACAGGATCGTCCTGCGCATCCACCGGTCGCCAAACGCGGGCAGACAGGCGGCACCCATCTGGCATGTGAATACCGATATCTGGCAGGTCTTCGATCTCGCGCAGCGCATTGGAGGGATGAGTCATCGGATCAGTCTCGTGGTCTTGTGCGTTTAGGGTGAGATAAAAATCGTCAATTCAAGAGCGAATTGCGACAAGCAGATCCATCACGTTTGTTCCGGTGGGGCCGGTCACCAACAAAGCATCTGCACGCTCAAGGTAAGTGCCGCTGTCGGCATTCTGCAGCGCTTGCTCTGCGCCGTCTGCCCAAGTGGTTCCATCGACAATACCGCCTGCCGCCTGCGTCGGACCGTCGGTGCCGTCAGTGCCGCCTACGACCACCGTCAGCCCTTCGACGCCAGCGATTTCCTTGGCCAATGCCAGCGCCAGCGCCTGATTCCGCCCGCCGCGTCCCGGATCGTCCGGCAGAACAACCGTCGGCTCGCCTCCAAAGATCATAACTCCCTTTGGCATGTCGCGCAGGCGTGGGCCTAGGGTCGCTGCCACGGCAAGAAAATCGTCGTGCAAAGCTTCTTCATCGGCAAATACCGCTGCGCCTTCGATTTCGGCTTGTCGGACAGCGGCCGCACGGGCGTGGGCGTTTGAGGCCACAATCTGTGCCGATGCTTCGAAATCACGGGTATCGGGTAGCGCTCCAATCCCTGAGCCGATGACATTCAGATCATCCCCAGGCACATCCGAGATCGCCAGAACCGTTGCTTTGCGCCCCTTGAAATGGGACAGCAATCCGGCCCCCTTGATCCGGGATATCTTGCGACGTTCGACATTCATCGCAGTGATATCAAGCCCTTGGGACAAAAGTCGTTTGTTCAATCGCTCAAGATCATCCAGCGTCTGGCCCGGTACCAGATCTTCCGCCAGCGATGATGCGCCGCCTGACACGAGCAGTAGCAGGTGCGACGAAGCTCCCATTCCTTCCACGGTTTGTCGCAGCGCACGCCCACCGTCCAGACTGCGCGCGTCAGGAACAGGATGAGACGCCTCGATCACCGTTACATGATCAGGCAGGCCCCGTCCGTGATCGTCCTTGGTGACGACAAGGGTTGGCACCGGGCCGAAATGCTCAAGCGCGGCGAGGGCCATTGCCGCTGCAGGTTTTCCCACTGCCAGAATTTGGTCGGGCGCTGGGATATCACCAAGGGCTGTCTGCGTTGCGGCGTGGCCGCCAACGGCATCCACGCCTGCTTGCCAGATGCGTATTGCCTTTTGCGTTTGATTCATCAGTTCTCCACCCAGATTGTGACCGGCCCGTCATTTACCAGTTCCACGGCCATATCCGCACCGAATTGCCCGGTTTCGACAGATATGCCTTGCGCGTCCAGAAAGCGCGCGAATTCTTCGTACAGGTGCTTGCCAATCTCAGGCGGGGCAGCTTCTGAGAAACCTGGCCGGTTTCCCCGTGTCGTATCTGCCGCCAGCGTGAACTGGCTGATCACAAGCGCCGAGCCCCCAATATCCTGAACCGACCGATTCATCTTGCCGGCGTCGTCCTTGAAAATTCGCAGTTTTGCGATTTTGGTCGCCAACTGCTCTGCTTTAACCAAGTCATCGCCCTGCATGGCACAAACCAGAATCATCAGGCCGGGACCGGTCCGCCCAACGACAACACCATCTACGCTGACCTTGGCTTTGGAAACTCTTTGTAAAACGGCCCGCAAGTGCTGCTCCTTTAGTTAATCGGCCCAGGTGATAAATTCACTTGGTGCAGCGCGTGTTGTACGAAATCCATTTGCCGGATGCTCTGAATCCGCATAGCCGAAGGAAATTGCGCAAAGGATCAGCCGGTCGTCAGGGATGTTGAAATACCGGTGCAGGAATGGGCCGTAGCTGGCCACGGCTGCCTGCGGGATGGTCGCCACGCCCACAGCCTGCGCCGCCAGCGTAAAAGCGGTGACAAAACCGCCGCAATCCATTGCACCATATGGGCCCAGCTCGGCTGGGCTGGACACAATCGCGCAATGAGGCGCACCGAAAAGGGTAAAGTTCTGCATCATCTGTTTTGCGGAGGCGGATCGGTCTCCGCGTTCAACACCCACCGCTTCGTATAAAGCCCATCCACATTCGCGGCGACGGTCCTTGTAAACGCCAGAATATGACGTCGGAAAGGGCAGATCAGGCGCAGGCGCGCCAGTGGTCGCCTCTTCTTGTAGCGCTTTTCGGAAGGTATCGGTTTGGGCACCGCTGGTAACGATAACATCCCATGGCTGTGCGTTGCACCAACTTGGCACACGTGCCGCGCTTGTCAGTATTTGCTCGATCTGGTCTTTTGGAATCGGATCAGGGCGAAAAGCGCGACAGGAATGGCGCTCGTCCAGCAATTTGTTCAATTCGGATAGCGTCACACTGGCCTCTCCCCTCGGCGTTGACGACGCGCAGGATGGCGTCTGACCAAAGGATGTTCAAGCAGTTATCCGGCGGGTAGTGTGTCTGTCTATTGCTGACCGGTCGCGATCAGATAGCCAACCCCCGCGGCAACCAGCAAACCAAGCGCAACGGCGATGGTGATCTTGATAGCAGACCATGGGCGTTCGCCCTGTACCCGTCCCGTGCGGCCATTCACCACGAACCGATAGGTCTGGCCGCGATACTTGTAGGCCGCCATCCAGACGGGCAACAGGATGTGTTTGAAGGTGACATTCCGCACATCGGTATCAATCGCGTGTATGCGCTGACGGTCGCCGCCAATATCAAAGCGCACGTCCCGCTCGATCACGCGGGCCATATGGCCGCGCGCCTCGGAATAACCTTCCTTCAGCTCGACCGAGTACGCCTCGGCCCGGAACCCGGCCAGATATTCGGGCTGATAGGGTTCCAGCGCAGGCAGATCCCAAGGCTCCAACGCGTCGGTATAGGTTTTGGGCAAGGACCGAGAGGCCAGCACCAGCACATCGTCA
Source organism: Ruegeria sp. HU-ET01832 (assembly GCF_040371315.1). Lineage (NCBI taxonomy): Bacteria > Pseudomonadati > Pseudomonadota > Alphaproteobacteria > Rhodobacterales > Roseobacteraceae > Ruegeria > Ruegeria sp. HU-ET01832. The sequence goes on from NZ_BAABWL010000006.1 coordinate 179,982, forward strand.
AAGAAACGCGCCACCCGCCCGGATTTGGGCGACCATCGCACTTTGGGAACCTGCTGTTGCACCCGCTTGCCATCGCGCATGACAGTGCGGGTTTCGTAATAGACCGTGCCGCGCTCACCTCGGTAGCTGGACTGGGTGTTGGCATCAAATGTCCAGTAGGGCACATAGATACCCTGCATTTTCCGGCCCTTGCGGGCATAGTCCTTGAGCCCGTTAGGCGCAAACCACAGCCGGCCCAACCAATCGCCCATCGCCTTATGCGCAGCCCGCTCATCCAGCGCAAAAGGCAGCACGCCGCGCGGCTTGATGTGCCGGTTGACTCCGGTATCCGTCACCACGGGCGTGGCGCAGAATGGGCATTCTGCGGCATGGGTGGCTGGGTCGAATTCGACCTGGGCCGCACAATTGGGACAAGAAAGAACGCGCGTTTCCTCGATCTCGGTATCGGGCAGCCGGTCGGCGATGGCGGTGTCGAAATCCAGCTCTTTCAGGCTGGCCCCGCCCCACGGACCTGCGCCGATGGGTTCCGAATGGCCGCAATGGTCGCAGGTCAAAGTGCCATCGCCCGGGTTGAAACGGTAATCTGCGCCGCATTGGTCACAGGGGAAACGGTGTTCTTCTGTCATAGCTTGGCCTCTGTGTTCGTGGCGCTGCTCCCGGGGCCAATTATCAAACGAACAACCAAGGCCGAGAGGATGCAGATTGCGACGAAATTCAGAGAGTTCTTTGCAAATACCCACCAACCATAGTCGGTGTAGACACCGTTGATCGAGATGGTGTCAGTCCCGTCGCCATAGCTGGATGTGCTTTTAGGATCCTGCGACATTAGCCAGCTTCTAAAGAACCTGAAGGTCAGTCGAATGGCGATGAGGTTTACCGCAATCCCTGCGCCCCAAATGGCCGCACGTATATAATTGATCCGGCGGCGCATCATGAAGCGCAGAAAGGGTTTGACCAACAGCCAGCAAATAAAAAACGATATTGGCAGGCCAAACAACGCGTACCAAAACACAAGGAACACAGAGTCCACGTCCAGAGCTTCACGGCTCAGGCTGGCAAACAACGGTACGCCGATAACGCCCACCCAGCCCAACAGCGCAGACAGTTTCACCGCACATCCCAGATCGCGCTGAGAATACGGAGACTCCGCCTTGACGTCGGCCACCGATTACGCCCCCGGCGGCGGTGGCGGCAGGATGGTGAACAGCTGTGCCAGTTCCTGCACCTCGCCCGCCTTTTTCCAGCCGTCCTGACCGGCGGTCCAGACATGGGTGTCACGGGTTAGCTCTCCGTCAGTGGCCATTCGGCCCACCTTGGCCTTGGAAAACGGCCCGCTGGTCTGCCCGTCGACGGCGATATGCCAAACATGCTCAACCGGAGGCGGGGGCGGCGGTGCCGCATGTGCAACTGTTTGCGGGGCAGCGGGGGCGGAGCTGCCCCACGGGCCGCTCGGTTGACCCGCTGCCATGTTCGCCATCTGCTGCGCCATCGCCATTCCCATGCCCATACCAAGACCGGCGCCCATGCCACCGCCCTGACCGGGGTTGTTGGCGGCTGCGGTCATCGCCTCGGCTGCAGAATACTGGGTGAACTTGCCCAAATCACCGGCCAGACCCATCGATGTGCGCTTATCCAGCGCCGCCTCGACCGCCGGCGGCAATGAGATGTTTTCGATGTAAAACTCAGGCATCTCCAACCCGTACCCATCCAGCACGGGCGAGACCTCAGCCGCGATCAGTTTGCCTAGATCGGCGGTGTTGGCCGCCATGTCCAGAACCGGAATGCCCGATCCCGCAATCACGCGGCTGAATTCCTGCACGATGATGTTGCGGATCTGAAAGCTGATCTCATCCATGGTGAATTCGCCATCGGTGCCGACGATCTCGACCAGAAACTTCGCGGCATCCTTCACCCGCACCGTATAGGTGCCAAAGGCCCGAATGCGGGTTGGCCCAAATTCGGGATCGCGCAGCATGATCGGGTTCTTGGTGCCCCATTTCAGATCGTTGAATCGGGTCGTGTTGACGAAATAGACCTCGGATTTGAATGGAGACTGAAAACCGTGATCCCAATGCTGCAAGGTCGTCAGGATCGGCATGTTGTTGGTTTCAAGCATATAAAGGCCCGGCGTGAACACATCCGCCAGTTGCCCTTCATGCACAAAAACGGCGGCCTGACCTTCGCGCACGGTCAGCTTGGCACCGTATTTGATCGCATGGCCTTCACGCTCGAACCGCCAGACCATTGTGTCACGGGTGTCGTCGACCCAGTGAATGACGTCGATGAATTCTCCGGTCAGAAAATCGAAAATACCCATTGGGGCCTCCTTATCCTTGGGCCTATAGCGGCTGGCCCATCAATTCACGTGCCAGTATCCGCACCACGGGGCGGGCATCCTGTGCCGTCACGCCCGGTTGCAGGCGCGGATCGTAAAGCATTGAAAGCAGTTTCTCGTCATGGCTGGTCAGCAGAGCAAACTCGTCATCGTCGTTAAAGATCGAAGGCCGTGCGGCCGGACTGTCGTTGGACAGGCCAAGACCCTGCGCCATTTCTTCATGGATGCAACTGCGGCGCAGCAGGTCCGGCAATTCCGTTCGGATGAGTACCACGGCCCGCACGAACTGGTTCGGCGCCCGGTTAGTAGGGGACGCAATTACAAAGCAATCAATATTGGCCCGAGGGTTTGCGACCAGTTCAATGACCGGTTGGCTGATCCCCGGCGCGAGCTCCTTGAGGCGTGACACCACGTATGCGCTGTCGTCTTTGCCCGCAAAAAAGACATGAAAATTCGGTTTTCTTGTGACGACAGAAATCGGGTGGCTGGTAAGTCTCGCTAACCTTTCGGTGTAGGCGTTGACCTGAGCGGTATCCTGTTCGCGCAACTGTGGTTCCACGGTGGGCGCAAACTCAATTTGGACACGAACCGGGGTGGTCCAGCGGCTGAGTTGCCCCTCGGTGCTGTACGTCGTCGCGGTGACGGCGTGGTCGGGATACTCGTTGTAAAACGCAATCACGTCGAAATTGCGCTCAAGGTCGCTGGCGTCGTAGGGCGTATCTGGCCCCCCGCCATCTGTGCGCAGCAGGCCGCGCGTGACCAGATCGCGCTCGACCCGCTGGTAAAACCGCGCAAGATCCTGACTGGCGGCCGAGGGCGCGACATATGCGTTGGGCGCGGGCGTTGCCGGCGCAGGGCGGGGTTCAGGCACTGCAGACGCGGTCAGGGTTTCGTCGCAACTGGCCAAGGCCCAAAGCGCAACGCACCCCAACGCATATCTGAGTGTCCTTAGTCCTGCCACCGTATCAGTCCGGAACAGCGGTGCCGGAATTGTCGCCGATGCCGTCCTTGCGGGCCTTGGCAGCGGCCAGCGTGTCGCGCAGCTCGGCCTCCATCTTCTGAAGCTCTTCTTCGGCGGCCGCACGTTTGGCTTTGCCCTCATCGGCAATAGCAAGGCTTTCATTGATCGTTCCGATCAGATCAGCATTGGCCTGTTTTACAGCTTCGATGTCGAACACGCCGCGCTCCATCTCTTCGCGGATCATCTTGTTCGACTGCCTCAGATTGGCCGCGTTCGAGGTCAGCAACTCATTTGTCAGGTCGTTGGCCTCACGCACGGCCGAGGCAGCCTCGGCACTGCGCTGGATAGTAACCGCCTGCGCCAGTTGGGTTTCCCACAGCGGTACGGTGTTCACCAATGTCGAATTGATCTTGGTCACCAGCGACTTGTCGTTTTCCTGTACCAAGCGGATTGAGGGCAGCGACTGCATCGTCACCTGTCGGGTCAGTTTCAGGTCATGCACGCGGCGTTCCAAATCATCCCGCGCGGCGCGCAGGTCGCGCAATTCCTGCGCTTTCATGACCTGATCATCTTCGGGGGCGGCCTGAACGGCGGCCTCTTTTTCGGGAATATCGTGGCTGTCCAGTTCGGTCAGCTTTTCCTCACCCGCCGCGATATACAGCGCCAGCTCATCGTAAAAACCCAGCGTCTTTTCATAGAGCATATCCAGCGATTTGATGTCTTTCAGCAGCGTATGCTCATGCGCCAACAAATCGTCAGTAATGCGGTCTATCTGGCCCTGTACTTGTTCGTATTGCGCGGTGAACTCGGCAAATGGCGCCGCGCGGCCCATTAGTTTTTCCCACCAGCTTCGTTCGCGCCGTACGTCCAGCTCGCTGACCGAGAAACCGCGAATGGTGGTCACGATGTTGCGCAGGCTGTCTCCGGCTGGTCCAACATCCTTGTTGCGTACGTCGGCCAACATGGCTTGGCTTATTTCCTGCAGTTCGGCTTGCGCCGAAGATCCGAACGCGACGATCGAGTTGGTGTTGTCCATGTCGATCTCTTCCATCCGCTTGCGAATTTCGGCACTGACAGGCTCGTCGGCATCCTCCAGCGAGATGACCTCGGCGGTGGGGTCGGGAAGGGCAACTGCAGTAACTTCCTGCACCATCGTCTCGGCTTCGACCGCCTTATTCTTGATTTCGTCGGACATGGGGAAATCCTCTCTTGCAATAGTGGCCGGTCAGTCCAACCGGACGCCTTCGCGCTGCAACCGTTCGCGCAACACGTCAATTTCAACCGTCAGATCACTGCGGTCATCCAATAGCATCTTGCGGGTTCGAGCCGCGAAATTCTGCTCCAAATCGTCTAGCAATTCCGAGTAACCGGCAAGGGCTTGTGCGTCCCGCGTGCGGGCATAGACATCCGAGAATTTGACGGTCGCATCACGTGCACCTTGCAGATAGACGGTCAGGTATTTGCGCGCACCCGCGAGATCGCGCGGGTCCTCTTCGACCGTACGAAATAACTCGCGCGCAGTGTCCTGAAATCGTTCAACGCGGGCCTCGATCTGTCGGTCGCCTGCGCGTTTGATTGCATCCGTCATCTCGGCCAGATTGGTCTCGGCATCTTCGATCACGCGGGCCACGCGGTCCTGTTGAAAGGTGTCGATGCCCTCCATTCCCTTGTCTTTCATCGGATCCAGTCCGAAAGACACGGAATGCAGCGCCGCGGCTGCTAGGCCAAACAGAACAGGCGCGATGATACCGGCGTCTGACGCCGCTGCTGCGTCTAGAAATTCCACTCTGTAAGACGCCAACGCCGTGCCAAGCCCCGTGAGAACACTGGCAAAGATCTTGCGCGGAATAGCGGGCCGTCGCGCCGTTCGACGGGCGTTATAAGCCGCTTCGGCGCGCAGACCCTCGCGCAGAAGAAACGCCGCACCGGTCAGCAGCGCCGCTGCAATCAGGCCAATGGTCATGCCAAGTGCGCCATCGTTCAGCGACAGAAACACCAATGGTATGGGAGGGATGAACAGAATGTTGGCGCGGGCACCTGCAGGTTCTACCCGGGCGCCGTCGAACTGACCACGCGACGGCTGTTCGGTCGGGTCGGCTTCACCGTGTGGGCTATATTTTCCGCCATAGCGTTTGGCCATGCGTCTACAAGCCCCCCAGAAGGCCGGTGCAAACGCCAAACAACAGCACCACCAGGGCCGCGTAGGCCAGTTTCTGCACTCCGGTTCCGGACATGATGCCCCCCAAAGACGATCCTCACCTAAAATTTAGGGCATGAGGGGCGTGTACGCTAGGGGGAAGGTTGCCTAACCCGCGTCACTTGCGAGATTTCTTGCCGATCGGTGCCCGTTTTCTTTGCGGTCGAGCCTTGGGTTTGGCTTGCGTTTCCGGGGCCGCGTCCAAACCCAATTGGTCGCGCATCACGCGGCGACGAATTTCTTCGACCTCGCCGGGCTTCAGGCTGCCCAGTTGAAACGGCCCATAGGATACGCGCAGCAGGCGATTCACGGCGTAACCGATATCCTCCATCGCGCGGCGAATTTCGCGGTTCTTGCCTTCGCGCAAGCCGATGGTCAGCCATGCGTTCGCGCCCTGTTGACGGTCCAGCGAGACGTCCATGGGTAAAAACCGCTCACCTTCAATGACCAGACCTTTGCGCAAGGGGGCAAAATCCTCGTCCTTGGGGCGGCCATTCACCCGCACGCGGTATTTGCGCAGCCATCCGGTCGAGGGCAGCTCCAGCTTGCGCTTGATGCCGCCATCATTGGTTAACAGCAGCAACCCTTCGGAATTTAGGTCCAACCGCCCGACGCTCATGACTCGGGGCATGTCCTCGGGCAGGTTGTCGAAGATCGTCGCGCGGCCCTTTTCGTCCCGCGTCGTCGTCACCAGACCAGGGGGCTTGTGATACAGCCAAAGGCGCGAGGGTTCGGGCTCGGACACCGGCTTGCCGTCAACGGTGATCCTGTCTTTGCCGGTGACGTTCAGGGCGGGGCTGGTGATGGCCTTGCCATTCACGGTCACACGACCAGCTTCGATCATGCGTTCGGCTTCACGGCGCGAGGCGACGCCCGCGCGGGCAAGCACTTTGGCGATCCGGTCGCCGGGAGGAGGGGTTTGTGTCATCCGCAGCCCATAGCGCATCCCGCCGCCTTGCGAAAGACAGGTTTCTGATGCAGTCAGGGGCATGGCATTCAGGTCTTACATGAATATCGCGATAGATCAGGCGCGCGCGGCGGCCGAACGCGGCGAGGTTCCCGTGGGCGCCGTCATTGTGCAGGGTGGCCGGGTGGTTGCGGCAGCGGGAAACCGAACACGAGAACTGAATGACCCGACTGCACATGCCGAGATACTCGCTTTGCGCGTAGCCTGCGCCGAGGCTGGGTCCGAACGTCTGCCCGAGCATGACTTGTACGTCACGTTGGAGCCCTGCGCGATGTGTGCTGCGGCCTTGTCTGCTGCGCGTATACGTCGGGTGTATTATGGTGCAGCCGATCCCAAATCGGGCGGCGTGGCGCATGGCGCGCGGGTGTTTTCGCATCCACAAGCGCATCACAAGCCCGAAGTGTTCGACGGTATTGCTGCGGCCGAGTGTGAAGATCTGTTGCGCCGGTTTTTTGCTGAAAAAAGAGAGCAAAAATAACTTGATCTTTACTTCAATTCTCAGACCAATCCAGTTGATAGACAACTTGCTGCCCGCCGAATCCTTTCAGCGAAACTGACGCAGGTGGTCTGAATACTAAGTTATCCTCTGCCCCGACCAAAAGGCGCGTTACGTCAGTGACGTGAATTTCGTTTGGCCCGCTGATATCGGTGACACGGGCTGCCTTGTTGACGACCGATCCGAAAAAATCCTCGTTCCGCTGTATGACATCTCCGGTGTGAATGCCGATCCGCAGCCCAAATGGGGCGTCGGACGCTGCTGCCGCGTTTCGGCTCTGGATTTCGATCGCCGCCCTTAACGCATTTTGAGGAGAGGCGAAAATCGACATGGTTCCGTCTCCAAGCGATTTGATCATCCGGCCGCGATTCGCCTCGATCATCTGCGAGGTCAGGGCAAAATGGTCCGCAATAACCTCTGCCCATCTGCGATCACCCAATCGCCGGGTGATCACCGACGAATTCGCGATGTCAGTAAACATGACCGAAGCGGTGCCTTCGGTCTGATCATGTTGAAATTCGTGACGCGCTGCGTCGATCAGGGCGTTCAGCGCAGTGTGCTCGATCCCGATTTTTTCCATGTTCGAGGTGGGATTGGACACATGCGCCTGCACGACTTTCCAAACGCCGTCCTCAAGATGCAAAACAAATGTAAACCGGTGAAATGCAGACTTTCCATTCGAGGCAAAGGTCAATGTCGCGGTGCAATGCGCCCAGCCCGCGTTGCCGCATTCAAACGCTTCCAGCGAGTGTTCATCCCACTCAAAGTCGGGGATTTCTTTCGTGTGATCGGCAAACCCTCGGCGGAAAACTTGCCCCGACCACTCTTCGTTTTCCGCTGATCCTTGATACCGCAGATGCTCAGAAGACGAGAGCATATTGACCAAGGTCGCGCGGTCCTTGAGGCGTACGGCATCGTTCCACCGTCTGACAACGGCGATCAATTCGGGAGAAGGAACGATGCCTTGGCTCATTCGTGCGCTATAGTTTGATCGGCTGCATCACCACGGGCTCGATCACATTTACGCCGGGCAGCCTGTCGATCAGCATTTGCGCGGATTGTTCCAGGATCGGGAATGTTTTGTAGTGGCATGGAATCACGGTTTTGAAATTGAAATACCGCTTGGCAGCGTATGTAGCCCCCTTCATATCCATGGTGAAATGCCCGCCCGCCGACAGGATGCCGATATCGGGTTTGTAGTAGTCGCCCATCCAGTCCATGTCGGCCATTATGTCAGTATCCCCAGACACATATAGCATGTGCCCATTACCCGCGATCATGAACCCAACTTCGCTGCCACCGGTGCGCAAACCATCGGGCGTAGAGAAGGTCGAGCTGTGCGACGCGGGAACCATCGACACCATCACGCCGTTCAGGTTTACCGTGCCACCTTTGTTGAAGCCCACGGTTTCGATCCCTTCGGATTCGCTCCAATACCCCATCAAATCGTATTGGCCGACGACTGGAACCTTAAGGTGCTTGGCCAGTGACACAACATCCGCGACATGGTCGAAATGTGTGTGCGTCAACAGGATGTGAGTTGCCCCCTCAAGGGCTGCGTCGTGCTGGTCTTCGGGCAAAACCGGGTTTCCGGTCAGCCACGGGTCGATCAGCAACACTTGCCCTTCGGTCTCGACGCGAAAGCTGCCGTGACCCAGCCAGATGATATTCATGAAAAAACCTCCCAATCAGTCTGTTGGCTTTAACCTAGCATCGGCTATGTAAAAATTCATGGACTGGTTTCAGGAAATTGACGGGTATTGCGAACGGTTGTCGCCCGCCTATTGGGCCGAGCCGATAAATGCGGTCACGAACGCGGCCTTTCTGGTTGCCGCGTTGATTATGTGGATGCGCATTCGGGGGCAGGGGATGCCGCTGGCCGTGGTTCTGGTGGCGATTCTGGTTGCGATCGGAGTGGGCAGCTATCTGTTCCACACACATGCACAAGTCTGGGCGGCGCTGGCGGATGTCGCGCCTATCCTGCTGTATATTCTGGTTTACATTTTCGCGATCAATCGTGATGTCTGGCAGATGCGTCCGCTTTTTGCGGCCATCGTTACGGCGTTGTTTATCCCGTATGCAGCCGCGACCATACCTGTGTTCCAACTCGTGCCCGGTCTCGGCGGGTCAGCGGCCTATGCGCCGGTCCCGTTGCTGATCCTGATCTACGCTTTCTTGTTGCGCACGCGCGTTCCGGAAACGGCCAAAGGGCTGGCCATTGGCGCGATAATCCTGATCGCCTCAATTACATTCCGGGCGCTGGATGAGCCGATCTGCGGCCACCTGCCGTTGGGCACACATTTCATGTGGCACATCCTGAATGCGACCATGCTGGGCTGGATGATCGAGGTCTATCGCAGGCACATGATAGGTCTGCGTTAGTTTTCGAAAGCGGCGGCAAGCTCTTTGGGTAGGTCAAATTCCGTCAATACCCGCGTGCGACCCTCGTCAGACATCTTACGGGCGGTCTTTTCGACGATGCTTTGGATTTTCTCGGCAGAGTGCTTTGCGGCGAAGGGTGCAAAATACCACTTTAGGAATACGAAACAGATCACATCTTCCAGCGCCTGAACCTCGTCGTCGCGCTTGATGCCCTGTTTGCGCAGCATTCGCTCAGCCGCTTCGATGTCGCCGGCGCCATATTCACTAAGCTCCATCAACCCGGCGACGACTTCGGCGTGATGAACCGCTTGCGCTTTGCGCCATGCCAGATAGCCCGCACGACCTTCGGGGTATTCACTGCGCGCAAGCTTCCAACGTTCCACATGCTGACCGCGCGCCGCGATTTGCAGTGGGTCCGAGGCGTTTGGAAACAGCCGGTCCAACTCGGCGGTCATGCGCTGACCGTAGAGCAGGGCGGCAGGTTGGCCATCTTCCAGATTGGGGTCTTGTGCGTTGGCCGCGTCAATCGCGTCCAGAACTGCTTGTTTGCGCGGGTTCATCTTGTGCTCCGTCGAATGGCTGACTTTGTGTCCATCCTAGCGTGTCGTCAGATTAAGCGCAGCAGGCGATTGTATAAAATCCGGGTCGGGGAGAGGAGTACCCGACCCGGACGAAGGGGGTCACATCACTTACCGACCTTCGTTTTATCTTGAGAGACAGGTTCCGAGACCGTTTCGGGGAAGGTCAGGTCGCGGGTCAGGCTGCCCATGGTCGGCCCGAATGCCTGTGCCTGCGCTGCCAGAAGGGTCGAGGTCAGTACAAGGGCGGTCATGAACGTTTTCATCGTCTTACTCCGATTGTGCGTTTCCGTGAGTATGAAATGAACAGTTCGGTTTAGTTTTTCAAGAGGCAAAGTGAACTAATCGGTTTATTTTTTGCATGGCGGGTATGCTTCATTTGCAGTCGGCTTGGGTCGCCGGGGCGAAAGGCGGGTAAATCCGCCCCCTGCCGCTCTTGCGACCGGGGCGGCAGACAGGTAAACGCCACCTAACGCATATGAGGTTTTCCGATGTCGATTGACCAAAGCACCGCCGCCAAGGTGGCCAAACTGGCCCGGATCAAGGTCGAGGATGACGCGCTGCCCGCGCTGGCATCCGAATTCAACACCATCCTTGGGTTCATCGAGCAACTGAACGAAGTAGATGTTGAAGGTGTCGAGCCCATGGTCTCGGTCGAGCCGATGCGCCTGAAACGGCGCGAGGATGTGGTCACCGACGGAAACCAGCAGGACAAGGTTCTGGCCAACGCCCCCGACGCGCGCGAGGGCTTTTTCGCAGTCCCCAAAGTGGTGGAGTAAGACATGAGCGATCTGAACAAACTGGGCCTGGCCGAGGCCCGCGACGCGCTGCGCAAGGGTGACGTAACCTCGGTCGAGCTGACCGAAGCCTGCTTGAAAGCGATTGATGACGCTGACGCGCTGAACGCTTTTGTCCACAAGACGCCCGAGATCGCGCTGGAACGCGCCAAGACGGCGGATGCCCGGATCAAGGAAGGCGATGCGCCTGCCATGTGCGGTCTGCCGATCGGCATCAAGGATCTGTTCTGCACCAAAGGCGTGCCTTCGCAGGCCGCCTCGAAGATTCTGGAAGGCTTCAAGCCCGAATACGAATCCACCGTGTCTCAGCAATTGGCCGACGCCGGGGCTGTTATGCTGGGCAAGTTGAACATGGACGAATTCGCCATGGGCTCGTCCAACGAAACCTCGGTTTACGGAAACGCGGTCAGCCCGTGGCGGCGCGGCAATGACGACGCGCAACTGACACCTGGCGGCTCGTCGGGAGGCTCGGCGTCTGCTGTGGCGGCTGACCTGTGTCTGGCCGCAACCGGCACCGACACTGGCGGTTCGATCCGTCAGCCCGCCGCGTTTACCGGCATCACCGGCATCAAGCCGACCTACGGCCGTTGCTCTCGCTGGGGCATTGTGGCCTTTGCGTCCTCGCTGGATCAGGCCGGTCCTATGACCAAGAACGTGCGCGATGCGGCGATCATGCTGGAAACCATGTGCGGCCATGACCCCAAGGATTCCACCAGCGCCGAATTGGCTGTGCCGAACTTTGAGGCGATGCTGACCGGCGACATCAAGGGCAAGAAAATCGGCATCCCTAAGGAATACCGTATGGACGGTATGCCGGCCGAGATCGAAAAGCTCTGGGCAGATGGCGCTGAGATGCTGAAAGCTGCGGGGGCCGAGATCGTCGATATCTCGCTGCCGCACACCAAATACGCGCTGCCTGCGTACTATGTGATTGCCCCGGCCGAGGCGTCCTCGAATCTGGCGCGCTATGACGGCGTCCGCTATGGCCGCCGCGCCACGCTGGCGCAGGGCGATGGCATCACCGAAATGTACGAGAAAACTCGCGCTGAAGGCTTCGGTCACGAAGTTCAGCGCCGCGTGATGGTCGGCACCTATGTGCTGTCGGCGGGCTTCTACGATGCCTACTACAACCGCGCCCGCCGCGTACGTACCCTGATCAAGAAAGACTTCGAAGACGTCTTTGCCGCAGGTGTCGACGCAATCCTGACGCCCGCCACCCCGTCAGCGTCGTTTGGGCTGGGTGAGATGACCGAAGCCGATCCGGTGCAGATGTATCTGAACGACGTCTTCACCGTCACCGTGAACCTTGCGGGCCTGCCCGGTGTCTCTGTCCCGGCAGGTCTGGACGCACAGGGTCTGCCGTTGGGTCTGCAGTTGATCGGACGTCCTTGGGAAGAGGGTGATCTGCTCAACACGGCCTACGCGCTGGAAAACGCCGCCGGGTTTGTGGCCAAGCCGGGCAAATGGTGGTAGGTCTGGGCGCAGGCAAGACAACACGGAGCAGCCGGATGCGATTTACGTTTCTGATCCCCGCAATCGGGTTTGTGGCCGCCTGCAACACGGTGGCCCCAATCCAGGGGACCGACTTCAATACACCGTCTTATCAGGCGCAGCGTGAGGCCCAATTGGCTGGCCAAGGCTACACGGGCAACCCTCTGGTCGGCCCAGTAGACGTGTCAGAGCAGGCGCTTGGCGCGCCGGGTACAGCACTGCCCCCATCGGGAGACAACGCAGACCTGGCCTCTGCTACTGCGGCGGCATTGGCTAGTACTTCTGCCTCTGGTGCACCTTTGACCGCTCCGGTTGCGACAGAGCTTCCGAGCAACAACGCCATCTCGGATGAGCAGGATTTTGGGGCTGTATCTGACCGCCGTTCCATCGAGTCAGATGCGGCACGGATCGAACAGAATCGTCAAACCTACGAGGTGGTTGCCCCAACAGCGATCCCTCAGCGGGGCACCGATGGACAGCCCAACATTGTGCAATACGCGTTAAGCACTTCAAATCCGGTTGGTACGCAGCTCTATAGTCGGGCAGGGTTCAACCTACAGGCCAAGGCGCAAAGAAATTGCGCAAAATTCCCGTCGGCGGATCAAGCACAGATCGAGTTCCTGTCCAATGGTGGCCCGCAGCGCGACCGTAAGGGGTTGGACCCAGACGGAGACGGGTATGCCTGCGGCTGGAACCCCAGCGCGTTTCGCAGTGCCGTCAACAACTGACCTGAATCCGATCTGGCACCCTTCCCCCAATTTCGGCTCACGCAGAGACGGGTTGGGGCCGTCGCTGGTCGTTCTGCACTATACCGCAATGAACAGCGCCCAGGCGGCGTTGGATCGCCTCTGCGACCCGCAATACGAGGTGTCCGCCCACTACCTGATCGGTTGTGGCGGCACGCTCTGGCAGATGGTGCGCGAAGAAGACCGTGCCTGGCACGCCGGGGCAGGTGAGTGGCGCGGCCAAACTGACATCAACTCGCGCTCGATCGGGATCGAGCTGGACAATCGCGGCGACCACCCCTTTTCCGAGCCGCAACTGGCGACACTCGAAACCCTTCTGCTCGCAATTTTGTCGCGCTGGAAAATCCCGCCATCCGGCGTGCTCGGTCATTCCGACATGGCTCCGGGTCGCAAGATCGACCCCGGCCCGCGCTTTCCTTGGTCTCGGCTGGAACACCAAGCCCTTGCCGCCCAATCGGGCGCAGGCGATTGCCCGCAAAACCTCACACAAGAGGCGTTCCGCGCTGCTGCCCGCGCCGCAGGCTATACTGCCCAAACCGACGACGATACGCTGCTGGCAACTGTGCGCCTGCGTCACCGTCCAAGTGCAACAGGCCCTTTGCACCCTGCCGATTTTGCCGCGCTTATCCCCTAGAACCTGATCTGTCCTTCATCTGGCCAAAAATACCTCGGGGTTGAATTGGCCGTAGGCCAAGAAGGGGCTGGCCCCTTCTACCAACCAATCCACCCTTGACGCCGCCTGGTCCAAAGCCTACCCAGCCCATGCGCGGAGGGCCGGATGGCTGCTGGGGTCGCAAGGCCCGAGAGGAAAGTCCGGACTCCACAAGACAACGGTGCCGGGTAACGCCCGGGCGGGGCAACCCGACGGAAAGCGCCACAGAAATCAGACCGCCACACGCGTGTGGTAAGGGTGAAACGGTGGGGTAAGAGCCCACCGCGCCGCTGGCAACAGCGGTGGCACGGCAAGCCCCACCGGGAGCAATGCCAAATAGGGTCCCCGCGCGGGCCGGTCGGCGCCCGCCGATACCGCCGCTAAGCCTGTCTTGGCCCAGAGGGACCGGGTTGGCAGCTTGAGCCGCGCAGCAATGCACGGCCTAGAGGAATGGTCATCGAAGGGGGTAACCCCGGAACAAGATCCGGCTTACAGGCCCTCCGCGCATATTCCCTGCTCACTTGCCCGGGGGCGAATAGGCTCCGGCAAGTTTGGCAGCTTTTTTCTGAATCGCGACAAAATCCTTGGCCTTCCATGCGCGAACAGTCTCGACCTTGGAAACTGCGCCCGAGGCTGCGACGGCCATGCCGACGGCGACCGCATCAGTTCCGTCCGGTGCCTCGCTGATAACAACCACGTCGTTTTCGCCAGTTGTCACATAAAAAGCCAATAACTTGCCTCCGACTTTCTTTAAAAGAGCTTTCACCGGTCCCGTCCGATCCGCCGGCTTCTTAAGCATCCCACGGACACCGTTCTGCGAATAAGTGGCGTATGTAATGAAAATTGGCATGTCTACCTCCTGAAAAAATGAAGGGGACCCTTAAGTTGGCCGGCCCCGAAAGCCGAGTATTTTGATCACGTCACCGGAATCGAAAGCCCTGCGATCAACCAAGCACCGAATACGATCAAGGCAATGCCGGTCAGGGGAACAAGCCATCTTGCATGTGGGATAAGTTTTTCCAGCGCGACATACACGGCGATCCCGACAATCCAATAAAGGTTCATAACGCCGCCAACAAACAGCAGCAGCATCAGCGCCCAGCAGCACCCAAGGCAATACGCCCCATGCAGTGCGCCGGTACGAAAGGCGCCAACTGCACCCGGTCTGCTGTGGTCGGCCAAAAAATGCGCAGGGTTGCGGCAATGACGCAGGCATGCAGTTTTCAGGCTGGACAGTTGATAGAGCCCGGCCGCCAACAGAATAATCCCGGCAAAGGTTCGGGATCGGATCGTCATCATCGGCCCGTCGGATAACCCGGCTTGTTCCAACCCCCATTGCGCTCCTGTTGCCAATGCGCTGAAGGCCGCCCAAGTCACCAGATACCCGCTCAGAAAAACCATGCTCAGGACAGCGGACCGGGCCTTTTCAGGCCCCATGCGTTTGATCGCGGTATAAAGCAAAACGGTAGGAGCAGCGCTGGGTGTCATCATGGCGACCATCATCACCCACCACATTAGAAAAATAAGGATGGCGTAGGGCAGGGACCACGCCGTTTGACCTGCCATTGTCATTGGCTCTCCGATCGGTCCGGCCATGCGGGTCATGTCCACTGCGGACATGTTCATACCAATGCCAACTGTTGTGTACCACGCAGTGCCAAGGACGACTGCGAGGACACTCAGCAACACGATTAGTCGGTCATGGCGTAAAACACGATCAATGGCTCCGGCCGAGGCCGCTTCGTTCTCAGAGGTCATGATCGCACCTGTTCACGCGCCAAGAACGCCGTGGCCTGATATGTTAAGATGCGCCAAATGCGCGTGCGTGGCGTCAAAACTCAGGCTGATCTCGCCACCCGTTGTCTGTGCTTTCCCCGAGGCGGCCTCGGCCTGACGATATTCAAAACCATTCGGTAATTGTATGGATGCCCGATGGGGCAGACCCGATACGATATGTGGAATCGGATTGACCTCAAGATCGAAGACACCATGAACCTTTGCGTGGCCTGTGCGGTCTTCGCGGGACCAGCTCAACTCGATCGGTACATAGAGTGTTTCGTGTTTGGTTGGTGCCATGGCACTGTAGACGAACCAGAATGTCGCCATTTCATCCGTGTCCTGACCAGTCATGATAGCTTGCATCGCCGCCCGCTGATCGGCCGAGGCCGAGACGTCGATCACCAATTGCATCTGGCCGTTGCCTTCGTGAATCGGGCCCGGCCAATAGTAGACGCCTGCCGCGCGGATTCCCGCAAGATCGGTGTCTCCGTAGTGGCCGCTTTGGATATCATAAACAACAACCGCTTCGCAGTTGCCATGCGTCGGCAAAACGCTGAATTGGCACGGGCAACCGAAGTTGCAGTTGCAATTGGCCAATTCCTCGGCCTGAAGTTCCCATTCCGTCATAATAGCCCCCCAAGTGTACGGCATGATAAAACCGCGCTGCCCCAGGGTTTTGCCTGTGATCCGATGCCTCGTGCATCCCGCCGGAATGCAGCCTTTTGGCCTGCTCCGACCGCAGAACTGTATCACGGAACCGCGATCCCACCAAATCGACACGGTTCGGCTGTCGCGCGTCAGATGGAATTGTGCGGAAAAGACACCGATTCAGGTTGACTCGGCTGTGCGACCGGGTAAAAGCGCACGCTCATAGGAATTCAACCGAAAGGCCCCTGCCTTTTCGGACGCAGGAGATAACCATGGCGAAGCCGACGACAATCAAGATCCGTCTGAACTCGACCGCGGGCACGGGCCACTTCTACGTGACCAAGAAAAACGCGCGTACCATGACCGAGAAAATGACCATTCGTAAATACGATCCGGTCGCTCGGAAACATGTCGAGTACAAGGAAGGCAAGATTAAGTAATCTGCCGTCCCTCTTGGACAGCTTA
The DNA here is from genome assembly GCF_040371315.1 of Ruegeria sp. HU-ET01832. NCBI lineage: Bacteria > Pseudomonadati > Pseudomonadota > Alphaproteobacteria > Rhodobacterales > Roseobacteraceae > Ruegeria > Ruegeria sp. HU-ET01832. The sequence goes on from NZ_BAABWL010000006.1 coordinate 196,476, forward strand.
GAAGGCCTCGTGTTTACGGGGCCTTTTTTCGTTTGAAACTGGTTGGATGGTGGATCTCGGACGACCTTGTGCTGCATCTGTGCCGTTGCAACGGCGCATCAGCCGTAAAGCTATTCGCTACGGCTGCGGGTTGCTTTTTGGAACGCCTTTCTCATACGCTTCAGCTAATCGTTCCAAAATGTTGGCCGTCATGAAAAAAATCTTGTTATCCACAGCTACCGTTCTGGCCCTTGCGGCCTGTGAAGACCCTTACAACCGCTCAGGTGTCGGCTTTACCGGCATTGATGGTGAGCCCCGGACAATTGCGGATGTTCCGGGTGCGGTCGCCTTCCTGCCTGAGGCAACGAACGTACCCGCAGAACTCGCCGTCTTGCCGGCGGTGCCCGTGACGACAAGCGAAACCGACCCGCAGAAAATCGCGCGGATCGCGATTGACAATGGCGGCCGCAGTGACGCCAATTCAGTCGTGCTGACCGGTTCAGACACAAACCTGTTCCTTAGCACAGTCAGCGTAAACGGAACGCTGTATGGTGTCTTACGCACCGCGAATAACTCGACCCGTATCGACAACGAAATCGGCGCAGCTTTCGGTCGTAACGCCGAACAGTTCACTGGTTGTTTGCCTGCGGGTAATGTGTTCCGCAAAGGGTCGTCGCAGCGCAGCTCGGGCTTTGCTGTTCCTCTGAACTGCAGCTGATCTTTTCTTTAAGCCGTCTAAGACAAAAGGCCCTCACCGGATAGTGGGGGCCTTTTTTGGTGTACTAAATAGCCCGCGAAAAAAAAGGGCGAGCCATTGGCTCGCCCTGAATTGCGTGGTCTGAAGACCGTTTTACTCGCGGTTGCCGAACAACTGCAGCAGGAACATAAACATGTTGATAAAGTCGAGATACAGGCTCAGTGCGCCCATGATCGCTGCTTTACCCAACCATTCCTGATCACCCGAATGGGCCATTTGCAGGTAAGTGGTCTTGATGTTCTGCGTGTCGTATGCGGTCAGTCCAGCGAAGATCAGCACACCGATGACCGAGATTGCAAAGGCCATGGCCGAGGATGCGATGAAGATGTTCACGATTGATGCTACGATCAGACCAATCACGCCCATGATCAGGAACGTGCCCATCGCCGACAGATCTTTCTTGGTCGTGTAGCCATACAGCGACAGTCCCGCAAAGGCGATGGCAGTGATAAGGAAGACCTGAATGATCGACTCGCCGGTAAAGACCAAGAAGATCCAGCTGATCGAAACGCCCATAACGGCTGCGAACAGATAGAATACCGTCTGCGCAGCTGCTGCCGACATACGGTTGATCCCAGCGCTAAAGCCAAAAACAAAGGCCAGCGGCGCGAACATGATCACCCATCTCAGCGGCGATGAAAACAGGGCAGCACCTAGCGATGTCAGGTATTTGTCAGCACTCAGTTGCGCCGCTGCCGCCGATGGGTCGGTTGTTGTTGCCAGGCCGGCAATTGCCCAAGCCGCCGCAAATGTTATCAGCATGCCGACGGACATGGTGCCGTAGACTTTATTCATGTGGGCGCGCAGGCCCTCGTCAATCTGGGCAGCGCGCGCGCCGGCCGCCGTCCGGATCGTGTCAAATTGTGCCATAAAAGGGTCTCCCTTCGTTAATTCTTTGCGCGCCCGCGAGAGGGCGGCGTTCCCCGCAAATATCGGCAACTGCGAGCAAGCTTTCAAGGGTTTAGCGCAGGATTCCGGTTAAAACTGACAACAAAAATGGCGACCTGCTGACGCGGATCGCCATTCCAGGAAAAAAGATCAATTTAAAAATCATCTTTGCCAGAATTCCGGCGCATCCCAGATTTTACGCGAGGCCTCTGCCTCGGCCTGTTCGCGGGTGATTCCGATGTCTTCCAACGCGCGGGCATCCAGCCGAGCCAGGGTGCAGCGCTGGCGATACAAAGACACGGCGTCCAGCAAGGTTTTCAAGCCAAACCGGCGGCGCGGTGGACAGGGCTGGTGGAGTGCAACTTGGGTCATAATTTATGTCCTTTCCTCTATTTGCGATGAATATCGCCTGTCTCATCAACTTCCTTGATTTATATGGCGTGGTATGACACATTTTAAAAATGAATGTTTTTGATCTGATCCATAAGGAATCGTGAAGATGCGAAATCTCGATATTACGACGCTGCGATCCTTCGTGGCTGTAGCCGACCAAGGCGGAGTAACCCGCGCCGCCGGGTTCCTGCATCTGACGCAATCTGCCGTCTCAATGCAGCTGAAGCGTTTGGAAGAGCTTTTGGGTCTGGATCTGTTGGACCGCAGCGGTCGGACCATTGCGCTGACACCCTCGGGCGAACAGCTGTTGGCGTACGCACGGCGTATGGTCGCTTTGAATGATGAGGTGATCTCGAAGCTGACGGACCAAGCCTATGAGGGAGAAGTCGTGCTTGGTGTACCGCATGACATCGTATACCCGGCCATTCCGCGTGTTTTGAAGCAGTTCAATGCAGATTTCCCTCGGGTGCGCATCCAACTGGTGTCGTCTTTCTCATTGCAGCTCAAGGATATGTTCAAGAAAGGCGAATGTGATTTGATCCTGACAACCGAGGGCGGGGCGGCCGATGGTGCTGAATCGATCGCAGAATTGCCTTTGCGCTGGGTCGGTGCGCCGAATGGGTCTGCTTGGCGTAAGCGTCCATTGCCCTTGGCCGAGGGGCGCCGGTGCCTTTTCCGACCCAAGGTGATCAGCGCCCTTGACGCACAGGACATTCCCTGGGAACTGACCGTCGACGCCGAAGATGATCGTACAATCGAGGCAACGGTCAGTGCCGACTTGGCTGTAAGCGCGATGCTGGAAGGGACCGAGGCCGCACATCTCGAGCTTATCGACTCCGGCGGTGCTTTGCCCGATCTGCCTGTGCAGATGATCAACCTATACGGTGGAGAGGCGGGCCGAGGTGATGTGGTCGAGGCCTTGGCTGCTTTGGTCCGTCAAAATTTCCGCATGTTGGTCGGCACGCCCTTGAAGGCGGTCGCGGGGTAGGGTGGTCAGATAGTGATCACGACCTTTCCGGTCGCGGTCCGATCCCGTAGCATCTGCAAACCTCTGGCTGCTTCGGTCAGCGGAAACATATGACTGATATGAGGTTTTATGCGCCCTTCGGTATGCCACTGGAACAGGGTTTGAAAGCTCTTTTGCACGATTTCCGGGCGGAAGTTCAGATACCCACCGATATAAAAACCTATGACGGTCAGGTTTTTGACCAGCAGATGATTCGCTGGGATTTGCGGGACTTCGCCGCCGGCGAAGCCGATTGGCACTAATCTTCCTTCGGGGTTTGTGGCGCGAAATGCGGCTTTGAACACATCGCCGCCGATTGCATCATAGACGACATCAGCGCCGCCCAGTTCCTTGACCCGCATGCGAAGGTCTTCAGAGCTATCAATCAAGTGATCAGCTCCCGCCTTGCGGGCCACCTCCAACTTTTCAGAGCCACGTGCTTGCGCGATGACGGTAGCCCCCATAAGTTTGCCGATTTCAACCGCAGTTAAGCCAACGCCTCCGGCGGCGCCGGTGACTAAAAGTGTTTCGCCCGGTTGTAGCTGCGCTCTGTGATCCAAAGCCATATGCCCTGTTCCGTAGGCAATCTGGATCGCGGCGGCGTTTTCAAAGCTCATGCTGTCTGGCATCGGGATCGCCCGCGCAGCCTCGAATACACCATACTCGGCTAGCCCACCTTGGCCTGAATAGATGGCGATGCGATCGCCCGGATTAAGGTGCGTGACGTCAGGCCCGCAGCTGTCGACAATCCCAGCGATTTCCATGCCCTGGGTGAATGGGGCCGGAGGCGTGTCCTGATACGTACCCTTTTGCATCAACAGATCGGCAAAATTCAGGCCACAGGCTTTGATGGCAACGCGAATCTGTCCTGGACCGGGCTCGGGTATATCCAGATTGCACAGCCGGGGTTCGGCCCCGGTGGTTTCGATTCTAAAAGCCTGCATCAACTCGCTCCGTGTTTGCGGCATAGATTCGGTTTGTCCTGCCGTTGTCAATTCATTACCGGGCGAGACAACCTAAGGCAGCGCAGGAATTACATAATATTGCAATGCGTGTATGCGTTTATGTCTATTGCGATTGCACAACCGTAAACCATTGTTGGGTAATCTCGATTCAACCCGCTTGAAAAAATCACCAAAAGGCGCAATATTGCGCTATGGTGCTGATTTGGGGGCATGTTCCAAATTAGGGAGTGGTTAAGCGCGACTCGCTAGTGATGCGGTGGTGGTGTACGCCGTGCGTCCCTGGGAGTTGTGTGTAGTAGAGGAGAATACCGATGACCCATCACGTCGATGTCCATGTGGGCAAGCGCGTACGGCATCGCCGTTGGCTGATTGGGATGACTCAACAGCAGCTGGCGCAGCAGGTTGGTATCAAGTTTCAGCAAATCCAGAAGTATGAAACAGGGGCTAACCGAATCAGCGCATCCCGCCTGTGGGACATTGCCGAGGCACTAGATGTTCCGGTCAGCTTTTTCTTTGAAGGTCTGGAAGAGGCTGAAAAAGAAACCGCTGGCAAGAAATCGGTTCCTGCGGATCTGATGGGGGACAAGGAAGCACTGGATCTGGTCCGCTCGTATTATGCGATTCCTGAAAACCAGCGCCGCCGTCTTTTCGAACTGGCTCGGGTTCTCAGCGACGTTGCTTGAATTAGCGGGTTGACTCTGATGCCGGTGATCCTCACGGGTGTCGCATGCAACAGATCTCGCTCAGTGACATAGAAGTAGCACAGGAAATGGCCGACGCCGCGCGCGAGGTCATTCTTCCTTTTTTCCGGAAACCGGATCTGGAAACCTCGAACAAGCTGACTGACGGGTTTGACCCGGTCACTGTCGCGGATCGGGCGGCGGAACAAGCCATGCGGGCGGTTCTGGCGCGTCACCGTCCAGACGATGGCATTTTTGGCGAAGAATATGGGCAGGTCGAGGGTCTCAGCGGTCGAACCTGGGTGTTGGATCCGATCGACGGAACCCGAGGCTTCATCAGTGGTACTCCGACTTGGGGGGTTCTGATTGCCCTCAGCACTCAGGACGGACCCGTCATGGGGGTGATTGATCAGCCCTATATTGGCGAGCGTTTCATAGGGTCGGCGGATACTGCCGAGGTCTCAGGTCCGACTGGTACGCTACCTTTGAAGACGCGCGCGACAGAAACGCTGGATCAAGCCGTTTTGTTTACCACGTTCCCCGAGGTGGGAACTTCGGAAGAACGCGCAGGATTTGAATCCGTAGCGCAGCACGTACGCCTGACACGTTACGGCATGGATTGTTATGCCTACGCGTTGTTGGCAGCGGGGCAGGTCGATCTGGTGATTGAATGCGGCTTGAATGCCTATGATATTCAGGCACCCATCGCAGTGATCGAGGCTGCAGGCGGTATCGTAACTGATTGGCAAGGTGGCCCGGCACATCAGGGTGGACGCGTGCTTGCTGCGGCGAATGCTGACCTGCATGCCAAGGCGCTGGCCATTCTGCACGACGTTTGAAACAGGTTGATGCGGGGGCGATGGTCAGGTAGCGTTCATCCCGCTGGTTCTTGAGCCCGTTTTCCGCCAGCCATCGCACTCCATGCATGAAACGGGCATGTGCAAGGAGGGCGAAGTGACAGAATTCCTTATCAAAAACGCAGATTCAATCCTGACCATGGATGACGCGCGCCGTGAACTGGCGGGTGCGGATATCTTGGTCCGGGGCGGTCAGATTGCAGCGATTGGCCATGGGCTGACAGCGCTGGGGGACGTGCACGATGCAGCCGGATGCGTCGTCACGCCGGGTCTGGTTAATACGCACCACCACCTCTATCAGACGCTCACGCGGGCGGTTCCCAATGGACAGAATGCATTGCTGTTTGGGTGGTTGCAGACGCTCTACCCGATCTGGTCACGATTTGGGCCGGAAGAGATGTTTGTCTCGGCTCAGATCGGGCTGGCCGAGCTTGCTTTGTCGGGCTGCACCCTGAGTTCGGATCACCTGTATCTTTACCCCAACGGCGCAAGATTGGACGATACCATAGCCGCGGCGGCCGAGATTGGCCTGCGTTTTCACCCGACCCGAGGCGCGATGAGCATTGGCGAAAGCGACGGGGGCTTGCCACCGGACGCTTTGGTTGAAAAGGAACAGGCAATCCTAGACGACATGATCCGCGTGGTGGACGCCTTCCATGATCCGTCCGAAGGCGCAATGTGCCGCGTCGGGCTGGCCCCCTGTTCGCCGTTCTCGGTCAGCTGCGACTTGATGCGGGATACAGCTGTTCTGGCGCGGGACAAGGGCGTGATGCTGCACACCCATCTGGCCGAGAATGACGAGGATATCGCCTATTCTCAGGCCCAATTCGGCTGCCGTCCGGGGCAATATGCCGAGGATCTGGGCTGGACGGGTTCGGACGTCTGGCACGCCCATTGCGTTAAGCTGGACGGGGCCGAGATTGACCTGTTCGCCCGCACGCAAACCGGCGTCTCCCATTGTCCCTGTTCGAATTGCCGTCTGGGGTCTGGGATCGCCCCGGTCCGGGCGATGCGGGATCGCGGCGTTCCGGTGGGTCTGGGCGCGGACGGCTCGGCCAGCAATGACAATGGCAGCCTGATCCTTGAAGCCCGGCAAACCATGCTGCTGCAACGGGTCGCAAACGGAGCCGATGCGATGTCTTCCCGCGAGGCACTGGAAATCGCCACGCGCGGCGGTGCGGATGTGCTGAACCGCCCTGATTGTGGCCGGCTAGAGCCCGGAAAACGCGCCGACATTGCGATCTGGGACACGCGTGGCATCGAAAGCGCAGGCAGCTGGGACAAGGCCGCGCTGTTGTTGTCCGGTCCGATGAAGGTCAAACACCTGTTCGTCGAAGGCCGCCAAATCGTGCGCGATGGGCAGATCACAACGCTGGACCTGCCCAAAATCATCGAAACCCAAAACCGCCTCGCCCGCGCGTTGGCGGGCTAGGTGCGGATCCGCTTTTCATCTGACCAAAAATATCCCCGCCGGAGGCATGGGCCGCAAGCCCATCAAACTGAAACAGCCCGCCCCCCGACCCAGACCTCTGCTATGGCGCGGTCGTCACCCATCATGATGGTGGGAAAGATCGCCTCCCATATATCGTCCGCACAAGCTTCGCGCTGGGCGATAGCAGGGGTTGAGGCCAGATCAAGCACAACCAGATCCGCTTCCATACCCGGCTCAACGTTTCCGATCCGGTCGTCCAGCCGCAGCGACCGCGCCGATCCCACGGTGCCCAACCACAACAGCTGCGCCGCGTGCAGAGGCGCACCGCGCAGCTGGCCGATCTCATAGGCCGAGGCCATCGTGTGCAGCATCGAAAAGCTCGACCCGCCGCCCGTATCCGTGGCCAACCCGACCCGGTGCCCGTCGCGCATCAACCCGGTCATGTCGAACAGGCCCGAGCCAATGAACGTATTCGAGGTCGGGCAATGGATCAGCGCCGCGTCCACCTCGCGCAGACGATCCCGTTCGCGCGCCTCCAAATGGATGACATGGCCGTAGACGCCATGCGATCCCAGCAGGCCGAATTTCTCGTAGGTATCCAGATAATCCCGCGCCTCGGGGAACAGCTCGCGGACCCATGCGATCTCATCGGTCTGCTCGCTCAGATGGGTCTGCATCAGGCAATGAGGATGCTCGGCCCAAAGCGCGCCCATGGCCTCAAGCTGTTCAGGGGTCGAGGTGGGTGAAAAGCGTGGCGTGATGGCATAGGACAACCTGTCGATGCCGTGCCATTTCTCCAACAGCGCTTGCGACTGGTCATAGGCGGTCTGCGCCGTGTCCCGCAGCCCGTCGGGCGCGTTGCGATCCATACAGGTTTTCCCCGCGACCACCCGCTGATTGCGGGCCTGGGCTGCGGTGAAAAACGCGTCCACACTTTCGGGATGAATGGTGCAAAAGCTGCACATGGTCGTTGTGCCGTGTGCCGCCGTCAGGTCCAAATAGCGGTTGGCAATCTCGGCGGCATAGGTCGGGTCGCCGAACTTCATCTCTTCGGGGAAGGTATAGGTGTTCAGCCAGTCGATCAGGCGTTTGCCCCAGCTGGCGATCATCGCTGTCTGCGGGTAATGCACATGCGCATCCACGAACCCCGCCATGATCACGTGCTGTCCGTGATCGACGACCGCCGCCTCAGGGTGATCTGCGCGCAGGCGAGTGGCCTCCCCTACGCCAGCAATGCGGTCGCCGTCGATCAGAACCGCCTCACTGATTTTCACCGCATCAGTGGGGTTGCCGTCAAAGGGCGAGCCCTCAAAGCTCAGCACACGGCCTTTCAGCAGCGTTTTTTGCGCCATTTTTTGTCATCTCCGCCTGTATGGGGTGTGGAAACACCATAGGGCGGCGAAACTTGTCGGTAAATCGCCGCATTGTCATTGTTTTCCGGTAGCTGCTTCTTCTAATTAGAGGCCAATGACCAGAACACGGGGGCAGACATGACCACAGGCTTTGATGAACCCGTAACCGAGACAACCAGCGACGAGGACGTCTATGCGCTGGACCGGCGGACCGTGGCGGCCATTCTCTACGCGGTTGATGTAGATGACCGCGACAAGCTGGTCGAGCTGATGGAGCCGCTGCACGCCGCCGACATCGCCGACCTGCTGGAACAGATCAACCCTTACGACCGTGCCCGCCTGATCCGGCTATATGACAAGGAATTCGACGGCGACATCCTGTCGGAACTGGATGAGGCGATCCGCGAAGAGGTGATCGGCGTCCTGCGCCCGGACGTTCTGGCCGACGCTGTGCGCGACATGGAAAGCGATGATGTTGTCGACCTGCTGGAAGACCTCGAAGAACCGCAGCAGGAAGCCATCCTTGACGTACTGGAGGATTCCGAACGTGTCGCTGCCGAGCAGGCGCTGTCCTACCCCGAGAACTCGGCCGGTCGCCTCATGCAGCGCGAGGTGGTCATGGCCCCCGAGCATTGGTCGGTAGGGCAGGCCATCGACTTCATGCGCGCTAACGATGATCTGCCCGAGCAGTTCTATCACGTGGTGCTGGTCGACCCGCGCCTTAAGCCTGTGGCGCAGGTGACTTTGGGCAAGCTGATGGCGACACGTCGCGATGTTCCCCTGCATGACATCGCCGAAGAAGAGTTTCACACGATCCCCGTAGATCAGGACGAGGAAGACGTGGCTTATGCGTTCAACCAATACCACCTGATCTCAGCCCCAGTGGTGGATGGAGATGGGCGGTTGGTCGGCGTGATCACCATCGACGACGCCATGGTCGTGCTGGATGAAGAACACGAGGAAGATATCCTGCGTCTGGCTGGGGTCAGTGACGAAAGCTCGATCTCGGACAGTGTGGCGGCGACCAGCAAGCGGCGTCTGCCGTGGCTGGCCGTGAACCTGTGTACGGCTATTTGTGCCTCGTTGGTGATTTCGCAGTTCGAGGCGGCGATTGATCAACTGGTGGCGCTGGCCATTCTGATGCCGATTGTGGCCTCAATGGGCGGCAATGCGGGCACGCAGTCGCTGACCGTGGCCGTGCGGGCGCTGGCCACGCGCGACTTGACGGCGGCAAACGTGATGCGGGTGATCCGGCGGGAATTGCTGGTGGGGATGCTGAACGGGCTGTGTTTTGCCGTCGTGCTGGGCACAGTGGGGATGATGTGGTTCGATTCTCCGATGCTGGGTGTCGTGATCGGGTCGGCCTTGGTCGTGAACATGGTCATCGCGGGCTTTGCAGGTACGGTAGTACCGGTGGTGCTGGACCGTCTGGGCGTTGACCCTGCGCTGGCGTCGGGGACTTTTGTGACCACCACCACGGATGTCATGGGGTTCTTCATCTTTCTGGGGCTTGCCAGCGTGGTGCTACTGTGACCGATCTGACCGAAATCAAAGCCGCCGCGCGTAAGGCGGCTTTTGCGCGCCGCAAGGCCGCATTTGACGCGCGGCTTCCCGGTGCGGCCGGACGTTTATCCGAAGTGCTGGCTGGGTACCGGGGCGTACCGATCTCGGGCTATATGCCAATCCGCACCGAAATTGATCCACTGCCCGCTATGGCCGAGGCTTCGGCCTATGGCCCGGTCGGGGTGCCGGTCATTCAAGCCGCCGCGCAGCCGCTGAAGTTTTCCCGCTGGACGCCCGAGGGCGCACTGAAAGACGGCCCGTTCGGCGCCAAAGTGCCCGAGGTCGACGACTATTTCGACCCCGAGATACTGATCGTGCCGCTGGTGGCGTTTGATGCACAAGGCGGGCGTCTGGGCTATGGGGGCGGGTTTTATGACCGCACGCTGGAAGGGCTGCGGGCCCAACGCCCGACGCTGGCCATCGGGTTCGCCTTTGATGCTCAAGAAGCGGAAGGGCTGCCGCTGGAACCGACAGATCAACCGCTGGATATGGTGATCACCGAAAGCCGGGTTCTGACGTTTTAAGTTAGCCCATGTTTTCTGCGCGGAAGAACTCCCACGCGTCTTGTTTTGACCCGTCGGGCAGGGTGCAGGTTCCGGTCTGTCCCTCGGCGCCGTCCACGATATCATATGTGCCGCCTTTTTCGACGCAGAACGTAGCCGCAGGATTGGCCAGTCCGACCTCAGGCCCGGGGGTGGGGTCACAGGCGGCCAACGGGGTCAGTAAAGCGGCCGAGAGGATGTAGCGGGTCATGAATGTCTCCTGATGCAATATGTTTCACTGCGTTATGGCGGCAGTTTAACCACTTGTGCTTGGCCGAGGCCACACTTAGGACGGTTCGTATGAGAATATTGTTTCTGGGTGACGTTATGGGCCGTGCAGGACGCACGGCCATTCAACAACATTTGCCACGTCTGCGCGATGAATGGCGGCTGGATTTTGTTGTGGTCAATGGCGAGAACGCGTCGAACGGGATGGGGCTGACCGGCGATCACGCCAAGCTGCTGCTGGATGCGGGGGCCGATTGCCTGACGCTGGGCGATCATGCGTTCGACCAGAAAGATATGCTGCAATTCATCGAGAAAGAGCCGCGCGTCGTGCGCCCCTTGAACTTCGCCAAAGGCGCGCCCGGGCGGGGGCATCGTTTGTTCAACGCGCCGGGGGGTCGCAAGGTGCTGGTGGTGCAGGTGCTGGGGCAGGTCTTTATGAAGCGGCCCTTTGACGATCCGTTCTCGGGTGTTGAGCCGATCCTGAAGTCCCACCCGCGTGGCGGGCAGGCGAATGCGATCATTGTCGATATGCATTGCGAGGCGACGTCGGAAAAGATGGCGATGGGTCACTATTGCGACAAGCGCGCCAGCCTTGTGGTCGGCACGCACACACATGTGCCTACAGGTGACGCGCAGATTCTGCCCGGCGGGACGGCCTATCTGACCGATGCGGGGATGTGCGGCGACTACGACTCGGTCATAGGTATGGATAAGGTCGAGCCGATGCGCCGCTTTATCACCGGGATGCCCAAGGCGCGGTTCACCCCCGCCAATGGTGAGGCCACCTTAAGCGGCGTGTTTGTCGAGACCGATGATCGCGACGGGCAGGCAAAATCTGTGCATATGGTGCGTGTTGGCGGGCGATTGCAGCAGGCGGGGCCGCAGTAAGGCTTGCTCTGTCTCGCGCAATGCGTGAAACTGACCGCCGGGCCAGAGGTCGGACACACCAGGAATGCAATTCATCCAACTGACAGAGACGGGCAGCGCGATACTGGCGCTGATGGTTGTCGCGGGCATGTTCATCATGTTCTTGCGCGAGATCTACCCAACTGAAGTGGTGGCTATTGGCGGCGTGGCCGTCATGCTGCTGACCGGTATCTTGCCTTACCAAAGCGCGCTGGCCGTGCTGTCCAACCCCGCGCCGTGGACCATTGCGGCGATGTTCATCATCATGGGGGCGCTTGTGCGTACCGGCGCGCTGGATGCGTTTACCTCCACCGCGCAAAAGCAGGCGCAGGTGAACCCGCGCTTTGCCATCGGTCTTCTGATGGCTTTTGTCGTTTTGGCTTCGGCCGTGGTGTCGAATACGCCCGTGGTCGTGGTGATGATCCCGGTCTTTGTGCAGATTGCGCGGACGCTGAACGTGCCGGCCTCAAAGCTGCTGATCCCGCTCAGCTATGCCGCGATTCTGGGCGGAACGCTGACGCTGATCGGCACGTCGACCAACCTGTTGGTGGATGGTGTGGCCCGGTCGCAGGGCATGGCCCCGTTTACCATCTTCGAGGTCACGCCATTGGGCATCGCACTAGTGATCTACGGCATGGTCTATCTGCGGTTCATTGCGCCGCGCCTGCTACCGGATCGCGACAGCATGGCTTCACTTCTAAGCGACCGCTCGAAGATGAAGTTCTTTACCGAGGCAGTTATTCCCCCAGAAAGCAACCTGATCGGGCGCGAAGTGACAGGCGTGCAGCTGTTCAAACGTCCCGGCGTGCGTCTGATCGACGTGGTTAGGGGCGATGAATCGCTGCGTCGCAACCTCAAGGGCGTTGAGCTTAAGCTGGGTGACCGCGTGGTTTTGCGCACCGAGATGACCGAGTTGCTGAGCCTTCAGAGCAACAAGGAATTGAAGCGCGTCGATCAGGTTTCGGCGGTCGAAACCAAGACGGTCGAAGTTTTGATCACCCCCGGTTGCCGAATGGTGGGCAGAACTCTGGGCGCGATGCGTCTGCGTCGGCGCTATGGTGTGTATGTGCTGGCTGTGCATCGCCGGAACCAGAATATCGGACGGCAGTTGGATGATCTGGTTGTGCGCGTGGGGGATACGCTGCTGTTGGAAGGCTCGCCTGAGGATGTTCAGAAACTGGCCGCAGATATGGATATGGTAGACGTGTCGCAGCCTTCGGCTCGGGCTTTCCGTCGCAGTCACGCGCCAATTGCGATCGGGTCACTTGTTGGCATCGTCGTGCTGGCGGCGCTTGGCGTTGCTCCGATCCTGCTGTTGTCGATCATCGCGGTTGCGGCGGTGTTGCTGACGCGCTGCATCGACGCGGATGAGGCGTTTTCCTTTGTCGAAGGCCGTCTGCTGGCGCTGATTTTCTCGATGCTGGCGATTGGCGCAGCGCTGGATAAATCTGGTGCGGTGTCCCTGATTGTCGAAGCGGTTGCGCCCGGCTTAAGCTCTCTACCGCCCTTCCTGATCATTTGGGCCGTGTACCTGCTGACCTCGGTGTTGACCGAGCTTGTGTCAAATAACGCGGTGGCCGTGGTCGTGACGCCGATTGCTATCGGTCTGGCGCAGGCGGTGGGCATTGATGCGCGCCCGCTCGTGGTGGCGGTTATGGTCGCGGCCTCGGCCTCGTTTGCGACGCCAATCGGGTATCAGACCAACATGATGGTTTACGGCCCCGGCGGGTATCGGTTCACCGATTTTCTGAAGGTGGGTGTGCCGTTGAACCTGACCGTGGGGCTTCTGGCGTCGCTACTGATTCCGCTGATCTGGCCGCTGTAGCGACGGCACGTAATTGCCGAATAAAATGCCGGGGGCTTGTAAACGCTGATCAAGTCACGATCTTTTTATCAAATAGGAATGTGAAAGGATTGGAACATGCCTTTTCCGAAGCTCGGCCAGGCCATCGTCGTTGGCGCAGTTGCGCTGACCATTCTGGGAAGTCAAAGCCATGCGGGCACCGTTACCGGGACCGCCACATATCGCGAGCGGATCGCAGTGCTTCCGGACGCGACTCTTTACGTCGAACTGCAGGATATTTCTCTGGCTGATGCGCCTGCAGTGACGCTTGCGTCTCAGCGCTATGCGTTGACCAGTGTCCCTGCCGACTACCAGCTGACCTATGATGACGCGCTGATTCAAGATGGCCGGACATATGCCGTCCGAGGCTCAATCTACCATGGCAACAAACTGCTGTTCACAACAGATACGGTGAACCCTGTGCTGACGCGAGGAGCCGGGGATACGGCAGATCTTTTGTTGGTGAAGGTTCCTTCGCAACCAGCCGCAAGTCTGGATGACACCAACTGGACAGCAATCGGCATTAACGGAGAAGTGGTGGACGCGAAACGCCCGCCTCAGATTACCTTTGCACAGGGCGGCGCGTTCGGCGGTACCGGCGGGTGCAACAGGTTCTCGGGCCAGGCCGAAATCAGTGGTGACAGCCTGAATTTCCCTGACAACATGGCTGCGACCCTGATGGCATGCCCGCCCGAGCTTGAAGATGTCGAAGATCGATTCCTTGCCGCGCTCCAGACTGTGACCCGCTATGCAATGGCCGGAGACAGCCTTGTGCTGTTGGACGCGGCAGGAGAACCCGTTCTGAAATTCGTCCGCGCGCAGTAGTCAGGCCACAGCGCGCGACCGTCCGGCATTGCGGCCCGAGAAGATGCAGCCGCCCAGAAACGTGCCCTCAAGCGCGTTGTATCCGTGGTATCCTCCGCCGCCAAAGCCCGCGACTTCTCCGGCCGCGAACAGGCCGGGGACGACCTGACCATCCGCCCCGATCAGTTGGCTGTCTAGGTTGGTCTGCAGCCCGCCCAACGTTTTGCGCGTCAGAACGTGCAGTTTGACCGCGATCAGCGGACCGTTGTTCGAATCAAGGAACTTATGCGGTTTGGCGGTGCGGATCAGCCGGTCGCCACGATAGTTGCGCGCGGCCAGAATGGCAGCCATCTGGGCATCTTTGGTGAAGGGATTATCAACCTGTGAATCGCGCGCTTCGATCTGGGCGCGCAGATGGTCCTCGTCGATTGGGGCGTCGCCCATCTGGTTCATGCCACGCACCAACTCGCTGAGCGTATTGGCGACAATGAAATCCTCGCCATGCTGTTTGAACGCCTCGACCGGGGCGGTGGCTTTTGATCCGGTCAGTATCCGCTGCAACAGCACTTCGCGCCAACCGCCTTCGGTCATGTCGGGGTTCTGTTCGGACCCAGATAGTGCGAATTCCTTCTTGATCACCTTCTGGGTCAGCACGAACCAGCTGTATTCATAGCCGGTTTTCAGGATTTCCTTTAGCGTACCCAGCGTGTCAAACCCCGGTAAACAGGGCGGCTTCATCCGGTTGCCGGTCGCGTCAAACCACATAGAGCTTGGTCCGGGAAGGATGCGGATGCCATGCGATGGCCAGATCGGATCCCAGTTCCGCACGCCTTCGGTGTAGTGCCACATCCTATCGCCATTGATCACGTGACCGCCCGCTTTCTCGCTGATGGCAATCATACGGCCATCAACGTGAAAGGGGACACCTGCGACCATGTCATTTGGCGGCTCTCCCAGCCGTTCACGGGGCCAGTTCTTGCGCACCATCTCGAAATTGCCGCCAATGCCGCCGGAGCTGACGATGATCGAAGGCGCGTAGACCTCGAACTCACCCACTTCGTCGCGGTTGGTCTTGGCCCCGTGCTGGGCGGTGTCATCAGCCAGAACCTCGCCCGAGACACCCTTGGCGCAGCCGTTCTGCATGATGATATGGCTGACCTGATGGCGGAACTTCATCTGGATCAGCCCGTTATCCTCATGTTCGCGCACGCGGCGGATGAAATGTTCCAGCACACCCGGACCGGTGCCCCATGTGATGTGGAACCGAGGGACCGAGTTGCCATGTCCATCCGCATATGACCCGCCGCGCTCGGCCCAGCCGACCACGGGGAACCAGCGCAGACCCATATCGTGCAGCCACGGACGCATCTCGCCTGCGGCGAATTCCACATAAGCCTCGGCCCATTTGCGCGGCCATGCGTCCTCATCCCGGTGGAACTGCGCGCTGCCCATCCAATCGCGCAAGGCCAGGTCGTGGCTGTCGCGGATACCCATGCGGCGCTGTTCCGGGGTGTCGATCATGAACAGCCCGCCAAGGCTCCAGAATGCTTGCCCGCCCAGAAAGTGCGCCGGTTCCTGATCGACGATGATGACCTTTTTACCCCGGTCTCCCAGCTCGGCAGCTGCGGCAAGCCCCGCCAGCCCAGCCCCCACTACGATGGCATCTGCAGTGTTATTGGTCATGCGACGTCCTTTCGGCGGAACCATAGGAGGAAGGGTACGGCCACGACATACATCGTGATCCCGTAAACGGCCGACGGAAGGGCCAGCGGGCTAAATCCGCTTTCGGTGCCAGTGATCAAAGCAGCTAACGTGATGCCCAGGGTCGAGTTCTGAATGCCTGTTTCGATCGAAACGGTCTTGGCCTCATCCCATGACAGGTTCGCGGCTTTGGCAATCCCCAGACCGATCAGCAGTAGTGCAATGTTCAGGGTGATCAGGCCGCCGCCCATGATCCCGAGATTTTCGGTGAATGTCTGCCAATTGGCGGCCAATGCAGCCAGAACCACGAGCACGAACAAGAACGTTGCCAACTTGGACAAGCCGCTCTCGATCCGGTTTGCAAATCCCGTTGCGAAATGGCGAATGCTAATGCCGATTGCGACGGGCAGGGTGGTGATCAGGAACATGGCGATTGCCAGTCCGGTGATCGAGACCTCGGGGGCGTCGGCCCCCATGAAATGCGCGATCGACCACGCAGCCAGAAGTGGCACTGTCAGCATCGACAGCAGGCTGATCACTGCCGTCAGGCTGACCGAAAGGGCCACGTCCCCCTTGGCCAGTTTGGAAAGGATATTGCTAGTCACACCGCCGGGGCAGAAGCTGAGGATCATAAACCCCACCGCAATTTCGGGCGGCAGCGCGAACAGTTTGACTGTGGCAAAGGCCGATATTGGCAGCAGCACGACCTGACACAGCGCGCCGATAGCAAAGGGGTAGCCGCGTGTCAGGACGCGGCGGAAATCTGCAATCTCAAGTCCTACGCCCAGAGATAGCATGATAATGGCCAGCGACAGGGGCAGGCCGACAGAAATGAGTAGATCCAAGAACAACTCCTCCCAAAGCCGTTCCGGTCAGCCTATGCGAGCGGTCCGCAATTGCGCAACCGCGCCGTTGGGTCAGCCATAGCGTTCCGCAAAACGGCGCAGGATCAGTGCCGGCTGGGTGACGTCGGCCGCGTGGCAGATGTCGATCAGGCGCTGGGCATCCTCTGGTGGAAAATAGCCGTGATGCTTGTAGATATTGATGCGTTCCTCAAAGTCCTTTGCCTCGGCCTCGGGATGGAACTGCGTCGCATAGACGTTCTGGCCGAAACGGATCATCTGAAACGGGCAGGGGTCAGAGGCCAGCAAATGCACGCATCCTTCGGGCAGTGCTTGAACCGCCTCTTTGTGGCCGACAAACGCGTCGAAAGTTACGGGCAGCCCTACCGTTAGCTGGTCCTGCATACCGTCCTCGGTCACGTGGCAGGTCGAAGGCCCGACGGGTTCACCGTATTTTTCTTTACTGACCGCACCGCCAAGGTGGGCGGCCAGAATGCCTAAGCCATAGCAACACCCCATGAAGGGATGGTCCTGCGCAGTTATCTGCGGCATCAATCCCATGATCGACGCCTCGACGCGGGCATCTATGTCAGATTTCGTTGCGGGGTCGTCGCTGACGCAGCCGGGGCCTCCGCCGACGATCACGCCTGCGCAATCGGTTACGTCGAGCCCCTCAGGCAGAGTTTCGCAATCCAGACGGATGCGATGCGTTCGCTCGGGCGTTAGCCCGGTTTTGTCCAGGATCGAGGCATACTCAGCATCCGAGGCGTCCGTCTCAGGGCGTAATTGCAGGATCAGAAATCGTTTCATACGCAGCCTTTACCCGTCACAACGGCCAGAACACAAGGATCGAGGGGATCGAGACCGCGATGATCAAAATCTCAAGCGGCAGCCCCATGCGCCAGTAGTCGCCGAAATGATAGCCGCCGGGGCCCAGAACCAGCGTGTTGTTCTTGTGGCCAATCGGCGTCAGAAACGCAGCCGAGGCCGCAACCGCGACCGTCATCAGGAACGGATCGGGCGAGACCTCCAGCGTGCGGGCCATCTGGATGCCCACTGGGGCGGCGACAATGGCTGTGGCGGTGTTGTTCAGCACATCCGACAGGGTCATGGTGACGACCATCAACACAGTCAGGATCGCCCAGGCGGGCAGGCCATCGGTCAGTTGGATCAGCGCATTTGCGATCAATTCAGTCCCGCCAGAAGTCTCCAATGCACTGCCGAGTGGGATCATCGACCCCAGCAGTACCACGACGGGCCATTCGATATGGTTGTAGATCTCGCTAATAGGCATGATCTTGGTCAGCACATAGGCCACCACGACCAGACCCAGCGCAATCGGCAGGTAGATCAGCCCGATACTGGCCGCCAGCACGGCCGCCCCGAACAGACCAATCGCCAGCCAAGACTTGTCATTGGCGGTCACGTTCAGGCCGCGCTCGGCCAGCGGCAGACAGCCCAGCCACTCGGTCACGTCCACGCTGCGGTCACGCGGACAGAGCAGCAGCAGGATATCGCCCGCCTCGACCTCGGTCTTGCGGACTTGTTCGGTGATCTGACGACCCTGGCGCGAGATGCCCATCAGCACGGTGCTTTGGCGCCATGCCAGCCCCAACCCTTGGGCGGTGCGTCCGGTGATACGGGCGTTCTCGGTGGCGACGACCTCGATCACCTCTAGCCCGTCGCCCTCGGCGGTCAGCAATTCCTGCCGCCGCGTGTCCGAGAAATCGAGGTTCAGCGCCGCGCGGAATTCGTCCAGCGCCTCGGGTCTGGCCTCCAGCACCAGCGCGTCGCCCGCGTGCAGTGTGGCATGGGCGGACCGCCCATAGCGGCGCTTGCCGTCACGGATCAGGCCGATAATGGCGACGTCAGATTTCTCGGCGGTTTCGTATAATTCGCTGACACGCTTACCGATTTGGGGCGACTCGGGCGGGATGGTCAGTTCAGCGATATATTCGGCCAGCGCCTCGGTGCTTTCGGTCTGTAGGCCTCGATTTGGGATCAACCGCCAACCTATCAGAGCGACAAAGGCCAGACCGGCAATGGCTGCGACCCCGCCGACCGGGGCGAAGTCGAACATGCGGAACGGCTCGCCCAGAGTTTCCGCCCGGATCGAGGCGATGATGATGTTGGGCGGCGTCCCGATCAGCGTGACCATGCCACCCAGAATGGTAGCGAAACTCAGCGGCATGAGTGACAGGCCCACAGACCGTCCGGCCTTGCGTGCGGTCTGGATATCGACCGGCATCAAAAGCGCAAGTGCCGCCACGTTGTTCATAAAGGCCGACAGGACCGCGCCGATCCCGCCCATCAGCGCGATGTGCGCGCCAAGCCCGCGCGAGGCATCGACGAGCGAGCGCGTGATCAGAAACACCGCGCCCGAGCGGACCAGCCCGGCGGATACGACCAGAACCAGCGCCACGATGATGGTCGCGGGATGGCCAAACCCGGCGAATGCGTTGTCCACGGGCACGACGCCCAGCACAACACCAATCATCAGCGCCGAAAAGGCAACCAGATCATATCGGAACCGCCCCCATAGAAGCATTCCGAAAACCGTGGCGAAAAGGGCAAAAAGAATAATTTGATCACTTGTCATGTCGCCACCATACCTGCGACGGGATATCGGGCAAGCCGCTCTCTTGATCCTGCCCCCCGCAAACGTCTATATGAGCGCCGAACACGCAAACATGATGACGAGGACGCACTATGGCAGGCCACTCCAAATGGGCCAACATCCAGCACCGCAAGGGACGTCAGGACGCCGCGCGGTCCAAACTGTTTTCCAAACTGTCGAAAGAGATCACCGTGGCCGCTAAGATGGGCGACCCCGATCCAGACAAGAATCCGCGCCTGCGTCTGGCGGTGAAAGAGGCCAAGTCGAACTCGGTCCCCAAGGACGTGATCGACCGCGCTATCAAGAAATCGGTGGCCGGTGAAGGCGACGAATACGAAGAAATCCGGTACGAGGGCTATGGCCCGAACGGCGTGGCGGTGATCGTCGAGACGATGACCGACAATCGCAACCGTACCGCCTCGACCGTGCGGTCTACCTTCTCGAAGAATGGCGGCAATCTGGGCGAGACCGGCTCGGTCGGGTTCATGTTCGACCGCAAGGGAGAGGTTGTCTATCAAGCGGAAGCGGGCGATGCAGACACGATCTTTGAGGCCGCGATCGAGGCGGGCGCCGAAGATGTCGAAAGCTCGGAAGACGGTCACATCATCTGGTGCGCCGATACCGATCTGAACGACGTATCCAACGCGCTGGAAGAGGCCTTGGGCGAATCCGAATCCACCAAGCTGGTCTGGAAACCCACGACCACGACCGAGCTGGGTCTGGAAGATATGCAAAAGCTGATGAAGCTGGTCGATGCGCTGGAAGACGATGACGACGTGCAGCGCGTGACGACCAATTTCGAAGCGACGGATGAGGTCATGGCGCAGCTGTGATCCTGTCGTTAATCGATCAGGAAAACCCGGCCTCTGGTCGGGTTTTTTTATGCGCCTTTTCAGTGTACTTGGCGGAATGCGTTAAACTCGGTAAACTGTTCGTAAAACAGCAATGAGAGCATGACGGACAGTCCCCCGATCCCTGCTAAACGAAACCTGCCTGTGTTGACCGGGCAAAGCATCCTGTCGCAAATCGCCTGGACGCTTGGCAGCCCCTCCATCGTGCTGCCGTTTCTTGCTGTCTCGCTGGAATTGCCGATGTTCATAGCAGGCGCGCTGGTCTCGGTTCGCATGGTGGGCAGCGTGATTGCGGATGTGTTCCTGGCGCGTTCGATTTCGGCCCACGACCGCAAGAAACGTGGCATTGCGCTGACCGAAGTCGCGGTCGGCCTCTGCCTTCTGATTGCACTGGGGGTTGCGACGACGGGTTATGTGCCACTGATCGCGGCGGCGTTTGTCCTTGTTTTCTTCATCATCGGGTTGGTCGATGAGACGCAGATGCTGATGTATACGGATTTATTGGGCGATCACGTTCAATCCAAATCCCGCATGATCATGCGCTATCTGCAACTAGGGGTCGGAGGGCTTGGCGCCATTGGGCTGGCGCTTTTGGTGCATGAGATCGTTAAAGAAAACCCACCTTTCTCGCGCCATTCGGCAATCATCTTCGTGTCCGTGGGCTTTTTTATCCTGTCGGGCCTGGCCATTCTGGCGATGTTCGAAGGCGCGAGCGGTGATGAAAGCACCCGCGATACCGCGCCCGGGCCGAAACGCAAATTCATCACCTATTTCACCGACATCACCGCGATGTTCAACGAGGCATGGTTCCGGCGCTACATGATCATGCGCTTGCCTCTGGTCGCGGCCACGCTTTCAGTGCCCTTTTTCGCCCTGATCGCGGCTGAGGCGCACCATGCTTCGGCCAAAGGGCTGACGGCCATGATCGTTTCCTCGGCGTCTGGATATCTGGTTTCCGCTCCGTTGTGGCAGGTGGTGAACATGAAGTCCCATAGGGCGGTCATGGTGACGGGCAACCTGATGGTCGCCATCACTGGGGCGGTGCTTTTGACCTTTCATTTCTTGTACTTGGATCATAATGTTCATCTGCACGCGATCGCGCTGTTCATCGTGACGGTGGCCGTGACCGGCATCAGCAGCGCACGAAAACTGTATTATCTGGACGTGGCCCCAAAGGATCAGCGGGTCAAAGGTGCGGCAGCGATTAAGAGCGTCAGTCGCCTGGTCGCAGTCATCCTTTCGGCCGCGCTAGCCGCGGTGGCGCATATGCACGAGGTCGCCTGGGCCATTGCTTTTATCGTCGTGGTGGCCGTATTCGCGGCCTTTGCCTGCTATCGCCTGGTTTTGCCGGTGGCAGAAAGCTCGGCTTCGGCTTGACCTATGCCGGCTGCAACGCCTTGCTTGCGCTGCGTTTCACCGCTTGGGTCAACGGGTGCAGCGCCGGGGCCAGAATGCGCCCGACTTGCCATGTCAGGGGAACATCGTAAGGCGCATCCGGAAGCAACAGGGACAGGCTGCCATCGCGCAACGCTGGCTTTACAAGGCTTTCGGGGTTCATCCCCCATCCCAGCCCGGCAATCGCGGCTTCGACAAAGCCATGCGAAGAAGCCAGATAGTGAGAGGGTGGCGAAAGACGCCGCCCGGTTTGTTGAGTGATCCAGGCTCTTTGCAGGCCGTCTTTACGGTTAAATGTCAGGTTTGGCGCTTTGCCAAGACTGTCGATGTTTACCCCTTTCGGAAACCACCTTTGCATGAATGCCGGACTTGCTGTCGCCAAGTACCTCAACGACCCGAGCGCGATTGCATCACAGCCCGCGACAGGCTGACCTCCGATAGTGACGGCTGCGCTGACCTCTCCGCGCTTTAACCAGTCAGCGGAATAATCCTGATCGTCGATCACAAGATCAAACAGCATGTCGTCCACCTGCGCCATGGCGTCGATAAACCAAGTTGCCAGCACGTCGGCAGGCACTGCAATCCGAACGCGCGTAGGGTTTGTGTTTTGGTCCAGCGTCAATTCACGTGCCAGTTGGGCCTCCAGCAATCCGATGTCCTCGGCGTGTTGGGCGATGCGCAGGCCAGCCGGAGTGGCGGTGCAGGGTGTGCCGCGAAGTATCAATGCGGCACCGACCCGGTCCTCTAACGCTTTAATTCGCTGGGAAATAGCGGAAGGCGTGACCGATAGCTCGGACGCGGCGGCCTCAAAGCTGCCATGACGCAGAATGGCAGACAAAGCGGACAGGTGATTGGGGTCGAGCAGCATTAGTAAAACTTAATCGGGCTAAACATCTTTAATTTGATAGGCAGCCTTGGGCATCGTAGTCAACTGGCCAACAGCTTAAGGAGTTCTAATGCCCACGTCTCTGATTGCCGGTTTTGCGCTCGGCTTTAGCCTGATCCTTGCTATTGGGGCGCAGAATGCTTTTGTTTTGAGGCAGGGCTTGCGGCGCGAGCATGTATTTCCCCTTTGTCTAACCTGCGCAGTGTCGGATGCGATCCTGATCGCAGCGGGTGTGGCCGGTTTCGGATCGCTGGCGCAGATGGTTCCTTGGTTCGAAACCGCGATGCGGTACGGGGGCGCGATTTTTCTGACCTGGTACGGGTTGCGAAGCCTGAATTCCGCGTGGCGCGGGGGCGCAGTGATGGAGGTAGAGGGCGGTCAGCGATCTAGCTTGCGGTCTGTGCTGCTGACGGTGCTGGCTTTCACCTGGCTGAACCCGCACGTTTATCTGGATACGGTCGTTCTAATCGGGTCGATATCAGCCCAATACGAGGACCGGTTGGCTTTTGCTGTTGGTGCGATGACCGCAAGCTTTGTCTTCTTTTTCTCGCTCGGCTACGGGGCAGGGTTTTTGTCTCCGATATTCGCCCGTGCCAGGGCGTGGCAGGTCTTGGATATGATTATCGGTGTGGTGATGTTGGCGATCGCGGCCAAACTTGTCGTGATCTGAGGGCTTGTCCCCAAGCGGTATTCAGTGTTGAACCGTTAACATGACAACTCTCACCGCCCCCGCTCGGCCTGTTGCTGGCATGTTCTGGATGTTCTCGGCCGGGTTGTCTTTTGTGGTCATGACAGCGTTGGTCAAGTCGCTTGGGTCCAGCATGGATCCGATACAGGCTGCTTTTCTGCGGTTCGTTTTTGGGTTGGTCTTCCTCTTGCCCGCGCTGCGCCTGATCGTCTCGACACGGTTGTCGCGCAGGCACTTAACCCTGTTCGGCATACGCGGGATCGTTCACGCGGTGTCGGTGATGTTGTGGTTTTATTCCATGACCCAGATACCCTTGGCCGAAGTCACAGCGATGAACTACATGACCCCGGTCTACGTGACACTTGGTGCGGCGCTGTTTCTGGGCGAGCCATTGGCGTTTCGCCGCATCGCTGCCATTGGAGTAGCCCTGATTGGGGTTGCCATCATCCTCAGGCCCGGCTTTCGAGAAGTTTCGCCGGGACATATCGCTATGCTGATGACCTCGCTGACGTTAGGGGCGTCATATTTGCTGGCCAAACGGCTAGTGCAGGACCTGCCGCCCTCAGTCGTAGTGGCGCATATGTCGATCTGGGTGACACTCGCACTGATCCCTTTCGCGGTGGCCGTCTGGACGCCGCCTAGTCTGTATGACCTCGGCGTGCTGTTTCTGGTCGCCAGTTTTGCCACTCTGGGCCATTACTTCATGACGCTGGCACTGCAGGCGGCACCCGTGGCGGTGACGCAGCCGGTCACGTTTCTGCAGCTGATCTGGGCGACCCTCATGGGTGCGCTGGTGTTTCACGAAAGCGTCGACATCTGGGTCGTTGCCGGAGGCACTCTGATTCTGTCCGCCGTCAGCTTTATTGCCTGGCGCGAAGCCGTTCTGAACCGCAGCAGCCTGACGACACCCAGTATCGCTCCGAAACTGTAGCTGTTTCCGATGAATAAGGCGTTATTGATTGACGGGTCAATAAAAACCTCTTAGCGTTTTTTCATCTTGCGCAGTGGAGGGGTAACGATGCCAAAACTCGGAATGGAGCCGATCCGTCGGGATGCGATCGTCAAAGCCACGATTGCCGAACTGGGGGCGAAGAAATCCCTTGATGTCACTGTTAGCCAGATTGCCAAACGGGCCGGTATGTCCAGCGCGCTGGCGCATCACTATTTCGGGGGCAAGGACCAGATTTTTCTGGCCGCCATGCGCCGCATCCTTTCGGATTTCGGGGCCGAGGCCCGGCAGGAGTTGAAAGGCGCCGCACCCAATGAGCGTGGTCAGGCGATTATCCGGTCCTGTTTTGCCCCTTCCTGCTTTACGCCTGACGTGATCGCAGCTTGGATGACCTTTTACGTGCTGGCACAAACCAATGATGAGGCGCTGCGTCTGTGGCAAATCTATCAGGCGCGTATTCGGTCGAACTTGATTTATGCGTTGCGCCCTTTGCTGTCCGATCCGATTGAGGCGGCAGAGGATATGGTCGCGCTGATCGACGGCCTGTATATCCACGCCGCCCTTAACGCGCCTGAAAAGCCGGAACGTGCGGTCAACCACGCGATGCGTGTGCTCGATACTTTTCTTGAGGCTGAAACATGACACAACCTAACATTCTGATCCTGATGGTGGATCAGTTGAACGGGACCCTCTTTCCGGATGGTCCCGCAGACTGGCTGCATGCACCGAACCTCAAGAAACTGGCAGCGCGGTCCACGCGGTTTGCCAATGCCTACACAGCCTCACCTTTGTGTGCGCCGGGTCGGGCCAGTTTCATGTCCGGGCAGTTGCCTTCGCGCACCGGCGTCTATGACAACGCGGCCGAGTTCCGCAGCGACATCCCCACTTATGCGCACCATTTGCGCCGGGCTGGGTACCATACCTGCTTGTCAGGCAAGATGCATTTCGTTGGTCCCGATCAATTGCACGGGTTCGAGGACCGCCTGACCACTGACATCTACCCCGCCGATTTCGGCTGGACGCCCGATTATCGCAAACCGGGCGAGCGGATCGACTGGTGGTATCACAACATGGGTTCGGTGACGGGTGCCGGCGTGGCCGAGATTTCCAACCAGATGGAATATGACGACGAGGTCGCATATAACGCCAAGGCCAAGCTCTATGATCTGGCGCGCGGCAAGGACGATCGCCCATGGTGCGTGACCGTCAGCTTTACCCATCCGCATGATCCCTACGTGGCGCGTCGGAAATATTGGGATCTGTATGAGGATTGCGAGCATCTGCTGCCCGAAGTTTCGGACTTTGGCTATGACAATCAGGACGCGCATTCCAAACGGATTTTCGACGCGAATGACTGGCGTAGCTTTGACATCTCTGAGGACGATATCCGAAAGTCCCGCCGGGCCTATTTCGCCAATATCTCGTATCTGGACGATAAGATCGGCGAAATTCTCGAAGTGTTGGAAACCACGCGGCAAGAGGCAACGATCCTGTTTGTCTCGGACCACGGCGACATGCTGGGTGAGCGGGGCCTGTGGTTCAAGATGACCTTCTTCGAGGGCTCGTCGCGGGTGCCGCTGATGATCTCTTCGCCCGATTTACCAGCGGGTCGGATTGAGGCGCCGGTCTCGACCATCGACGTCACGCCGACGCTTGGCGCGCTTGCAGGTGTCGACATGGCCGAAATCGCACCATGGACCGATGGCGAAGACCTCGTGCCGCTGGCTAAAGGCGCCGAGCGTACTGCGCCCGTGGCGATGGAATATGCGGCCGAGGCGTCATACGCGCCGCTGGTTTCGCTGCGGTATGGCAAGTGGAAATACAACCGTTGCGCGTTGGACCCCGACCAGTTGTTCGACCTTGAGGCCGATCCGCAT
Source organism: Ruegeria sp. HU-ET01832 (assembly GCF_040371315.1). NCBI lineage: Bacteria > Pseudomonadati > Pseudomonadota > Alphaproteobacteria > Rhodobacterales > Roseobacteraceae > Ruegeria > Ruegeria sp. HU-ET01832. The sequence goes on from NZ_BAABWL010000006.1 coordinate 222,477, forward strand.
GAGTTGGAAAATCTCGCCGAAAAACCTGAACATGCAGGCACCTTGCAAACCCTGCGTGCCAAGTCCGAGGCGCGTTGGGATCTAAACCGGTTCGACGAAGATGTGCGTGCCAGTCAAGCCCGCAGATGGGTGGTGTATGAGGCTCTGCGGCAGGGGGGGTACTACCCTTGGGATTATCAGCCCCTGCAAAAGGCATCCGAGCGTTACATGCGCAACCACATGGACCTGAATGTCGTCGAGGAAAGCCAACGCTTTCCCCGCGGAGAATAACAGACTGATTTAGTAATACCCCCTTCGGTTCGGTCAAGGTTTTTCGATGGAAAATCTTGGTGCACCGGTGGGAAACGGAGACCCGAAAATGGAAGCAGATTTCGTCATCGTCGGCGCAGGTTCCGCAGGCTGCGCGATGGCATACCGGCTAAGCGAGGCAGGGGCCTCGGTTCTGGTGATCGAGCATGGCGGAACGGATGCTGGGCCGTTCATCCAGATGCCGGCTGCACTGAGCTATCCGATGAATATGTCGCGCTACGACTGGGGCTATCAGTCCGAGCCCGAGCCACATCTGAACAACCGTCGTTTGGCCTGTCCACGCGGCAAGGTGATCGGAGGGTCTTCCTCGATCAACGGCATGGTCTATGTGCGCGGCCACGCGCGGGACTTTGATACCTGGGCCGAGATGGGGGCGGATGGGTGGTCCTATTCGGATGTGCTGCCCTATTACAAACGCATGGAGACCTGGCACGACGGTGGGCACGGGGGCGACACGGCGTGGCGCGGCACCGATGGTCCGCTGCATGTGTCGCGTGGGCCGCGCGAGAATCCGCTGTTCAAAGCGTTCGTCGATGCGGGCCAGCAGGCAGGGTACGAGGTCACGGGCGACTATAACGGCGAAAAGCAGGAAGGCTTTGGCCCAATGGAGCAAACCGTCTGGAAGGGGCGGCGCTGGTCGGCGGCGAATGCGTATCTGAAGCCTGCGCTCAAGCGCGACAATTGCGATATTGTGCGGGGTCTGGCGTCGAAGGTCGTAATCGAGAATGGCCGTGCGACCGGAGTTGAACTTGTGCGCGGTGGTAAGACTGAGGTCATTCGCGCCCGGCGCGAGGTGGTGCTGGCGGCGTCGTCCATCAACTCGCCCAAACTGTTGATGTTGTCAGGGATTGGCCCGTCGGCGCATCTGGCCGAGCATGGGATTGAGGTGGTCGCCGATCGTCCGGGTGTGGGTGCGAACCTTCAGGACCATCTTGAGCTGTACATCCAGCAGGCATCGCTGCAGCCGATCACGCTGTATAAACACTGGAACCTGATCAGCAAGGGCTTGATCGGCGCGCAGTGGCTGTTCACGAAAACCGGGCTTGGGGCTTCGAACCAGTTCGAAAGCGCGGCATTCATCCGCTCGCAGCCGGGTGTCGAATATCCTGACATTCAATACCACTTCCTGCCGATTGCCGTACGCTATGACGGGCAGGCGGCGGCCGAGGGGCATGGGTTCCAGGCGCATGTTGGGCCGATGCGGTCGCCGTCGCGGGGTGCTGTGACATTGCGATCCAAAAGGGCCGAGGATGCCCCTGTGATCAAGTTCAACTACATGAGTCATGAGGCGGATTGGGAAGACTTCCGCACCTGTATCGGCCTGACCCGCGAGATTTTCGGGCAGGAGGCGTTCAAACCCTACGCCGGCAAGGAAATCCAGCCCGGTGCTGACGTTCAAACAGATGATGAATTGAACGCTTTCATCGCCGAACATGCCGAGAGCGCCTATCACCCATGCGGAACTTGTCGGATGGGGCGTGCGGATGATCCAAACGCGGTTGTCGATCCTGAAGGCCGCGTGATCGGTGTGGATGGGCTGCGGGTGGCCGATAGTTCGGTTTTCCCTCAGATTACCAATGGTAACCTCAATGCGCCTTCCATCATGGTCGGGGAGAAGGTCTCGGATCATGTGTTGGGGCGCAACCCGTTGCCTAAGGCCAATGACCGGCCATGGATTCATCCTCAATGGGCGACATCACAGCGGTGATTTGATCCGCGTCAAAGCGGGGTAGCGCAGACATCTATAAACCTGAATCGCAACGACTAATCTAAGGAGCGAACAGAAATGTCCAACACCCCGCATGAACTGGCCGAAGAGTTTCCGGACAAAGTTGAGGTGATGAGCCAGCTCAAGCAATCAGACGCTCACTTTGCGCGGCTGGCAGAGGAGTACCATGAGATCAACCGCGTGGTGCACCGAGCCGAAACCAATGTCGAGCCCATGGAGGATTTGGCCGAAGGTGAATTGCGCAAGAAGCGCGCGGTTCTAAAAGATGAGATCTGGGCGATTTTGTCCAAAGCATAAGCCAAAAGGGCGGGGGCTCTGCCCCCGTCGCGGCACGTAGCGCCTTCCCCGGGATATTTCAGGCTAAGTGAAGTTCAGGTGACTTCGTAAGGCAAGGTATTGCGGGTATGGGCGTCGATGGTCAGGCGACGTTCGAGTGGTGGAACCGAACGCTGGTGGCAGTTCTGCCTTTCACAGATACGGCAGGATATTCCGATTGGTTCGTAGGCGCTGGCGTTATTGATATCCAGATTATCTGCATAGACGAGGGCTTCGGCGTGCCGGACTTCACATCCAAGCGCGATGGCGTAGCGACGCACAGGCGCGCCGAAGGATCCCCCGGATTTCGAAACGTCCCGCGCCAACGAGATGTATTGAACGCCATCGGGGGTTTCCGCTAGTTGCCGCAGGAAATGGCCCGGTGTTTCAAAGGCGCGGTGCACGTTCCAAAGGGGGCAGGCGCCGCCAAAGCGGGCGAATTGCAGGCGTGTGGCCGAGTGGCGTTTGGTGATTGTACCGGCCTGATCGACACGGACAAAGAAAAACGGAATACCCTTGGCACCGGGACGTTGCAGTGTCGAAAGGCGGTGAGCGACCTGTTCGATTGAAGCCCCAAAGCGGTTGCTGAGCAGCTCCAGATCATGGCGGTAGTCTTGCGCGGCCCCAAGGAATGCGCTGTAGGGCATTAGGGATGCGCCTGCGAAGTAGTTGGCGAGGCCGATCTTGGCGATGGCGCGGGCTTCATCCGTTTGGAATTTGGCAAAGTCCAACGTCGCTTCCAGCAGCTTGTCCTGGTTTATCAGGGCGACTTGCAGCAAAAGCTGGAATACCTGCGTTTGAGGCGTGCTGCGCGAGGACAGAGACAGGGTTTTGCTGTCAGCGTCATACCGTCGGGTTTCTTTGATATCAGCAATGTGTACCCGAATTTCCGTTTCTCGCAGGCTGCTGATCGCCGCATCGCGAATGCCGCCGGTTTCTTGTGCAATTGACGCGAAACGCTCGGCCGCCCGATCCACGGCGTCAATGTAGTTGTCGCAATAGTGGAAGAAATCCCGGACCTCTTCCCAGGGGCTGGCTTGAATTTGCGCATCTTCACGCCCCAATGCTTCGTCCAGCGATGCAAGCCGTTCGTGGGTCTGCCGATAAGTTCGGTGCAAAGCGATAAACGCGCGGGCCAACGCAGGCGCATTTGATGCCGCCAGTCGCAGATCGGCCAACGGGGGCATTGCATCGTCAAAGACCGGATCGGCGAGTGCTTCGCGCATGTCTGACACAAGGCGTTCGCTGTCGCCGGTGCTTAACTCGGTCACGTCCATGCCGAATTCCTGCGCCAATGCCAGAACAACCGTGGTCGAGATGGGACGGTTGTTGTTCTCCATCTGATTAAGATAAGGGAGCGAAACCCCAAGCTTGGCGGCGAATTCCTTTTGGGTCAGGGTCAGGCGCGTACGCATCTCGCGCAGTTTCGCGCCTGCATAGAGTTTCTGGGTCGCCATGGCGCGCCTTTGCAACTATTCCGTTGTGGGAAATTAACTTTGCAAATCGCTGGGCGCAAGCATTGCTAGAGTCCCAGATGACGTTCCCGCCGGATTACAGATGTAATTGCAAAGACAGCCAGCAAGGCGGTTATCAGCATCAGCCATAGCAAGGGCATCGCCCCTGTTTCGCGGGTCAGCAGCGACCCGGCCAGTGCGCTGAGACCAGCCCCACCCGCCAGCATGATAGCGCCGCTCAGCCCCGCGGCCGTTGCTGCCAGATGTGGGCGCACTGACAGAGCGCCCGAAGTAGCGTTCGGGATTGTCATGCCATTTCCAAGGCCAACGAATGTCATAAGCCCAAAGAAACTGAGGGGTGTGCCTAGCCCAAACAGGAACAAAAGCGCCGACAGAAAAACGCCAGCGGCATTCAAGATGCAGCCCCGCAGGACCATTCGGTTGACACCAAATCGGACGGAATACCGACCGCTTAGGAAGTTGCCGGCAAAATACCCAATCGCAGGCGCGCCAAAATATACGCCAACTTCTGCGGCTGACATTCCGAATATCTCGGTCCCGATAAATGGAGCTCCACCGAGGTAGGCGAAGAAGGCACCTGACGACAACGCAGAGGATAGCGAATACCCCCAAAAGCGAGGAGACGTCAGCAGTTCAGGATACTCTCGAAACTGTTGCAGCAGGGTCTTTCCGCTTTTGGCTGAGGTTTCTCCGAAGTCTTTGAAGCACAGGATCAGCGTCAATGCGCCCAAAACGAAAGGCAGCCAGAAATTAGCCTTCCATCCGAGGGATTCTTCCAGCAGCCCTCCGATCGCGGGGGCAATCATCGGGACGACCGCCATCCCCATAGTCACGTAGCCAATCATCGAGGCAGCCTGATCCTGATCGTAAAGATCCCGCACGGCAGCCCGGCTCAGCACCATGCCGACGACTATTATCGCCTGAGACATCCGAAACGCCAGAAAGACCGTGGCGTTCGGCGCGTAGATGCAGCCCAATGTCACCACCAGGAACAGGGTAAGGCCATACAGCAAAACTGGCCTGCGGCCGGCCTTGTCTGCGATCGGTCCGATAAGAATCTGCAGCACCGCGCTGACCATAAGGTACAGGGCGATCGAAAGCTGCATGACCTTATAGTCTGTCTGGAAATAAACAGCCATGTTTGGCAGGCTGGGAAGATAGAGATTCAGACTAAGTGCCGACAGCCCTGACAATAGCACAAGCGTGGCAATAGATGGTGGTGAGCGTCGAGTGGAAGATGATCTGAACTGCATAGTTCAATTGTATAGTCCGCGATTTTGGGATTGGCATCAGCATTGTGATCTCAGCGTTGAAATTTGCTGATTTGCATTATGCCATCGATAAATGTTCAAAGGTTTGCAAATTTGCCGAAAGTTGCTTTGGGCTGGCAAGCATAACGTATAGTGTCCCGCCAGATTACATTAGGGGATCACTGTCATGAAAGACATCCTGACCGAGCTTGAAGACCGCCGTAACAATGCCCGTTTGGGTGGTGGTCAAAAACGGATTGACGCTCAGCATGCGCGCGGCAAGCTGACTGCGCGGGAACGTATCGAACTGCTGTTGGATGAAGACAGCTTTGAAGAGTTCGACATGTTCGTCAGTCATCGCTGCACCGATTTTGGTATGGAAAACCAGAAACCTGCGGGCGATGGCGTAGTCACCGGCTGGGGCACGATCAACGGTCGGATGGTTTATGTGTTCAGCCAGGACTTTACCGTATTTGGCGGGTCTCTTTCGGAAACGCATGCCCAGAAGATTTGCAAGATCATGGATATGGCGATCCAGAATGGCGCACCAGTGATCGGCATCAACGACTCGGGCGGCGCGCGGATTCAGGAAGGCGTCGCCTCGTTGGCGGGCTATGCCGAGGTGTTCCAGCGCAACATCATGGCTTCGGGCGTGGTGCCGCAGATCAGCGTGATCATGGGACCCTGTGCAGGTGGCGCAGTGTACAGCCCGGCGATGACCGACTTTATCTTTATGGTCAAAGACACCTCTTACATGTTCGTGACCGGCCCTGATGTGGTGAAAACTGTCACCAATGAGGTTGTCACTGCCGAAGAACTGGGCGGCGCATCGACCCACACCAAGAAATCCTCGGTCGCGGATGGCGCCTTTGAAAACGACGTTGAAGCGCTGGCCGAAGTACGCCGTCTCGTCGATTTCCTGCCGCTCAACAACCAAGAGAAACCCCCGGTCCGTCCGTTCTTTGATGAACCCGACCGGATTGAAACCTCGTTGGATACGTTGATCCCGGACAATCCGAACACGCCCTACGACATGAAGGAACTCATCACCAAAGTGGCGGATGAGGGCGACTTCTACGAGATTCAGGAAGACTACGCCAAAAACATCATCACCGGTTTCATTCGCCTCGAAGGGCAGACTGTCGGTGTTGTCGCCAACCAGCCGATGGTTCTGGCCGGGTGCTTGGACATCGACAGCTCGCGCAAGGCGGCCCGGTTCGTGCGGTTCTGTGACTGCTTTGAAATCCCGATCCTGACACTGGTCGATGTCCCGGGCTTTTTGCCGGGCACGTCGCAGGAATATGGCGGCGTCATCAAACACGGCGCAAAGCTGCTGTTTGCCTATGGTGAGGCGACCGTTCCGAAAGTCACCGTGATTACCCGCAAAGCCTATGGCGGGGCTTATGACGTTATGGCGTCGAAGCACCTGCGTGGTGATTTCAACTATGCGTGGCCGACAGCCGAGATCGCGGTGATGGGTGCCAAGGGCGCGACCGAAATCATCCACCGCGCCGATCTGGGCGATGCCGAGAAAATCGCGCAGCACACACAAGATTACGAAGACCGTTTCGCCAATCCATTCGTTGCTGCCGAACGTGGCTTCATCGACGAGGTGATCATGCCGCAATCGACGCGGCGTCGCGTTTCGCGCGCTTTCGCAAGCCTGCGCAACAAAAAGCTGAAAAACCCCTGGAAAAAGCACGACAACATCCCGTTGTAAGTGCTTGGGCGGGGTCGGTTTCTAGTCAACTCGACCCCGATTGCCTTTGGCAGTCCTAGGTAACGAAGACCTGACAGGGACTTGAGTTTGACATTGAGGGCAAAGCTGATAAATGAGTGCTCTTACCAGATATAGAAAAGCGCGGGCCAAAAGCCATGCGCGCGCGATCCCGGAGAGAGGAGCTCACCTTTGGTGGGTCCGGGGTCGCGCCTTTTGTCTAGGCCTTTTGACCCTGTCATCCCCTGTAGTTGCGGAAACCAATTTGGCTGTCCCTTCGGGTCAGCCCGTGCATCTGAGCGATGTTCTGTTGGACAACAACCCCGGCGAACTTTGGGTCCGTTTCCGCTTTGTTGCTCCGAAGATCGGTTCCGACGTAGGCCGTATCGGCTATGACGTCGCCTCGGTCGATATGGAGCACCTGTGCCATACGCTGGCCGTCGCTTATGTTGCTGAATACGATTTGGAACCGGCACGCGTAGTGATCTCGCTGTCTGATAGGCCAACGGAATTTGGACAAGCCGCACCTGACGCCACGCAGTATTTCGAAGCCTACCGATTGGAGCAGGCGCAGTGTATCTGGGAGGGGCTCTGATCATGAGACCCGGTTTTCAGATCGTCAGAGCGTTTCTGACCAGCAATGCGGCTTTGGAGGTGCGCAAGATGAACTCATCCATCACAGGATGCGATTTCGATGTTTTTGGGGACATTTACGTCAGCGGAGGAGCAACATGCTGAAGCACCGCGGATTTCCCGGTCGTTTGGCCGGAACAGATTTCCAATTCACAATCCGCCGGGCCAATCCCAAGGGCGTGACGCCGCTAACCAGACGAGAACGGTTCCGTGATCGCAAACCGGCCGACCGCCGGGCGGATGCGGGATTTATGGAGGCGCTCTGGCAACATTTCGGCGACCAGCCTTTTGAGAGGGGCAATCTGGATGCCGGTCGTCTTAGCTGGTTGTTCGAGCGTGAAGTCATTCCAGCCGAGGATCCTTTTGATCCGGCCAGCTATGACGCATTGCTGGTGATCGATCCTGACGCTGCAAAGCTGTCGTTTCCGGATGTTTTCGACGGACTGCGCTGATTTTGACCTATCTGGCCGTATATCCTCACGCGGGCAATGCTCCGTGGAAAACCCTGCCCCGATGGGGGCAGGGTCGTGATATGCGATCAGAAGTTCAACTGCGCCGCAACTTGAACGCGGCTGCCGTCAAAGTCATCGCCCGAGTTCACGTCGTTCCGCTCACCGTAGATGTATTCGGCGCTCAGTGTCAGAGTCTCGGTCGCCTGATAGAAGGCGTTTACGTGGATCGTCTCAAGCTCGGTAAATGCCAGATCACCAGTCGAGGTTGCCAAGTCATAGTCCTCGTAACCGTAGGCGATACCGACGTTCCATTTCGGACCGATGTCCTGACGCAGTTCGACGGTGAAGCCGTCAACATCGTTGGCTTCGCCGTTGACCACCGCATCACCCAAGCCGATCAGCCACGGTCCAAGCGCCTGACCGGTCACGTAGTTGACCTGGAACAGGCCGCCCTGCCAAAGCCGCGCCGATCCGGACAGAGTCACACCCCATTGGTCGACTTCATTGATGCCGGCGTCGTCCTGGGCTCGACCGTAAAGACCGGCAATTCGGGCGACGTAGGTGCCATCATTGTATTCGGCCGACGCGGTGAAAACCGGATCATCCGAGTTGGAGCTACCGACGTTTTCCTCGATGGAGAGTGCAAATTCGGCATTTTCAGAGAATGCGTTAGTGTAACGGACCTGCGGAACACGGGCGAAGGCGATACCAACGGGACCGTTGAATTCAACCGAGGTCGGATAGGTGTCCAAGGGCTGGAAGTTGGTCCAGAACTGGCCGATCAACCACTGGTCGCCGATACGGATATTGGCGTGACGCAAACGCAGTTCAGCAGCGCCGCCGCCTGCAAACAGGTCAAGCTCCAACTGACCGCCGATATCGCCAATGGCGCTGGGCGTACTGGTGAGCAAGCCGATCCGCGACTGACGGACGGTTGCGCCAAAGGTGCCGCTGGTCTCAGCGGAAGGTTCACCAATTACGTTAACGAACGCTGTATCGCCTTGGTCGAAGTCGAAATCGTAGAAGAAGTCGGCTTTGACATAGCCATAGACGTCCAGTGTCGTATTCCCGATCCTAAATTCACCGGGTGTCGCGTTCGGTCCCTGAGATTCCAAGGCTTCGATCCGGAGGCGAAGTTTCTCCAGTTCGGCCTGCGTATTCGCATCCTGGGCATAAGCAAGCGTGCAAGTCACACTAAGCGCAGTAGCAGCGAGCAGAGATGCCGTTTTTCTCTTTGTAATCATTTGGATGTTTCCTTGTGTGCGAGTGTGCACGCGCAACGTTCCACGCCGACGATTTTCAGGGAAATCACGAGATTGGGACAATCAAACGCAAAAATCTCAAGAAAATTTGTGGGAAAAACGGACCTGGATCACAGCAAGGTGAACAGATCGGTTAACCTTATGAGTGCAGTGTTTTTTTTCGTCGCTATCGCGTGCGCAAAACGTGATGCTGCAAGTGCAAAGCTTGTTTTTCGGGTCAACGTTTGTAACGGGATTGTGACGAACATTCGCGTGAGTCCCCGTGAATATGCGCGAAACAGCGTCGGCGCAAAATTGCGCGGCTTTTCCTTGAATGGGCAGATTCCAGCCGGAAAAATTGCAACTCGTGAATCACAGTTTGCAGGTGCAACCACACCGTGCATGGTGACCAAGCCGTGCGGCTCTACTTTGCCTGCGCCGCACATGCACCTACTATTCCGTACCCCTTCCTTCCGCGGGCAGGCTTGTGAGTTTCACAAATCCCTGCCCGCGTTTTTCTTTGCGCACACGGAGGGGGATCGACGGCATAAAGCTGCGCATATTTGGCCTAATACCTGTCTGTTATTGAATAGCGGTACACGAACCGCGCATCTGGCTTCGACTGATTCAAACCAACAGATGAGGCAGAAATCATGCGACTCTCGAAACTTGCGCTTGCATTGGCGACCTGCGCCGGGCTTGCAGCCTGTGGCGACACCACGGGTGAACAGGCGATCTTGGGCGGTGGCGCCGGCGCGGTCGGCGCGGCGGTGCTGCAATCGGACCCGCTCTTTGGGGCCGTGGTCGGCGCGGCCGGCAACGTGCTGTATTGCAAGACGCAAAACAACTGTAGCTAACGAAGTCATCGGGGCTTACTCGGCCCCGACCGTCATCGCTGATCACGCCGTCGTGGGGTTAAGTCCTCGCGGCGGCGTGTTACGTTTTTCGAACACCAAGACAAAGGACGTTCCATGTTCAACAAGATACTGATCGCCAACCGGGGCGAAATCGCCTGCCGGGTCATCAAGACTGCGCGCAAGATGGGTATCGGCACCGTTGCCATTTATTCGGACGCGGACCGCAACGCGCTGCACGTATCGATGGCGGATGAGGCCGTTCATATCGGCCCGCCCCCTGCGAACCAGTCCTATATCGTGATTGACAAGGTCATGGACGCGATCCGTCAAAGCGGCGCGCAGGCGGTACATCCCGGTTACGGCTTCCTGTCGGAAAACTCTAAGTTCGCCGAAGCGCTTGATGCCGAAGGCGTGGCTTTTGTCGGTCCCCCGGTCGGCGCGATCGAAAGCATGGGCGACAAGATCACCTCGAAGAAAATTGCGCAGGACGCAGGCGTGTCGACCGTGCCCGGTTACATGGGGCTGATCGAAGACGCGGAAGAGGCAGTGAAGATTTCGAACGAGATTGGCTACCCGGTCATGATCAAGGCCAGCGCCGGTGGCGGCGGCAAAGGCATGCGGATCGCGTGGAATGACGACGAGGCGCGCGAGGGTTTCCAGTCGTCCAAGAACGAGGCCGCGAATTCCTTTGGCGATGACCGGATCTTCATCGAGAAATTCGTAACCCAGCCGCGCCATATCGAAATTCAGGTTCTCTGCGACAGCCACGGCAACGGCATTTATCTGGGCGAGCGTGAATGCTCGATTCAGCGTCGGAACCAGAAGGTTGTGGAAGAGGCCCCGTCGCCCTTCCTCGACCCCGAGACACGCAAGGCGATGGGTGAACAGGCCGTCGCGCTGGCCAAGGCTGTAAACTATGCCAGCGCCGGGACGGTCGAGTTCATCGTGGATGGGGACAAGAACTTCTACTTCCTGGAAATGAACACCCGCCTGCAGGTGGAACACCCTGTGACCGAGCTGATCACCGGTGTCGATCTGGTGGAACAGATGATCCGCGTAGCCGCAGGTGAGAAACTGACCATCACCCAAGATGACGTCACCCTGACTGGCTGGGCGATTGAAAATCGTCTGTATGCCGAAGACCCGTATCGCAACTTCCTGCCCTCGATTGGCCGTTTAACCCGCTATCGCCCGCCGATGGAAACGGCGGCTGGTCCGATGTTGGTGAATGGCAAATGGCAGGGTGACGCGCCCGAAGGCGAGGCCGCAGTGCGTAACGATACCGGCGTCTATGAGGGCGGCGAGATCAGCATGTACTATGATCCGATGATCGCCAAGCTCTGCACCTGGGCGCCGACCCGCGAAGCGGCGATTGAGGCGATGCGCGTGGCGCTGGACAGCTTTGAGGTCGAAGGTATCGGTCACAACCTGCCGTTCCTGTCGGCAGTGATGGATCATCCCAAATTCATCAGTGGCGACATGACCACCGCTTTCATCGCCGAAGAGTATCCCGACGGTTTTGAAGGCGTCACCCTGCCAGAAGAAGACCTGCGCTGTATCGCTGCGTCTTGCGCGGCGATGTACCGTGTCGCTGAAATTCGTCGCACCCGCGTCTCGGGTCGTATGGACAACCACGAGCGCAAGGTCGGCGCGCATTGGAATGTTGCGCTGCAGGGTCAGGAGTTCGACGTCAAGATCGAAGCGGATAAAGAGGGCGCGACAGTGGCCTTCTCGGATGGCACAAGTCTGCGGGTTGCCTCGGATTGGACGCCGGGCGACCAACTTGCTGTTTTGGATGTCGACGGAGAGGCGCTGGTCATGAAGGTCGGCAAAATCTCGGGTGGGTTCCGTATCCGCAACCGGGGTGCAGACCTGAAAGTGCATGTGCGCCGTCCGCGCCAGGCGGAATTGGCCAAACTGATGCCCGAGAAACTGCCGCCCGATACCTCGAAAATGCTGCTCTGCCCGATGCCCGGCCTGATCGTGAAGATCGACGTTGAACTGGGCCAAGAGGTGCAGGAAGGTCAGGCGCTATGCACTGTCGAGGCGATGAAGATGGAAAACATCCTGCGCGCCGAGAAGAAAGGTGTTGTAGCCAAGATCAACGCAGGCCCCGGCGACAGTCTTGCCGTGGACGATGTGATCATCGAGTTCGAGTGATCATGACGGCACTTTTGTCATACCCCATAGCTCTCCCGGCGTTCCGCGCCGGGGGCTTGGGGCGTGGCGAAGGCTATCAACCGCCCTCGCGCCGTTCGCGAATCTCGCGTTCGCGCAGGGGGGTTTTGTCGATGGATCGACCGATCTCACGCACGCTCCACGGGGACGGTTTGCGCAGTTTGACCACGCCGTCCTTGTCGACGAACACCATCTGGAAACCACGCGGGCGCAATTGCGACCGTATCGGGGATTTTGCCGCCGGGTCCGTGTCGGTGATGACAATCACATCGCGGTCACGCATCGCGGCTTCGCCTTCGATCAGCATGTCGATTTGTTGTTGGAAGCGGGGGTCTGCGGGCGTGTCGGCAAAGACGACAATGGGTCTGTTGACCCATAAAAACTCGCTCAACTCGCTGTCACCTGCGGGTCGGACAAATTCATCCTCATCCGGCGCAGACCCGTCGGCAGCCATCGCGGCCAGCGGGATTAGTGCCGAGAAAACAAGGGCAAGCGTTCGTGTCATGGGGCCTCCTGTTCCATCGAATATAGCCCCTGTTCAGATGAATGCGACCAGTGAAATGCAATGCGCGCTCAATTTGTCGCGCGCAGCCCGGATTGGCCGGGCACTTCGAAACATAACTGCGTGCGGGTTCCTCTTCGCGCGCAACCCGAAATAGGAAAAGGAAATCGCCATGACCGATACCAAAGACTGGCAGGCGCTGGCCGAAAAAGAGCTGCGCGGGCGTCCGCTGGAAGATCTGACCAAAGAGACGCTGGAAGGCATCGACGTCAAGCCGCTCTATACAGCCGAGGATACGGCGGATCTGCCGCACATAGGTACGCTGCCGGGGTTCGGCCCGTTCACGCGCGGGGTGAAGGCTACGATGTATGCAGGCCGCCCATGGACGATCCGTCAATATGCGGGTTTTTCGACCGCCGAGGAATCGAATGCCTTCTACCGCCGCAATCTGGCCGCGGGTCAACAGGGCGTGTCGGTAGCCTTCGATCTGGCCACGCATCGCGGTTATGACAGCGACCACCCGCGCGTGGTGGGCGATGTGGGCAAGGCCGGTGTGGCCATCGACTCTGTCGAGGACATGAAAATCCTGTTCGACGGCATCCCGCTGGACAAGGTTTCGGTCTCGATGACCATGAACGGCGCGGTGATCCCGATTCTGGCGAATTTCATCGTGGCGGGCGAGGAACAGGGGCACGACAAATCTGTGCTGTCCGGCACCATTCAGAATGACATTCTGAAAGAGTTCATGGTGCGGAATACCTATATTTACCCGCCCGAGCCGTCGATGAAGATCATTTCGGACATCATCGATTACACGTCGAATGAGATGCCCAAGTTCAACTCGATCTCGATCTCGGGCTACCACATGCAAGAGGCCGGCGCGAACCTGGTGCAGGAACTCGCCTACACACTGGCTGACGGACGGGAATATGTGCGCGCCGCGACGCAGGCCGGGATGGACGTGGACAAGTTTGCGGGCCGTCTTTCGTTCTTCTTTGCGATTGGTATGAACTTCTTCATGGAGATCGCAAAACTGCGCGCCGCCCGCACCCTGTGGCACCGCGTGATGACCGATTTCGGAGCGAAATCAGAACGGTCCAAGATGTTGCGCACTCATTGTCAGACCTCTGGCGTCTCGCTGCAGGAACAAGACCCATACAACAATGTGATCCGCACAGCCTATGAGGCTATGAGCGCGGTTCTGGGTGGCACGCAAAGCTTGCACACCAACGCGCTGGACGAGGCAATCGCGTTGCCCACTGATTTCTCAGCCCGCATCGCCCGCAACACACAGTTGGTGCTGCAGGAAGAGACCGGTGTAACCGATGTGGTCGATCCTCTGGCGGGCTCATATTACATCGAAAGCCTGACCAATGAGCTGGTCGAAAAAGCCTGGGCCCTGATGGAAGAGGTGGAAGAGATGGGCGGCATGACCAAGGCTGTTGCCTCGGGCATGCCCAAGCTGCGAATCGAGGAAAGCGCCGCGCGCCGTCAGGCGATGATCGACCGGGGCGAAGAGGTCATCGTCGGCGTCAACAAGTACCGCAAGGAGCAGGAAGACCCGATCGACATTCTGGACGTCGACAACGTCGCCGTGCGCGAGGCGCAGGTCGCGCGCCTGGAACGCATTCGCGCCACCCGTGATGAGGCGGCATGTAAACGGGCGCTGGACGCCCTGACCAAAGCCGCCCAGGAGGGCGGAAACCTGCTGGCTGCTGCGGTCGAAGCCGCCCGCGCCCGCGCATCCGTAGGAGAGATCAGCATGGCAATGGAGAAAGAGTTCGGCCGCCACCGCGCCGAGGTGAAAACACTGGCCGGTGTCTATGGTGCCGCCTATGAGGGCGACGAAGGCTTTGCCGCGATCCAGAAATCCATCGACGAATTCGCCGAGGCAGAGGGCCGCCGCCCGCGCCTGTTGGTGGTCAAGATGGGGCAGGACGGGCATGACCGGGGTGCCAAGGTGATCGCGACCGCCTTTGCCGATATCGGCTTTGACGTGGATGTTGGCCCACTGTTCCAGACACCTGCTGAGGCGGCGCAGGATGCGGTCGACAATGACGTTCATGTTGTCGGGATTTCGTCTCAGGCCGCGGGACACAAAACGCTGGCCCCGCAACTGGTCGAAGAACTGAAAAAGGCCGGAGCTGAGGATATTATCGTCATTTGCGGCGGTGTGATCCCGCAGCAGGATTATCAGTTCCTCTATGATCACGGCGTCAAGGCGATCTTTGGACCGGGCACAAACATTCCCGAGGCTGCACAAGACATCTTGCGCCTGATCCGAGAAGCCAAAGGGTAAGGCTAAAGATTTTTCGACGAAAAATCTTGTGATCCCGGCGCTTTGACGGAAACATGCGACCAGACCCAAAAGGTCTGGTCGCACTACGTTGGAGGCACTCATGTTACTGGATCATCTGGCCGTCTCAGGCGAAACCGTTGAGGAGGCTGCATCCCATATCGAAGACGCGCTGGGTGTGACCCTGCAAGAGGGTGGCAAACACGATGCCTTCGGAACACATAATCGTCTACTAGGGTTGGCCGATGGATTGTATCTCGAAGCCATTGCAATAGATCCGACCGCGCCAAATCCAGAGCGAACACGCTGGTTCGATCTGGATCGGTTCGAGGGCCCTCCGCGTTTGACCAATTGGATTTGCCAGGTGCCGAATATTGACGCGGCGCTGGATGTGTTCCCCGATGGTGTTGGACATCCAATCGACTTGGCCCGAGGTGCGTTGCGGTGGCAGATGGCGGTCCCTCCGAGTGGTCGTTTGCCTTTCGACAACTTGTTTCCGGCTCTTATTCAATGGCATGGCGATCTGCACCCGGCGCGGATGTTAACGCAAAGCGGTTGCCGATTGCGCCGGTTGGTGGTCTCGCATCCGGAAGGTCTGGAGCTTGCGAAACTGTTGGGCCAGATGGACGGCGTGGTTTTCGACAGCGGTGCTGCGGCATTGCGGGCCGAGTTTGAGACACCGCATGGACCGCGCGTGTTGGAATGAAAATTCGTCAGGCTCAGGTGGCGGATGCCAAGGCAATCGCGGACATTGCGAATGCTATCATTCGGGACACACTGATCACCTTTACGACGGCTGAACGCAACACCGACAGCATTGCAGAGGATATCCGACAACGGGACCGCGCCTATCTGGTGGTTGAAGACGCCGCTTTGGTTCAGGGATTTGCCACCTATGGCCCGTTCCGATCCGGCCCCGGATATGCTCAATGCCGCGAGCATTCTGTTCAACTATCAGAGCAAGCACGCGGCAAAGGCGCGGGGAGGGCCCTGATGGCTGCACTGGAAGAAGTCGCGCGGCATGAGGGCGTTCATGTGTTGGTCGCCGGCATCTCTTCGGCCAATCCGGGGGCTGAGGCGTTCCATGCAGCGCTTGGGTTCCAACATGTCGGGCGGATGCCCAAAGTAGGATTCAAATGGGGCAAACGGCTGGATCTTGTGCTAATGCAGAAAATTCTTGCCCCCAAGCCACTAGTCGCACCTGACACCGGCGTTTTCAAAGGCTAGGGTGCGCTCATGTCGATCTGGACTCGCATATCCGATGCGCTAAGCGCGCTTGCTAAGGGCGAAAGCCTGACTGCTGTTTTCGAAAAGCTGCGTACGCCGCCTGAACGGTCGGTGGCCTTTACGATCGCAGTGATCGCGCTGGGCGCCAAGATGGCCAAGGCCGATGGGCAAGTAACCCGCGATGAAGTCACCGCATTTCGGGATGTCTTTCAGATCGCGCGCGAAGATGAGGCAGACGCCGCCCGTGTGTTCGACATGGCCCGAACCGACGTTGCGGGGTATCAGGAATATGCCCGCAAGATCGCGGGGATGTTTGCCGATGACAGCACCACCTTCTGCGACCTGATGGAGGGGCTGTTCCACATCGCCATGGCGGATGGGTTCTACCATCCCAACGAAAACGAGTTTCTGGAAGAGGTCAGCCGCATCTTTGGCCAGACCGAGGCGCAGTTTCTGGCCTTGCGCGCGCGGTTTGTTCCGGATGCGCCTAATGATCCCTACATTGTGTTGGGTGTTCCGCGAGATATGCCATTACTTGATATCCGAAAGGTCTGGCGGCAATTGGTGCGCGAAACCCATCCCGACGCGATGATGGCGCGTGGCGTCCCCGAAGAGGCGATCCGACTGGCCGAGAAAAAGATGATCGACATCAACCGCGCATGGGATGAGATCAACGGCGCTCGGGCCTGACCGCAATGCGGCTGGCGACCTACAATATCGAGTGGTTCGCCAATCTTTTTGATCGTCAGGACAAGCTGATTGTCGACGACAGTTGGTCCGGCAGGCACAACATCACCAAAGCGGAACAGGTTGAGGCGATTGCCAAAGTTTTGACGGCCGTAGATGCGGACGCGATGCTCATAGTCGAAGCGCCTAACACCGGTAAGACCCAGAACACCGTGCGCGCGTTGCAGCGCTTTGCCGAGGCATTTGATCTGCGCACCAGTCACGCGGTGATGGGTTTTGCCAACGACACGCATCAAGAACTGTCGCTGATGTATGACCCGATGGCCATGACCGTAAATCACGACCCGAAAGGGACGGGTGACAAGAACGCCCCTCGGTTTGACGGCGTGTTTCATATTGACCTCGACATCGACGCGACCGAAGACCGCGTTCGGTTCTCAAAGCCTCCGATGGAGCTATTGGTGCGAACACCGGCGGGTGGGCGCTTTCGTCTGATCGGCGCGCATCTGAAGTCAAAAGCCCCTCATGGGGCCGAAAGCCGGGATGAGGCTATACGAATCTCGATCGCCAATCGACGCAAGCAATTGGCTCAGGCGGTGTGGTTGTCGCGACGGGTAGGGGCCCATTTAGACGCGGCAGAACCCGTGATCCTGATGGGCGATCTGAACGATGGACCGGGGCTGGATGAGTTTGAAAACCTGTTCGGTCGATCCTCGGTCGAGATTTTGTTGCAGGCGGGCCTGTTCGACCCTCACGCGGTGGAGGCCTATGCGGATCAACCGGGTAGTCTGTTTTCGACGGCGCGCTTTGCACGTCCGACCGAAGGTGAGTATCTTGAGGCTCTGCTGGACTACATCATGATCAGCCAGGAATTGCGGGCGTGCAGTCCGCAATGGCGCATCTGGCATCCTTTTCATGACCCCACCTGCCTGGCTGTGAAGGACTTGCATCAAGCGCTTTTGACCGCATCCGATCATTTCCCTGTCACACTGGATATTGATCTGTGACCTTACATGACCGGCCTGATGGCTCTATATTACCAGTATGAGACATTTCATCACGATCTGCGCGATTTCCGCAGCCTTGACCCAACCGGCCCACGCTGAAGATGACAGCGGCCCGTCGCTGATGGAGCAAGGCGCCGAACTGTTCTTTGAAGGGCTGCGAAAGGAAATGGAACCAGCGTTCGATGAATTGCTGGGGCTGGCTGATCAGTTTGGACCAGCGATGCAGTCCTTCATGGCCGAGATGGGGCCAGCGCTTGCGGATCTGGCTGCCGAGATCGAGGACTGGAGCACCTATGAGGTCCCGGAAATCCTGCCCAATGGTGATATCATTATCCGCAAAAAGTCCGAAACACCCGAAATCGAACCGGTACAGCCGCAGGACGCGCCGGAAGGTGAGATTGATATCTAAGGCTCAGCCTTTGATCACAACGCGGGTTTCCGACCTCAGTGCAGACGCCAGTGAATTCAGGCGCGCTTGGGCCACTTCGCTGAATAGCGAGGCAGCGGTTTCAGGCAAAAACAGTTCAAGCTGTCGCTTTTTGGGATAAAAGCGCAACTTACCCATCGTGGCGTCGTTCTGCATCCAAAGCATCGCGCCGAACCGCATGGCTTTGCCCAGAATCTCGGCCTGTTTCTGGCCGCTTTCATCTAACAGCTCATAAAGCGGCGCAAACCGGTTGTCTTCGCGCTTGTTGCGGTACCGGTGCTGCAGGGCAAGCCCGATGAATACCCGCTCGGAGTGTTTTAGGCCCCCCAAATTGGCGCGTGTGACATAGTCAAAGCAGGTCTCGGCCCGGTAGTCGGGATGCGCGCGCCAACTTACATCATGCAGCAGGCAAGCCGCCTTGATCAGACGCACCCGTGCGTCGGGGGCGGATTTGAACAAGGGCATCACGAAGTCAAACAAGTGTTTGCTGAACCCGGGCAAGCGGGCATCTTTCGCCTCATAAAATCGACTGGCTTCGATCAATGGATCGCGGTCGCGCAGGATTTGCGGCATCTGTTCGTATAGCAAGCCTTCACGGATGCCATAGCTTGAGATCGCGATATCCTTAGGTTTGAACGTCCGCACCAACCGGGCCAGTACATCCATCGCAAAGGGCATCAACGCCATACGAGAGCCAGACACACCAGCAAGGCTTCGCAGCTTGTCCGGGTCGCCCTTTTCAATGAATTTTATTGTCTCGTGAACCTGTTTGGTGGTCATACGGTATTCATGCAGCACGTTCAGCGGATAGCCCCGGCGCAACATGTCCAACCGTGCAAAAGCACGCCAACTGCCACCGACCAGAAACAGCCGGTCACGCTGCGGGCCCATTTGATCGCGCAGCTCTTCCATCGTGGCTTTGATATGTGCTTTGCGCGCCCGTCGCCCACCTTTGATATCGCGCAGCTTGAGCGGACCAAGGGCCGATGTCACGCGGCGGCCCACATCGCCGCCTCCGATCTCGGCCAGTTCCATCGAAGACCCGCCGATGTCGCAGATCAAGCCATAGGCTCCGGGCCAGCCCAACAGGACGCCTTGCGCAGACAGGCGCGCCTCTTCACCGCCGTCGATAACCGAGACGGTCAGGCCAGTTTCGGCATACACCTCTTTGCAGAAGGCAGGCCCATCTGTGGCTTCGCGCACCGCAGCCGTCGCGACAACATGCAGGCCCGGCAGCCCCAAATCCTGGGCCAGTTGTGCAAACCGACGCAGGGCAGCCAATGCGCGTTCCCGTCCCCGTGGGTTCAGACGCCCGGTCTCGGACAGGCCTGCGCCCAGTTCGCACATAACTTTTTCGTTGTAGAAATAGGCTGGCGACCGTGCTGCACCGTCAAAGATAACCATTCGGACCGAGTTCGATCCAACGTCGACCACTCCGACACGCGAAAGGGCGCGGGCCTCGGGGTTGTCGAATAGCGGTTTTCCGAAAGGCCCCCAGTCGGGGATGTCTGTGTCGACGGTCTGATCCATGTCTCTTCCAGATATTCCGTGCTTAGAATGCGAAATCGTCGGGTTTGGGTCAATCGTCAGATGCGACCTCACCTACGTCCGAGTTCAGGACACGCACAGCCAGCGAGCGGGTGATGTCACGTTTTTCAGTCAAAGCCACCAAATCCAACTGCGCGACAACATTTGCGGCTGTCTCGAACCTACGATCCATGTGTTTCACAAGGTAGGATATCACCTCGGGGCCCGGGTTAAGCTGTCGGTCCAGAAACAGTTTAGCCAGAACAGCCCCCAAAAGGGCGTCGTCTGGCGGGTCCAGTGCTACGTGGTGTGCCCCCTCGATCCGGCTTTGAAGGTCAGGCAGCGGCAGTTCCCAGAACTTCGGAGCCATGCGCCCTGTCATCAACAGAGCGTTGCCTTCCGCCAGCGTCAAGTTGTGCAAATGGAACAACGTCTTTTGGAGGTCGGGGTCACCGGCGATCATCGGCACATCTTCCACAGCAATCGGCGTGCTGGCCAGTGCGGGTACATCGTCATAGCGAAGATCACGGGCCTGAATAATCCGGCCTCCGGTCTCAGCCGCCCAGACATGGGCCAGGTGAGTCTTTCCCGCGCCCGCCGGGCCGCTTAGTACCAGTTTGTTGCCGGGCCACGAGGTCGCTGAAATCATTGCCACCGCCAGCGCATTGGCAGGCGAGACAAAGAAATCCTCGCGGCCCAAGGCGGTTTTGGCCGGCAGGTCAAAGCTCAGTTGGCGGGGCATTTATTCGTCGTCCTGTTGAAGCCCCTCAAGGCCCGTATACAAGCGGCTGTCCAGATAAAGCGAAGTCATGAACCGGGCCACAACACCCAGTGCCGCCGCGACCGGAACCGCCACCAGCATCCCGACAAATCCGAACATGGCGCCAAATACCGATAACGCCAGCAAAAGCCAGACCGGGTGCAAACCTACCGAGCTGCCGACCAGCTTGGGGGTCAGGAAATTGCCCTCGGTCACTTGTCCCAGCGCGAAGATCCCGGCGACCAGCCCGATCTGCGCCCAGTCGCCCCAGAACTGAAACAGGGCCAGGCCGATTGCCAGCGATCCGCCGATCAGTGCGCCCAGATAGGGGATGAAGGTCACGAGCCCGGCGATAAAGCCCACGATCAGGCCAAACTGCAGGCCCACCGCCATCAGCGCCACGGCATAATAGGTGCCTAGGATCAGGCAGACCGTCCCCATACCGCGCACGAACGAGGCCAGAACGGCGTCAATCTCGCTGGCCAGGCGCTTTATGGTGGGGGCGTGGTCGCGGGGCAACAGCTCTCCGACACGGGCGATCATACGGTCCCAGTCCAACAGCAAATAGACAGCGACAACGGGGACGATCACCAGCAGTACCACCACATTGATCGCGGATCCCAGCGAGGCCGCCACCGATTGCAGGACATCCCCGGTTTTGGATTGCAGCGTCTCGCCCAGCGAGACAAGGAATTGGTGCGAGCTGGATTCGCGGTCCAGCAGCGAGGGGAATTGTTGCTCGACAAACCCGCGCAGCTGTTTGATCAGGCTGGGCATGAACTCGACAAGGTCGATCAGCTGCGTGACCAGCGCGGGCACGACCATCAGGATCATAAGGACAAAGCCCAGAACTCCGACAACGGTTATAATCGCGGTTGCCGCCATGCGTGACAGCCCCAGATTTTCCAGCCGGTCGGCAACCGGGTCAAGGAAATAGGCAATCGCGCCGCCAATTACGAAAGGTAAAAGCACATCGCCTAGCGCCCACATCAGGAACACGAAGACAACAGCGGCAATGCCCCAGTATCTGAGTTGGTCCTTCACTGGCAGCGCCATGCCCGTCCCCTTGTTGCCGGTTCTTGCATATGTTCTTGGCGTATGCGGCGCGGCGATGCAAGCGGTTCATGGGGCTGTGGATTTCTGCCCCTCAATCGGCAAGCGTTCCCAGTTCCGGCGTCGCCTCATCGGCATGTTCATCTGGCCAGTTGGTGCGCCATATTTCGGCCGACCAATGGCCGCAATGGACCGAAGGGCGGTCGAATCCGTCCAAAGGCTCCAGCAGCGGACGCACAACAACATCATGACGAGGTACAGCGAAATATGGGA
Source organism: Ruegeria sp. HU-ET01832 (assembly GCF_040371315.1). Taxonomy (NCBI): domain Bacteria; kingdom Pseudomonadati; phylum Pseudomonadota; class Alphaproteobacteria; order Rhodobacterales; family Roseobacteraceae; genus Ruegeria; species Ruegeria sp. HU-ET01832. The sequence continues at coordinate 244,392 of NZ_BAABWL010000006.1, forward strand.
AGGAATAGCGCTCTTGCCCAGATCGGTTGACAACCCGGTGTGGCGTGGATTTCAGGCGTCCACCGGACCAAAGCTCTAGCATGTCACCGATATTCACGACAAACCCGCCGGGAGGGCAGTCCGGCGTTATCCAGCCGCCTTCGCGGGTCTGAACCTCCAGTCCGCCGACGGGGTCGGGGGCGATGATGGTCAGGGCGTCGGTATCCTTGTGCGGGTGGATACCATATCCACCCTCATCCGGTGCCTGCGGAGGATAGTGCAGCAGGGTCATGTTGGTCATTGGATCGACAAATGCGTCTCGCAAGGTGCGAGCGGGCAGGGACAGCCCGACCTCTAGCGCGCCCAGCAGATGATCGGCCACCGCATCCAGTTTCGACCAATAGCCAAGTATCGTGTCGCGCGCGCTATCCACGCCCTTTGGCCAGAGGTTAGGGCCATAAAGTGCGCAGTCCTGCCGGATCGGTGCATCGGGGGCCACGTCATAGTGTAGCTTGTAGCCTTCGTATTTGTCGGCCTTGCCTGATCCGTCATTGGGGGTGAAGAACCCCATTGGGATATATCCACGATAGTTCTCGCGCGTGATCGCCTGATCCCATTTGGCGCTTTCCTCGACCGCAAAGATATCGCGCACGCAAGCGCGCACGGCGTCTACAGTATCGGGGGAAATGCCCGTGCCGGTGATCGATAGAAAACCGATACCGGTGCAGGCGTCCATGATTTGCTTAACGGTGCGAGCATAGTCCGGGTGCGCCGAGTCGCGCAGGGGGGTGATGTCGATGGTCGGGATATGCTGCATCAGTGAATCCGCACGCCCTGACGGTCGAGTTCTTTGTGGACGGGGGCGAGATTCATCGTGTCGACCTCCTGATTGCTTTTCAGCGACAGCGCAGCGGCGATGCCTGCGCCTTGGCCCATGACAGCGCAGCAGGCCATGTTGCGTGTGGCGGCATGGGCCACTTTGTCGGCTCCGTGGGAACGGCCCGCTACCAGCAGCCCTTTGATTCCCTTGGGGAGCATCGAACGATAGGGCACCTGCATGTACCGCCCCGTGGTGGGCAGGATTAGGATGCCATAGCCGTCAATGAATTCGGGGTAGATGCCGATCGTATCTTCGAACCGGCCCTGATGGCGGGCGTCATCCTCGGTCATGTTGTAAATTGCGTCGATCTTGCGGGTGTCGCGGATGCCGATGGTCATTCCGAAATTCCGCAGCCGCGCGTTTTCGCAGCCCGGCATGAAGCGCCGCAGTGCCTCGATGGCCAGCATCGACTGACGGCGGCCCTCAATCTCGCCCCGCGTCAAGCTGTCGGGATCGGTGCCGTCAATCTCGGCCAGATGGATGAGGTTCATATAGGTCAGCTCACCCGTATCATGCATCGCGCCCCACGTGCCTGCGATGGTGTTCAGGTGCGGCGGGATCATCCCTGCATCAATCGCTTGTTGGAAGGGCTTGTGAACGAAGGGCGAGAACATGTCATCCTCTTTCCCCGAGGTCTCGATATTCCACTCACCGCCGCCGCCCCAGTCCTTGTAGGTCTGCGGATCAGCCTTGACGCCCTCCATAAACGCACGCTTGTCGACACCGGCCAGATGGAACATGACCGAGGCGGCCATCATATCCTCGCGCGCGGTTTTGTGGGTCGGGGCACCGGCGCGGTGGGCGACATCTGCGTCGCCGGTGGCGTCGATCACCACGCGGGCCAGAATCGCCTCGCGCCCGGCTTTGGATTCGGTGATGATGCCGGTGATCCGGTTGCCGTCCATGATCGGGGCCACGAACTGACGGTGCAGCATCGGATGCACGCCTGCTTCTTCGACCAGCTTGTCGGCCACCAGTTTGAACCCTTCGCTGTCCAGCTCATAACTCAGCGACTGGCTTTCCGGCACCGCCGCGCCCATGTCCTTGGCGCGGGTCTCAAACTCCATGCCGATGCCGCCTGCCTCGACCGTTTGTTCGTGGCGATACCATGCGAACCCTTCGACCCCCACGGCGGTGATATTGCCGCCCATGCAGCCAAAGCGATCAACCAGTGACACTTCGGCCCCGGCGCGCGCGGCGGCCAAAGCGGCGGCCAGCCCGGCGGGGCCAGAGCCCACGACCAGAACATCCGTCTGGTGAACAACAGGAATTTGACGGGCGGGTTCCGAGATTGTCTGCATCGGGGCCTCACATTTTTACATTCCTGTCACATTTGAGGTTCCTGACTGGCGGGTCAATAAAAAATGCGACGGGCCGGGGGTCGCAAAAACGCCATTGCGTGATTGCCCCCGGCGAGGCTTTGGCATAATCACCTTGCAGCGAAATTCTCACCTTTGAAGGTCACCCAATGCGCCTGAGCCGTTACTTTCTGCCCGTTCTCAAGGAAAACCCCTCCGAGGCTCAGATCGTCAGCCACCGGCTGATGCTGCGCGCGGGCATGATCAAGCAGGCATCCGCCGGGATTTACTCGTGGCTACCGATGGGCTTCAAAGTACTGCGCAAGCTGGAAAACATCATTCACGAAGAGCAGGCGCGCGCAGGCCATATCGCGATTCAGATGCCGATCATCCAATCGGCGGACCTGTGGCGCGAATCCGGGCGTTACGACGACTATGGTCAGGAAATGCTGCGGATGAAGGACCGGCATGACCGGGATATGTTGTTCACGCCGACTGCCGAGGAACTGGTGACGGATATCTTCCGCGGCCACGTCAACAGCTACAAAGACCTGCCGCTGACCCTGTACCAGATCCAGTGGAAGTTCCGCGATGAAATCCGCCCGCGTTTCGGCGTGATGCGGGGGCGTGAGTTCTATATGAAGGACGGCTATAATTTCGACCTGACCAAAGAGGATGCGCTGCACGCCTATAACCGCCATCTGGTCAGCTACCTGCGCACCTATGAGCGTATGGGCCTGCAAGCCATCCCGATGCGTGCAGATTCCGGCCCCATCGGTGGCGACGACACGCATGAATTCCTTGTGCTGGCAGACACTGGTGAATCCGAGGTCTTCTATGACAGCGCCGTCACCGATCTGAGTTTTGGCGACCGTCAGATCGACTATGATGACCGCGCCAAGTGTCAGGCGATCCTCGAGGAGTTTACCTCGAAATACGCGCGCACCGACGAAACCCATGACGAGGCGCTGTTCAACGAAGTGCCGGAAGAGCGCCGCCGGGTGGCGCGGGGGATCGAAGTAGGGCAGATCTTCTATTTCGGGACCAAATATTCCGAGGCCATGGGCGCGACCGTCCAAGGGCCCGATGGCAAGCCGACCCCCGTTCACATGGGCAGCCACGGCATCGGTGTCAGCCGCCTTATTGGTGCAATCATCGAGGCCAGCCATGATGACAAGGGCATCATCTGGCCCGAAGGCGTAACCCCGTTCCATTGCGGCATCGTGAACCTGAAGCAGGGTGACGATGAGGCCGACGCGGCCTGCGAGAAACTCTATGGCGCGCTGACGGCGCTGGGGCTGGAGCCGCTCTATGATGACCGCAACGAGCGGGCAGGTGGCAAATTCGCCACCATGGACCTGATTGGCCTGCCATGGCGCATCACCGTTGGTCCGCGCGGGTTGAAAAACGGTGTGGTTGAACTGACCTGCCGCCGCACTGGCGAGAGCGAGGAACTCAGCCCCGAGGCCGCCGTCACTAAGATCGCCGAGATCTATGAGCAAATCGGCTGACACAGACGCGCCGCTGATCTCGGTTGTTACGGCGACGCATAACCTGCTGTCCCAAGGGCGGCAGGATAGCTTTCGCGAGGTAATCGCGTGCATGGCCCGCCAGAACTGCTTGAGGTCCGAGCATATTATTCAGGACGGTGCCTCAACGGATGGCACCGTTCCGTTTCTTCAGGACGTCACTGCCAATGCAGAACGGACTCGCGTGATCAGCGAACCGGACCGCAACCTCTACGACGCGATGAACAAGGGGGCAGGGGCCGCGCGTGGTCAATACCTTTTGTTCCTGAACTCGGATGACTCGCTCGCTTCGGATGACATCCTGAACATAGCCGTTGAACGTTTGACCGCGACCCGGCCCGACTTCCTGTACGGGTCCACCTTGCGGCGGTTCAAGGACGGGACGGAAAGCCGCGAAAAACGCATGTCTCTGACTGCGATCCTTCAGCGTATGCCGTTCTGTCACAACTCGGTCCTGATCCGAAGCGACGTGTTCAAGGCGCTGGGCGGCCATGATCCGCAATTTCGCGTGGCGGCTGATTATGACCTCATGCTGCGCATGATATCTGCCGGGTATCAGGGCGAACGTATGGACGAGCCGATTTCGATGTTCTGGGGGCGCGGTGCAAGCAGTGATACGGATCTGACGGCCCGGGACTATGCGCGCGTTTGGATGAAGTACTACGATAGGCTGAAGGCCGCAGATGGTTTGACCGAAGATGACTTCTGCCGGTTCTACAATCGCGGACACATGCCCGCGAAACTGGTCCTTGGGCGGTTGATCGAACCGGGAACATGCGCCGGTATCAAAGCGGCGGCGCGCCACAGCCTGTGGAAGGCCATGCGGCGTTCAGTCCAGTTCTGGCGCAGCTTTTAAGCGCCGTTCACCGAAGGTCGGGCGGCCAGCAGGTCGCCGGTTTCACTGTCGCGTGCAACAACTATGGGGCGTCCCATCCGCTGCACCAAGTCGCGGAACTCCAGCCCCAGGAACCTCAGCCCACACACCCGCTTTGCCGTTGCGATGTCGGTAATGCACAGGCGTCCTTGCCGGAAGGCAAGCTGGTAGCCTTTGTCTTTCAGGATGTCTGTCAGGCCATTCCAACTGGCCGCACTGGCAAACAAGGGACGTATCGCGGCCCTCAGCAATGCCGCTGTTTCGCAATCCAGTTCTGTCGATGCCTGCCGGGCCGAAATCGCGCCCGCTTTTTCTTTGTTTAGTCGAATACTCATGAGCGACCCCCGCTCTAAAAATTGTATTCCCCCAAAGTCAGGGTGACAAAGTTTCGAAAAATAATCAAAAAGCGAAATATTATTCCAACGAAAATGTTGCATTTTGAGTTCAGTCAATCACGCGAACCCCGCATTGACTACATAGCTGAAACAGTCGCCGCTGGTCTGTGAACGGTGTCACAACCTTTGGTTTTGAGAGGTTCGACTAAATCATCCTTACCTCGAATAGCGGTTTGCCGGAACCGACAACTGATTCGTGGTGTGGTTCGCTTGGACAGGTCGGCAAATGCTGCTAGATGAGGGGAAAAACGCAAAAAGGTCCGCGCGGTGCTGAGTTTCGCAACGGTTGTATATTCCAGGGACTTTCCTTTGCTGGAGCTTCAGGCCCTTTCCTTCGCCCGGTTTGTTGATCCGGCGCAGGTCGGGTCGATCCATGTGATCATGAACGACGTTGATGAGGGTGCGTTGCGGCAGCGGATCGAGCCGATTCTACCTGCCTACGGAGCACTGCAAGACAAGGTGCGCGTCCTCAGTGGGGACGATGTTCTACTAGGGGAGGGTCATTGTGCGCGACGCCCGGCGCTGGATCGTGTGCTGATCGAGAACCGCTTTCGCATTCCGCTGATCCGCAAGGGCGGGTGGCTTGGCAACAATGGCTACCGCAATCAACAGATTCTGAAACTGGGCGCGGCGCGGGTCGCGGCCTCCGAGAATATGGTCATTCTGGACACCAAGAACCTGTTTCTGCGCCAGTTTGATGAGGCAGAGTTCTTTACGCCCGGCGGCGCGGCGCGCATCCCGTTCATTGACATTGAAAGTGATTTTCACCGCAACTGGCTGCTGCAAAGTTTGGATGCCCTAGGTACGCCACGGTCTGATCCAGGGCAGATCAAGACGACAACCTTTGCCACGCCGTACCCGGTGCGCCGGTCGCTTGTCCTATCTCTGCTGGATGAAATCAACGCGCGCTACGGCTCGGTTCAGGCCTTATTCGCGTCGCGCAGGCGGCCCTCAGAGTTCATGTTGATGAACGCGTTTTGCCTGAAATCCCACGACGGTTATGCCCCATGGTTCGAAGAAGCGGAGTCTACAGCCATCGGGCTCTGGCCTACCTATTCGACCGAGGTGCTGACGCAGTTGCTAGGACGGCTGGATGACCCGCGCAGTTTGACGCTTGGGTTGCACAACCGCGCCATCGCGAACCTGCCACAGGATCTGCGCGACCGTGTTTTTCACGAGCTTGAGGCGCGCGGCATTTGTGACCGGAGCCGGGCCAAGGCCGTTTTGCAGCAAACCGCAGCCCTGTCGGGATAACGCGCGGCTTGACCATTCGGCCAAATGCCGAAAGGGTCACGTCCAACAAAAACACCGGAGCAGGCATGGCCAAGACACCCCCGCCCTTTGCACCTTTTGAATGGAAAATCGCCTGGCGATACCTACGCGCGCGCCGCGCCGAGGGGGGCGTCAGCGTGATGACCTGGATCTCGCTGATCGGGATCACCTTGGCCGTGTTCGCTCTGATCGCCACGTTGGCTGTTCGATCGGGTTTCCGTGCCGAGTTTGTCGGCACCATTCTTGGTGCCAACGCGCATGTGACTGTTTATTCGGCTGGGAATTTTGATGCGCAGGGGCGCATAGATCGGACCATTGAAAACTACGATCAGGTGGCTGACAGGATCGGGCAAGTGCCGGGCGTTCAACGGGCGGCACCTTTGGTCAAGGGGCAAGTGCTGATCACAAACCGCGACCGCAGCAGCGGCGTCGAAGTTTTTGGGATACAGCCTGACGACTTGTTGGACCTGCCGGGCATCGCCGAAAGCGATCAGGCGGTGGGCGATCTGTCGGAATTCCAGAACGAGGAATTCGTCATTGCGATCGGTTCGGGCGTGGCGCGCAGTATCGGCGCGACAGTAGGGGATACAGTCAAGCTGACCTCGCCTAACGGGGTCAAGACGGCTTTTGGCACCTCGCCCCGCGTCAGCGCCTATCGGGTGGTTTATGTGTTTTCGGCCGGGCGCTATGACATCGACCGCACCCGTGTCTACATGCCGTTCGAACAGGCGCAGACCTTTTTTAACCGGGAAGGTGTGGCCGATGAGATCGAAGTTATGGTGGATGATCCGGAGAATCTGACACCCATTCTGATCCCCATCCTGGAAGCAGCAGGCGAACGCAGTCAGATATGGACATGGCAGGACGCCTCGGGCGGGTTCCTGCGCGCGCTTGAGGTCGAGGACAATGTGATGTTCATCATCCTGTCGATCCTCGTACTGATTGCGGCGATGAACATCGTCTCGGGTCTGATCATGTTGGTCAAGAACAAGGGGCGAGATATCGGCATCCTGCGCACCATTGGCCTCAGCGAGGGGTCTGTCTTGCGCGTGTTCTTCATCTGCGGGTCATTTACCGGCATTATCGGCACTACGATGGGTGTGGTTTTGGGGTGCTTGTTTGCGATCTATATCGACCCGATCTTCAGCTTTGTGAACTTTGTCATGGGCGGCGGGGTCTGGGATCCTTCGATCCGGGGCATCTATACGTTGCCGGCCGAGTTGCACCTGTCCGATGTGCTTAAGGCCGTGGGGTTGTCGCTGGGCCTGTCCTTCTTTGTCACCTATTTCCCGGCCCGCCGCGCGGCGCGGCTGAACCCGGTTGAGGCGCTGCGCTATGAGTGACGTGACATTGCGGCTGAACGGCCTGACCAAAACCTATCTGCAGGGCACACCGGGCGAGGTGCAGGTGCTGCGCGGCGTCGATCTGGACCTGCGCGCGGGCGAGGCAGTTGCACTAGTGGCGCCCTCTGGGGCGGGCAAGTCGACGCTGCTGCATATTGCCGGGCTGCTGGACACGCCCGATAGCGGCACCGTTGAGATCGCGGGGCAGAGCATCGCAGGCAAAGGCGACCGCACCCGCACCGCGCTGCGGCGGCAGGATGTAGGCTTTGTCTATCAGTTCCACCATCTACTGCCCGAGTTCACAGCGCTGGAGAACATCACCCTGCCGCAACTGGCCAATGGTGTCTCCGAGAAGGCCGCACAGGATAGGGCGATGGCGCTGCTGGATCGCGTCGGTGTTGCGGCGCGCGCGGATCACCGCCCGGCGGCCCTGTCTGGGGGCGAGCAACAGCGGGTCGCCTTTTGCCGCGCGCTGGCCAACGCGCCGCGCGTATTGTTGGCGGATGAACCGACGGGCAATCTGGACCCCGAGACCTCGGATCAGGTGTTCGATGCGCTAATGGCATTGGTGCGGGACGAGGGGCTCTCGGCCCTGATCGCCACGCACAATATGGATCTGGCCGCGCGGATGGATCGCAAGCTGCGGTTGGATGGGGGCGTTCTTAAGCCAGTTGAGTGATCGCCACCCCGGCGGCCATCACGGCGATACCGCCCGCGCGTATCCATGTCAGCGGCGTGACTTGCGCACCGAACAGGCCGAAATGGTCTATGGCAGCGGCGCTGATCAACTGTCCGATCAACACGAAGAACACCGCGTTGCCCACGCCGAAATGCGCGGCGACGTGGGTTATTGACAGAACGTAGAAGGCGATAAGCACACCCGCAAGCAGCAGGTGTCTTGGTGCCCCGGCGATTTTCGATAAGGCTCCGAACCCCGGAAATAGCACCATGACGACTGCCGAAGATGCAAAGGCGATGGCGAACAGAACCACTGCGGCGGTCGTAGGGGAACCGATCATCTTGCCCAAAGCCGCGTTCAATGCGGCGAGGATGGGAACTCCGATTCCGGCGGCCAGCATGATGGCTGCGTATTGTGTCATGGCCCGTGTCCTATGGTTTCGTTGATCTGGATCATTGCGCCAAGCTGCCCAACGAGCAAGTCTGCAAATGTCAGTCGTGACAGGAGGATGCGATGATCAGACGGGTACTCGGGCTTGTTTCGATAGGGTTAGCAATGGGGTCTCAGGCCATAGCGCAGGATGTGCAAGAGGGTGCGAAACTGTACCAGCACTATTGCGCGACGTGCCACGGCATTGATGCTACCGGGCAGGGTCCTATGGCCGGGGTGCTGGTGATCCAGCCGACAGATTTGACCGCTTTGGCCAGCGCGGATGGCACTTTCCCGGTCGCACGTGTTGTCGCGCGGATTGACGGGCGCGATCCCTTGGTCAGTCACGGCAGCCCTATGCCGGTCTACGGGCCATATTTCGATGGTCAGGATACTTCGATGAAAACACCTCAAGGGCAGCCAATTCTAACAAGCCAGCCAATCGTGGACTTAGTGGCGTACCTGCAAACGTTGCAAGCGAAATAGCCTTAACGGCAAATTCCCTCGACCTCAGCATCGGCCCAAGGGATTACCACGTCCCGTTCGCGGCGTTCGCCGGGTAGCGCTGCTAGGTCAAAGTGCTGTCCCAGCATTTCATGCAGCCGTTGAGTGCGCGGTGCTGTAGGATCCAGTGCACGGCAGCAGATGTATTCCTCGACAATAGCGCCCTGCTGCTCGAACCCGTAGGACAGGAAATCGGGCGAGGTCGTCAGATCAAATTGATAAGGATCAGTATTGCCCCCATGCTCGGCCGCTGCACGCAATGGGTGATAGCCCGTGGTTTCCCGGTTCTGCCACTGCCACACGTGGGTCAATTCATGGGCCAGCAACATGGCGGCGATCAGGTCCATCTGTTCCGGAAACTCGGACATATAATCCTCGAGGTACCAGTCTTTCGTGAAGTAGACTTTGTTAAACAACGCGACGGCGGCAGGTTTTGCAGTGACCACGCCTTCCTTGGTTGGCGGCAGGATACGCTCGCGGCAGGCCAGACGCGGACGGTCTTTGCGATAAAAGGTGATCGGCACGACCGGGGCGCCTTCGACCAAACGTACGTTCTTTAGGTCCAGCGTGTTGCCCTGAACAGCGCTTGCAAAGGCGACCTCGTTTTCCGTAAGGGGACGGCCGCAAGAGTAAAGAAACAACAAAGACGTCATCAAAATGAGGCGCAACATGTTCCGACCTTAATCCCTGACCTTCAACCTGCAACCTGTTTTCAAACGCTCATAGCCAGAACGCGGCTGATTTCCGTGAGCGAACGCCCGGATTGATCCATCCACGTATTAAAAGCAGCCTGCACAGCGTTCATGGCTTTCTTGGAGGTCGGCGCTTTGTCTACGACGCCTTCGGCTATCAGCCGTGCTGCAACATCCTGCGAGAGAATGAAGCTGTCACGGCCTGCAAAGCGCAATGCGATCTGCGCCGAGGTACCACCCAAGCGCGCACCACGCTTACGCAGTATCTCAAGCAGACCGACGAAGTCGGTCGAAGGCCAGCCACCCAACACCCGGCCTGCACCACCTTCTTCACGCAGTTCCAGCAGAAAGGCTGCGTTGTCACGCACGGCGGCGATCTTGGTGCCGTTGCGCACGATTCGGGTATCTTGCAAGAGGGTGTCGAACTTTTCGTCGTTCATGAAGGCGCATCGGCCCACGTCAAAACCGTCGAACGCAGCCTCGAACCCGTCCCATTTGGATTCGATCACTTTCCAGCTGAAACCGGCCTGAAATATGCATTTGGTCATCACCGATAGCCAGCGGTCTTCTGGCAGATCCGCCAGTTCTTCAGGGGATTTGGGTGTCTCGAGTTGCGAATTCAGGGCGTCGGCGCCGCCGTGTCGGTCGGCGGCCATCCTAAAGATATCGTCAAAATGGTGCATAGCGGTGTCCTTTCTGATCAGCGTTGCTTGTCAGGCCCGGGGTTTCAAGGCCCCGAATCCAGGGCAAGGCCTAAGCGTTTCGGGAAAAAAGTTGGAAAATTGGAAAGAAACACTCGACAAATCAGGTGATTCTGGTTTGTGATTGACTGGTCAATCAATGTCCGCACCCAGCGAAATGTGAAAACACGTGGGGGCGGGCTTTCGGTGCATGCCGGCAGGCGGGGAACATTTAGGTCGGTCGAGCGTATGATTTCCGCGCTGGACCCAACTGTTTGCTTTCCCTTTCCGGCTTTAATTGTGCATGTTGCGGCATGGTAATGTCGTGAGACAGCCCCCGAGGCGCGTGCTTGTGCCGGAGCGGGCGAAGCAAAAAAGACAGGGAGAATGTCGATGAAAAAACTCAGTGTAAGCCTTTTGGCGATGACCGTTGCGGGCTCGGCTTTTGCGGCCGATATGGGCGCCGTGGATGAACCGATCAAACTGGCGATCAACGAGTGGACTGGTCAGCATGTGACCACCCATGTGGCCGGGGAGATGCTGAAAGCCGCAGGGTACAACGTGGAATATGTCACCGCGGGCATGATGAACCAGTTCCAGGCGCTGGCCGATGGCGACATCGACGCCACGCTTGAGATCTGGTCGTCGAACGTGTCCGACGAATATGCCAAGAAGGTTGATGAAGGCACCGTCGTTGAAATTGGCGATTTGGGTCTGGATGCCAAAGAAGGCATCGCATACCCCGCCCACGTGGCCGATCTGTGCCCGGGCCTGCCCGCTTGGGAAGCCTTGAAAGATTGCGCACAGGTTTTCGCAACCGCTGAAACGCTGCCCGGTGGCCGACTGGTCGACTACCCGGCAGATTGGGGTACGCCCGGCGCGGACCGCATGACTGGTCTGGAACTGCCGTTCAAAGCCGTGCCCGCTGGGTCCGAAGGCGCACTGATCGCCGAACTGCGCGCCTCGACCGAGCGCAAATCGCCGCTGCTGATCACATTCTGGCAACCGCATTGGGCGATGTCGGCCTATGACGTTCAGTTTGTCGAACTTCCCGCCGGTGAAGAGGCGTGCTTTAACGATCCGGCGTGGGGTCCGAACCCGAATGCAGTGAACGACTGCGACTTCTCGCCCTCGCGTATCTTCAAGGCAAGCTGGAGCGGCATGGAAGACAAATGGCCCGCAGCTTATGAAATTCTGACCAACTATCAGCTGGCGGTCGAAGATCAGCAGCCGATGATGGGCGCGATCGACGTCGATGGCGGCAAGGTCGAGGAAGTCGTCGCTGCGTGGATGGCTGAGAACGAAGGTAAGTGGCGTCCGGTCGTTGACGCGGCAACACAGTGAGCCAGCCTAAGTGACGCAAGCTAAAACGCCAGCCATTGCCTGCCAGAATCTCTGGCAGGTCTTTGGCCCCGGTGCAGACAAGGCCCTGACCGACGCGCTGTCTCGGTCAGGGAGTGACTCCGACAAAGCCGCCTCCGATCTGCGCGAACGCGGGTTCATCCCTGCCGTGCAGGACGCTAATTTCGAAGTCAAAGAGGGCGAACTTTTCGTTATCATGGGCCTGTCGGGCTCGGGCAAATCGACGCTGATCCGATGCATCTCGCAACTGCTGCCCGGTACGGGTGGGGAAATCCGCGTGGATGGTGAAAACGTCATCGGTGCCTCGAAGAAGGTACTGACCGACCTGCGCCGTAAGAAGCTGGGCATGGTGTTCCAGCATTTCGGTCTTTTCCCCCATATGACCGTCGCCGAAAACGTGGCCTATCCGCTGCGCGTTCAGGGCGTCGGTAAAAAGGAACGTCTGGCCCGCGCGCAAGAGGTGATCTCATTGGTCGGTCTTGAGGGGCGCGAAGACAGCTTCCCTCGGCAGCTTTCGGGCGGCCAGCGGCAGCGCGTGGGAATCGCCCGCAGTCTTGCCGTGAACCCCGACATCTGGTTTTTGGATGAGCCGTTCTCGGCCCTCGATCCCCTGATCCGTCGTCAGTTGCAGGACGAATTTCTGCGCATTCAGGCGACGTTGAAGAAATCCATCGTCTTCATTACCCACGACATTCAAGAGGCGCTGAAACTGGCCGACCGCATCGCGATCATGCGCGATGGCAAGATCGTGCAGATCGGCACGCCCACTGATATCGTGCTGCGCCCGGTCGATGACTATGTACGCGAATTCTCGAAAGACGTCGCAAAGGGCCAACACGCCAAGGTCGCCTCGGTCATGCGCGACGAGTCCGAACGTGGCCCGGACGATCCCGGTCTGACGACCAGCATGACATTGGACGCCGCGCTGGCGCATTGCATGGAGCTGTACGAACCGGTGCCAGTGCGGGATGAGGCGGGCAATATCGTCGGCACGGTTCACCCGTCCGATCTGGCTGCGGCGCTTCAGGTGGATGAGACATGACGGCGATCACGGACCTCCCTGCACAGGCGCGCCTGACGATCGAAGCCAAGGCGGCACTGATTACTGTTGTCGTCGGCGCGCTGTGTCTGGCGCTTGAGGGTATTGCCCCGTGGCTGGTCAAATGGCCCGCCGCATGGGAGTTGCCGGCGACGCAGTGGGTCGGAGCCTTCCTCGACTGGTTCCTGAACGGCATCAAACCGGCGATGCGGTTGTTTTCCGACCTGATGACCTATCCGATGGACGCGGCGAATTTTGTTCTGGCAAATACGCCATGGCCGATCCTGATCGGGCTTGTTACCGCGCTGGGCTGGTATCTGGGCGGGCTGCCAATGGCCGCGTTGGGGTTCTTCGGCCTCAGCTTCGTGCTGGCCTCGGGCTATTGGGCCGAGAGCATGAATACGCTGGCGCTGGTGGCTGTCTCAGTCCCTGTGGCGCTGGTTGTGGGTGGAGGGATTGGCATTCTGGCCAATGAGATCCCCCGCGTGAAAAACTTTGTTCAAGCCGTGCTGGACGTCATGCAGACCGTGCCGACCTTCGCTTATCTGACGCCTTTGCTGCTGCTCTTTGGTTTTGGCCCGGTGGTGGGTTTGATCGCGTCGGCCATCTACGCTGCACCGCCCATGGCGCGCAACGTGATGCTGGGCTTGGAACGGGTCGAGCCCGAGATCAAAGAGGCCGCCATTATGTCCGGTGGCACGCGGTTCCAGCAACTGTTTCAGGTGGAAATCCCGGCGGCTGCAACCCAGATCATGGTTGGCGTGAACCAATGCCTGATGGCGGCCTTGTCGATGGTGATCATCGCGGCCGTGATCGGTGGCTTCAACGATATCGGCTGGGAGGTTCTGCTGACCATGCGCAAGGCGCAGTTCGGCGAATCCCTGATGGCCGGTCTTGTGATCGTGGTGTTTGCCGTCGTCATTGACCGGATGAGCGGCACGCTCGCCACCGAACGCAAACGCTATGACCAGCGAGTCGTCTGGGCGGTTCTGGGCTTTACCGTGCTGTTCACTGCGGCCTTCTGGCTGTGGTTGCCGAACCCGTCCGAGCTGACCCTTCTGGATCCGATGGCCGAGGCGATTGACAGCGGCTTGACCGCCTTCACTCAGGCCAACGGTCCGTGGTTAGATGCGCTCAAGAACAACTCGCTGTTCTACGTGCTGCTGCCACTGCGGATTGGTCTCGACCAAGCGGTGCTGCCGTTCACGTGGGGCTTTCAGTGGACGCCCGGGATGAGCTTCGGTCTCTTTGCCGTGGCCGCTGTGATCGCGGCGCTGATGGCATGGCGCGGGCATCTGACCGGAGGCTTGGTTGTGCTGATCCTGATCGGCATGTTGGAAACTGGCATTGCGAATCTTCCATGGCCCTTTGTCCTGACGGGGGCTGCTGCCCTCAGCTATGTCGCGGGTGGTTGGCGACTGGCGGCGCTGTCCGTGGGGCTGCTGTGCACCATCCTCGTCTCGGGCCTGTGGGAGCGCGCCTTGCTGTCGCTTTACCTCAGCGGTGCGGCGGTGTTTTCTTGTGCTGTGGTCGGCGGGCTGATCGGTCTGGCCAGCGCGGTTTGGACGCCAGTATGGAAAATCGTCCGCCCGATCTGTGACATGCTGCAAACGATCCCTCTATTCGTGTTCCTGATCCCGGTTCTGATGGTGTTCCAGATTGGCGAGTTCTCGGCCTTCCTGGCGATCTGCGCCTATGCGATCGTGCCGATGATCCGGTACACCCGCCATGGTCTGGTAAACACACCCGAGGAAATGATGGAGGCTGCAATCTCCAGCGGCGCGACCGAGTGGCAGATCATGCGAGACGTGCGCGCGCCCTATGCCGCGCCGACTATCCTGCTGGGGCTGAACCAGACGATCCTCTATGCCTTTGCGATGCTGGTGATCGCGGCGCTGATCGGCACCACCGGTCTGGGCCAGTCGATCTATCTGGCGCTGGGGCAGGCGGATGTGGGGCTTGGCATCTCGGCCGGGGCGGCGATGGCCATTCTGGCGCTGATCGCCGACCGTATGGTGCAGGGCTTTGCCGAGGAACGCCGCAAGGCACTGGGCCTGTAACTTTGGGCAGGGGCGGCGCGACCGCCCCGCCTGATTTGATTTCGAACAAAGACGGTCTCAACCTACAGGGCTAAACCGGGCGCAACACGTTCGGAGACTCTGATGACTGGTTGGGTCCTATTCCTTGCAGCGCTGATCACATTCATGCTGACGCACGCTATTCCGGCGCGTTCCGCCTTGCGTGGGCAGTTGATCACAGCGTTGGGGCGCAAGGGATATTTCGCAGCTTTTTCGGCTTTGTCATTGCTGGTTCTGGGCTGTCTGATTGTCGCGGCCAGTCGTGCGCCCTATGTCGAGGTCATCCCACCTTGGCCTGTTTTCCGCTGGGTGCCATTGTTGGTCATGCCCATCGCCTTGTGGCTGGCCGCCGCCGGTGTGGCGATACAGAATCCGTTCTCATTCGGTGGATTGGGTCGACGCCCGTTCGATCCGGAAAAGCCGGGCGTTCTGCGCGCCACTCGACATCCGGTGCTGGCGGCGCTGATGCTTTGGGCATTGGCGCATCTGCTGGCCAACAGCAGCCTTGCGCACGTGATCTTGTTTGGCCTGTTTGCCGGGTTCGCGGTTATGGGAATGGCCTTGATTGACCAGCGCAAATCCCGCGAGATGGGCATCGAATGGATTCGCCTGTCCCGTAACACCGCGCGCTTTTCCCCGCGCGCCTCGCATCCCTGGCCACCCCTTTGGGTCTGGCTGGTTTCACTTGCCGCATATGCGGTTCTGCTTCACCTGCACGCAGCTGTGATCGGGCTTTCTCCTTTACCTTAGGGTAAAGGAGTGGCCGGAGCGTATCTTGCGTGCTATCTGGAATGTCACAGTTTTATGACGAGGGTCTCTGAATGTACCTGGGCTATGTAACCACCACCGACCGTGGCGCGACCGATCTTTTGCTGGCCGCAGCTGCTGAACAACTGTTGAAATCTGGCGCTCGGCTTGCAGGCGTTGTGCAGACCAACACTGAATGCGTTGACAGCACCAAATGCGATATGGACGTGCGCGTTCTACCCGAAGGTGACACCATCCGCATCTCGCAGTCACTGGGCACGCAATCCCGAGGATGCCGTTTGGATCCCGCCGCGCTGGAACAGGCTGTGGGGTATGTGACCGCGTCGCTTGCCGACAAGCCGCAATTGTTGATCGTCAATAAGTTCGGCAAACATGAGGCTGACGGGCGCGGGTTTCGTCCTTTGATTGCCGAGGCATTGGCGCAGGACATCCCTGTTTTGGTTGGCGTGAACGGTCTGAACATGGAAAAGTTCCAAGAGTTCACGGGCGGCGCAGCAGAAGAAATCACGCCGAAACGCGATGCCATTCTGGAATGGTTTGACCGTATCACAGCGCAACGAGCAGCCGCTGCTTAACGCGGGCTCTTCCATCTTAAAAAACAACGCCTTTGGTATGCCAAGGGCGTTGTTTAATATGAAAACTCACGACGTCACGCAGAGATTCAATTTCGCGAACGGAGATGATGCGCGCTGCACATTGTGCAACCCGTTGCGCTTTTTTACCATCTGAGGAAGATGGTGGGCGACCCTGGAATCGAACCAGGCGTGCGTCTCCGCGAGGGAGTTACAGTCCCCTGCCACACCTTGCGGCCTGTCGCCCACTGTCAGGCGTTGCACCTGACGTGGAGGCGTGATTACTAGCGCCTTAAACGAGCGTCAACAGGAAAATACTGCTTTGGCGCAGGAAACCGAATTCCCGGCCAGGAGGCCCAAGAAATGAAGAAACCCAAGTGGGTCGTTGAAAAGGAACAGGCGCGCAAGGCGGCCGCTTCTGAAACTGTATGGTTGTTCGGCCTGCACGCTGTGCGCGATGCCCTGATGAACCCCAAACGGCAGAAATTGCGCTTGATCGTGACCCGGAATGCCCGCGACAAGCTGAACGAAGCCATTGAATTTGCAGGAATCGAGGCTGAAATGGTTGATCCGCGCAAGTTCACGGCTCCGATTGACCCCGGCTCGGTGCATCAGGGGGCCGCGCTTGAGGTCAAGCCGCTGGATTGGGGCGGGCTGGCCGAAAACTGTATCGGGCGTGAACATCCGCGTGTCATTCTGCTGGACCGTGTGACCGACCCGCATAACGTCGGGGCGATTCTCCGCTCGGCCGAGGTTCTGGGGGCCAGCGCGGTCATCGGCACCCGTCACCACTCGGCGCCGGAAACCGGTGCCTTGGCCAAAACGGCCAGCGGAGCGCTAGAGCGGCAACCTTACCTGCGCATGCGCAACTTGGCCGATACAATCGTTGAGCTGCAGAATATGGGTTTTCTGGTCCTGGGCCTGGACGGTGAGGCCGAGCAGACGATTGAGGCGACGCTGGATAGCAAGTTCGACCAACCGGTCGCCTTGGTGCTTGGGGCCGAGGGGCCGGGGTTGAGGCAGAAAACCAAGGAAACCGTTGACCAATTGGTGAAAATTGACGCGGCAGGCGGCTTTGGATCGCTGAATGTCTCAAATGCGGCCGCAATTGCCCTATATGCTTCAAGGCATAGATAGACAGGAGAGCGCCATTTCCACCCCTTCGAAAATTGTCACCTGCTGCTATTGCGGCACCCGAGCTGCGCTGGTCCTGAAAGGTAAGCAACGCCACGAGCTAAGCTGTTCAAGTTGCGGCGCACCGTTGCACGACCTCAAAATGGTGCCGAAGCGCAAGCTGTCCGACGCAAAGTCGGACCACCGAATCGAAAAACAGCGAAAGACCAAAAAGAAGAAGAAAAAGAGCGTCTTTTCACGCGTGTTCGACGAAGCATGGGATGTGATCGAGGATATTTTCGACTAGGGCGTTTATTCGCCCACGCGCGATCACATCCGCGTTAATTGGGGTTTCAGCGGCGTTAATCAATTGCATCTTGATACCCTGACTTCCTAATGAAGACCTTATGAAGATGTACCGACGTTTCCTATTGGGCGCGATAACCGCCTCTATGCTTGCTCCTGCTGCGTTCGCGCAGCACTTACCCGTGTTTTACAAGACGGATGGCGCAGCCATGGCTGGGTATGATGCGGTGTCGTATTTCAACGGCGATGCCCCTGTTCGCGGCCGTCCAGAGTATTCTGTGGTGTGGAAAGGGGCCGAGTGGCACTTTGCGACACCTGAAAACCGTGATGCGTTCGAAATGAACCCGCGTGCGTACGCGCCTCAGTTCGGAGGGTACTGCGCTTATGCAATGGCTCAGGGGGAATTGGTCAGTACAGACCCGAACCTGTGGCAGGTGATCGATGGACGCCTTTACCTGACGCATTCGCCAGCGATCGAGCGTATGTGGGAACAGGATACAAGCGGTTTTATTCGAATGGCCGAGGCAAACTGGCCTGTTATCCTCTACGAGAACTAGGCGAATTTCCGCTTTTCGTGATCTGTCATCACAAAAATGCGCTCCCCCTCTTTTTTTTAGCCGGGACATGCTTAAATGTCACAGTGACCGCGGAACGGAACTGCCGCGGGTCATTTCACTGTCCCTCGTTCCAACACCTTGCGCCCGGGTTATCACCTGGGCGCTTTTTTCTTTGATGGACTGCGCATAGGGTGGCGGCATGACTGAATACACAGACGCATTTCTGTCGAACATCCTTAAGCGCACGAAAACTGTCGCCGTGGTTGGTGTTTCGATGAACCCGGTCCGGCCCAGCTATTATGTTGCGCGCTACTTATCGCTCAAGGGGTACACGGTTATCCCGGTCAATCCTGGGCATGCGGGAAAAGAGCTGTTTGGCACCAAGGTTCGGGCGTCTTTGTTAGATGTTCGGGAATCGGTCGATATGGTTGATATTTTTCGACGGTCCGAGGCTGTCCCTCCGATCGTTGATCAAGCACTGGATGCGTTTCCGGAATTGGGAACCATTTGGATGCAGATCGGTGTAGAACACGCCGACGCTGCAGCAAAGGCGCAGACGCGCGGTGTTGATGTGGTGATGAATCGCTGTCCCAAGATCGAATATCAGCGCCTTTTCGGCGAGCTGCGGATGGGTGGGTTCGCGACCGGGGTGATCTCGTCCAAGCTATAAGCTATTCGCCTGTATAGGCGAGGAGCTCGCCGTATTGTTCGATACGCCTTTGTGCCAACACAATCTCGCGCGGGACCCAGTCATATCGGGTGTCCTCGCTGAAGGGTGACCAAAAAAGAGTTCCGCCGTACCGCCAGGGGTCCAGAATGATTCCGTCCTGCATCTCATCCTCTGAGCGACTGATAATCGCGGTGCTGTGGTCAATTCGCAGCGGGTTATCCGCATTGGCGATGGCCCGGTGAATCTTCAGGGTTTTGAAACCTTCTTGGTTCAGACGCTGCTCGATATCCTCGGCCCAGTGCCAGCACAGTCCGCGCGGCTTTAGGCCCTTGTTGACCTTGGCATTGTGGATCAGCGGAGGATCGGTAATCTGGTATTCCTGCGCCAGCTGCGCGGTATAGGCATAGGTGATACGTGCAGCGCGGTCGGCCTCGGATGGATCAATGCCGGGGCCCAGATTTCGGATTTCGGTGGCCAGACGCTGCGCCTCGTCCCCGGTCTGGGACGGAGGGCTGGCACAAGCAGTCAGCGCCACAAGGGCCAATAGGGTGGCCAAGGTTTTGATCATCTGCGGGCCCTTTGATCCGTTCGGTGTTGAAACCCGATCATAAAGGCACGTCGGCGAAAGCCTAGTCCTTTGGCCTTGCAGCTTTTTCGGAGATGCCGCTGATACCTTGACGGCGGGCCAGTTCGGCCAACACGTCATCCAGCGCCACATCGCGCGCGGCCAACATGACCAGCAGGTGATACAGCACATCCGCTGCCTCGGCTGTCAGCCCGGCTTTGTCGTTCTTGACTGCTTCGATGATGGCTTCTACGGCCTCTTCGCCGAATTTCTCGGCGCATTTCTCGGGGCCTTTGGACAACAGCTTGGCCGTCCAACTGCTGTCTGGGTCCGTCCCCTTGCGCGAGTCGATCGTGGCGGCCAGATCGTGCAGGATACTCATGTCAGCCTCATGGGGATGCCGGCGGCGGCCATATGCTCTTTGGCCTCGCGGATAGTGTATTCGCCGAAATGGAAGATCGAGGCCGCAAGAACCGCACTGGCCCCACCTTCGGTGACGCCTTCGACCAGATGATCCAGATTGCCGACCCCGCCCGAGGCGATCACCGGCACGTCCACAGCATCAGAAATGGCGCGGGTCAGCGGCAGGTTGAACCCCGCCTTGGTGCCGTCGCGATCCATTGATGTCAGCAGGATTTCACCCGCACCCTTGGCAACGACGGTTTTGGCGAACTCGACCGCGTCGATACCGGTGGGCTTGCGGCCGCCATGGGTGAAAATCTCCCACTTGCCGGGGCTGACGGTTTTGGCGTCAATGGCGCACACGATGCACTGACTGCCGAACTGATCGGCGGATTCGGCGATCACATCGGGGTTGGCCACGGCGGCCGAGTTGAAGCTGACCTTATCCGCCCCGGCCAACAGCAGGGCACGAACATCGTCCTTGGTGCGTACGCCGCCGCCAACGGTCAGGGGGACAAAGCACTGCTCGGCCGTGCGCTGAACCACGTCGAACATGGTGCCGCGGTTTTCATGGGTGGCGTGAATGTCCAGAAAACAGATCTCATCCGCGCCAGCCTCATCATAGGCCTTGGCCGATTCCACCGGATCGCCCGCATCGCGCAGGCCAACAAAATTGACGCCCTTGACCACGCGGCCATCAGCGACGTCCAGGCAGGGAATGATGCGTGTTTTCAGCATGTCGAAGTCCTTTGTTGGCGCACCTCTAACGGCAAAGCCCCGCCGATGCCAGACTTGTGATTGTGATCTCCCGCGAAGCCGTGGAAATTAGGGATGAAATTCATGAAAAGGATTATCGAGATGCGACATCTTATTCTTGCTTCAATACTCACATTCGGAGGGGCACTGTCCGCCATGGCAGACGACATCATCAAAGTTGAGACAAACAAATCCGTGGCCGAGGCGCTGGACGCGCTTGAGGCTGCTGTCGGCAATGCAGGCGCGACCGTCTTTGCCCGCGTCGACCATGCCGCCGGCGCCGAGAAGGTGGGTACACCGATCCCGGCCAATGAGGTGCTGATCTTCGGCAACCCTGCACTTGGTACACCCGCCATGCAGATCGACCCGCGCGCCGGGC
Source organism: Ruegeria sp. HU-ET01832 (assembly GCF_040371315.1). Classification (NCBI taxonomy): domain Bacteria; kingdom Pseudomonadati; phylum Pseudomonadota; class Alphaproteobacteria; order Rhodobacterales; family Roseobacteraceae; genus Ruegeria; species Ruegeria sp. HU-ET01832. The sequence goes on from NZ_BAABWL010000006.1 coordinate 265,513, forward strand.
TGTTCCTGCCGCTGAAGGTTCAGGCTTACCAGGACGCCAACGGGCAGGTTTGGTTGGCCTATGAAGACCCAAAAGAGACCTTGGACGATCTCAATGGTGTCTCTGACGCCCCAGTCATCGAAAAGATGCGCGGTGCACTGGCCAAACTGACTGCGGCGGCCGCGCAATAAGGTTCTGCCACGCCGGCGGGTGCGTGGCGATACCTCTCAAGTTTTGGGATGGCGGCGATTTGTGATAGAATTGCCGCATTTCAAAGTACATATTGGGAGGTTTTTTATGAAAATTGCCTTACAAACAATCAGCGCAGCAGTGATATGTGTCGGGGTGTTTACCACCGGAGCGATTGCGCAAGATTTCATGTCCAAGTCAGAACTTTTGGCAACCCTACCCGGGTCAACAGTCCGGTCTATTTCTAATCAGGATGACAAGACCCAGTGGGCACAGGCATACAGCACTGGTCGCAAAAAAGGTAAACTTGCCGGTAATTTCGGGGGAAACTCCTACGACGGCGAGTGGTATGTTGATGGCGATAAGTGGTGCGAAAAGACCGGAGACTGGTCGGGTTGTTTTCAATTCGTAAAAATCAGTGAAACGGAGCTGCAGCCATACAAAGATGGGCAGCCCCGGAAACACACATGGAAGCTGGAATAACCGCCGGTCGGCTTGATTACGCGCCGAGCGTGGCCAGCGCTTTTTTCAGATCAAGCGCCCCGTCGTACAGCGCACGGCCCGAAATCGCGCCATTCAATTCCACGCCACAATCGCGCAGGGCGATCAGATCATCTAGCGAGCTCACTCCGCCCGACGCGATCACCGGAATGGACACGGCGCGGGCGAGGGCGGCTGTGGCATCAATATTCGGGCCCTGCATCGCGCCGTCGCGGTTGATATCGGTGTAGATGATGGCCGCGACGCCCGCATCCTCGAAGCTGCGTGCTAGATCAGTGACTTCGACATCGGTTTCCTCGGCCCATCCTTTGGTGGCGACCATGCCGTTGCGGGCGTCGATGCCCACGGCGACCTTGCCGGGAAACTCACGCGCGGCTTCGCGGACCAGATCGGGGTTTTCGACCGCAACGGTACCAAGAATGACGCGGGCGAGCCCTTTGTCGATCCAAGTTTCGATTGTGGCCATATCGCGGATGCCTCCACCTAGCTGGGCGGGGACTTTGCATGCCGACAGGATCGCTTCGACCGGGGCGGCGTTGACCGGCTCGCCGGCGAAAGCACCGTTCAGGTCGACCAGATGCAGCCACTCGCACCCGGCTTCGACAAATGCTTTCGCCTGGGCGGCCGGGTCGTCATTGAACACAGTCGCCTTGTCCATTTCACCACGCAACAGGCGCACGGCCTGGCCGTCTTTGAGGTCGATGGCGGGGTAGAGGATCATGATCGGCGGCCCTATATCAGTGTTACACGCGGGGGATATCGCACAAGCGGGGCAGGGGATGCAACGCGACGCGGGGTCATTCTTGCCCGACGACATAAGGCGCGACAAAGTGGCCTCATAAAAGGGAGAAGATCATGAAATCTACATTCATTGCAGCAGCGGCCTTTTCTGTTCTTTCTACGGCAGCGCTGGCAGACCCGGTCGACGGTCTTTGGAAAACCGAGCCCGGAGATGTAGGCAACTATCTGCACGTTTCGATCCAGCCCTGCGGCAGTGCCATCTGTGGAACCATCGATAGCGCGTTTGACGCCTCGGGCAATCAATCGTTGAACTATGAGAATCTGGGTAAACAGATGATCTGGGATATGCAGGCGCAAGGGGATGGCGCTTATGGTGGTGGCAAAATCTGGGCCCCGGACCGCGATAAGACCTACAGTTCAAAAATGCAGCTGGACAGCCAGAACAAGCTGACCGTCAAAGGCTGTGCTGCGGGTGGTCTGATCTGCCGCGGCCAGACCTGGACCCGCGTTCAGTAAAGGATCAGGGCTTCCACGTCAGGAAGTTGCCGATCATGCGCAGCCCCACATCCTGGCTTTTCTCGGGGTGAAACTGCATGCCAACCATCGTGTCACGGCCAATCACGGCCGTGACGTCCTGCCCATAGTCCACATAGGCCAGACGCTGTGCCGGGTCCGCGACCCGGAAGTGGTAGGAGTGGACGAAATAGGTGTGATCGCCGGATTTTATCCCTTCAAACACCGGGTGATCGCTTTCCAGAACCAGATCGTTCCAGCCCATGTGCGGGACTTTCAGCGCGCTGTCTGACGGTTCAATCCGCACCACATCGCCCGCAACCCAGCCCAGACCATGGGTGTCGGTGTATTCGTGGCCCGTTGAGGCCATCAGCTGCATCCCGACGCAGATGCCCAGAAACGGACGGCCTTTTTGCTCCACCGCCTCAACCATGGCGTCGTGGATGCCCTTATGGCCGCGCAGTTCGGCGGCGCAGGCCGGGAAAGCCCCGTCGCCAGGCAGAACCAGCCGGTCGGCGCGCGCGACAACATCCGCGTCCGAGGTCACGACGACCTCACCCGCATCCAATTCCCGCGCCATCCGCTGAAACGCCTTTTCCGCCGAGTGCAGGTTGCCGCTTTCGTAGTCAATGATCGCTGTCAGCATCTACAGCGCGCCTTTCGTGGATGGAATCGCATCCGCCTTGCGCGGGTCGGTTTCGACCGCCAGGCGCAGGGCGCGGGCGACGGCCTTAAAGGCAGCTTCGGCAATGTGGTGGCTGTTGAAGCCGTGCAACTGGTCGATATGCAGGGTGATGCCGCCATGGGTGGACAGTGCCTGAAAGAACTCACGTACCAGCTCGGTGTCGAACGTGCCGATCTTGTGCGTCGGCAGGTCCACGTTCCAGATCAGGAACGGACGGCTCGACAGGTCCAGCGCACAGCGCACCTGCGCGTCATCCATCGGCAAGTGGCATTCGCCATAGCGCCGGATGCCCTTCTTGTCGCCCAATGCCTGCGTCAGCGCCTGACCCAGCGCGATGCCGGTGTCTTCGACCGTGTGGTGGTCGTCGATGTGGTAATCGCCCTTGGCGCGGATCGTCATGTCGATCAGCGAATGACGCGCCAGCTGGTCCAGCATATGATCGAAGAACCCGACGCCGGTCTGGTTGTCATAGGTGCCGGTGCCGTCCAGATTGACCTCGACCGAGATCTCGGTCTCGGCGGTCTGACGGCTGATCTTTGCGCTGCGCATGGGCGAATTCCTTTTGCTACAGGCGCGCTTATAGACGGGGAATGGCGCGCATATCCAGACCGCAAAGGCGCATTCGCCGTAAACTGTTGCAGGGGATTGCACCCCGGCGCGCCTCGTGCCAGCTTGCGACCAACACGAACCAATAAGGCCCGGCCCATGTCCACCTGCGTTTTCATCCAGATCCGCTGCAAACCCGGCACCACCTATAAGGTGGCCGAAGACATTGCCCTGCGCGAAATTCATTCCGAGCTTTATTCGACCAGTGGTGAATACGACCTGCTGCTAAAGCTCTATATCCCGGAAACTGAAGATGTGGGTCATTTCATCAACGAAAACTTGCTGGTGATTCCTGATATCGAAAGATCGCTGACCACGATGACGTTCAAGGCGTTCTAACCCAACTCAAACGTAGTTACCCCGAAAACCCGACTCAGGTCGATGTCCGGTTCATGATCGGAATACATGCGCGCTGTTTCGAACACTTTCTTTAACTCCAACTGCTGCGCCATCGCGATGGCGGCATCGTTGGGCTGGGGCATGTCGACAAAGACATCGTGATCGCGATGATCTACGGGAATAGCGGCGAGCAAACTGGCCAAAAGCGCCTGAGCAATTGCGGCGTCATCGGCAAAAAGCGGGCCGACTTTGTACCCCGTTTTGCAGGGGCGAAGGGTGGCATATCCTCTGATCTGACCATTTTCGGTGTAGACGCGTGAGATGTGGGAGTAGGCGCTTAGCCAGCTTTGCAAAAATGCGTCCCGCGCTGCCGGGAATAGCTGTCGGTCGTAGGCTTTAAGGGCGTCGGTGGCTGTCTTTATGGGCGCAACCCCATTGCCCAGAACTTGACCCAGTTTGGGCAAGACCTGTCGAACGGGGGCGCCGAAGCGGAAATTGTTGTAGGCAAAGGTGAACCCTGATTTCCGGTAATTATCCTGTTGCTCGACCACGCCATCCAGCCCCATGTTGCGGCCTTCACAATGGGCAAGTGCGTGTCTGGCTATCTCGAGACCGTGGCCGTGATGTCGAAATTCGGGCCGAACAATGTAAAAGCCAAGGAATGAAAAAGCGTCGTCATAGTTCACGGCCGAGACCGACGCGATCATCTCACCATCCAGAAAGCCGCCCAGAAATCCATTTGGGTCTGTTGGGCGAAAACACTGAGCGTCGTGCACGCCGGGGTTCCACCCTTCGCGGCCGGCCCAGTCAACGGCGTTTTGCAATTCATCGGCGGTCAGTGACCTGATACTATATCCTGACATGTTAAAATCCTGAAACTTGTAACGATAACACCTACAACGCCAACAGAATGGCGCAACAATCGGCAGGTGGCCAGAAAAGTTTCAAGAATTTGGTATCTGGAGCGGGCGAGGCGATTCGAACGCCCGACCCTAACCTTGGCAAGGTTATGCTCTACCCCTGAGCTACGCCCGCATCAGATACTATGTTGGTCCGAAGACCTCTCAATGGAGCGGGCGAGGCGATTCGAACGCCCGACCCTAACCTTGGCAAGGTTATGCTCTACCCCTGAGCTACGCCCGCGCCGTTGAGTGAGGAGGGATGTATAAATTCCCGCGCAGGGCTGCAAGCGGAAAAGCACAAAAAGGTGCAAAAATATTTCGACGGAAATGCGCTGCTGAAGTGTTCAAGACATAGAGCAACGTAAAACAACAAGGATGGAAACGAGGAAATGAAGCGGGTGGCAGACATAAAGACGGCTCTATTGGCCGGTTTGATCGTTTTAAGCTGCGCACTGAGCGTGCGGGACGAGGACAGGCTTGGAAAGGCCGAGCCTGACCTCGGGCAATTGCCTAGGGTTGAAACACGCGTTTTGACCGGCTGACCCGTGTTGCGGTGATCAAAAGGCCAATATCAGATTCGAGATAGCCGCCACCAGAAGGGCTGTGAACGTCAAAACCATACCGAGTTGGCGTAGGATAACGATCTGAGGCGTCTTGCCGAATCCATAGGCATGCAGCATGCGTCCGGCCAGCAAACACAGCCCCAACAGATTGACCAACAGGCCGCTCGCCCCCTGAAGCTCGACCATGGCGATCAGCAGCAACCCAAACGGAGCATATTCTGCAAAGTTGGAATGGGTTCGTACCGCTTTAAGCATCTCGCCGTTGCCCGAGTCGCCATACGAGATCTTTTGGCTCCGGCGGGTACTAATGACCCAGCCGCTGAGAGCAACGTAGATGATCGCCAGCAGCGCAGCGTAGATAGGTGTGATAGACAGCATGTTTTCCCTTCCGTTTGCAAAGCGACGGGCCGCCCGGATGTCCGAGCGGCCCGAAGGTTGGGAATTAAACTAGATCGTTCACTCAAGTTCGACCAGTAGGTCCTTAGCGTCAATCTGGCCGCCGGGCTGCACGTGGATCGCCTTAACGGTCGCGTCACGCTCTGCGTGGATGCCAGTTTCCATCTTCATGGCTTCGATGGTCAGCAACAGGTCGCCTTCCTTCACCTCTTGTCCGGCAGTAACGGAAACGGTTGCGACGACGCCGGGCATTGGTGCGCCGATGTGGCCGGGGTTGCCGGTTTCAGCCTTGGGGCGCGTCTGTGTCGACGAGGTGACAAGACGGTTCGGTACTCGAATTACACGCGGTTGGCCGTTGAGTTCAAAAAAGACCTTCACTTCGCCTTTTTCGTCAGTTTCACCAATAGCCTGACACCGAATTTCCAATGTCTTGCCGGGGTCGATCTCGGCCGTGATTTCTTCGCCCGGTTCCATTCCATAGAAAAAGGTGCGCGTGGGCAGGGTGCGAACCGGACCATAGGTACGGTGGCGGCCCATATAATCCAGGAAGACCTTGGGATACATCAGATACCCGTTCAGATCCTCGTCATCGACCTCTTTGCCTTCCAGTTGCTTCGACAGCTCGGCGCGGGTGGCTTCAAGATCGACGGCAGGCACGTCCTTGCCGGGGCGGTCCGTATTAGGGGCCTCGTCCTTGAGGACCTTCTGGATGATAGTGTCTGGGAACCCGCCCGGAGGCTGGCCCAGGTTGCCGCGCATCATATCCACGACTGAATCAGGGAAGGCCACATCCGTATCCGGGCTTTCCACGTCATCGCGGGTCAGGCCCTGGCTGACCATCATCAGTGCCATGTCGCCAACCACCTTGGACGAGGGCGTAACCTTCACGATATCGCCAAACATCTGGTTCACGTCGGCATACATCTGGGCGACCTCATGCCAGCGTTCCTCCAGCCCCAAGCTGCGCGCCTGCGCTTTGAGGTTGGTGAACTGACCGCCGGGCATTTCGTGCAAATAGACCTCGGAGGCCGGCGCCTGCAGGCTGGACTCAAACGCCGCATACTGGCCCCGCACGGCCTCGAAATAATCGCTGATCTCGCGGATGGCCTTGATGTCCAACCCGGTGTCACGCTCTGTGTGGCGCAGCGCCTCGACCACGGTGCCCAGCGTCGCCTGAGAAGTGTTGCCCGAAAAGCTGTCCATCGCGCAATCCACCGCGTCCACGCCTGCCTCGGACGCGGCCAGAATGGTGGCGCTGGCGATGCCCGCGGTGTCGTGCGTGTGGAAGTGGATAGGCAGTCCGACCTCTTCTTTCAGCGCGCGGATCAAGATCTTGGCCGAGGCCGGCTTCAACAAACCCGCCATGTCTTTCAGGCCCAGAACATGCGCGCCCGCGTCGCGCAGCTCTTTCGCCATGCCGACATAGTATTTCAGGTCATATTTGGCGCGATCCGGGTCCAGAATATCACCGGTATAACAAACGGTGCCCTCACAGATTTTGCCGTTTTCAACGACAGCATCCATGGCCACGCGCATGTTCTCGACCCAGTTCAGCGAGTCGAACACGCGGAACACGTCGATATTCTGCGACGCCTGACGGACGAATTCCTGCACCACGTTGTCGGGGTAGTTGGTGTAGCCAACCCCGTTCGCGCCGCGCAGCAGCATCTGGGTCATCAGATTCGGCATCGCCTCGCGCAGGTCACGCAGACGCTGCCACGGGCATTCCTGCAAGAAGCGGTAGGCCACATCAAAGGTCGCACCGCCCCAGCATTCGACGCTGAACAGCTGCGGCAGGTTGGCCGCATAGGTCGGTGCCACCTTGATCATGTCGATCGAGCGCATCCGCGTGGCCAACAGCGACTGGTGCCCGTCGCGCATGGTGGTGTCGGTGATCAGCAACTGGCGCTGCGCCTTCATCCAGTCTGCGACCGCCTGCGGGCCTTTCTGTTCCAGCAGGTTGCGAGTACCCATCTGGGGTTCCCCCTTCAACGCGGGGGGCTTGGCCTCTTTCAGGTCGGCGCGGGGTTCGGGACGGTCCTTGGTCTCGGGGTGCCCGTTCACGGTAATATCCGCGATATAGGTCAGAACTTTGGTGCCCCGGTCGCGGCGCCGCTTGAAGGCAAACAGGTCCGGCGTCGTGTCGATGAACTTGGTGGTGTATTCGTTCGACAGGAAGGTCGGGTGCTTCAGCAGGTTGATAACAAAGTCGATATTGGTGCTGACACCGCGAATACGGAACTCGCGCAGCGCCCGGTCCATCCGCGCAATCGCAGCCTCAGGCGTGGGCGCCTTGGCCGTGACCTTGGTCAGCAACGAGTCGTAATAACGCGTGATCACCCCGCCCGCATAGGCCGTGCCGCCATCCAGACGAATGCCCATTCCGGTGGCCGAGCGATAGGCGGTGATGCGGCCATAATCGGGGATAAAATTGTTCTGCGGATCTTCGGTCGTGATCCGCGTCTGCAGCGCGTGACCGTTCAGACGCACGTCGGACTGGCTGGCAGCACCAGTTGCTTCGGCCAGGGTTTTGCCCTCGGCGATCAGGATTTGCGCCTGCACGATGTCGATGCCCGTGACCTCTTCGGTGACGGTATGTTCGACCTGTACGCGGGGGTTCACTTCGATGAAGTAGAACTTGCCGGTTTCCATATCCATCAGGAATTCGACCGTGCCTGCGCATTCATAATTCACATGGGCGCAGATTTTGCGGCCGAGTTCACAGATTTCCGCGCGCTGTTCGTCAGACAGATACGGGGCAGGGGCGCGTTCCACGACCTTCTGGTTCCGGCGCTGAACCGAGCAGTCGCGTTCGTACAGGTGGTAAATCTCACCGTGCTTGTCGCCCAGAATCTGCACCTCGACATGGCGGGCACGGGTGATCATCTTTTCCAGATAGCCTTCTCCATTGCCAAAAGCGGCCTCGGCCTCGCGGCGGCCTTCCAGTACCTTTTCTTCCAGCTCTGCCTCGGATTCGATCGGGCGCATCCCGCGTCCGCCTCCGCCCCAGCTGGCCTTCAGCATCAGCGGGTAACCGATCTCGGCGGCCTCTGCGCGGATCGCGTCCATGTCATCGCCCAGAACCTCAGTTGCAGGAATGACCGGAACGTCAGCTGCAATCGCAACGCGGCGGGCGCTGGCCTTGTCGCCAAGGGCGCGCATGGTTTCAGCTTTCGGTCCGATGAAGGTTATGCCGTTCTGCACACAGGCATCCACGAAATCGGGGTTTTCCGACAGCAGGCCGTAACCCGGGTGGATCGCGTCTGCGCCGCATTCCTTGGCGACGCGTATGATTTCATCAATCGAAAGATATGCAGCCACCGGACCCATGCCTTCGCCAATGCGATACGCCTCATCCGCCTTAAAACGGTGCAGGCCCAGCTTGTCCTCTTCGGCGAAGACAGCGACAGTGCGTTTGCCCATCTCATTGGCTGCGCGCATCACGCGAATGGCAATCTCGCCGCGGTTGGCGATCAGGATCTTGTTGAAGTCGGTCATTTGCGGTCCCGGTCTTTATGGTTTGGCCGTGTTCATAAGCGGACAATACGCGCACGTATATCAGTCGTTCTGGGTAGAACCGGCATGTTAACGCTCGCAAACGCCCTATGTTGGCGCTAACGTATTACACGTGCCGCGCCGCAGCATCAATCTGAGATATTGCAGGTGGCAAGTGATCTAGAGATTCTGCCCCCAGCTGACCCATATTCGCCAGCAGATCTTGCCGCAGAATGTCTATCGCATGGTCAGGGCCATCGACGCCTAGGGCTGCGAGAGCATACATGAAACCACGCCCAAGCATGACCAAATCTGCGCCCAGTGCTTTCGCGCGCAGAATATCCAGCCCCCCTTCGATGCCGCTATCGAGTATCAATGGCAGATCTGTCGCGGCACGAATGGCTGGTAGCGCCTCGATACTTGCGGGGGCGGCGTCGAACTGTCGACCACCGTGATTGGATATCCACAAGGCGTCGACACCCGCCTGTTTCAGCGGTTCAGTATCCTCGGCACGCATGACCCCTTTAACTATGAAAGGACCATCCCACGCATCGCGCAGCCATCTGACATAGTCCATGTCCGGCGACGTACGCAGTAGATACCCAACATGCGCTGTCGGAGGGAGATTGCTTGAATCGTCGGTGTATTTGTCCAATGTGCGCATCCGCGGTGGCCCACTACGCGCCATGGCAAGGGCCCATGCAGGCCGCTGCATGATTTGTGCCAGCAAGCGGGGGGTCAGCCTGGGCGGGTTCGTAAGCCCAGAACGGGTTTGTCTTTCCCGTCGAGACGCCACCGGCACGTCCGCAGTCATTACCAGCGTGGAAAATCCGGCAGCTTTGACCCGGTTGAGCAAATCCATGCGGATGTCTGGGTCCTTTGGGGGGTAGAGTTGAAACCACGCGTCATCCCCGATGTGGCCGTCCAAGTCTTCGGGGCTTTGGGTCGCAACGTTTGATAGGGTAAAAGGCAGCCTTGCCGCCGCGCAGGCCCGCGCCAAAACCCCCTCGGCGTCGGGCCAGATCAAGCCCGCCATTCCGATCGGAGCTACACCAAACGGGAGCGGGTAACGTTTCCCCAAAAAATCGGTGCCGGTGTCGCAAGATATCTTTCCATGCAGGATTGAGGGCAAAAAGCCAATACGATCCAGGGCGGCGCGGTTTCGGTTCAGAGTCGCTTCGACTCCGGTACCGCTGTCCAGGTATTCCCACACGAAATGGGGGATTCTGGTTTTGGCCCGACGCTTCAGATCTTCGATGCTGGGGTATCTGCTGTGCAAATCCATACGGATTGATCGTGGTTGGCGTCTGATTCGGCAAGAAATTTAGGACTTTGCGCTAATTTTGGCGATGGAAGGTGTTGTAACGCCAGTCTGATCCCCGCGCCCAGAGCTCGGATCAACCTTTCCGGCAACCTGAACCTGATTGCGGCCCTTGTCCTTGGCCTCATACAGCGCATCGTCTGCCGATCGCATAAGATCTTGCGGCATGGTTCCATGCGCTGGATAATTGGCGACACCCACAGAAATCGTTATGCGGGGCAGCGATTTTTCACCGTACCGCACGGTAATACCCTCAACCGCCTGGCGCAGCTGTTCAGCTCGGGTCATGGCATCTTCCGGAGTATTGTCGGGCAGGATCAGCATGAACTCTTCCCCGCCGATCCTGCAGGCGATCTCATCCCTGTCACACCCTTGTTCCAACGCCGATCCAACGGAACGCAAAACCATATCTCCGGCGTCATGGCCATGAGTGTCGTTGAACTTTTTGAAATGATCCACGTCCACTGCAATCAGGCTGAGCGGAGCGCCTGTTTGCTGGCTGCGGCTAATGGACTTGCGCAGCGTCTCGGTCATATGGCGCCGGTTGAACAAGCCGGTCAGCGGGTCCCGCACTGACTGGTCATGCAACTGGTCGCGCATCCGAACGTTGGCGATTGCCATGCTGATTTGCTCTGCACATAGCTGCGCCAGTTTGCGGCTTTTGTGAAAGCACTTGTCGCGGCCTTCCAGCGCCCGCAGATGCAGCAGACCAACCGTTTCGCCGTGGGCCAGAATCGGGAAGCAGAAATAAGGACGGCCATCATGGGGCTCAGCATGTTCACAGACAAAGTCGATCTCGGACGCACCGAATTCATAGGTTCGCCCCCGACGCAGGCCCCAGCATCCTTCGGGGTGGATGTGAGACTTATGCGTGCCGCCATTCCAACTGGCACACCCATCCAGCACATCGCGTGAGTTCGAGTATACATACACACTGCCCTCTGCCTCGGGCAGGATGTGGGTCATGAAACGCGAGACCATGTCGAACAACTCGTCCAGAGACCGGCTGGATTGCAGCCATTCATTCAACTCGCCCAGCAAACGGACTTCTCGGGCCAAACGCAGTTGTTCGTCCATAAGCTCACGTTCCTTGGCTGCGCGCCCGCGAAGGCTTAGAACCTGACGGCGGTTAGAGCGGAACACGACCAATGTCACGACACTGAACGCAAGAAGGGCAACAGTGCTAAGAATAAACAGGGACAGCCGCACGCGATCTATGAACAGGTTCCTGACATCCGTAATGTCCGAATAGAACTCAATCGCGCCCAGAAAACGACCGTCTCGAATGATCGGAGTGTAGATTTCGGCAACGTGTCGTGTTTGCGGGCCCGAGGCGTGAATAGCGTCGCCATCGAAATCCTCGACCTCGGACAAAGGTTTTTCTTCGTGTTTATAGTAGATATTGCCCTGTTTGATTACGGTGTCAAAGTACGGTTTGGAGTTCACTGACCCTAGGTCGGAGGATCGTGAAGACCAGAAGACGCGACCATCTGCGTTGAACAGTTTGAAACGATAGATGTCGGATGTTGCAGGCAAAAGCTCAAGAAACTCCTGATCATGGCCGCCGACGAAACCTGTTTGGAACGTGGCATGAACATCCTTCAGGTGCGATGTCACTTGTTTGCCGAGCTGCGTAGCTTCTTTTCTCAGGTCCGCTTCAAGCATACGGTCCACGACAGGAGCAGGAACAGCGTATATTCCCCAGCCAGAAAACGCGGTCAGGGACAAAAGCGTCAGCACAATGGCCGCCAATTTCAGCCGATATGACCAGCCTGGTTTAAGTTTTTGTTCCATGATCGCGCTCCCACAGCTTTGAATTCACTATCGGGTGCGCTTTTTGAGCAAAGGTTAACGCGGGCCGGCAAACTGCAGAGCTGTTGAATAGAATTGCTTCTAGTTCAAACGGTAGTTCTTGGCGAACAAGGGGTGAACAAACCCTTTCCCTCTGGCCTTATTCGGCGTAGTTTGGCACGATGAGCAGTTTCGATGAAATGGACGCCTTTGAAGGCGCATCCCTGTCCCAGCGCGCCATGGTTGCGCGCCCCGCACCTTATCTTGATGAACTGAACCCGGCGCAGCGCGAAGCGGTTGAGCGTCTGGATGGGCCGGTTCTGATGTTGGCCGGGGCGGGGACCGGCAAAACCAAGGCACTCACAGCGCGGATTGCGCATCTTCTGACCAAGGGGCAGGCGCGGCCGAACGAGATTCTGGCAGTGACATTCACCAACAAAGCTGCGCGCGAGATGCGTGATCGCGTGGGTCGCCTGTTGGGCCAACCGGCCGAGGGGATGCCGTGGCTGGGCACGTTCCATTCGATCTGCGTCAAGCTGCTGCGCCGCCACGCGGAACTGGTGGGTCTGAAATCGAACTTCACCATTCTGGACACGGATGATCAGCTGCGCTTGCTCAAGCAGTTGATCAAGCTAGCGAATATTGACGAGAAACGCTGGCCCCCGCGAATGTTGGCCGGGATCATCGACGACTGGAAGAACCGCGCGCTGACGCACGACAAGGTGCCCGCTGCGGATGCGGGGGCGTATAACAGCAAGGGTATTGAGCTTTATGCCCAATACCAGACCCGCCTGCGCGAGCTGAACGCCGTCGATTTCGGCGATCTGCTGTTGCACATGGTCACGATCTTTCAGCAGCACGAGGATGTGTTGCTGCAATATCAACGTTGGTTCCGCTACATTTTGGTGGACGAGTATCAGGATACCAACGTCGCCCAATACCTGTGGCTGCGGCTGCTGGCCGGGGCGCATAAGAACATTTGCTGCGTGGGCGATGATGATCAGTCGATCTATGGCTGGCGCGGGGCCGAGGTGGGCAATATCCTACGGTTCGAAAAGGATTTCCCTGGCGCGTTTGTGGTGCGGTTGGAGCAGAATTACCGCTCGACCCCTCATATTCTGGCGGCTGCGTCGAACGTCATTCGGGGCAATGAAAACCGTCTGGGCAAAGAGCTGTGGACGGATGCCGAAGACGGCCACAAGGTCAACCTGATCGGCCATTGGGATGGCGAGGAAGAGGCCCGCTGGATCGGTGAAGAAATCGACGCGTTGCAGGGTGGCACGCGTGGGATTCGTCCGATGAATCTGGATGAGATGGCCATCCTTGTGCGCGCCTCGCACCAGATGCGCGCGTTCGAGGATCGATTCCTGACCATCGGTCTACCATATAAGGTGATCGGCGGACCCAGATTCTATGAGCGGATGGAGATCCGCGATGCCATGGCCTATTTCCGGTTGGTGGTCAGTCCCGGAGACGATCTGGCGTTCGAGCGGATTGTGAATACGCCCAAGCGCGGTTTGGGCGACAAGGCGCAACAGACGATCCAAATGACCGCACGCGAAAATGGCGTGTCGCTGGTCGATGGGGCACGGATTGCGGTCGCCAATGGGCTGATCAAGGGCAAAGGCGGCAAGGCTTTGCGTGAGCTGATCGAGGGGCTGGCGCGCTGGAATGCGATGACGCGCGGGCCGCGGATCGAGGTCGAGGATGATACGGTCATCGACGACGGCGCACCCCTGCGGTTTGGTGAGCCTGAAGTGTCGCATATCGAACTGGCGCAGATCATTCTGGATGAATCCGGCTATACAGCCCATTGGCAGAATGAAAAGACGCCCGAGGCACCGGGGCGGTTGGAAAACCTCAAGGAACTGGTCAACCAGTTGGATAATTTCGAGAACCTGCAGGGGTTCTTGGAGCATGTCAGTTTGGTCATGGACAATGAGCAAGACGGCGATGGGGCCAAGGTCTCGATCATGACATTGCACGCGGCCAAAGGGTTGGAGTTTCCCGCCGTGTTCCTTCCGGGGTGGGAGGATGGTCTGTTCCCCTCGCAGCGGTCGATGGACGAATCCGGCCTCAAGGGTTTGGAGGAAGAACGGCGGCTGGCCTATGTGGGCATCACTCGCGCGGAAGAGGTGTGTACGATTTCCTTTGCCGCCAACCGGCGTGTCTTTGGGCAGTGGCAGAACTCGATGCCGTCGCGGTTTATCGACGAATTGCCTGAAGATCATGTGGAGGTGCTGACACCTCCGGGCCTTTATGGTGGCGGGCAGGTGGCGGCCAGTATCGAAACCCGCGCGGCAGAGGCGAATGTCTACAACTCGCCGGGCTGGAAGCGTATGCAGGCACGGCAGGGGCAGTATGGGATGTCGCAGCCCCGCGAAAGCCGCAACACTGTGATCGATGCAACGGCGGTGGCCAGTTTCACGCTGGGCGAGCGGGTGTTTCACCAGAAATTCGGATATGGCGCCGTGATCGACATCGAAGGTGACAAGGTCGAGGTTGATTTTGACAAGGCCGGGGTAAAGAAAGTCGTCTCGCGCTTTCTGTCGGCCAAGGATGACGTGCCGTTTTAAAGGTCACAACCCATCAACAAGCACCAGATTTGTCGACGCTGTGTTCTGCCTGATCTTTGCCAGCGCCACATAGTCCGGGTCGTTTTTCCACGCCTCGGCGGCCTCCATGCTGGGAAACTCCATCAGGACAATGCCGTCCTTTTCCCATTCTCCTTCGATCACTTCGACCGGTTTTGACGAAACGGTCAGCAATCGCCCGCCGTGGCGGTCGAATATCTCCATGAAACCCTGAAGGTAGCCTTGATAACCTTCGGGGTCGTGAATGGAAATCTGGGCGATGAAATAAGCAGGCATGGAACACTCCGAAACAGCGCGTCCCCATAAGCTTACAATTTCTGACTGATAAAGAAAAACGGCGGTTTCCAGGGAGGAGGAGAGGAAACCGCCGTTCTTTGCAACATCAAGGCAGGGAGGAGGAGAGCCCCGATGTATCCGAACCCGGGTTTGATCCCGGTATGTCAAAGTCGCGGCGACACCAGGGAGGAGGAGAGGTGTCGCCGCGCTCTTGCAACATCGAGACAGGGAGGAGGAGAGCCCCGATGTATCTGTTTCCGGGTCTGATCCCGGTATCTGTAAGACGCGGCGACGTCAGGGAGGAGGAGACGTCGCCGCGCGCTTTCAACACCGAGAAAGGGAGGAGGAGAACCCGGTGTGTCACGTTCCGGCATTCAGGGCCGGTATAATCTGCGGCGGCATCAGGGAGGAGGAGAGATGCCGCCGCTGAAATACAGGTCCTAAAGGGAGGAGGAAGGACCTGATCTCGGTATGTCGTGTTGCGCTTAACGCGCGACGTATTCTTCGGCCGCTTGCAGTGCAAGGCGGCGGATCATCGACCGGTGCAGGCCCAGATCGGCCAGCTCGCGGTTCGACAGATCAGACAGTTCGTTGACCGTCAGACGATAGATGCGATAACGGGCGTACCGGGTTTTTGCGGCTTCAATCAGAGAAGCCAGGCCGGTTGCCGGTGCGCCTTTGAGCGCGGTCTGGTGTGTTACTGCTGCCATTTGCTTAACCCGATATGTCTCGTTGCTGCCGGATCGTTCCGGCGTTTGCTTGAGACTGAAGATAGGCGAATGCTGCGATTGCACAATAGCTCACGTCGTCAATGCTGCTATGCGGCAAGTGCATAGATATCAAAGCGTTGTAAGATATCCGCCAAAAGTGCCTTAAAAATAAGGGTTTTCACGATTTACAGTTTTCGCCACAAGTGTCACCTTGATTTCTTACGCATAAAGTTTGCCCCAACTTTCATCGCTATTTCCTGAAATTTGTGCGCTTTGAGAGCGCCCTCGCTCATTGAAAAAGAGAAGAATCTTTTGGGGAATGGTTAAATGGGAAACCATGGGTCTTTCTGCGGACGATGATAATCAGCTCGTTTTCAGACGCTGATTCGCGGTTTTTAGGGTGTGTTTGAATGGCGATTACCCAAGAATCCGCGCTTTAGGGAAAAAAGTTGGGAAATCGTGGGACATGGTGGGTTCAGCTCATATTTATCTATATGTCGTGGTAAAGCGCGATCTGGATACTTTTTATGGTACACTTTTCCTGCTCGCGTCTATTGAATTCCTCCTGATATTGGGCCTTCCGTGATGGCATGCCTGAATTTTTTATTTGATTTCCATGAATTCCCATGGCATCCCTTATTCATCCGATGAGGACGAGGCACATGGGGCACCAAACGACCCCGAACCAATAAAATTCAGGTTTCATACAGGCATCTCGCTTTCATCAATCAAGAGATCCGGCGCGCGGGCGAGCAGACATCCCCCCAGGTGGCGCGCGCAGCTGGACTTCCCGCTCAGCGGGCCAATGCGGCGGGTTGATCAGTGGCAGCAGATCAACCCGCCGTTTTTCATCCGGGGGGAACGTGAAGTTCAAGTGGGGCGCAAGCGAAAGGGACAGTCGTCTTGGCGCGCAGGTTCAGAGGTGAAAGCCACCACAAGGTGGATACGAAGGGCAGGGTGTCGATCCCGGCCTCATTTCGCCGTGTGCTTGAAACTTCGGACCCGAACTGGCAACCCGGTGATAACCCTGAGCTTGTGATCGTCTACGGCGATCATCGTCGAAAATACCTTGAATGCTACACAATGGAGGCGATCGACGAGGTCGACGCCAAGATTGATGCTTTGCCGCGCGGATCTATGCAGCGCCGGATGCTGCAACGCATGTTCCACGGTCAGTCCCATCCGACCAACGTTGATGAAACGGGTCGTCTGGTACTGCCCGCCAAGCTGCGCAACAAGATCGATCTGGAAGGCGAGGCTTTCTTTATTGCCGCCGGCGATACTTTCCAGATTTGGAAGCCCGAGACCTATGAGGCTGAAGAGCTGGCAAAGGCGGAAGAGTGGTTGGACGATCTGCCCGATGACTTCGACCCGATGGTCTATCTTGATGGCGTCGAGGGGGCGTAGCGGCATGGCCGACGCTCTGACCCCTTCGGACAAACCTCATATCCCTGTTTTGCTGCGCCCATTGCTGGCGGCCGTCGCTCCGGTCTCGGGCGTATGGTTGGATGGCACGTTCGGTGCCGGTGGGTACACAAAAGGTTTGCTTGAGGCGGGGGCTGAGAAGGTTATCGGTGTGGACCGCGATCCGTTGGCCTTTGAAATGGTCGCGGATTGGGTTGGTGACTACGGCGACCGATTGGTGATGCAACCCGGTGTGTTCTCACGCATGGATGAGTATGCACAGGATTTGGACGGAGTTGTGTTGGACCTGGGCGTGTCCTCGATGCAGCTGGATCAGGCCGAGCGTGGGTTTTCCTTCATGAAGGACGGCCCGCTGGATATGCGGATGAGCCAAGAAGGCGAAAGCGCTGCAGATCTGGTCAATGCCGCGTCCGAGGCGCAGTTGGCTGATATCCTGTTTCACTTTGGAGAAGAGCGCGCCAGCCGCCGCATTGCCAAGGCCATCGTCAAGGCGCGTGGGGAGGAGGCGATCACGACGACCCTGCGTTTGGCTGAGATCATCGAATCCTGCCTGCCGCGCCCGAAGCCGGGTCAATCGCACCCGGCAACGCGAAGCTTTCAGGGTCTGCGAATTGCGGTAAATGCGGAATATGAGGAACTGTTTCAAGGTCTTATGGCCGCCGAGCGGGCTTTGAAGCCCGGCGGACAACTGGCAGTGGTGACGTTTCATTCTATTGAAGACCGTATGGTCAAACGGTTCTTTCAATCGCGCGCGGGAAAGACCGGGCGCGCCAATCGTTACGCGCCTGAAATCGCGCAGGACTTGCCGCAATTCACCTTGAAAACGCGCAAGGCGGTAGGGCCGGACGATCAAGAATTGCAGGAGAATCCGCGTGCGCGCTCGGCCAAGTTGCGTGTTGCTGTGCGGACCGAGGCTCCGGCGGGGGAAATTGAGGCCCGCGCCATTGGGATGCCGCAAATTGGGGGAAGGGCAAAATGAAGAGTGTATTGTATGTGATGACTGCGCTTTCGGTATTTGGGTTGGCTTTGTGGGCCTATCAGGAAAACTACCGCACGCAGCAGGTTGTTAAAGAGACACAGAAGCTGCAGCGTGAGATCGGCATGGCGCAAGTTCGGCTGGCGGTTCTGAATGCAGAATGGGCCTATCTGAACCGCCCGGACCGGTTGCGTGAACTCGCCGACCTGAATTTCGAGCGTCTGGGCCTGCTGCCTCTGCGCGCAGAACAGTTTGGGCGGGCTGACCAGGTCTCTTATGCCGAAGATCCCGATCTGCCGATCGTTGATCCGATCGAACTGCAGGCGATCACGAACATTCAGGCGTTTGGCGAGGTGCAAATCCCATGACCCGGACACCGCTGCGCCCCTTAGCCCGTATCCTTGACGCCCGCGCCCGCGGCGAAAACCCCAAAGCCATCGAGCGCGAAAATATCCGCCAGCGTCACGAAGACATGAAAGACCGCGCCCGCGCCCGTGCTGAAGGGCGCCTTTTGGTTTTGGGCCTGTTCTTTTTCTGTGCGTTTTCGGTAGTTGGTTTTCGCATGGGGATGCTCGCCACCTCCGAGGCGCAAGAGCCGCTGGCCAGCGCGCCCGGTGCCGCCATCGCCATGCAGCGCGCCAATATCGTCGACCGTGAAGGACGCATTCTGGCGACCAATCTGGACACATACTCGGTCTATGCGCAGCCGCCCTTGATGATCGACCCTGAAGCCGCCGCTGATCAATTGGTTGCGATCTTCCCCGATCTTGAAAAAGAACGTCTGGTCAAGGATTTCACCGGCAATCGTAAATTTCTGTGGATCAAGAAACGCATCTCGCCCGAGCAGAAGCAGGCCGTCCATGACATCGGCGACCCCGGCATCCTTTTCGGCCCGCGTGAGATGCGACTTTATCCCAACGGCAAGCTGGCCGCGCATATTCTGGGCGGCTCGGGCTTTGGTCGCGAAGGCGTCAGCGCCGCCGAGGTAATCGGTGTCGCGGGCGTTGAAAAGCAATTCGACGATTATCTGCGTGATCCGGCCAACGGCAACAAACCTCTTCAACTGTCTTTGGACCTGACTGTTCAGGCGGCGGTCGAACAGGTTCTGTATGGTGGCATGAAAATCATGAACGCCAAGGGGGCCTCGGCCGTTCTTATGAACGCCCATTCGGGTGAGGTCGTTTCGGCAGCCTCGTTGCCGTCTTTTGACCCCAATGACCGCCCCCGCCCGCCAACTTCGGGGTTTGATCCCTCGGACAGCCCATTGTTCAACCGCTACGTGCAGGGCGTGTACGAGCTGGGCTCGGTCTTCAAGATTTTCACGGCGGCGCAGGCGGTTCAGCTTGGGCTGGTGAATTCCGAGACGATCATCGACACGTCGGGCCCGATGCGGATCGGTCGCTTCCCGATTGGCGAGTTCAACGGCAAAAATTACGGCAAGATCAGCGTGGCGGATGTGATCGTCCACAGCTCGAACCGGGGAACGGGGCGGCTGGCGCTGCAGATCGGCGCAAAACGGCAGCAGAATTTTCTGCGTTCGCTGGGTATGTTCGATCCGACCCCGTTTGAAATTGTCGAGGCCAAGGGCGGCGAGCCTTTGAAGCCCAAGAAATGGGGCGAACTCAGCACGGTTACGATCTCTTATGGCCATGGTCTGTCGACAAGCCCGATGCATCTGGCGGCGGGCTATGCGGCGATTGCCAATGGCGGGCACTATGTCAGCCCGACGATCCTGCGCAAAAATGGGCCTCAATACGGGCCGCGCGTGATGTCTGACAGTTCAGCGCAACAGGCGCAGCGGATGTTGCGCAAGGTTGTCACCGACGGCACCGCCAGTTTCGGCGATGTTGCAGGCTATGACGTGGCGGGAAAGACCGGCACGGCTGATAAGCCCAAACCACGTGGCGGCTATTATGATGACAAGGTGATTTCCACCTTCGCGACAATCTTTCCGGCCTATGATCCAAAATACGTGCTGATCGTTACGCTGGATGAGCCATCGATCGTCGCCTACGGCGAAAAGCGCCGCACGGCTGGCTGGACAGCCGTGCCCGTTGCTGCCGAGCTGATCGGGCGCATTGCCCCGTTGTTGGGGTTGCGACCTCGGCTTGAGCCTGAAGCGCGCGCTGCTATAACGCTCACCTCAAATTAGACCGTCCGACAGAGGGTAGGGCATGGGCACAAGACCAAAAACACTCAGCCAACTGGCCCTGACCGCACGCGGAGGCGCGAATCCCGAAATCACCGGTCTGGCCGTAGACAGCCGCGAGGTGCAGGAGGGCTTTCTGTTCGCTGCCTTGCCCGGCACACGGGTCCATGGCGGCGCGTTCATCCAATACGCCCTGCGCATGGGCGCGGCGGCGATCATGACGGACGCCGAAGGGGCCGAGATTGCAGCCGATGAACTGGCCGCTTCAGACGCGGCCTTGGTCGTTGTCGAAGACCCGCGTCAGGCGCTGGCCGGTTGTGCCGCACTATGGTTTGGCGCGCAGCCACAGACCATTGTGGCCGTGACCGGGACCAATGGAAAAACCTCGATCGCCACATTCGTGCGACAAATCTGGATGGAGCTGGGCCACGCCGCCGTTAACCTTGGCACCACCGGGGTCGAAGGCGCATGGACTGCCCCTCTGGCCCACACCACGCCCGAGCCGATCACGCTGCATCGCTGTTTGTCCGAAGCTGCCGCAAATGGCGTGACCCATGCCGCGATGGAGGCGTCCTCGCACGGGTTGGAACAGCGCCGTCTGGACGGGGTCCATCTGGCGGCTGCGGGATTTTCGAATTTCACGCAGGACCATCTGGACTATCACGAAACGTTCGAGGCGTATTTCGCCGCCAAGGCCGGTCTGTTCGACCGGGTGCTGCCGCAGGACGGCACAGTCGTGATCAACATGAGCGATCCCAAGGGCGCTGAGGTCCGCAAGATCGCCAAGGCGCGCGGGCAGGAGGTTCTGACCGTTGGGCTGGGCGATGCCGATCTGTGCCTGATGAACCAGCGTTTTGATGCGACCGGGCAGGACTTGCGGTTCTCGTGGAAGGGCAAAGTTTTCCAAACCCGCCTGAACTTGATCGGAGGGTTTCAGGCCGAAAACATCCTTCTGGCCTGTGGTTTGGTGATCGCGGGCGGGGAAGAGCCTGAACGCGTGTTTGAAACTCTGCCGCATCTGACAACCGTGCGCGGTCGAATGCAGCTGGCCGCCACGCGCCAAAACGGTGCGGCGGTTTTCGTCGACTATGCCCATACGCCGGATGCTGTGGCCACTGCCCTCAAGGCGTTGCGCCCGCATGTGATGGGCCGCCTGATTGCCATTGTTGGCGCAGGCGGCGACCGCGATGCGACCAAGCGGCCTTTGATGGGGCAAGCGGCTGCAAACCATGCCGACGTGGTTTTTGTCACCGACGACAACCCGCGTAGCGAAGACCCCGCCACCATCCGCGCCGCTGTTCTGCTTGGCGCGCCCGAGGCGACTGAAGTTGGCGACCGGGCCGAAGCGATCCTGCGCGGCGTCGATGCGCTGCAACCGGGCGATGCTCTGTTGATCGCGGGCAAGGGGCATGAGACCGGCCAGATCGTTGGCGATCAGGTTCTGCCCTTTGATGATGTGGAACAGGCCAGCATCAGCGTGGCCGCGCTGGACGGGAGGGTGGCATGACGCTCTGGACTGCGGCTGAGGCGGCCGAGGCTACCGACGGGCGTGTGACCGCCGACTGGGTGGTGAATGGCGTGTCGATTGACACGCGCACTTTGCAACCTGGCGATCTGTTCGTGGCGCTGAAAGCGGCGCGAGACGGGCATGATTTCGTGGCGCAGGCGTTGGAGAAGGGGGCAGGGGCCGCTTTGGTCTCGCGCATCCCCGAAGGCGTGGCCGAGGATGCGCCGTTGCTGATCGTCGACGATGTGCAAGCGGGGCTGGAGGCGTTGGGCCGAGCCGGTCGGGCCCGCACGGGTGCGCGTGTGGTTGGTGTGACAGGAAGTGTCGGCAAGACTTCGACCAAGGAAATGCTGGCCAATATTTTGGAAACGCAAGGAAAAACCCACGCCAGCGTTGCCAGCTACAACAACCATTGGGGCGTGCCGCTGACCTTGGCGCGGATGCCACGCGACACCGAATTCGCCGTGATCGAGATTGGCATGAACCACCCCGGAGAGATCGCTCCGCTGGCGCAACAGGCCCGCCCGCATGTGGCGCTGGTGACGACCGTGGCGGCCGTGCATCTTGAGGCGTTCGAGTCGGTCACGGGCATCGCCCATGAAAAGGCTGCGATTTTCGAGGGACTGGAGCCCGGAGGCACAGCCATCGTGAACGCCGACATTGACGACGCGGATGTGTTGCGCAGTTGTGCGCAGGCTCAAGGGGCGGGAATCGTCGAATTTGGGCGGAACGCTGCGGATTATGTGCTGACGGATGTGACGCAGACCGCCGACTCGGTCCATGCTTCTGCGGCGCTGGACGGGGTGCCATTAAGTTTTGACGTAAGGTCGGCGGGTACGCATTTCGCCATGAACGGGCTGGGTGCTTTGGCGACATGCGTTGAGCTGGGCGTTGAGCTGGATCAGGCTATTGCCGGGCTGCGCCGGTGGTCTCCGGTCGCGGGGCGCGGTGTGCGCGAGACGCTGCTGCTGGCGAGCGGTGGGCAGATTGAACTGCTGGATGACAGCTATAACGCCAACCCGACTTCGATGGAGGCGGCCTTGGACGTTCTGGCCGCGGCGCACGGCCCGCGTAGGATCGCGTTCTTGGGCGATATGAAGGAGTTGGGCGCGCAGGAAACCGCCATGCACGCGGCCATGGCCGATGTTGCGGCGATGGCGCATGTGGATCAGGTGCATTGCATCGGTCCGTTGATGCAGGCGCTGCACGATGCGTTGCCCGAGGGGAAACGCGGGCTTTGGACGGAAACCAGCGCCGAAATGACCTCGCATCTGCCGGATCTGATCCGCGCGGGCGATATCGTGCTGGCCAAAGGATCTTTGAGCATGGCGCTGGCACGGATTGTTGACGGTTTGCGGAAAATGGGGCAAGGGGGCGCGCTTGAGCCATGATCGCCGCACGAGAAAGGTGTTAGAATGCTTTATTGGTTGACCAATCTGTCCGATGGCGGGGATTTCTTTAACCTATTTCGCTATATCACCTTCCGTGCGGGCGGTGCCTTTATGACGGCGCTGATTTTCGGGTTCCTGTTTGGCAAACCGCTGATCAACGTGCTGCGCCGCAAGCAAGGCAAGGGTCAGCCGATCCGTGATGACGGCCCCGAGGGACATTTTTCAAAGGCGGGAACGCCGACGATGGGGGGGCTGCTGATCGTGGGCGCTCTGGTCACGTCGACGCTGGTTTGGGCGCGGTGGGACAACCCCTATGTCTGGATGGTCTTGTTCGTGACGCTGGGCTATGCGGCGATTGGCTTTGCGGATGACTACGCAAAAGTGTCCAAACAGAACACTAAGGGCGTGTCGGGCAAGATGCGTTTGGCTTTGGGCGTGTTGATCGCAGTGCTCGCTTCGGTTTGGGCAACGCTGCACCACCCCGAGGCGTTGCAGAACCAACTGGCGGTGCCTGTGTTCAAGGATACGCTGGTCAATTTGGGTATTTTCTATATCCCGTTCGCGATTGTTGTAATTGTTGGCGCTGCGAACGCTGTGAATCTGACCGATGGGCTGGACGGTTTGGCGATCATGCCTGCGATGATCGCGGCCTCGACTTTAGGTGTGATTGCCTATGCGGTTGGGCGGGTCGACTTTACCGAGTATCTGGATGTGCATTACGTGCCGGGTACAGGCGAGATTTTCATCTTTACCTCGGCCTTGTTCGGCGCAGGGCTTGGGTTCCTGTGGTACAATGCACCCCCGGCTGCGGTGTTCATGGGCGATACTGGATCATTGGCTTTGGGCGGTGCCTTGGGAGCCATCGCGGTAGCGACCAAGCACGAACTGGTGCTGGCCGTGGTTGGCGGCCTGTTCGTCGTTGAAGCCCTGAGTGTTATCATTCAAGTTCTGTATTTCAAACGCACTGGACGGCGGGTGTTCCTGATGGCGCCAATCCACCATCACTATGAGAAAAAGGGCTGGGCTGAGTCCACCATTGTGATCCGGTTCTGGATCATCTCTCTGATCCTGGCGATGATCGGGTTGGCGACGCTTAAGGTCCGGTAACGCTCCCGCCAGGTTCGGGGGGCCTGCGGCCCGCCTGCCACCTGTTGGGCCCGGCTCGCACTGACGCGCGAGCCTTTTGCGTCTCTTGCCAAGGCTTGTGTCTTCTGCGCAGGGTGGCCGCGACATGTACGACAGAACAAGGTGGGCAGGATGATCCCGGTCAAAGGGTTTTCGGGGCAGAAAGTAGCGGTGCTTGGGCTTGGTCGCTCGGGTCTGGCCACGGCGCGTGCGCTTAGGGCAGGCAAGGCAGAAGCTGTCTGTTGGGATGACAATCCAGCCGCCCGCGAAAAAGCCGAGGCCGAGGGGTTTGCCTGTGCCGATCTGCGCCGCCATGGGGCGTTCGATCAGATCGCTGCGCTGATCGTCTCGCCCGGTATCCCTCATCTCTACCCTGTACCAAATCCCGTCGTCGCGGCCGCACTTGATGCCGGCGTGCCGATCGACAATGATATCGGGTTGTTTTTTCGATCGTTTGCGGGCCCGGAATGGGATAATTTCGACACACCCCCACGTGTTATTGCGGTCACGGGCTCTAACGGCAAATCAACCACGGCGGCATTGATCCATCACATTCTGACCGAGGCAGGCCGAGAGGCCCAGTTGGCCGGAAACATTGGGCGTGGGGTTCTAGATATTGAACCCGGTCGGGATGCTTCAGTCGTCGTGCTGGAGCTGTCGAGCTATCAAACCGAACTGGCGCGAGCGTTAACGCCGGATATCGCGGTGTTTACCAATCTGTCTCCGGATCATCTGGATCGGCACGGGGGTATGGGTGGCTACTTTGCCGCCAAACGTCGCCTGTTTGCCGAAGGTGGCCCGGACCGGGCAGTGATTGGCGTCGACGAAAATGAAGGCGCGTTTTTGGCCGGGCAATTGGCGGAAGGCCCAACGGATGACCGGGTGATCCGGATCTCGGTTGCCCGAAAACTGACGGGGCCCGGGTGGCAGGTTTTTGCCCGCAAAGGGTTCTTGTCCGAATACCGCAAAGGTCGACAAGCAGGCGCGATTGACTTGCGTAACATTAAAGGACTGCCGGGCGCGCATAACCATCAAAACGCCTGCGCTGCTTACGCGGCATGTCGCGCGCTTGGGCTGGCCCCGCGCGTGATTGAGGATGCGTTGCACAGCTATCCCGGTCTGCCACACCGCAGTCAGATCATCGCCGAAGCGAATGGCGTGACCTTTGTGAATGATTCGAAGGCCACCAATGTAGACAGCGCGCTCAAGGCGCTAAGTGCTTTTAAGAACGTTCGGTGGATCTGCGGCGGGCTTGAGAAAGAGGGCGGTTTGTCTGCCTTGAACACAGCCTGCGAACAAGTCGTCAAAGCCTACGTCATTGGGCGGGAGGCCGCCGGTTTCGCCATGCAGCTCGAGGTGGAGGCGCAGGTCTGTACCACAATGGCCGAGGCCGTCGCGCAGGCTGTGGCGGATGCGGCGCCGGGGGACACAGTATTGCTAGCCCCAGCTGCGGCCAGTTTCGATCAATATGACAATTTCGAGCAACGCGGAGAGGATTTCGCAGCACAGGTTCGTTTGAACCTTTCACTTTAGAAATTTGCAATAGATTGCCGGTTGGGCCAAGCTGCGGTGCTATGTGCTTGACGCCCATTACTAATTGGTCTTGCTTGCCTGTAAATTCAACACGAGGTTATCATTATGACTTACCGTAAGTTTTCTCTGGTCCTGCCTGCGCTTTTGGTGGCCGGAGCCTGCACAAACACTGGTGCGAATTATCAGCCCGTCATCGATGGGCCGGTCGGCCCGAATTACAACGTCGACCTACAGCAATGCCAACAGCTGGCAGCTTCGCAGGCTTCGGTTGATGGGACTACGGCCGGTAACGCGGCAATCGGGGCTGCGGGTGCCGCGGCAGTTACCGGGATCGTTCAGGACAGCAGCGACAATCTGGGGCGCGCCGCAGTCGCAGGTGCGCTGGTAGGTGCCGGTGCCGACGTGATAAACAAAAATCAGAACAAGGAAGTTCTCGTGCGCAACTGTATGCGCGGACGTGGCTATAACGTCGTAGGCTAGCCTGCAGCTATGGCGGTTCCGGCGGCGTGAGCCGAAGACCACGCCCACTGGAAATTGTAACCGCCCAGCCAGCCGGTAACATCCACCGCTTCGCCAATCGCATAGAGGCCGGGGACATCCCTGGCCTCCATCGTTTTGGACGACAATTCATCCGTGTTGATCCCGCCCAAAGTAACCTCGGCGGTGCGATACCCTTCGGTGCCAGAGGGGGTGAGGGACCAGTTGGACAGCGCCGTCACCAAATCGTTCAGGGCGGCGTCGGACTGGTCGGCCAGATTACCGCGCATTGGTATTTGGTGTTTCAGGTAGTCGACCAGCCGCGCAGGCAGGTGCCGTGCCAGTTCGGTGGTCAGGGCCTTGCGCCCTCCGGTCTGGCGCTGATCGCGCAGCAGGTCGAACAGGGGCAGGTCGGGGATCAGGTTCGCACGGATCGCCTCACCTTCATGCCAGTACGACGACAGTTGCAGCACCGATGGCCCGCTAAGTCCGCGATGGGTGAACAATAGCGCTTCGTCGAAGCTGGTGCGATCGTTTGACAGGCGGGCGGGCAAGGACACACCCGAAAGCTCCTTGAACCGGCCATCCGAAAAGGTGAACGGCACCAGCGCCGCCCGCGTGTCTGTAACGCGCAGCTCGAATTGATGGGCGATGTCATAGGCTAACCCCGTTGCGCCCATCTTGGGGATCGACTTGCCGCCTGTCGCCAGCACCAGATTTCGGCAAATCAGGTTTTGGCGCTGGCCTTCGCGCTCGACCTCGATCGCAAAGCCGTATTCGGTTTTGCGCAGATCACGTACCGAGGTTTGCAGCCAGAGTTCAGCCCCGGCGCGGGTCATCTCGTCCAACAGCATCTGGACAATCTGCTTCGAAGACCCGTCGCAGAACAATTGCCCCAGAGTTTTCTCATGCCACGCGATTCCGTGACGCCCGACCAGATCGACAAAATCCCATTGCGTGTATCGCGCCAGTGCGGATTTGCAGAAATGTGGGTTTTGCGACAGGAAATTTCCGGGGCCCGCATACATATTGGTGAAATTGCAGCGCCCTCCTCCTGAGATGCGGATTTTCTCTCCGGCCGCTTTGGCATGGTCGATCACCAGAACACGCCCGCCGCAGTGGGAGGCACACATCATACCGGCTGCACCGGCACCAAGGATGATCGTGTCAAAGGTCATGGACGAGGGGATGGCGCGGATCGCGTCAGAACGCAAGAGCATGCCGTCGTCTCGCTCAAGGTGTGCTGGTAAGTGGGCAATCCCGATTGCCAGCCGCTGAAAGCACTGCCATCTTGCGGCGATAGTTCACCCGAGGAGAAGGAACAATTCATGCATTACCCGGATTTCATAACGGCCTTTCCGAAACTGGACGTTCCTTTCCCTGAAGATGTGGTGCAGACGGCTGTCATTCGCTCGGACGCAGGTCTGGTGGCGTTCTTCACTTTTCTGAAGGATATGGAGCTTCCGCTTCATTCGCATGGTGCGCAATGGGGCACGGTCGTTGAAGGTGAGATTGCACTGACGATCGGAGACCAGACGAAAACTTACCGTCCGGGCGACAGCTACTCGATCCCGGCGGGGGTCGAACACGGAGGCCAGATCAAGGCCGGTACGCGCGTGATTGATGTCTTTGAGGAACCGGACCGGTACCCAATTAAAGCGTGACGCGTTATTTCAACTCTAGGTCTGATCGAATTCCGCTTATGCCCCTCATTTCCCTAGCCCCAAAGCCAAAATCGCTGTAGAGTCTCAATCAGACCCCGAAAACGGGGCGTGAACGAGGCAGATAGTGGCGGTATCTCATGACTGAGATGGTGTATGGCGCGGTCCGGGACACGCGCGGTGAACCGATTCTACCAAAGTGGTGGCGCACGATTGATCGCTGGACCATGTCCTGCGTGCTGATCCTGTTTGTCATCGGATTGTTGCTGGGGTTGGCTTCATCGCCGCCGCTGGCCGGGCGCAACGGGTTTGATCCCTTTCATTATGTCGAGCGGCAGGCGCTGTTTGGCGGGCTGGCGCTGGTGGCAATGCTGCTGACCTCAATGATGTCGCCCACATTGGTGCGGCGTTTGGCGGTGCTGGGCTTTCTGGGCGCGTTTGTGGCGCTGGCCTTTCTGCCGGTCTTCGGCACCGATTTCGGCAAGGGTGCGGTGCGGTGGTATTCCTTGGGATTTGCCTCGCTGCAACCCTCAGAGTTTCTAAAACCCGGCTTTATCGTTGTGGCCGCGTGGCTGCTGGCGGCCTCGCAAGAGATCAACGGCCCTCCGGGGCGATTGTGGTCTTTTGCGCTGTGCATGGCGATTGTGGCGATGCTGGTGCTACAACCGGATTTCGGGCAAGCCTGCCTGATCCTGTTTGGCTGGGGCGTGATGTATTTCGTCGCCGGTGCGCCGATGCTGTTGCTGGTCGGTATGGCGGGGGCCGTCGTGCTGGGCGGGATGTTCGCCTATTCCAATTCCGAACACTTTGCTCGTCGCATTGACGGTTTCCTTAACCAAGAGGTCGATCCGACCACGCAGCTGGGCTATGCCACTAACGCCATCCGCGAAGGCGGGCTGTTCGGCGTCGGAGTAGGTGAGGGGCAGGTGAAGTGGTCCTTGCCCGATGCTCATACCGATTTCATCATCGCCGTCGCGGCCGAGGAATACGGGCTGATTCTGGTGCTGATCATCATCGCGCTCTACTCGCTGATCGTGGTGCGTTCGCTGCTGCGGCTGATGAAGGAACGGGACATGTTCATCCGTCTGGCCGGAACCGGTCTTGCTTGTATGTTCGGCGTTCAGGCGATGATCAACATGGGCGTCGCGGTGCGCCTGCTGCCCGCCAAGGGCATGACATTGCCGTTTGTCAGCTATGGAGGTTCGTCCCTGATAGCGGGCGGTATCGCAGTTGGCATGTTGCTGGCGTTCACCCGAACCCGTCCTCAAGGTGAGCTGGGCGATATTCTGCGCGGACGGGGTTGATGAGCAAACCGTACCTATTGATCGCGGCGGGCGGCACCGGGGGCCACATGTTCCCAGCGCAGGCGCTGGCCGAGGCGATGCTGCAGAAAGGCTGGCGCGTGCGCCTGTCCACTGATGCGCGCGGTGCGCGCTATACCGGCGGCTTTCCGCATTCGACCGAGATTGTTGAGGCGACATCGGCCACTTTCGCACGCGGCGGACTGGCGGCCAAGGCGATGGTCGGCCCCAAGATCGCGGGGGGCGTGACAAGTATGGCAATGCAGATGATGCGCGACCGGCCCAATGTGGTGGTTGGGTTCGGAGGCTACCCTTCGATCCCGGCGCTGGGTGCGGCGACGCTGTTGAAGATTCCACGCATGATCCATGAACAGAACGGTGTGCTGGGCCGCGTGAACCAACTGTTTGCCAAGCGCGTAGCGCAGGTGGCCTGTGGCGTCTGGCCCACGGATTTGCCCGACGGCGCAAAGGGTGTCCATACTGGCAACCCGGTGCGCGGTGCGGTGTTGGAACGTGCCGCGGCAGGCTATATCCCGCCCGGAGACTACCCAATGTCGGTTCTGGTGATGGGTGGCAGTCAGGGTGCACGCATCCTCAGTGATGTGGTGCCCGGTGCGCTTGCGGCCTTGCCCGATGGTCTACGCGACCATATCCGCGTGGCCCATCAGGCCCGCGATGAAGATGGTGAACGTGTCACCGCCTTTTACGCCGACCATGGCATCCGGGCCGAGGTTCTGCCCTTTTTCGATGATGTCCCCCGGCGCATGTCCGATGCGCAGCTGGTGATCAGCCGCTCGGGCGCGTCTAGCGTGGCCGATATCTCGGTGATCGGGCGGCCGTCGATCCTGATCCCCTTTGCCGCCGCTGCGGGCGACCATCAAACCGCCAATGCGCGCGGGCTGGTGCAGGCCGGGGGCGCGATCATGATCCCCGAAAACCTGCTTGACGTTGCCGCGCTGACCGAGCAAATCACCGCCGTTCTGACAAACCCCGAGGCCGCGCAAAAGATGGCCCATGCGGCGCTGTCGACCGGAGCCCCCGACGCGACCGAGCGTCTGGTGCATCTTGTCGAAGAGCTGGCGCAGAAGGAGACCCCATGAATCCAGCCACCAAACTGCCGCAAGACGTAGGGCCGATCCACTTCGTTGGCATCGGCGGAATTGGGATGTCGGGCATTGCCGAGGTGCTGCTGAATCTGGGCTACCGGGTGCAGGGCTCGGACCTGAAAGCTTCCAAGATCACCGACCGTCTAGCTGGTCTGGGGGCCGAGATTTTCGTGGGCCAGCGCGCCGAAAACCTTGAAAACGCAGCCGTTGTTGTGGTCTCCACAGCGATTAAACCGGGCAACCCGGAACTGGATGGCGCCCGCGCGCAGGGCCTGCCGGTGGTACGGCGCGCCGATATGCTGGCCGAGCTGATGCGCCTGAAATCAAACATCGCCATTGCCGGAACTCATGGCAAGACCACCACGACCACCATGATGGCCGAGCTTATGGTGGCGGGCGATTTCGACCCCACCGTGATCAATGGCGGCATCATCCATGCCTACGGGTCCAACGCGCGGATGGGACAGGGTGAATGGATGGTGGTCGAGGCCGACGAATCCGACGGTTCGTTCAACCGCCTGCCTGCGACTATTGCCATCGTCACCAATATCGACCCCGAGCATATGGAGCATTGGGGTGATTTCGACCGGCTGCGGGATGGGTTTTACGAGTTCGTCTCGAACCTGCCCTTCTACGGTCTGGCCGTGTGCTGTACCGACCATGCCGAGGTGCAGACGCTGGTGGGCCGCATCAGCGATCGGCGCGTGCGCACCTATGGGTTCAACGCGCAGGCCGATGTGCGGGCCGTGAACTTGACTTATAAGGGCGGCGTCGCGCATTTCGATATCCACCTGCAATACGAAGACACGGTGATCGAGGGCTGCACCCTGCCTATGCCCGGCGACCACAACGTCTCGAACGCTTTGTCCGCCGTGGCTGTGGCCCGCCATCTGGGCATGAAAACCGCTGAAATCCGCGAGGCGCTGGCCAATTTCGGTGGCGTCAATCGCCGCTTTACCAAGGTCGGAGAGGTCGATGGCGTTACCATCATTGACGACTACGGCCACCACCCGGTTGAGATTGCCGCCGTGCTGAAAGCCGCACGCCAAGCCAGTGATGGGCGTGTGATCGCCGTTCACCAGCCGCACCGCTATTCGCGCCTGTCGAATCTGTTTGACGATTTTTGCACCTGTTTCAACGATGCCGACGTGGTCGCAATCGCTGATATTTTTGCTGCGGGTGAAGACCCGATCGAAGGTGCATCGCGTGATGATCTGGTGCAGGGCCTGATCCGCCACGGTCACCGTCACGCCCGCGCGCTGCTGGACGAAAACGATCTGGAGCGTCTGGTCCGCGAACAAGCCCGTCCTGGTGACATGGTTGTTTGCCTCGGGGCCGGGACAATCAGCGCCTGGGCCAACGGTTTGCCCGACCGTTTGCAACGTAAACAAGCTGTGTGACGCAGGGAACCAACTTGACGCTCGACTGAATTGAGCGTTTGCAGCCGCGAAACAACGTCCTCGGAGGGGCGCATGGTAAATTCAGTGGTGTTTGCGGGGCTGTGGGTCATTGCCTCGACCATCGTGGCGATGTTGCCGATGCGTCTGCAGTTTCCGCCAGGCGTGGTGCTGTTTGTCAGTGCACCCGCGCTGATCGTCTGGTTGGGTCATGACTTCGGCTGGTTCATTTCAGTGCTGGCCTTTGCCGCTTTTGCATCGATGTTCCGCAACCCGATCCGCCACTACTGGCGCCGTTGGACCGGGCAGGAGGTTCAGGAATGAATTGGTCAATCGCTCTGGCCGCGTTGTGGGGGATCGCCGCAAATTTGCTGGCGATGATCCCCAGCAAGGACAACCACTGGACCCGCGCCTATGTCCTGATCGCGGTGGGGATTCCGATATTGGGCTATGTCACCTTGCAGAACGGCCCCTGGATCGGACTGCTGGTGCTGGCGATGGGTATGTCAGTGCTGCGCTGGCCGGTGATTTATCTGGGGCGCTGGATACGTCGGATGCTTGGTTCGGCTCAGTGACAGTTACGGCTTGCGCGGAGGAAATAAATCCGCGAAGGAACCGGAATGACATCTCTTCCTGAACCCCGTGGCAAACTGACCCAGAACCGAGCGTTGAACGACCTGACATGGCTTCGTGTCGGCGGTCCGGCGGATTATTTGTTCCAACCTGCGGATATTGACGATCTGAAAGCGTTTCTGCACGACCTGCCCGAAGATTTCGACGTGTTCCCCATGGGTGTCGGATCAAACCTGATTGTTCGTGATGGTGGCTTGCGCGCCGTGGTGATCCGGCTGGGGCGCGGGTTCAACGGGATCGAGGTCGCAGGCAACACCGTCACGGCGGGTGCGGCGGCGCTGGATGCGCATGTGGCGCGCAAAGCGGCAGATGCAGGTGTGGATCTTACGTTTTTGCGGACCATTCCGGGCTCGGTCGGTGGGGCGGTGCGGATGAACGCTGGCTGCTATGGCAACTACACGGCGGATGTGTTGCGCAAGGCCACGATAGTGACGCGCCAGGGGGAGGTCGTGGACCTGACACCGCAGGACCTGAACTTCCGCTATCGGCAGTCGGATTTGCCCGATGGGGCGGTGCTGATTTCGGCCACGTTCGAGGGGCCCGCGGGTGATCCACAAACGCTGCATGACCGGATGGCGGCGCAATTGCAAAAACGCGATGAGACCCAACCCACAAAAGACCGCAGCGCAGGTTCGACCTTCCGCAACCCGGCAGGGTTTTCCTCGACGGGCAGGGCGGATGACGTGCACGATCTGAAGGCGTGGAAAGTGATCGACGATGCCGGGATGCGGGGGGCCACCAAGGGTGGCGCGAAGATGAGCGAGAAGCACTCGAATTTCCTGATCAACACTGGCGGTGCCACTGCCGCTGACCTCGAAGGTCTGGGCGAAGAGGTGCGAAAAAAGGTTTACGAAACAAGCGGCATCACGCTAGAGTGGGAAATCATGCGGGTCGGTGACCCGTTGAAGGAATAAAGCCCCAACCGTCAGACCAAAACAGGCAAATTCAGGCGACGGATCAAAGGCATAAACGCAGTACGGACCACCGCATAAGGTCCGGGGACATTGAGGCGCTAAGTGGGTAAGTCGAGCAGGACACACCCCAAAGTGGCGGTATTGATGGGCGGCCCCTCGGCGGAACGCGAGGTGTCACTCAGCTCTGGGCGCGAATGCGCAGCCGCCCTTAGGGGAGAAGGCTTTGAAGTGGTCGAACTGGACGCAGGTCCCGACCTCTATGCGCGTCTTTTGGACATCAAACCGGATGTGGTTTTCAACGCTCTGCATGGACGCTGGGGGGAAGATGGCTGTGTGCAGGGCCTGCTGGAGTGGATGCGCATTCCGTACACGCATTCCGGCGTGCTGGCCTCGGCGCTCGCGATGGACAAACAGCGCAGCAAAGAGGTGTTTTCCGCAGAAGGTTTACCTGTTGTTCCCAGCGTGATCGTGCCCAAGCCCGATGTGTCCGCTGAACATGTGATGGATCCGCCCTATGTGGCCAAGCCCAACAACGAAGGGTCCAGCGTCGGGATCTATATCGTCCACGAAGGCTCGAACGGGCCACCGCAACTGTCCGACGACATGCCAGATGACGTGATGGTCGAAAAATACGTGGCCGGGCGCGAGTTGACCGTGACCGTGATGGGCGATCGCGCTCTGACCGTGACCGAGATCATGACTGATGGCGGATGGTATGACTATGATGCCAAATACAAGCCCGGCGGCTCGTGGCATGTGCTGCCTGCCGACATCCCGCAGGATATTTTTGACCGTTGCATGAATCATGCGCTGAAAGCCCATAACGCACTGGGCTGTCGCGGTGTGACCCGTACTGATTATCGTTGGGATGACAGCATGGGCGCAGATGGTCTGTTTTTGTTGGAGACCAATACCCAGCCCGGAATGACACCGACCTCATTGGTGCCCGAGCAAGCGGAACATTGCAGTATGACCTTTGGCCAGCTGTGTGCCTGGATGGTGGAGGACGCCTCATGCGACCGTTAAAAGCCACGCGCGCACCTGTCATTCATCGGTCCAAGCCATTGGCGGGTCCGGATGCCGATTTCGCTTCAGGCGAACGCCACGAAACAGAACCTAAACTGCGGTTAGGCGGCGTGAAACTGTTCGGCCGCAAATCGCAACGGTTCGACCCGGCTCCGTCTCGCCTCAGCTACCGACTACAGCGTTGGATGCTTACGCCGGGCATACGCCGCGGTCTGAAGTATGGGTTGCCCATCCTGGCCATTTGCGCGGCTACGGGGCTTTATTTTAGTGCAGAAGACCGGCGAGAGGCGGTTGTGGCTTATGTCAATGACATCAAGACCTCGATCCAGCAAAGACCGGAATTCATGGTTAACTTGATGGCCATTGATGGCGCTGGACCGAACCTCTCCGAAGACATTCGTGAAGTTGTGCCACTGGATTTCCCGATCAGTTCCTGGGATCTGGACGCCGAACAAATCCGCGACACGATTACCGGTCTTGATCCTGTCAAATCTGCGACGGTTCGCATTCGCCCCGGCGGAATTCTTCAGGTTGATGTTGTTGAACGCCAACCCGTGGTGGTTTGGCGCACGCGGAGCGGAACCGAGTTGCTGGACGAAACCGGCGCGCATGTTGAGCGTGTCGCCTCCCGCAAGGACCACGCGACTCTGCCGCTTATTGCAGGAAAGGGCGCGGACGAACATGTCGCTGAGGCACTGCAACTGCTGACAACAGCGCGCAGCCTCGGGGCGCGTGTGCGGGGTCTTGTTCGAATTGGCGAACGCCGCTGGGATCTGGTTCTCGACCGAGGTCAGCGCATCATGCTGCCAACCGATCGGCCCGTGCGCGCACTGGAACGCGTCTTGGCGGTTAATGAGGTGCAGGACCTGTTGGAACGTGACGTGGCCGTTGTGGATATGCGCCTCGGACAACGTCCAACCATACGAATGACCAAAGCTGCCAGCGAAGACTGGTGGAGTACAAAAACAGACGTGAGTAGCAGGCAGTAACGACCATGATGACCGATCTCTATCAGTCCCAACGGGCCATGCGGCAGATGCGCAGACAGGCGATGCAACGCGGTGTTGTTGCGATTCTGGATGTGGGAAGTTCCAAGATTTCCTGCTTGGTGCTGCGTTTCGACGGAACAGGGCGGTTAAGTGAGGACAACAGCATCGGGTCCCTGGCTGGTCAGACCGGGTTCCGGGTTATCGGCGCTGCGACCACACGTTCGCGCGGGGTGCAGTTTGGCGAAGTCACTGCGATGCAGGAAACCGAACGCGCCATCCGGACCGCTCTTCAAGCTGCGCAGAAGATGGCCGATATTCGGGTCGATCACGTGATCGCCTGCTTCTCGGGCGCGAACCCCCGGTCTTATGGGTTGGATGCGCAGGTCGATCTGGAAGGACAGGTGGTCAGCGAAGCCGAGGTCGGACGTGTGTTGAACGCCTGCGACGTGCCGGACTATGGCGCGGGTCGCGAGGTACTGCACGCACAGCCGGTGAACTTTGCGTTGGACAATCGCTCGGGCCTTATCGACCCTCGGGGGCAGATGGGTCAGACCCTTGCGGTCGATATGCACATGCTGACAGTTGATGCGGTCGCCATTCAGAATATCGTGCGCTGCATCAAGCGCTGTGATCTGGAATTGGCCGGGATCGCGAATTCGGCCTATGTCTCGGGCATTTCCGCACTTGTCGAGGATGAGCAGGAACTGGGCGCGGCCTGTATCGACATGGGTGGCGGCACGACAAGTGTGTCTATCTTTATGAAAAAACACATGATTTATGCCGATTGCGTACGCATGGGCGGCGATCATGTGACGTCAGACATCTCGATGGGGCTTGGCGTTCCTGCGAATGTGGCCGAACGTATCAAGACCTTCAACGGCGGCGTGCATGCTACCGGAGCGGATGATCGCGACCTGATCGACATCGGCGGCGATACCGGAGATTGGGAACATGACCGGCGCACCGTCAGCCGCGCCGAGTTGATCGGCATCATGCGTCCTCGTGTAGAAGAGATTTTGGAAGAGGTCCGCATTCGACTGGATGCTGCCGGGTTCGATCATCTGCCCAGCCAGCAGATCGTTCTGACCGGTGGAGGCAGCCAGATTATGGGTTTGGACGGTTTGGCGACTCGTATTCTGGGGCAGCGCGTTCGTCTTGGCCGGCCCCTGCGTGTTCACGGGTTGCCGCAATCGGCGACTGGTCCGGGATTTTCTTCGGTGGTGGGGCTCAGCTTGTTTGCGGCGCATCCGCAGGATGAATGGTGGGACTTCGAGATCCCTGTCGACACCTATGCTGCACGCCCGTTCAAGCGGGCTGTCCGTTGGTTCCGTGACAATTGGTAAGACACTGGTCGCGGCACTGCTTGTCGTGATTCCCGCCTCGGTTCAGGGTCAGACCCTGATCACGCCCGAGGCTTTTCTGGGGGCCGTTGTAGGCAAGACCGTCAAATTCTACGATTTCCATAACGGTGGCTTGGTTGGCACCGAAGAGTTCCTGAGCCCGAGTCTCTCGGTCTGGCGCATGGAGGGTAGGGGTTGCGTTTACGGAAAAATTACAACCCCCGATGGCCAGCTTTGTTTCCTGTACGACGACGATGCCGATGGATTTCCCGTGTGCTGGTGGCCTTTCGTGCACAATGGTAGTTTCATGGTTCGCCTGGCGACATTGGCGAATACCGAAATCCAGATTGTGAGAGAGATTTCTGATGAGGGACTGAACTGTCCAAGTACTCCTATTGGTTGAAGAATTCCCTTGCGGATGAACGTCGAATCCAGCAAGATATCCACAAGGCCCGACAGAGGCAAAGCGTGAGGACCCGAGCAGTTTTCCGCGCCTTGTAAAGACGATAAATCCGTATGTGACATGCTCGTAATCTACGGCGCGGCGGTCGCATCTGTTGTGCTGGATTGAGTTCGTTCCGCAACATCTGGCAAACAATACGAAATACTGGCGTGGAACGCCTTATTTCCTCCATATTTTGTGGATTCTGGCGATTTTTGGCGTGACGTTTGCGGTTTCGGTCGGTAGAATTGTGGCAGGATAGGTAAGAAAAACACCGCGTTGGCGGAGCATATAAACAGGCGGACAGAAGCATGACATTGAATCTTTCGATGCCCGGGCACGATGAATTGAAGCCTCGGATTACGGTATTTGGCGTAGGCGGGGCAGGCGGCAATGCCGTCAATAACATGATTGAAAAACAGTTGGATGGCGTGGATTTCGTGGTCGCCAACACCGACGCTCAGGCGTTGCAGCAGAGCCAGTCGTCGGCTCGTGTGCAACTGGGCGTGAAAGTCACCGAAGGTCTGGGCGCCGGGGCGCGTCCGACCGTGGGTGCCGCAGCCGCCGAGGAAAGCATCGAGCAGATCGTGGATCATCTGGCTGGCGCGCACATGTGCTTCATCACCGCCGGAATGGGCGGTGGCACCGGAACGGGTGCGGCTCCGATTATCGCGCAAGCCGCGCGCGAATTGGGCGTGCTGACCGTGGGCGTTGTGACCAAGCCTTTCCAGTTCGAAGGCGCCAAGCGGATGCGTCAAGCCGAAGACGGCGTTGAATCGCTGCAAAAGGTCGTCGATACACTGATCATTATCCCGAACCAGAACCTGTTCCGCTTGGCCAACGAAAAGACCACGTTTACCGAAGCGTTCTCGATGGCGGATGATGTTCTGTATCAGGGCGTCAAGGGCGTGACTGATCTGATGGTGCGTCCGGGCCTGATCAACCTCGACTTTGCGGATGTGCGCGCCGTAATGGACGAGATGGGCAAAGCCATGATGGGAACGGGCGAGGCCACCGGCGAGGATCGTGCGGTTCAGGCTGCCGAGAAGGCGATTGCTAACCCGCTGCTGGACGAAATCAGCCTGAAAGGTGCCAAGGGTGTCCTGATCAACATCACCGGTTCGCATGATCTGACCCTGTTCGAGTTGGACGAGGCGGCCAACCGTATCCGCGAAGAAGTTGACCCCGAGGCGAACATTATCGTTGGCTCGACACTGGACACGGCTATGGAAGGCGGAATGCGGGTTTCGGTCGTTGCCACTGGCATTGACGCGACCGAAAAGTCCGAGGATGTGCCGGTTGCGCGTCGCTCGATGTCAGCCCCGCTGACGCGTACTGTGTCGGCAGAAGAGCCTGTGCAGGAAGACGCATATGTTTCCGCGCCCGAACCTGCAGAGGCCGAACCGGCTCGTGAGCCTTCGCTGTTCGAAGCGGCCGAAGAGCCTCAGTTCCAGCCGCGCGCCGAACAGGATGACGATGACCTGCCTCCTCCGGCTTATCAGCCGCGTGTAGCCGAATTCGAGCCGACGCCTGATCCGGTTGAAACTGCGACAGACAGCTATGTCGCGCCTCAACCGCAGCCAGCTGCTGGGACACCATCACCGGAAGCGCTGCAGCGTTTGCAGGCAGCGGTTCAGAATGTTCCACCGTCTGATCGTGGGTACGGGGCACCGCGGCCTCAGCCAACGGCTACGCCGGCACCAGCACCACAATCGGACGCGGATCGTCCCCGGTTTGGGTTTAACCGACTGATAGACAGAATGACCGGCCACGCGGCCGATACGCCGGCACAGCCCCAGCGCCAACAGCCCGTGATGCGCCAATCTGACGCTACGGCGCCGGCGCATGATGAGGCAGACCCCGAGCAAGATCGGATTGAAATTCCGGCCTTCTTGCGGCGTCAAGCCAACTGATCGCGGTAACAAATTGATTAAGAAGGGTCGCTGTTTGGCGGCCCTTTTCCGTTTTAAAACAATTACGTAACCGGGTGTAAGCAGGCTTTTGCCGATCTGTTACATTCATGTTTCATTCGGTTACAAAGAGTGAGTTGAGCCTTTTGCCCGCGTTCCTTAACTGAGATGTCAACACGGCCAAATTAGGTCGGACACCACTCACCGAGGCCCAAATTGCAACATACGCTCAAATCTCCGATCACGTTTACCGGTGTCGGGCTGCATAGCGGCAAGCCTGCGAATATGGTGCTGAAACCGGCGGCAGCTGGCCATGGCATCTGGTTTAAACGTACGGATATTGAACTGGGCAATGCACTGGTCCCTGCGATCTATGATGTGGTCGAGCGGACTCCGCTCTGCACCCGGCTGATCAACGATGCGGGCGCTTCGGTGTCGACGGTTGAACATATAATGGCTGCGCTGGCCGGATGTGGTGTCCACAACGCACTGATCGAGATTGATGGCCCCGAAGTTCCGATCATGGATGGATCGTCAATCGAATTTGTGCGTGGGATCATGGCCAAGGGCGTGCGCCGTCAGGCCAGCCCGGTTCTGGCCTACGAAGTATTAAAGCCTGTGACTGCCTCGCGGGAAGGAGCGAGCGCTTCGATTGCGCCTGCCGACGGTCTGATTATCGACTTCCACATTGATTTTGAGGACAGCGCCATCGGACGCCAGACTAAAACTCTGGACATGCGTAACGGCTCATTTGCGCGGGAACTCAGCGATTGCCGCACTTTCTGCCGCCGCACAGATGTTGAAGCGATGCGCGAAAACGGTTTGGCCCTTGGTGGAACACTGGAAAACGCGGTCGTCGTGCAAGGGAACGAAGTTCTGACACCCGGCGGGTTCCGTCATGCCGACGAAGCCGTGCGCCACAAAATGCTGGACGCACTAGGCGATCTGTATCTGGCCGGTGGTCCGATTCTCGGCCACTTTACCGGGGATAAGTCGGGACATGCGATGACGAACACTCTGCTGCGCAAGTTGTTTGAGACACCCGGAGCAGTTCGTCCGATCCTGTGCACGCCCGAACAGGCTGCCCGTCTGCCAGGGCAAGGACTGGTTTGGAACGAAATTCCCGAAGTCGCTTGATTGGATCAACTCTGTCGACAATTCCGACAGTAGGTAGACTAAGGCGTTTTGCCCCGGAATTATATGTGCTAAACCAAGCCTCAAACCGGGGCGTGCCTCGACAAGCAAGACGACAAGGATAGGCGGAATGGGTGGCACCAAGGCGGCAGTCAGATTCGCGGGCGCGTTTCTTCTGACAGCAGTTTTGACAGCATGCGGAGGCCAGGGGGCTGACCGCAACCAGAATCTTGAGGGGTTCACTCCTGAACAGATATTCACGCGTGGCGAGTTCGAGCTGTCGCAGAATCGGCAGGACGACGCGGCTTGGTACTTCTCTGAAGTCGAGCGCTTGTACCCTTATTCCGATTGGGCCAAGCGAGCGCTGATCATGCAGGCCTTCTCGTATCATTCCGACAAGAATTATGAAGAAAGCCGTGCTGCGGCACAGCGGTTCATAGATTTTTATCCGGCGGATGAGGATGCAGCTTATGCCCAGTATCTTCTGGCGCTTAGCTATTATGACCAAATCGACGAGGTTGGACGCGATCAGGGGCTGACGTTCCAGGCGTTGCAATCGTTGCGGACCGTGATCGAAGTCTATCCTGACAGCGAATATGCAACTTCTGCCGTTCTGAAGTTCGATCTGGCCTTCGACCATCTGGCCGGCAAGGAGATGGAGATTGGGCGCTATTACTTGCGTCAGGATCACTACACTGCGGCGATCAACCGCTTCCGCGTCGTGGTTGAGGATTTTCAAACCACCTCGCACACCGCCGAAGCGCTCTATCGTCTGATCGAAGCGTATCTGTCGCTGGGTCTGGTGGATGAAGCACAGTCGGCAGGGGCAATTTTGGGATTCAATTACCAATCTTCCGAGTGGTATGACGCGGGCTACAAGTTACTGACGTCGCGCGGGCTTGACCTTAAGAGCCGTGGCAACAACTGGCTTAGCACAATTTACCGCCAGACCGTCAAAGGTGAGTGGTTGTAATCGTCATGGCCAAAGCTCCGGGACGCTAGGATCCGATGCTTCGCGCCCTTGATATCCGCGACATGCTGATCATCGACCGGCTGGAACTGACGTTCCAACCGGGTTTGAACGCGTTGACAGGCGAAACCGGCGCAGGCAAGTCGATCTTGTTGGATTCCCTGGGCTTTGTGCTGGGCTGGCGTGGACGGGCCGAACTGGTCCGTCAGGGGGCCGCGCAGGGCGAGGTGGTGGCCGAGTTCGAGCTGTCCGAAGATCACCCCGCCCATGCGATTCTGGCTGAGGCCGGGCTGCCGGGGAGCGAGGAACTGATCCTGCGTCGTGTCAATACCGCCGAGGGGCGCAAAACCGCGTGGGTCAATGACCGGCGCTGCTCGGGCGAGGTGTTGCGGGCGTTGTCCGAGACCCTGGTGGAGCTGCATGGCCAGCATGATGACCGGGGTTTGCTTAACCCGCGCGGGCATCGGGCGATGCTGGATGATTATGCCGGCGTTTCGGTTGATCTGGCTGCGGTACGCACCGCTTGGACTGATATGTCGCGGCTGCGCAAGGCGCTGGCTGAGACCGAAGCGGCGCTGGCCGCTATGCGCGCGGAAGAGGAATTCTTACGCCACGCTGTGGCTGAGCTGGACAAGCTGGACCCGCAACCGGGCGAGGATGCTGATCTGGACGCGCGCCGCCGCATGATGCAAGGGGCCGAGCGCATCCGTGATGACGTGGCCCGCGCGCTTGATCTGTTGGGCGGGAACGGGGCCGAAACGGCCATGTCCGATGCCGTGCGCTGGCTGGAGGGCGTGTCTGACAGCGCCGACGGTCAGTTGGAGGAGCCGATCGCCGCCTTGGGCCGGGCTCTGATTGAGTTGGGCGAGGCGCAGGACGGTGTGAATGCTTGCCTGCAGGCGTTGGAGTTCAATCCGGCGGAGCTGGAACAGGCCGAAGAGCGCTTGTTTGCAATCCGCGCTCTGGCCCGCAAACATGACGTGGCCCCGGACGATCTAGGCGACTTCGCTGATACGCTGCGCGACCGTCTGAACAAGCTGGACGCAGGCGATGCCGATCTGGCCGACCAGCGCGCGGCGGTTGCGGCTGCGCAGGATGCCTATGATCAGGCGGCAGCCAAACTTAGCACCGCACGCCAGCAGGCGGCAGGGCAGTTGGATGCGGCTGTGATGGCTGAATTGGCACCGCTCAAGATGGAACGCGCGGTGTTTCAGACCGAACTCACCGCCGCCGATCCCGGCCCCGAAGGCATTGACGCGGTGGCCTTCACCGTCGCCACCAACCCCGGCGCGCCGTCCGGGCCGCTGAACAAGATCGCCTCGGGTGGGGAACTCAGCCGGTTCCTGCTGGCACTCAAGGTCTGTCTGACCGGCGATGACAGCGCCCGCACGATGATCTTTGATGAGATTGACCGCGGCGTCGGTGGCGCGACTGCAGATGCGGTGGGGCGGCGTCTGGCGTCTTTGGCACAGGGTGGGCAGGTGCTGGTCGTCACACACTCGCCGCAGGTCGCGGCCCGCGCGGCGCATCACTGGCGGGTGCAGAAACAAGTGACCGACGGGCTGACCCTGTCCACCGTCATCCCGCTGGCCGAACTGGACCGCGTGGATGAGATCGCGCGCATGGTCGCGGGCGACACGATCACGGATCAGGCCCGCGCCGCCGCCCGTGCCCTGTTGGACGCATAGCGACTCACAGACGCGCGATCCGGCTTTTATCTGTGCCCTCCGTGGCTTAGTAAGGGATATCTTCTGATCCCCCGAGGGCACATGACCCAGTCAACCCGCACCGTTCTGCGCAACCAACTGCATCAGGCTTTGGCCGCGATGAAGGATGGCTGGCGGGTAATGCGACGGCGGGGGCCAAGCCAGATCCAGTTCTGGTTCATCGCTCTGGCCATCGGCATCGCCGCCGGGTTCATGGCGCTGGGGTTCCGCAAAGGGATCCGGGCGCTGCAGGCGTGGGTCTATGACACCGAAGATATCCTGCTGCTGCATTCCCATGTCGAGAAACTGCCGTGGTTCATCGTGCTGATAACGCCGATCATCGGAGGTCTGATCGTGGGTATCATCCTACACAGGTTCACCGATGACGGGCGCGTGCGTTCGGTCGCGGATGTGATCGAAGGCGCGGCGCTGACTGATGGCCGGGTCGAAGGCAAGGCTGGGATCGCATCCTTGTTTGCGTCGCTGATCACGCTTAGCACCGGTGGGTCCACGGGGCGCGAGGGGCCGGTGGTGCATATGGCCGGGGTGATTTCGACCTGGGTGTCGAACCGTATCCACGCGGATGGGATAACAGGCCGCGACTTGTTGGGTTGCGCAGTGGCGGCGGCGGTTTCGGCCAGCTTTAACTCGCCCATAGCAGGCGCGCTGTTCGCGCTCGAGGTGGTGCTGCGCCATTTCGCGGTTCATGCATTTGCGCCGATCGTGATCGCCTCGGTTGCGGGAACGGTGATCAACCGGCTGGAATATGGCGACGTGACCGAGTTTTCCCTGGATACCCCCGGATCGCTGCAGTTCTATGTCGAGTTGCCGGCCTTTCTGATCCTTGGCCTGATCTGCGGCCTGGTGGCGCTATTGCTAATGCGTTCGATCTTCTTTGCCGAAGACATCGGCAATCACATCCAGACTCGCCTGTCCTTGCCGGGTTGGCTGCGCCCGGCCGTGTCTGGGGCGATGCTTGGTCTGATCGCCATCTGGTTTCCCCATATCATCGGTGTGGGCTACGAAACTACGATCCGTGCCCTGACCGGAGATTTGGTTCTATCGGCAGCCATCATGTTTGCCGTGATTAAGACCGTGGCTGTAGCGATCACCATGGGCGGGCGTATGGGGGGCGGGGTGTTTTCGCCGTCGCTGATGGTGGGGGCGCTGACTGGGTTGGCCTTTGGCCTGATCGCC
Source organism: Ruegeria sp. HU-ET01832 (assembly GCF_040371315.1). Taxonomy (NCBI): domain Bacteria; kingdom Pseudomonadati; phylum Pseudomonadota; class Alphaproteobacteria; order Rhodobacterales; family Roseobacteraceae; genus Ruegeria; species Ruegeria sp. HU-ET01832. The sequence goes on from NZ_BAABWL010000006.1 coordinate 309,423, forward strand.
ACTGGGTTGCTGCCGGATGTGTCGGGGACACATACGTTGTATGCTTTCGCCGGAATGGGGGCGGTGGCCGCTGCCGTTCTGGGCGCACCGATCTCGACTACAATGATCGTTTTTGAGCTGACCGGAGACTGGCAGATCGGGTTGGCCGTGATGGTCTCGGTCTCGATGTCGACCGCGCTTGCCTCGCGATTGGTGGACCGGTCGTTCTTTTTAACCCAGCTAGAGCGCCGTGACGTGCATCTCGCCGCCGGGCCGCAAGCGTATCTGCTGGCGATGCTGCGTGCTGGGACGGTGATGCGGCCCTTGGGGGATGCCCGATCGATCAGCCGCGATGAGGCACAGGCGCTGATCGAGCAGGGCTTGTGTGTGCAGGCCAGCGCGACGCTCGAGGCCGCGATGCCTTATTTCGACCGCGAGGATATCCCTTGTATCCCGGTCGTGGTGATCGACGATGACGGGTGCGAAAACCCGGTCGGCGCACTTTATCACATAGATGCGCTTAAGGCTTATAACCGCGCGCTGGCGGCCACAGCCGCCGAAGAGCATTCCTAGCCGCGATAAACTGTTGCCGTGTCGCCCAGATAGTTGTCCCATGCGAACCAGTACGAGATATGCCCGGCCACGCGCGGCAATTCCGTACCGTCCGGTCCGATCAGTTTTTCCTCGGTCAGGCGCCATTTGCGGCCCTGCTGATCAACCAGTCCGCCCTCTGACGCGGTAAAACGGTTTGACCCGCGCTCATAAGCGCGCACGGCGCGTTTGTCGGTATTACCAATCAGAACCAGCGGGCGGTTGGCAATCGCGTCGTTGATCACGCGCGTGCTGTTGAACGCATCCAGCGGCCAGGCCCGTGCCGCGCCGAACTGTCGGATTGCAAAGATATAATCCTTTTGCCGGTGCTGCGATTGATCCACCAGTGCCGGGAACATCAGCTCGGGCGACGCAAAATACTCGCGATAAACCACGCCCGAGCCATAATTCCGACGATGCCCGGTGTTCAGCGACAGGATTTTGGTATCGGGGTGCGACCCTTTCCAGCTTTCCCAAGTGGTGATCACCACGGGGCGCTGTTTAAGCTCGATCCCGCTATCGACCAGCGGGCCGACGACGGGTTTGCCGGTGTATTGGTTCCACAGCGAATGGGTCTCGCGATCGAACATCAGTTTGTTGGACCGATAGAGGAACCCCGACGAGCCAAAGACCAGCGGCTTGCTGCGCCCCGACACTTGCGTTTCAAACAAAATGCCCGATCCGCAGAGCGTGCAATAAGCCAGCGCCAGAGGCACCCCACCGATTACATCGTTGAACATCTCGTGCCAGCCCATGATCCGCAACGGATAGGCGCGCGAATCCCCGTTGATTGAGACGCCAAAGACCAGGTCATCGTCTTTCATGTAGTCCGCGCGCGCGGCCGGGATCAGCGTCGGATTGTCCAGCGAGGGGATGCCGTCCTTTTGAACACCGCCCCATGTGATCTCTTCCAGCCGGATCTTCATTTTGCCGGGTTGCAGGTATTCAGGGCGCAGGAAATCGTCATAATTCGAGTCTATCCCTAACAGCACCTCGCGCTTGAACGGGATCAGCGATGGGTGCGGTACGATCTGTGGATTGCGTTCTTGCCAGATCATCCAGTCGAACCAATCCACACCGATATTCTCACCAGCCAGGGTTTGCATGACTTCCGTGATCTCATCACTGCGCCGACGTCCATAACGCATCGCCGTCAGCAGCGCCGGAATTACATCTGGCTTTCCGCGTTTGACAAGAAACGCCATGCCTTCTTCGAATTCAGAACTGCTTCCGTAAAGTGTCGTGCGGATGGCATCCAGGACAGGATCGCTCTGAGCCCAAAGCGGGGCGGGCAGCATTACAGCGGTCCCCAGAATTCCATTGAAACTACGGCGAGTGATCGGCATTGCGTCCTCCGGCTATGGTCGCACGTATTTTGCACGGGATCGTACCAGAAATCATTCAACAGCCGCGTGAACTCATCGTGAGGGCTGCAAGGGTGCAACGCGAGCGATCTTGTTGTGCGCGGCACGGTCTGGTCGGGTTGCTACCGGTTGTGTTTCAGGGTTCTATGTGGCCGAGCAGCGCCAGAATGCACGGCGAAAACAAAAAAATTTTGAGGTCAGGGAATGAAACTGTTTAAGCGGATTTTGACCAGCCCGGTCATCATGGTGACACTTGCTGCATCTGTCGTGCTATTGGTGCTCGAGGTCGAAGAACTGCGTGAAAGCCACTCGGGTATTACGCATACTGCGCCAATTTGGTCATCTGACCGTGTTGCGCAGGTCGAGACAATTTTTGCCGCCTTGAACATGGAAACTTTGGACGTTCCGGTTGAGCGTATTGGAAGCGGAGGCGCACTAACCAGCCTCGGGAACGATCTCGTTCTTATGACACACGAGGGTGGCTTCTTTGAGGTCGGTGGCGAAGAATCGAAACGACTTGACATAGAGGCTCCACCAAACGGGTGGTCTGCCATGCTGGATTTTGAATCTTCTAATCCAGACTACAATTTTGCCCACTATTTCTTTCGATACAATGATGTGGATGTTGTAGACGATCAACTGATCGTTTCTTTCACAGAATGGGTCGAGGGCGAGAACTGTTATCGCACGGCAATCTCGACCGCGCCATTGCAAGGCGCGTCTGCTGAAACTGCCTCAATCAAAGCCGAAGACTGGACGTTGCTGTTCGGGACAGAACCCTGCCTTGCGCCCAACTCCGAAGGTCGCGCGATTCAGGGCCATATGGCGGGCGGACGGTTTCGTGTAGACGCGAATGGCACATTGTACTTGGCTGCAGGTGACTATGCGCAAGACGGAATTTATGCTCCGGTGCCATTGTCGCAAATCCCGGACCAGATGTACGGCAAGGTGATCGCAGTGGATTTGGCCACTGGCGATAGCCGTATTGTCAGTCAGGGTCATTCGAACATGCAGGGAATAGCGCTGGACCAGGACGGCAAACTTTGGACGGTCGAACATGGCCGGCGCGGCGGGGATGAGCTGAACCTGATCCGCGAAGGCGAGGACTATGGATGGCCACAGGTCTCGCTTGGAACGAGATACAACAAATTGCCGTTACCTGATACGCTGGACTATGGTCGCCATCCCGACTTCCAGCTGCCGGCGTATTCCTGGCTGCCCTCGGTGGCTGTTAGTTCATTGATGTACGTTGATGACTTTCATCCTGCCTGGGATGGGGATTTGATTGCCGGATCGCTGGCCGGGAACAGCCTGTTTCGAATTCGTACCAACGGAGAGAGCATTCTGTTCGCAGAACGTATCCCACTAGGGCTGCGGATTCGATATGTCCATCAACACGGGGACGAGCTTGCATTGTGGACTGATCAGCAAAAAGTGGTCCGTCTAACGGTTGGCGAATTTGATCCCAGTTTCCAATTTGCAGTTTCGAAAATCGGCGATTTGGGGCTGTCAGGACGAAAAGCCAGCGCAGTAGAAACGGCCTTGGATGGCTGTGCGGAGTGTCACGGATTCGGCGTGCTACCCAGCACCAGTGCGCCGTCTTTGGGCGAAGTTTTCGGTCGTCAGATCGCGGGCCTGACCGATTTCGACTACTCGCAGTCATTGTCTGAAGTGGGTGGTAAGTGGACCCGGGACCAGCTTGTTGCGTTCCTTGATAACCCGCAATCCATCGCTGCCGAAACGTCGATGCCTGATCCGTCTCTGGACGACCCCGAAGTGGTAAACGCTATCGTGGATATCCTTATCTCGCTGAGGGAGCAGGCCGAGTGACTTGATACTCTCGCATTTTGGTTTCAACCACTGAGTGTCGCACTCTGGCCGTGGTTACAGAACGCCATGGCCCAGTGTTTTCATTGATTGCCCGGATAAAATCGGCGTTTCACGGGCTGAAACACACTTTGGCTCAACTTTTCTTGATCTAGTTGTTAACTTTCGGTTAATATTAACCAATAGAATTCTGCCCGAGTTCCGCGCTGACCACCTATTTCAACCCTTATTTTGTGCATGGCGTAAGGCTACTCGGCTTTCATATTTTTGAACGACCAAACGAATAACGAACTGTTTTAGCACCAGAACTCATGTGAATGGGAGTGGTTGGTAATGTATTTAAAGAGTTTCGTTCAGCGTCTCTGGCTAGGTTCGAGGGGTGCGGGTTGCGCGCTGCCAGTGCTGGGGGCTGACGCAGATTTGCATGTTGCCAGAAAAGAGTTGGCACCATGACCTTCGCTGAGACTACAACCTCGATGGGCGAGTATCCGCCCGTGGTCCGAATTGCGCTACGCCTGCCTGTCATGGTGAGCCGGTCTATAGAAACGTTTTCAAGTTCTGACCATCTCTTAAATGGCGATGTGCAACGTGCGGCTGTGCTGGAGACGGGGCTGAGTCATGCAAAGCTTTGATATTGCATTGGTCGGAGCAGGGCCCGCTGCATACGCAGCACTTACAGCTATGCGGGGCTTCTCTGGTTCTGTGGCTGTGGTGACGGGGGCCACCTCCAAACCTTCTCAGGGTGGGCCGGTCAAGATTGTCTCGGTTGCGTATGAAAGACAACAGCCCGCGTGTCTGGCCGACCGCACCGAAGTATCAGGAGGAGACGCACCGCCGATGTTTGCTGCCGCCGAAGTCGGTGGGCTGGCCAACTACTGGGGTAAACAGCTTCAGGTTTACGACTGCGATGACCCTTGGGGAAGGGGACAGTTTCTGGAAACATGGTGGGACTATTGTGCCGCGTGCGAAGCTGTGCAGCGCGATCTGAAAGTGGTCGGCGGTGCCCGGCACGAGCTTTTAGAGAACGGACTGGAAAAAAGTGTCCCACGTTTGCTGACCGGAACTTCAGAAACTCCCAATGCCGGGCTTCGGACCATGGCCCGCGCGGTTGAGGCGCGCCTCAAAGAGATGTCGAATGTCTCGGTCCGAGCGGGGCGTGTTAGCCGGATCTTGTCGGGACAGGGGATGGTACGCTTGGACCTGGATGATGGAACTCAACTGCGAGCGCGGCACGTGTTTCTGGCTTCGGGAGTTTTAGGTACAGCGAACTTGCTCGCGCGCAGCCTCCCACAAGCATCGCAGATCGGCTTTCGCGACCATGCCCCGTACATCATGAATTGCCTTTGGTTAAGCCGTGCTTTGGGATCGCCGCGCGCTTATGCTGAGGCAGGACATTTTAATGCCCTGACGCTGAAACATAAGGTAGGTGGGCGGTGCGATCTTTTCGCCTCTGTCTATGCCGTCTCACAGGCTCCGATCAGCTTGATAACTGCCACATTTGGTTTGGGCCCCCACTTGCGCGGGCGTCGTATCGGGCGACTTGTAGACTTTGTGCAGCCCATTCGAATCTGGACGCCGACAACTATGGTGCAGCTCAGGCATTTGCCGCGCGAGGGCCGTATCAAAGCAAATAAAGTGCCGGACGCGGGTCAGGACGTTGGCCTGCGCAATTTGTTGGACTGGTTAGCATCGCATGGAGTGCGGCACACACTGGGCGTCACCGCCCCAGGTCAGGGCTTTCATTATCACAAACTTACAGTCGGGGATCGAGATGAGCCTGTAGATCAGGTCGTCGAGTCGGCTTTCGATGGTCGAGTCCGCGTGATTGATGCCTCTTGCCTTCAAGAAATTGGCTGCCCGCCGCACACATTGACAGCGATGGCGCAGGCTTACGGTCGGGTCAGTCAAGATCTGGCGATGGTCGACTTGATGAAAGAGGCGATGTGAGTCCCGCTCAGATTTGTTCAACTTTGACTGAATCGTGCCGATAAAACGCGATATAGCCTTTGATATCGGCCACTTCGGGGATCGGGCTTTCATAGCTCCACGCCGCGTTTTCAGTCACAGAAGATTTATTGACGATCGAGAAGTGCGCGGCGTTACCCTTATGGGGGCAATGCGTGACTTTGTCGGTCTGGTCCAGAAACGCCATCGCAATATCATTGCGGGGGAAATAGATCACCGGGTCCAGATCACCTTCAAGCAGTTCAAGCGCATTTGTGCTTTCGCCCAAAATGGCGCCACCGGAACGGACGCTCCATTTACCCGGTGCTTTGCGAATAGTGATCTTGGTCATCTTACCTCCTTAACCCTTACTGATGTCGGGCTTTTCCTCTGCCTCCGGAATGTAACAGCTGGGTGTCAGATCGGAGCGGTTGCGGCATCCAACCACACTTGCGCGTCCGCGCCCAGCCTTGGTCGTATTTTTTCCGCAACGTCGCGGTGATACGCATTCAGCCAATCACGTTGAGCGTGGGTCAGCATATCGGGAACAATCAATCGACGGTCAATTGGAACGTAGGTCAAAGTGCGCCAGTTCAGCATTGCGCGTTCGGCATCGCCCCCGGGCAAGGTAGGGGCCTGCTGCACCACGACCAGGTTTTCGATGCGAATTCCAAAAGCACCTTCACGGTAATAGCCAGGCTCGTTCGAAAGGATCATACCGGGTTGAAGGGGGACATGGCTGACCTTCGACAGACGCTGAGGGCCTTCGTGCACGCTCAGATACGCGCCGACGCCGTGACCGACGCCATGGTTGAAATCTTGCCCTGCCGCCCACAGCGGGGCCCGAGCCACGCCTTCGATATCGCGCCCAGCCAAGCCCACGGGCCAACGCAGCATCGACATGTCGATCATACCCTTTAGGACACGGGTGAAACAGGCTTTTTCTTCGTCACCTACCTCACCAATAGCGATTGTACGGGTAATATCTGTGGTGCCGTCAAGGTATTGACCACCGCTGTCGAGAACCAGAATGTGCCCGTCTTCCAGAAGGCTGTCGGTCTCTTCGGTGACGCGGTAATGCATGATAGCGCCGTTAGGACCGGTGCCTGCAATTGTGTCGAATGAGATGTCCTGCAGCGCGCTGTCCTTGCGCCGGTTCTCTTCCAACCTTGTGACAACCTGCGTTTCAGTGACACTGCCGGGGTTTTGGTCATCCAGCCAGCAAAGCGTCTCGATCACCGCCACTGCGTCGCGCAGGTGTGCCACGGCGCTGCCTTCGATTTCGGCAGGGTTTTTGCAGGCTTTCGGCAGGGCGCAAGGGTCGCCGGCATCGACGATCTTGTCCTGCAAAACGTCAGCTACGATTTGAGGCAGGGTTCCAAGATCAACCTGAATTGCCCCCTGTAACGCGGTAACAGCATCAAGGAACGTTTCAGGCTCGTGAACGCGAACTTGATCACCCAACGACACGCCCAGCTTTTCTTGTGCCATGAACAAGTCAACCTTGGCATCCGAATGCAAAATGGCAAAACCGTGCGCCACAGGGTTGTACCCGATATCCGAGCCCCGAATGTTCAACAGCCACATGATCGAGTCCGGCAAGGTGATCACGGCAGCCGAGTTGCCAGCAGCAGTCAAAGCCTCGGCCAGACGGTCGATTTTGCTGGCGGCGCTTTCACCGGCGAATTCCAGAGGGTGCGCTTTAACCGGGTTCATTGGTGGGGCAGGTTGATCGGGCCATACGCGGTCAACCAGATTGGGGCTGCGAACAAGGTCTATACCCCTGCCTGCGAGGTCTTTGCGTGCGTTGGTGATCTGGCCAGCAGCGTGCAACCAGGGATCAAAACCGACCTTGCCACCATCGGGCAGATTGTCCTTCAACCACGCGCCCAAACTGACCTCGGGCCACGGCACCGGGGTAAAGACCTGGGCGACCTGAGCCTTGACCTGCGTTCGATATCGCCCGTCAACAAACACACCGGCCACGTCGGGCAACACGGCACAAAAACCTGCCGACCCGGTAAAGCCCGTTAACCAAGACAAACGTTCATCCCGCGGGGCCACATATTCGCCCTGATGCGCGTCTGAGCGCGGAATAAGAAACCCGTCCAGCCCGTCTTGGGCCAGCTCTTTTCTGAGAGCGGCCAGCCGCGGAGGTCCTTGTTCCGGTCGTGCGGTCACGGCAAAGGACTGAAACATCTCATACCTCATCGGTTCAGGGTCTTGCCCATTATGTGTTGAGTTTCACCCGGAGCGGCATTAGCCCGCCTTCTTCATCCCCATGATGCGGGCGCGGGCGCGTGGGTCGCTGTCAAACAACGCGGCCAATTGCTCGGTCATGGCGCCGGCCAGTTGCTCGACGTCTGTAATCGTAACCGCCCGGTCATAATAGCGTGTTACATCGTGGCCAATACCGATGGCCAACAGCTCGACCATCTTGCGCTTTTCGACCATCGCGATCACATCCCGTAGGTGTTTTTCAAGATAGTTGGCCGGGTTTACGCTGAGCGTTGAGTCGTCGACCGGCGCGCCGTCCGAAATCACCATCAAAATCTTGCGTTGTTCGCGCCGCATCAGCATCCTGCGATGCGCCCATTCCAGCGCCTCGCCATCGATGTTCTCCTTCAGCAGGCCTTCTTTCATCATCAGGCCCAGATTTGGGCGCGCACGACGCCAGGGCGCATCGGCTCCTTTATAGATGATGTGGCGCAGATCGTTCAAACGCCCCGGTTGCTGCGGGCGGCCGTCATTCAGCCAGGCTTCACGTGCTTGCCCACCTTTCCAGGCGCGGGTGGTAAAGCCCAAAATCTCGACCTTTACGTTGCAGCGTTCCAGCGTTCGCGCCAGAACATCGGCACAGATTGCCGCGATCGAAATCGGTCGTCCGCGCATAGACCCCGAATTGTCCAGCAGCAAAGTGACCACTGTGTCGCGGAATTCGGTGTCTTTTTCCATCTTGAAGCTGAGCGGCGTGGTCGGGTTTGCCACCACGCGTGCCAGACGGCCCGCATCCAGGATGCCTTCTTCCAGATCGAATTCCCAACTGCGGTTTTGCTGTGCCTGAAGACGGCGCTGCAGTTTATTGGCCAAGCGGCTCACAGCGCCTTTTAGCGGCTCCAACTGCTGGTCCAGATAGGCCCGCAGGCGTTCCAGTTCGGCCGGTTCCGCCAGATCTTCGGCTGCGATTTCTTCATCATGCGTGTTCAGATACACTTTGTAATCGGGATCCGCATCCGAGGCAGGTGGCGGGGCCGGAGGTTCAAGCGGAGCCTCACCTTCAGGCATTTCGGCTTCGTCGCCCATATCATCATCGGCCATCTCGTCCATTGAGACCTGAGCCTGAGACTGGTCCTGCTGTTCTTCCTGCGACTGTTCGGGCGTGGCGTCGGCGTCCTGCTCTTGCTGGTCGTCGTCGCCTGTGCTGTCCGGATCGGGTTGCTCTTCGGCGTCTTCTTCAGCCTGATCTTCCTGCTCGTCGTCCAGCTCGTCGGGGTCGTCGCCCAGCTGGTCGCCATATCCCAGATCCTTGATCACCTGCCGCGAGAATTTGGCAAATTCAGCCTGATCCGAAAGGATATCGTTAAGGTTTTCCAGCGATCCCCCTGCCTGTTCCTCGATAAAACCACGCCACAGGTTCATGATGTTGGCAGCGGCGGGGGGCAGGTCACGACCGGTCGCCAAGTGGCGGATTAGATATCCGGCGGCAACGGACAGAGGCGCATCCGCGGGTTGTTTACACTGGTCATAACCGCGCCGTATCGCTTCGTGGCTGATCTTGACGTCGATGTTGGTGGCAGTGCCCGGCATGTCCCGCGCACCCATCGCCTCGCAGCGGGCGGTCTCCATCGCTTCGTACAGGTCCCGCGCCATATCCCCCGGAGGCGCATAGCGCGCATGCGTCGCGTCATCGTGGTATCGGCGTTGAAGGGCCAGAGCATCTGCTGTTCCGCGCGCCAGCAAAACCTCTTCTCGTGTCATTCGGCGGCTGACCTGGGGCAAACGCATCGACTCGCCCGACATGCCTGACGGATCAACGGTGTACGAGACGTTCAGCTCGGGGTCGTCGGCCATAACCCGCGTGGCCTCGGCCAAGGCTTTTTTGAACGGATCAGCGGGGTTGTCGTTTGGTTTGCTCATCGGCGGCGGGTCCGGTCTTGTTCTGCCCCGGCAACCTAGAGCCATTCCGGGGGCTTGACCATAGGGGCGATCCGCTTTTCAACATCGCGATCCTAAAGCAATACGGCCCGGCACTCCGAGATTCTGCGCGCCAACTGCTGTTCGGCCCCTTCGGCGATGCGCGCGTCGAAGCTATAGTCCATATCGGCCAGCAGGTAGGCGACTTCAACCCAGCCGCGCACACGCCACCGTTTGGGCTGGTGTTCTTCGATACCCTCGGACAGCGCCCACGGCAGAACCGCTTCCAGCATTTGGTCGAACTGTTGCTGCAGATTTGCGGCAGGCGCATCTTCGTCCCCGATGCGGGCCCGTTGGCGGGCCGCTAGCGCTTCTAACCGGCCAGAGCAGACAGCAAACAGTTCAGCCCTGTCAGACGTTGTTGTCGGCAATGCGGTAACTGGAGAGGCGAATGCCCAGACAGTTGTTGTTACAATAAGAGGTGTTTTCCAATGTACCATGCATTGGATATGATATAGATGTAATTTGTATAATCAAGGTATATACAAATTACGGTTTCGCCAGTGACCCATCCGCCACAACCGATGGTCATTGATCTCTTTTGGTACAGCATTTATTGGGCAGGTTACTTGCCTTTTAGTCTTTGGTGTCCTCGGCGCGTTTTGCGGCCGGTTGATTACTGCAAGTCTCAGCTGAGTTTGGCAAGTTCGGCCCTGAACGGGGCCGGGTGGTGCCTGTGAAAAGCCAGTAAGGACAGGTTCTGGTATTTCCAGACAACACTTGCGGCATCATATCGACCATTTTGGTGGGCGGCAGAAACACGACGGCCAGCCTGAGAATTCAGGCTGGCCGAATCTGACTCGTTTGTTCTTTTGTGGGGCGTTAGCCCAAGCTCGCGCTTGCCGCGCTCTCCGGAAGTTCCTCATCAAAGCAGCGCTGATAGAACTCGGCCACAGTCTGGCGTTCCAATTCATCGCATTTGTTCAGGAAGGACAGGCGGAACGCGTAACCAACATCACGGAAAATCTCGGCGTTCTGGGCCCAGTTGATCACTGTTCGGGGGCTCATCACCGTGGACAGGTCGCCGTTCATGAAGGCGGTTCGGGTCAGATCGGCCACGCTGACCATCTGGCTGACGATCTTGCGACCTTCAGCTGTGTTGTAATGCGGGGCTTTAGACAGAACGATCATCGTCTCGGCGTCATGGCTGAGGTAGTTCAGCGTCGCGACTAGAGACCAGCGGTCCATCTGAGCTTGGTTGATCTGTTGCGTACCGTGGTAAAGGCCGGTCGTATCCCCAAGGCCAACGGTGTTGGCAGTGGCGAACATGCGGAAATACCGGTGAGGTGTCAGAATCTCGTTCTGGTCCAACAGGGTAAGGCTACCGTTGGCCTCCAGTACGCGCTGCAGCACGAACATCACATCCGCGCGGCCGGCGTCGTATTCGTCGAACACGATCGCGACCGGGTTGCGCAGGGCCCAAGGCAAAATGCCTTCACTGAATTCGGTGATCTGCACGCCATCACGCAGTTTGATCGCATCCTTACCGATCAGATCGATCCGGCTGATATGGCTGTCGAGGTTGACCCGCACCGCAGGCCAGTTCAGACGCGCGGCGACCTGTTCGATATGGGTCGACTTACCCGTGCCGTGATACCCTTGGATCATCACGCGACGGTTGTGGGTAAAGCCCGCCAGAATTGCGAGGGTCGTCTCAGGGTCAAACTTGTAGGTCTGATCAATCTCGGGGACCCGTTCGGTCACTTCATAAAAGCGTTTGACCTGCATGCCGGTGTCGATGCCGAACACGTCGCGAACCGAAATCTCTTCTGAGGGATGTGCATTTGCGTCAATCGGCCAATCCATGCCTGTCGTCCTTATTCCTGGTACCGCAGCCTCGTGCGGGTTTTCGAACCTGTGTTTGGTGCAACATATTGCGGGCAAGGGCAAGGGAAAGAGGTATGAGTTTGAGCTGAGGCGGATGTTTCTTTGAAACTGGCCTTATTGATATGAAACGAAGTCACACTCAGTCTTTTTCTGCCCAGAACTCAATCCTCGAGTTGCTAAAATATGACTGCAAATCTTGGGCCAATGATTTCCTTTCAATGCTTACATTGCAATAGAATTATGTGATGGTTTAATATCACTAAAAGCCTGCACACAATGAGTTCCCAGTTTAACGTTTCCCGTTTGAGGTTCAAATGGCACTGACAATTTTAGGCCCGACTTCGCTTTCGATTCCCAGTGGGTCGACCTCTGTCGCTCAGCAATACATAGCAACTAAAGCCGGAGCTTCATGGACTGCAGTCGTTTCGGGGACCGGCGGATTGGACGAGTCCGATTACACGGTTTCGATTTCATCAAGCGGACTTTTGACCGTCGAGTTAACTCCGGGAACCTATATTCCGCCAAACACTCAACTTATTCTCGAAATATTTGCCTCCACGGGGCCCGGTAACGGCAATAACGATTCCCTTATCGTGACAGTCTCGCTTCCAGAGGGGACAGTGCCTTGTTTCGTTAAGGGTACTTTGATCGAAACCGAAACGGGCCGCTGCCTCGTGGAAGACCTGTCCGTTGGGGATAAGGTGCGCGTTTCTAGCGGCGATTTGCTACCCATTGAATGGATCGGTGAAAAGACAATAAGCGTCGAAGAATTGAATAGGGCCCCTCGCTTGCGTCCTGTTTGCATTAAAAAAGGGGCGATTGGGAAAGGCTTGCCTGATCAAGATTTGTATGTGTCGCCGCAACACAGAATTGTTCTGGAAGGATGGCGTGCAGAATTTTTGTTTGGTGAGCCCAAGGTTTTCGTCGCAGCTATTCATTTGGTGAACGACAAAACCATTCGCCAGGTGAACGCATCTGAATCCGTAACCTATTTCCACATTGCATGTCATCGGCACGCGATACTGATGTCGAATGGTTTGCCGACCGAAAGTTTATTTCTGGGAGATATGGCGCTGCAGTCTTTTGGCCGTGAAGACGTGGAAGAGCTCTGTATGATTTTCCCCGAAATACGTAATTCCGCAACCGCGAAGGAACAAACGCGGCTGCGTTGCCTCAAGCGACCAGAAGCAGTGGCTCTACGCAATATGTTCGTGCATTAATTCAGCTACTTAAAGTTCCGGCTGTCCTTGATCTGATCCCAGGCCCAGACAACCTCTTGCAGTTGTTCTTCCTGGCTGCGGTCACCGCCGTTCATATCGGGGTGCAGCACCTTGATCAGCTTCTTATATGCTTTGCGCACTTCAGCTTTGGTCCAGCTGTCATTGGCTTCCAAGATTTCAATCGCACGGCGCTCGGTGGGGGGCAGGCGGCGGCCGCCGCTGCCTGCGGTGCGGCCTTTGTTTTGTGTGCTGTTTGCACCCAGAACCTGATGGGGGTCTTCAATACCAAGACGGGCCCAGGCGCGGGCCTCGGGGTCACCCATGGGTTTTGTTTCGCGTTCCCAAACCTTGTCTTTGGATCGCTGCGCGTTCAGCTCGGCCTCGGTCGTGCCGTCGAAGAAATTCCACTTCTGGTTATATTCGCGCACGTGCTGCTGACAGAACCAAAAGAAATCATCCAGCACATCCGGCGCTTTGGGGGCGCGGAACTTGCCCGGCTCGTCACAGCCTTCATGGTCACAGATTCGGACCGAGGTCTCGGATGCGCCCGACATCCCCCGACGCCCGCGCGGGTTCTTTTTCTTGGCGCTAGAGACGGACATATCGAATCCAAAGGGGTCTGATTTCGTCATTCTGTGATCCTTAAGAACGCATCTTCTCGACTCGGAGGCAGCAGTTTAGTCTAAGCTGCCGAAAGTAGAAGAGGGGAGGCGGTAAAATTTTTGCCGCTGAGCGTAAAAATGACCGTGACCGACGAAATCCGCACTGCCTTGCAATCCGCCTTTGACCCGCATGAGCTGGAAGTAGTGGATGACAGCGAAAGCCACCGTGGCCATGCGGGCTTTCAGGAAGGTGGCGAGAGCCACTTTAACGTGCGTATCCGTGCGGCTGCGTTCGAAGGCCAATCCCGCGTCGCCCGCCACCGCGCTGTTCACAAGGCGCTGGTGGACATCGTCCCGCGAATCCACGCGCTTGCGCTGGATATAGGTGTATAGTGGTGCGGTCTCGACCGCGTGGGGCGCTTGGAATTCGAGATTGGGTATCCGGCTGAATTCGACTTCGTCAATTCACAGTTACCATGCAAACATCGTGTTTCAACTTCCGCTCTTCAGAGAGATAAACTCTTCGGACCAAAGACATCTTTCCCGGTCTTGAAGCGATTACTTCGAACTCTTCGACGTCAGTTTAGCCAATTTTTAATGGCGTGGTTATTTCAATCGGCGGCAAGTTCTGCGTAAATCTGCCTGAAGAAAAGTTGATGTTATTTCTGTATTTTGACAGCTCTAATAGTGCTTTGCTACCTTGGCCCAAGGTAAGATTTTACCCTCAATATCTTTGCAAACTTCAATGAGCTCTGTCTGGTAATCTTGTGTGGTCGAGGTAGTTTTAAACACCTCCACATTGCATATTCCCCCTTTTCCTCCAAACTTTGATTGATCTTCTGGGTGCCAAACATAGTTCGCCCAGCCCGGGGATTGTCCGCGCAGTTGAATCAGTTCAGTGGCAACTCGAGCGACGGCCAATACAGTCTTGGGAACGCCACTGATTTCGACAAGGTCGTAGGGGGGCTCAAATATCTGAACGTGCCCCGGCGTCAGCGTCTCGACACCTGCAATCTGTTTGAGATCGCATTCGCCAACTTGCGAAGCTATAGGGTTATAAATAGTTGGGTCGAATTGGTTGGCTTTGACCATGCAAATGTGCACAATCGAGCCATCATCCTGTTTGAACACGAGTTTGGTCTCTGTGCCCGACTTGTTAACAGTTTGGCTGGGGCCCCCTGCCGAATAAACCCCCCGATAAATGCCCGCATAGACGAGCGCACCGTTCCCATGCCGGATGGTTGGTTAAACCGTTAGGTCACCTCCTCCAGTTTCGATTGAGGAATAAGGGACCGGAGGAGTCACCAAGCCAAAGAAGCCTGCAATAACTGTCCCCTCAGCATCAATATTTGTCACGCAGTTAGGAGGGGTGTTCGCGCCCGCATCAGCGTGCAGCTGACCGGTGAACATCAAAGTGAAACAAACGCAAAGTGTTGAAATAAAAGAATGTGAAATCAAAAATGTCCGATTGGCAGTGCTGTTCATTATTTCTCCGGCGGTGCGTCGTCCGAACTGGGAACTGTTTCCAAACCCTTCAATGACAGCGGCGGCTCTTGCACCTCTTCCGCAATCGGGGCTGGGGCCACGACCATTTCGGGGCCCGGAACAGGCTGGGCCAAGGGTACGCCTTCGGGCGTTTCTGTCGGGCTGCGAGTGGTGACAAAAGTCACTTCTATTTCGCGCCGGAACACCAGCACGTTGCGCCAGTTCACGGTCGAACTGGTAAAGCCTGCGCGTTCTTCACTGGGTAGAAGTTCCGCGCGCTGATATTCCCAGCCATCCTGTCCCATTTGGTTCAGCACTTGTTCGATCGAGGCCGCAAACCGGCCTTCGGCGGTTTTTGCGCCCTTTGATTTGCCGCTTTTTTGCGGGGCGGGGACAACTTTGTATTCGTAGCGCGGCATCGGATCTTCCTACCTGTTCGTTCCTGGCAATCTAGCATGTTGAGGCCATTGGGAAAGTCTCCTTCGCGCCGTCCCCGGCGTTTGTTGCTCGGACACAGCGCAAAAGAAGGGCGGCAGAGGGGATGCCCTTTGCCGCCCTTGCATCAAATTCAGTTGGTTCAGTCGCCCAGTTTCTTGGCAACCAGCTCGTTCACGGCCTTGGGGTTGGCTTTGCCGCTGGTGGCTTTCATCACCTGACCAACGAACCAGCCCGCCAGTTTCGGGTTCACCTTGGCTTTTTCCACCTGCGCGGGGTTGGCGGCGATGATCTCGTCCAAAGCGGCTTCGATCGCGCCGGTATCGGTGACCTGTTTCATACCGCGCTCTTCGACGATCTGCGCCGGGTCACCGCCTTCGGTGTAAACGATCTCGAACAGGTCTTTGGCGATCTTGCCCGAGATGGCATCCGAGGAAATCAGATCGATGATCCCACCCAACTGCGCAGGCGAGACCGGGCTGTCGGTGATGTCATGGTCTTCTTTCTTCAGACGACCGAACAGCTCGTTGATCACCCAGTTCGCGGCAAGCTTGCCGTTGCGGCCTTTTGCGACCTCTTCGAAATAGGCGGCGCTTTCCACTTCGGCAGTCAGGACCGAAGCGTCATAGTCGGTCAGGCCAAACGCCTCAATGAACCGCGCCTTTTTGGCATCGGGCAGTTCGGGCAGTTTGGCGGCGATGTCATCGACCCAGGCTTGTTCAATCTCAAGCGGCAGCAGGTCGGGGTCTGGGAAATAGCGGTAATCATGCGCCTCTTCCTTAGACCGCATCGAGCGTGTCTCGCCCTTGTCGAGATCGTACAGGCGGGTTTCCTGCTCGACCTCGCCACCAGCTTCAACAATAGCGATCTGACGACGGGCTTCGACCTCGATCGCTTGCTGGATAAAGCGCATCGAGTTCATGTTCTTGATCTCACACCGCGTGCCCAGATGCGAGAAGTCCTGCGTCTCCTGGTATTTCTCATACGCGCCCGGCAAACAGATCGACACGTTCACGTCCGCCCGCAGGTTGCCGTTCTGCATGTTGCCGTCGCAGGTGCCCAGATAACGCATGATCTGGCGCAGCTTGGCGATATAGGCGGCGGCCTCTTCGGGGCCGCGAATGTCGGGCCGGGACACGATCTCCATCAGGCAGACGCCCGTGCGGTTCAAGTCGACAAAGGACATATGCGGGTCCATGTCGTGGATCGATTTGCCTGCGTCTTGCTCCATGTGGATACGCTCGATCCGAACCATGCGCGCAGTGCCATCGCCCATCTCGACCAGCACTTCGCCTTCGCCCACAATGGGGTGGTACAGCTGGGAAATCTGGTAGCCCTGCGGCAGGTCAGGATAGAAATAGTTTTTGCGGTCAAAAGCCGATTTCAGGTTGATATCCGCCTTCAAACCTAGCCCGGTGCGCACGGCCTGTTCCACGCAATATTCGTTGATCACCGGCAGCATTCCCGGCATAGCCGCGTCCACAAAGGCCACGTTCGAATTCGGCTCGGCCCCGAACTGGGTCGATGCGCCAGAAAACAGCTTGGCGTTCGATGAGACCTGAGCGTGCACCTCCATCCCGATCACCAGTTCCCAATCGTGCTTGGCACCGGCAATGGTTTTGATTTTGGGCATTTCGTATGTCAGGTCGAGCATGGCGCGCCTCTAATTTCCGCAGAAGTCTAGGCTTGCGTATTAGGCCCGGCGCGCCAAAGGGGCAAGGGGGAATTCAGTGGCTGGAGAGGTGTAGGCCCGTTGAGGTGAAGGTCACATCCATACCGTTGCGCAGTTCTTCACTAAACAGGTTGCCAATCGCCCGCAGTGCGTCGCGGTGACCGCGTGCCGCAAACCGTTCAGTCGAGTTGACGCGCGCCGCGTTGTTGAAGCCGTTGGCCGCATGTGCCCAGATCAGCGGGTGCAACTCGGTCAGGTGATCGCGGATCAACCAGTTTGCGGCCTCGTGGATTTGAGCGCGAACAGCGTCCGCCTTTTCATTCCGGCCAATGCCACGCTTGATCGTGATCGCGCAGTATGCCGCCAGCATATTTACCATTTCTTGATCGGGGCGGTTGCTCAGAATGTCATGAAGGCCCTGCAGGAAGTATTCGACATCGAGCCGCGCACAGGCTTCGTCATCCAGCACGATCGCGTCGAACTGCGCCCAAGTGTAACCACCTGCGCCCCAGATATCATGAGTTCTGGCGGCGTTGCGCAGGGCTTGGACCTCAAGCTCTTCGTAGCTGCCGAACCAGCGCGGCAGCAGATGCGTGCCCATAGCGCGCATATGGCGTTGGTTATAGGGATCCAGCGTAATCAGGCGTTCGTATTTGTCGGCCACACGGACACGCGTCTTGCGCTGTCCGGCCAGCAGAGCACAATCTGCTGCTGCAACCAAAGGGCTGTCCGGCGCGGCCTCACGGCATTTCGGAAGGATCGCGGCGGCGCGGTCGAAATGAGCTGCGCAACGCGACTGATGCAAAGAGGGCAACTTGTCTTCCGTGGCCGTCCCGCGCCATGCCCACGCGATGTCGATATGGGCCAAAGCAACGACGAGAGCGATCATCGCATCGTCCGCGTTGTCGCGCATTTCGTCTTCTAACTCAGAAATACCACCCAGCAGGTCGTAGTCGCGCACTTCTTTAAGGTCCGACAGGGCGTGCTCGACGGCCAAAACCACGTCCGCACGAGCACCAAACGCCAGTAGATCGGCGACCGGCATTCCATCTGATGCCGACTCGCGCGCGTCGTCGGCCGCCTTCATCTGCCGAGACAACTCGGACCACATTCCCTGTCGGGCCAAATGGCGTCCGCGTTCAATCGCATCACGGCCTGCGATGTCCTCGGAACGCGCATCAACGACAGGAATATTAACTTGGCCACGCTGCGGAAACACCGCAGACACATCTGGCGCCAGACACAACTCCGGGTGGATTTGGGGGACAGATGCGCTGGGCGCGTTGGACTTGAAGAACCGCAACATGGTAAAACTCGGTAACTGTAAAAACTGGTAACGTTGGATTTAATCTTTCTTCTGATTTTGCTCAAATTCAAGTTTCAGGGGCCTTTTAGCGCTAAATTCGTGAACAATCCAGGTTGGGTATCCGGATTGCCCCTAGAATACAGTAAAATGATGCCGTTCAACCCGCAGCCCGGTGGCCTGCAGAACCTGCTCAAACACGCGGTGTGAAGGGGTAGATTCATCAGGCAGGCGAATCTTTTTCTCGGAATTCAGGACCAGCGAAACACGCACTGAGAAATCCCAGCGCGTGTCCATTCGAACGTGGTCAATATCGGCAAGATTGACCTCGGCCTTGCGCGATCCAGTGAACCAGCTCAACGTATCCTGCCCCACTGACAATCCGGCTTTGGTACCCTGCACAAAATCCCAAACAGCGGGCAGAGTGGTCAGGGCCAGCGGAGCGATCAGCCACCATACCGCGTCAAACCACACGACCAGCGCGATCAACGCGCCGTAGATGCAGAGCAGGATCGCCAAAACGCGGGGCGTCCTGTTCTGACGTGTGAACGTGTAATGCGTCATGCGTCCAGGATGCGTGACACCATTTCGGTCGTGTCCCGCGACAGGTCGGGCGTTTCCGCGATGCGGGTTAACTGCGCGCGGATCAGGGCCTGGCGGTCGGTGTCATAGCGTTTCCATGTCTGAAAGGCCGAACACATCCGTGCCGTGGTTTGCGGGTTCACCGGGTCCAGTTTGATCAACCAGTCCGCCAGCAGGGCATAGCCCGCGCCATCGGCCCGGTGGAACCCGGCATGGTTCATCGCAAGCGCACCCATGACGGCGCGGAAGCGGTTGGGGTTTTTCCAGTTGAAATCCGGATGCTCGGTCAGGTTGCGCGCCACATCCGCCGTCGCATCCGGTGCGGCCATCGAGACTTGCAGTCCGAACCACTTGTCCATCACCAACCGATCGTGTTGCCATTGATCATAGAATGCGGCCAGTTCGGCCTGTCCCTTGCTTGCGCGCAGAAGGCAGGACAGGGCGGTCAGTTGCAGGGTCATGTTGTCGGCCGTCTTGTATTCCTCGGTAGCCTTGGCGCCTCCGTCCAGTCGCGAGGTCAGTGCAAGGGCGGCCCCACCCAGCGCGCGTTTACCTGATTGATCGGCATCCGGGTTGTACGGAGCATCAATCACGGTCTCGCTGTGCAAGCGCGGCAGCAGGTCTTGTACGTGCTGTGCAGTGACCTGCCGCAGCGTCTCGACGGCGGTCCAGATCGCCATCGGATAAGGCGTTTCGCCATTCTCGTGCAAGGCAGCCGCCAATTCCGATTGCGTCGGCAGGCCCAGCATCAGTGCGCGGTAGGCCGGGTCCAAGTCACCATCGCGCAGCACAGCCAGAAGACCATCCAGATAGTCCGCGTCGGGGGCTGCATCGGATTGGATCATGTTCAACAGCGTGTCTTCGGCCAGCGAGCGCCCGGCTTGCCATCGGTTGAACGCGTCCGTGTCATGGGCCAGCAAAAAGGCGCGCTCTGCGTTGCTTTGATCCTGTTCCAGGATAACCGGGGCCGAGAAATCCCGCAGGACCGAGGCCGTTGGTTTGGCCGCCAGCCCGGTGAAGGTGAAACTTTGGCTGGCTTCGGTCAGTTCCAGCACCTCAGTCGCGCGGACTTCATCACCGTTGGGGCCCAGAAGGCCAACGGCCACCGGGATCACCTGCGGCAGCTTTTCGTCCTGACCCGGCGTGGGTTCGGTGCGCTGCGACAGGGTCAGAGTGTAGGTGCCGTCTGCCCATTCTTCGGCCACCGTCACGCGCGGAGTGCCGGATTGGCTGTACCAGCGTTTGAACTGGTCCAGATCGCGACCGGTCGTATCCTCGAATACCTTGATCCAGTCTTCGATCGTGCAGGCTTGCCCGTCATGGCGGTCGAAATACAGATCCAGCGCGTTGGTATAGGCTTCATCGCCTACCAGCCGTTTCAGCATACCGATAATTTCTGCACCTTTCTCATAAACGGTGGCGGTGTAGAAATTGTTGATCTCTTGAAAGCTTTCGGGTCGCACCGGGTGAGACAACGGCCCGTTATCCTCGGGGAATTGCCGTGCGCGCAGGTCGATGGCGTCGTGGATGCGTTTCACCGGGGCCGAGCGCATGTCTGACGTGAACTGCGCATCGCGGAACACGGTCAGACCCTCTTTCAGGCACAGTTGAAACCAGTCGCGGCAGGTTATGCGGTTGCCGGTCCAGTTGTGGAAATACTCATGAGCAATGATCGCCTCGATCCGCTCAAAGTTCATATCGGTCGAGGTCTCGGGGCTGGCCAACACGGCGGAGGAGTTGAAGATGTTCAGCCCCTTATTTTCCATCGCGCCCATGTTGAAGTCATCGACAGCCACGATGTTGAACACGTCCAGATCGTATTCACGGCCATAGACGTCCTCGTCCCATTTCATCGACTTTTTCAGCGCCTCCATGCCAAAGGCGCATTTGCCCTCGTCACCGGGGCGGACCCAGAGGTTCAACTCGACGTCGCGCCCGGACATGGTGGTGAACTGGCCGGGATGGGCAATTAATTCGCCCGCGACAAGCGCGAATAGGTAGGCAGGCTTGGGCCACGGGTCGGTCCATTCGGCCCAGCCTTCGCCTTTGCCGCTTGGGTTGCCGTTGGACAGCAGTACTGGCAGATCGCCATTGATGCGCACGGTGAAGGTGGACATCACATCAGGGCGGTCGGGGTAGTAGGTGATCTTGCGGAACCCTTCCGCCTCGCACTGGGTGCAATACATGCCGTTCGACATATAAAGCCCCTCAAGCGCGGTGTTGTTGCCGGGGTCAATCTCAACCTCGGCCTCCCATATGAAGGGCGCGTCGGGGGCGGGGGCGGTCAGGCCTTTGTCGGTCACCTCGGGCGTGATCTGCACCCCGTCAATGGAGGCGCGGATCAGGGTCAGCTCTTCGCCGTGCAAGAAGAATGTGCGGTCCGCGGCATCGGGGTTGGGGCGGAAAGCAATGCGCGATGTTACGCGGGTGGCGTGCGCTGCCAGATCGAAGGTTAGATGCACGCTGTCCACAAGATAGCCAAAGGGCGTGTAGTCTTTGAGATAGATCGTCGTAGGGGCAGCGTCGCGCATCTGGGCCTCGCATCGGTTGGAGTTTGAGGCGACGTTATGGTCTGTGGCAATGGGCTGCAAGCGGTGTCGGGGCCCAACCAAAAGCTGGTCACGAAATTTTGGTAAGTTTTTTTTACCGAAATTGTTGCGGCACGTTGCCTATCGGAAACTTTCACTCTAAATGCTGGCTGCACACAGTGGTGCACAAAAAGGCGGGAGGAACACTATGACCAGCAGACAGACACGCAGCGGGCTTCAAGTTGATACGGTTCTGGCCGAGTTCATCGAAGACAAGGCGCTGCCTGGCACCGGTGTTACGGCCGATGCGTTCTGGGATGGTCTGTCGCGGATGGTGTCCGAGCTGGGCCCAAAAAACCGCGACTTTCTTGCCAAGCGTGAAAAGATGCAAAGCCAGCTGGACGCATGGCATCTGGACCGCAAAGGTCAGGACCACGACGCCAGCGCCTATCAGGCATTCCTGCGCGAGATCGGCTATCTGGTCGAAGAGGGTGACGATTTCCAGATCGAAACCGCCAATGTCGATCCCGAGATCGCCTCGACACCCGGCCCGCAGCTGGTTGTGCCGATCACCAATGCCCGTTTTGCACTGAACGCCGCCAACGCACGTTGGGGCAGCTTGTACGATGCGCTGTATGGCACGGACGCGATGGGCGATCTGCCAGCCGCCGGAGGGTACGACGAGGCGCGTGGTGCCCGTGTGATTGCATGGGCCAAAGGTTTTCTGGACGATGCTGTGCCGCTGGCTGCAGGCTCGTGGGCCGATGTGTCCCATCTGCGGGTCGAAGGCGGTGCGCTGGTACCTGCGCTTGCCGAAGCTGCGGCATTTGTTGGCTTTGGCGGTGAGGCTGAGAAGCCCGATTTCGTTCTGCTGAAGAATAACGGGCTGCATGTGAAAATCGTTGTCGATGCCTCTAGCAACATCGGCGCGACCGACCCGGCTGGGATTGCCGATGTTCATTTGGAATCGGCGCTGTCCACGATCATGGACTGCGAGGACTCGGTGGCCTGTGTGGATGGCGAAGATAAGGTTGTGGCCTATAGCAACTGGCTGGGTCTGATGAAAGGCGATCTGGCCGAAGAAGTGACCAAGGGCGGCACCACCTTCATCCGGAAACTGGCAGACGATCTGACCTATACCACCGCAGGCGGCGAACAGGATGTGCTGAAAGGCCGCTCGCTGATGCTGATCCGCAATGTGGGCCACCTGATGACCAACCCCGCCGTTCTGGATGGTGCGGGCAATGAGATCGGTGAGGGCCTGATGGATGCGCTCTGCACCACGCTGATTGCGATGCATGACTTGCAGCGTGAAGGTGGGAATTCGGTCAAAGGCTCGGTTTATGTGGTCAAGCCCAAGATGCACGGGCCAGCCGAAGTTGCTTTCGCGGTCGAGATTTTCGATATGGTCGAGGACATCCTTGGCCTGCCGCGCAACACCGTCAAGCTGGGCATCATGGATGAAGAGCGCCGCACCTCATCCAACCTGAAAGAATGCATCCGCGCCGCGAAATCGCGCGTGGCCTTTATCAACACCGGTTTCCTTGATCGGACCGGGGATGAGATCCATACCTCGATCGAAGCAGGTCCGATGCTGCCCAAGGGGGACATGAAAGTTACGCCTTGGATTACATCGTATGAGGATCGCAATGTCGATATCGGTCTGGCTTGTGGGCTGAAAGGCAAGGCGCAGATTGGCAAAGGCATGTGGGCGATGCCCGACCGGATGGGCGATATGCTGGATCAGAAGATCGGCCACCCAAAATCTGGCGCGACTTGCGCGTGGGTGCCGTCGCCGACCGCTGCAACTCTGCACGCCACGCATTACCACAAGGTCGACGTTTTGGCCCGTCAGGACGAACTGGCCGCAAGTGGCGCGCGCGGAACGCTGAACGATCTGCTGATCGTGCCGCTGCTGGGTGGCCGCAACCTGAGCGAGGACGAGATCACCCGCGAGATCGAGAACAACGCGCAGGGCATTCTGGGCTACGTGGTGCGCTGGATTGATCAGGGTGTGGGCTGTTCGAAAGTGCCGGACTTGAACGATATCGGCCTGATGGAAGACCGCGCAACCTGCCGGATTTCGTCGCAGGCGCTGGCCAACTGGCTGCTCCATGACGTGGTGAGCGAAGAACAGGTGATGGCGGCGATGCAGAAGATGGCCGCCGTGGTGGATCGCCAGAACGAAGGCGACCCGAGCTATCGCCCGATGGCGCCCGGTTTTGACGGTGTGGCATTCCAGGCAGCCTGCGATCTGGTTTTCAAAGGCCGGGTTCAGCCTTCGGGTTACACCGAGCCGGTTCTGCACGCCCGCCGTTTGGAGCTGAAGGCTAGCCTGGGTTGAACGGATAGGGTCGGAGCGAGGAGGCTGTCTGCCCGCTCCCGCTCCCCCGAGGATATTTTTGGCCAGATGAAAGGGATCAGGCATGGCTGTTACATTGCGCAAGGCGCGCACGATTGTGCGCAAGGCTTTGGAAAAGGGCCGCGAATTGGAGCTTAAACCTCTGTCAGTTGTTGTTCTGGACGCCGGTGGTCATGTGATCGCATTTGAGCGCGAAGACGGTGCCGCACCTGGTCGCTTTGCGATTGCGCAGGGCAAAGCCTATGGGTCGGTCATGCTGGGCATGGCAGGCACCGCGCAGATGGCCCGGGCCGAGGCGCAGGCGTACTTCATGGCCGCTGTGAACGGTGTATACGGCGGGCAGGTTGTGCCCGTGCCGGGCGGCGTATTGTTGCGCGACAAGAAAGCGGCCGTGATCGGCGCTGTTGGCGTGACCGGCGACACCTCGGACAATGACGCGATCGCGGCGATGGCGGGGATCGAAGCTGCCAGCCTGATCGGCGAGATTTGATGAACCTGTCGAAGGGCCTCTGGACCCTTCGACTTTCGGTGTTCGTGGAATGCCTCCCAAATGGTCATTTGACTGTTTCTTGTTCCCCTTGTGCATAAGTGAACAAGTGCCTGCGCTGCCACACAGGGGCTGTGCTATTGCGCGCTGCTGTGACGGCGGCTAGCTTTCCCGAAACGCAAAAACAACCGGGAAAGAAGAATGCCTCGACCTATTGTGGGTATTATCGGCAACTCATACTTGTTGGATGATCAATACCCGACCCATGCCGGTGGGACCATGAATTCGGACGCGGTTGCGAACGTGTCAGGCTGTTTGCCGATGCTAATTCCGGCTGATCCCCGCTACGTTTCAGTGGAAGAATTGCTGGACGTCTGTGACGGCTTTTTGCTGACCGGCGCGCGCCCGAATGTGCACCCCGAGGAATATGGTGAGTGCGCAACCGATGCGCATGGCGATTTTGATCGGGCGCGGGATGCGATCGCACTGCCGTTGGTGCGGGCCTGTGTCGAAAGGGGCCAGCCGTTCTTTGGCATTTGCCGCGGGTTTCAAGAAGTCAACGTAGCGATGGGTGGAACACTTTATCCCGAAATTCGCGATCTTCCGGGGCGGATGAACCATCGCATGCCACCGGATGGGACGTTGGAAGAAAAGTTTGCGCTGCGCCATATCGTGACACTGTCCGAAGGTGGCGTATTTCACCGTTTGATGGATGCGACCGAAGTCATGACGAATACTCTGCACGGGCAGGGGATCAAGACGGTCGGGCATCGGGTTGTGGTAGATGGCCACGCGCCGGATGGAACGCCAGAAGCGATCTATATAGAGGACGCCCCGGGTTTTACGCTTTCGGTGCAATGGCACCCGGAATGGGATGCCGAGAACGATCCGGTCTCGCGACCGCTATTCAAAGCGTTCGGGCAAGCTGTCCATGCATGGTCCGCTGGTTCTAAGGCCGCGACGCTGCAGCAATCGGCATAGAAGGCGTGCGCCGGTCCAGGAGAGAAGAACCAGACCGGCGCATCGCGATCAAACCAGCAAATCGAACTGATTGATCAATGGCAGGGTGCGTGCACGCTCGCCCGTGAGATCGAACAACGCGTTTCCAAGTGCAGGCATTGACGGAGGTGTCCCGGGCTCACCCACGCCTCCCAGGCGCGGGTTGGTTTCGAGGATACGCACCTCGGTCACCGGAGCGTTGTGCATGCGCAGCGCGTCGTAGTCCGGGAAGTTGAATTGCTCTACTTCTCCGTCCGCAAACGTGATTTCACCCATAACGGCGGCCGACAAGCCGTACATCATGCCACCAAACATCTGCGCCTCGACCGTGCCCGGATCCAAAGCGATGCCCACGTCGCAGGCGATCCACGCTTTAGCGATGCGAATGGTGCCGTCCTCGTCAACCACTTCGATGACCTGAGCAACCGGAGTGCCAAAGCTGTAGGTCATGGCGACGCCCCGTCCGACACCGTCTTGGGATTCTCCAGTCCAGCCGGACATCTCTTTCACGGCTTGCAGAACACCTGCAGCTGGGGCGAATTCGGCCTTGGCCAGCTCCAGCCGGAACTCCAGCGGGTCACGACCTGCGGCATGAGCCATTTCGTCCATGAAAGTTTCGTGGAAGAACCCGTTATGGCTGTTACCGACCGAGCGCCAAAAGCCTACTGGCACGGCCAGATCGGCGATGTGGCCGCTGATGCGGTAGTTCGGTACTGCGTAAGGCTGGTTGAACAACCCCTCGACAAGAACCTTGTCGGGTCCGCCGCCCGGCAGGCCAGTATAGCGTTCAACTGCTTGCTGCGTGCTGGATTGCGACGCCACCTTACCGTCGATCAGAACGGCAGTGCCATCCTTGACCGCTCCGCGCATCCGGGCAATTGCACCGGGGCGGTAGTAATCGTGACGCATATCCTCTTCCCGGCTCCAGGTCGTCTGAACCGGAACACTGGGTACCGCCATCGCAACTTTGGTGGCAATTTCTGCAAAGTCCAGTTCACCACGGCGACCGAAACCGCCCCCTAGATAGGTGGTATGAATATCGACCGCCTCGGTATCCAGATTGGCTGTATTCGCGGCGCGGATTTGGATCAATGTCGGTGCCTGGTTGCCACACCACAGGTCTAGCTTGGCGCCAGTGAACAGGGCCGTGGCGTTCATCGGCTCCATTGTGGCGTGGGCCAGGTACGGCACTTTGTATTCCGCCGAGATTTCTGTCGCGCCGTCGGGCATAACGTCCACGTCGCCATCATCGCGCATGGTCGAGTTTGGCGCGTCGTCAAACGCTTCGGCAATCTTGGCAAACAGGCCGTCGGTTTCGGGGGGGTAGGGGGCGTCACCCCAGTCGATGTCGATGGCTTCGACCGCCTGTATGGCAAGCCAGGTGTTGCTTGCGACCACCGCGACACCGTTGCCCAGATTGACGATCTTTTCGACGCCGGGCATGGATTCGGCTGAACTGGAGTCATATCCCTTCATTGTGCCGCCCAGCTTCGGGTTCATTCGAACGGAAGCGAATTTCAAACCCTCGGGTCGCACGTCGATGCCGAACTCAGCTGTGCCGGTGGATTTCTCTACCACGTCGACACGGGGTAGGTTCTGACCCAATAGGCGCCAGGTCGATGGGTCGCGCAATGCAACGTTGGGCGGTTCGATCTGACCGGCGGCTTTGGCGAGCTCGGGATAAGAAATGCGCGTGCCATCCGGCGCGATCACTGCGCCACGTTCGGTTTTCAATTGTGCCCGATCCACGCCCAGCCGATCAGCGGCGACCTGCTTAAGCGTCTCACGCGCGGTGGCACCGGCTTCACGCATCCGCTCGAACCCGTCTTTCATAGAGGTCGAGCCACCTGTGACTTGAAGACTCAGCGGTTTGCCAAGCACGCCAAGGGCCTCGCCCAGGTTGTGCTGGAACTCGCTGGCGTCATAGCCCTTATTTGGCAGCCCCTCGGCCATGAGTGCCGAGTTGTAATAGGCAGCAGCCGCAGGGCCGTGCAACACGCGGATGTCGTCGATCTCAACATCAAGCTCTTCGGCAATGAGTGCGGCCCACGTGGTCATAACGCCCTGTCCCATCTCGGCACGCGGAGCAAACAGGGTTACTCCCTGCTGGTCGATCAGGACAAAGGGGCTAAGGGCGGTCTCTCCTTTGCCGGGTCGCAGCGGGTTCGCGGCCGGACGCGTAACGTAATAAGCGCCAAAGGCGACACCGCCGACAACGGCGGCCGAGCCGATAAGGAACGTACGACGGAGGATTTTTCCAACAGATGCCATGGTTTATGCCTCCTTCAGTTTGGAGGCCGCGTCATGGATCGCAGCCCGGATGCGCGGGTAAGTGCCGCAACGGCAAAGGTTTCCTTGCATTGCGTCATCAATATCGGCGTCCGTCGGCGTTGGATTTTCGGCCAGCAGCGCCGCGGCCTGCATGATTTGACCTGACTGACAATAGCCGCATTGCGCAACCTGATGATCGACCCATGCCTGCTGGATCTTGGCCATAGCGGTTGGTGTTCCAAGTCCTTCGATCGTGGTGATGTCGCCCCACACATCTGACAACGCAACTTGGCAGGACCGAACAGCCTCGCCGTCAATGTGAACGGTACAAGCGCCGCACGCTGCAACGCCGCATCCGAACTTTGTGCCGGTTAGTCCAAGCTCATCTCGCAGGACCCACAAAAGAGGGACGTCTTCAGGCAGGTCGACCTGATGTGACGTTCCGTTGATCTTCAGATTGGTCGCCATTGCGCTTCCTCTTGCCTTGTAGCTGTCGTTACTTTCTGACATAGTTAGCTGAATATGTCAGATGGTCAACTGACAAAATGGGTAAAAAATGTCAAAAGCTACACTGGAAAATTATGTTTTGGATGATAAGTGCCTGACTATATTGGATTCGGCGCTTCAAGCCTTCTCGGCTTATGGGTTCAAAAAAACGTCAATGGATGACATCGCCAAAGGCGCGGGTATGTCCCGACCTGCCCTGTACCTGCATTTTCAAAACAAAGAGGCCATCCTGCGCCAACTGACACATTTGCACTACGAGCGTAAAACGGCCGCCGTTGCCGAAGCGCTGAATATGGAGGGATCAGTTTCGCAAATCATCGGAAATGCGATCCATGTGCAAACGGATGGCATGGCCGAGATCATGTCCTCGCCGCACGGGTTAGAGCTGCTGGATGCCAGCGTGTCCACTGCCGCCGATATCGTGACACAGGGTGAGGCGCAGTTGATGGCGCTTTATGCTGACTGGCTACGGCGCGAGGCAGAAAAGGGACGCGTGCGTTTGTTCGATGGGCCACGGGAAACGGCCAAGATGATTGCCTCAGCGCTGCGCGGGATAAAAACCTCGGCCAGCGATTATCAGGAATTCATCCGCTCAAACTCTAATCTTGCCACGGTTATTGGAGCGGGAATCGAGGTTACGTAACCCGCTGGCGCGTTTTGTACTCTGGCGTATCCCATAGTCGGTTCGTCATTATGTCGGCCAGAATTGTGACAGCGTTCTCAACGTCCTGCGCGTCTATATAGAGCGGGGTGAATCCGAACCTCATGATGTCAGGGGCCCGGAAATCTCCGATCACACCGCGTGCGATCAAGGCCTGCATGGCGGCATAGCCTTCGGCAAACCGGAAGGAAACCTGACTGCCACGTTGGGCCGGATCACGCGGGCTTGCCAAGGTCAGGTCGGGGCATGTGGCCTCGACCCGAGTGATGAACAGCTCGGTCAATTCGATGGACTTCGCGCGCACATCCGCCATATCGGCCATGTCCCAGATATCCATCGCCGCTGACAGCGCCGTCATTTGGATGATCGGAGGAGTGCCGACGCGCATCCGCTCGATCCCGTTACCGGGGCGGTAGTCCAGATCGAATGCGAACGGGGCTTCGTGCCCCAGCCAGCCTGACAGGGCCGGGCGTACGCGATCCGTCAAACGGGGCGCGACATAAATGAATGCGGGCGCGCCGGGGCCGCCATTGAGATATTTATAAGTGCAGCCCACCGCGAAATCCGCATTGCAACCGGACAGGTCCACCGGAACTGCGCCGGCGGAATGGGCCAGATCCCAGACCGTCACAGTACCCTTTGTATGGGCCAGTTCGGTCAGTGACCTCATGTCGTGCATCCGGCCGGTGCGGTAATCGACCTCAGTCAGCAGCAAAACCGCTACGTCCTCGGTGATGTGTGCGGCGACATCTTCGGGGGCGACAACGCGCAACTCATAATCAGACCCAAGCGAGCGCAAAAGGCCGTCGACCATATACAGATCCGAGGGAAAGTTGCCGCTGTCTGACAACACTACCCTACGATCCGGGCACAGCTCCAGCGCCGAGGCGACGGCCTGATACACCTTGATCGACAGCGTGTCGCCAGTCACGACACTGCCCGATTCCGCTCCGATCAGCCGCCCGATGCGATCGCCCAGACCTGTGGGCAACCCCATCCAGCCGGCCTTGTTCCAGCCAGTGATCAGCATCTGACCCCACTCATCCTCTATCATGCGGGCCACGGTTTTCCCGGCGGCTTGGGGCAGGGGGCCCAGAGAATTCCCGTCCAGATAGATCACTCCGTCGGGTAGCTCGAAAAGGGCTTTGGTCGCGGCAAAATCGGTCATCGCAGGGAGTGGCCTTGTGTTAAGAATGCGTCTTTTTCAATGGCGTAACCGATCCTGAATTCTCTGTCCATTGATGCGACATCCCGCGCTTTTGCGAATCTGGCCTTAAAACGGTACGAGGACACGCAGAAGCGACGTGCCTTTGCATGTCGTCCGCTGCGGAGGCTGCCAATGCGCTGGGTCGATATACCACCTGTCTGGCTTGTCGGGTTTGCATGTGTTGCCTGGCTCCAGGCGCGCCAATTCCCGATGGGGTTGTCCCTGGACAGCGGCCTGACCGATTTGCTGAGCGGCATTTTGATCGGCGGCGGCATCTTGCTGGCGGTTCTGGCTGTGGCCGAGTTTCGTCGTTTCAAGACAACAGTCATTCCGCACGAAACGCCTTCGTCTTTGGTGCAGTCGGGCATCTATTCACGCAGCCGAAATCCGATCTATCTGGGCGACGTGTTGATTCTGGCTGGTCTGGTTCTGCGCTTCGATGCGGTGTTGTCGCTGGCCCTGATTCCGATCTTCGTCTGGTTGCTGGAGCGGCGCTTTATCCTGCCGGAAGAAGATCGAATGCGGCGGAGTTTCCACACTGATTTTGCCCGTTACGAACGCAAAACCCGCAGGTGGATTTAGAGTGGCCAAGGCAATGACACAGCGTCACGGATGCTGCGCTTGCGAAATAATGTTGCGTCAGCTACACAGCGTGCTTATCAAACATATCCGATGAACCGCTCGGACCGAGTGAAACTTAGGGGGACTGCCAG
>NZ_BAABWL010000007.1:0-235787 GCF_040371315.1 Ruegeria sp. HU-ET01832
GATGGCCTCCTTTTTCGGTAATGAAGGGAGCCCGTGAACCGGACCCCCTCAAATCTTTGGTTATGCGTATTTCGCCTGGATCTCGTCCGAGATGTTCTGCGGAACCGGATCGTAGTGATCGAACTGCATGGTGAACTGAGCACGGCCCGACGACATCGAACGCAGAGTGTTGATGTAGCCGAACATGTTCGCCAGCGGAACGAACGCATCGATCGCGATCGCGTTGCCGCGCGGTTCCTGACCAGACACCTGGCCACGACGCGAGGTCAGGTCGCCGATGATACCGCCGGTATATTCTTCCGGGGTGATCACTTCGACCTTCATGATCGGTTCCAACAGTTTCGCGCCAGCTTTGCGCATGCCTTCACGCATACACATACGGGCCGCGATTTCGAACGCCAGAACGCTCGAGTCAACGTCGTGGAACTTACCGTCCAGCAAGGCAACCTTGAAGTCGATCACAGGGAAGCCAGCCAGTGGGCCGCTATCCATGACCGAGTTGATGCCTTTTTCAACACCCGGGATGTATTCCTTCGGAACGGCACCTCCAACGATGCGGCTTTCGAACGAATAACCTTCGCCTGGCTCGGTCGGCTGGATTTCCAGCTTAACTTCACCAAACTGACCCGAACCACCCGACTGTTTCTTGTGGGTGTAGGTGTGCTCGACGGGCATCGAGATGGTTTCACGATAGGCCACCTGCGGTGCACCAATGTTCGCTTCAACCTTGAACTCGCGCTTCAGACGGTCAACCAGGATGTCCAGGTGAAGTTCGCCCATACCCTTCATGATGGTCTGACCGGATTCCAGATCAGTTTCCACACGGAAGGACGGGTCTTCGGCGGCCAGACGGGCCAGACCCTGGGACATCTTCTCTTGGTCGCCCTTGGTTTTGGGTTCAACCGCGATCTCGATCACCGGATCGGGGAAGGTCATGGTTTCCAGAACGACCGGCTCTTTCGCGTCACACAGGGTGTCACCGGTGGTGGTGTCTTTCAGACCCGCCAGCGCGATGATGTCGCCTGCAAACGCTTCTTCGATCTCTTCCCGGTTGTTCGAGTGCATCATCATCATACGACCGATGCGCTCTTTCTTACCTTTGGTCGAGTTCAGGATCGAGTCACCCTTGTTCATGGTGCCCGAGTAGATCCGGGTGAAGGTCAGCGAGCCAACGAAGGGGTCGTTCATGATTTTGAACGCCAGACCCGAGAACGCCATGTCGTCATCAGCACGACGGGCGATGTCACGAACTTCTTCCTCGTCGCCGGGTTTGAAGCCCATGTAATCAACGACGTCCAGCGGGCTGGGCAGATAGTCGATCACAGCGTTGAGCAGAGGCTGAACGCCTTTGTTCTTGAACGCCGAACCACCCAGAACCGGAACAAACGCGATGTCCAGAGTACCTTTGCGCAACAGGGCGCGCAGGGTCGGAACGTCGGGCTCATTGCCTTCCAGGTATTCCATCATCGCGTCGTCGTCCATTTCGACGGCCGCTTCGATCATCTTGCCGCGCCATTCGTCAGCCATGTCTTTCAGGCTGTCGCGGATCGGAGCTTTGATCCAGCTTGCGCCCAGATCTTCGCCCTGCCACAGCCACTCTTCCATGGTGACCAAGTCGATCAGACCTTCCAGCTCGGACTCGGCGCCGATCGGAATACCAACCGGAACAGCGCGTGCGCCGGTGCGGTCTTCGATCATGCGAACGCAGTTGAAGAAGTCTGCGCCGATCTTGTCCATCTTGTTGACGAAAACCATACGCGGAACCTTGTAGCGGTCAGCCTGACGCCACACGGTTTCGGTCTGGGGCTCAACACCGGCGTTTGCGTCCAGAACGCAGACGGCACCGTCGAGAACCGCCAGCGAACGCTCAACTTCGATGGTGAAGTCAACGTGGCCGGGGGTGTCGATGATGTTCAGGCGGTGCTTGGGCGTTTCTGCGGTCTGACCGTCCTCGGTGCGTTCCCAGAAAGTGGTGGTCGCAGCCGACGTGATGGTGATGCCGCGTTCCTGCTCCTGCTCCATCCAGTCCATGGTGGCTGCACCATCGTGCACCTCACCGATGTTGTGGGATTTACCAGTGTAATACAGGATACGCTCCGAGCAGGTGGTCTTACCTGCGTCGATGTGCGCCATGATACCGAAGTTACGGTATAGTTCGAGCGGATATTCGCGTGCCATTTTGGATAAGCCTCTGGATTACCAACGGTAGTGGCTGAAGGCTTTGTTCGCCTCGGCCATCTTGTGGGTGTCTTCGCGCTTCTTCACGGCAGTACCGCGGGACTGTACAGCGTCCAGCAGCTCACCGGCGAGGCGTTCTTCCATGGTGTTTTCGTTGCGGCCACGGGCGGCGGTGATCAGCCAGCGGATGGCCAGTGCTTCGCGGCGCTCGGGGCGGACTTCGACCGGAACCTGATAGGTTGCACCACCAACCCGGCGCGAGCGAACCTCGACCGACGGTTTGATGTTGTCGAGCGCTTCGTGGAACACTTCGACAGGTGCGCGCTTGATCTTGTTCTCAACGCGATCAAACGCGTTGTAGACGATGCGCTCTGCGACCGACTTCTTGCCGTCGATCATCAGGTTGTTCATGAATTTGGTCAGAACCTTGTCGCCAAATTTGGCGTCAGGCAGGACTTCGCGTTTTTCGGCGGCGTGACGACGTGACATATCAGCCTCTCCTTCTTACTTGGGACGCTTCGCGCCGTATTTCGAACGGCGTTGCTTACGATCTTTGACGCCCTGAGTATCCAGAACACCGCGCAGGATGTGGTAACGCACACC
Organism: Ruegeria sp. HU-ET01832; assembly: GCF_040371315.1. Classification (NCBI taxonomy): domain Bacteria; kingdom Pseudomonadati; phylum Pseudomonadota; class Alphaproteobacteria; order Rhodobacterales; family Roseobacteraceae; genus Ruegeria; species Ruegeria sp. HU-ET01832. Next base: position 2,782 of record NZ_BAABWL010000007.1, read on the forward strand.
GGGAAGGTCTTTTACACGGCCGCCACGGATCAGAACAACCGAGTGTTCCTGCAGGTTGTGGCTTTCACCGGGGATGTACGAGATGACCTCGAACCCGTTGGTCAGGCGCACCTTGGCAACCTTACGCATAGCCGAGTTCGGCTTTTTCGGTGTGGTGGTATACACACGGGTGCAGACGCCGCGTTTCTGCGGGCACTGCTCCAGGTGCATGGACTTCGAGCGTTTTACTTTGGGCTGCCGCGGCTTGCGGATCAGCTGTTGAATAGTTGGCATTCCGGTTTCTTCCCCGTTTTGCAACACACATGACATGCACGCGCATTGCGTGCGGTTAAACTTTGCTGCACTCATGCGTCCACAAGCGCAAAACCCGCGAGCGTTCCCATTCCGAGGTGAACGTCGCGGTTGGTTATCAGAGGACGCGAACTGCAAAATTGTCCGGGTCTTGACCAGTCCATTACTGAGATCGGTTTTGGGGCGGCCCCCGGTACCGAGATGGGCGCGTAATAGGGGGAGTCGGCGCAAGTGTCAACAGTACACCGGACCCACCGCACGACAGGCCGCTTTGCGCTGATATACCCGGTCCGATTGTCGGCCGCCAGTGCTGCTAGCCATTGCGGGTTCTGGGGCGCAGGGGCATAGTCGGGCGCAACGCCACGCACCACGGATGACCCATGCAAATCATCGGCCTGTGCCGCTTTTCCTACCCCGCCCATGGCGGCTTTCAGGTCGAACATGACACGATCGAGGAACGGCGCGCCTATCTCTACCACCCTACCCGGCTGGAAGAGAGGTTTCGCCTGTTCGAAACCACCACCCTGCCCTGTCTGCGCGAACAGACGGATGAGGATTTCCAATTGCTCATCGTGATCGGGGATTGCCTGCCGAAACCCGCCTTTGATCGGCTGCACGACCTGACCGCAGGCATGAAACAGGTGCAGATCATCGCCCGTCGTCCCATGCGCCACCGCCGGGTGATGAAAGAGATCCTGAACGCCGCGCGTCACGATCCCAACGTGCCCTGCATCCAGTTCCGGCATGATGATGACGACGCCGTGTCGGTGGATTTCGTCGAACGGCTACGTATCGCCGCTGACGAAGGCGGCGCGCTGATGCGCAACCACAAAACGGTCGCCATCGACTATAACCAAGGGTTCCTGGCGCGGTTCGGGCCCGAGGGCATTCACGCCGCGCAGGTGTTTCAACCGCTGCTGGGGATCGGGTTTGCCATGTACGTGCGGGGTGGAAGTGATCTGACAATCATGAATTTTGGGCATCACAGGATCGGAAACTACATGCCGGTGATCAGCTATCCAGACGCGCCGATGTGGGTGCGCACGCTGAATTCGTTCAACGATTCACCCCATGCCCGCAAAAGCAACACCCAGCTTGCACTCCTGACCCCCGAACAAGAGGGCGAGTTCATCGCCCGCTTTGCCATCGATCAGGACGCCGTGCGTCGGGTTCACTCGGCTGTATGAACCGCACGTTCGCGGAATAGAGTAAACAGCCCGGCGCCGACGACCAAAACAGCGCCAGCCATGGTGACGGCATCAGGCCAATCTCCGAACACGACCCAGCCCAATGCCTGCGCCCACAGCAGACTTGAATAACGGAATGGCGCGATGAAACCCACATCGCCCTCGCGCATGACCATGACGCTGCACAGATACCCGATCAGCACAAACACCGCAGCGCAGGCAATCATCACCCCCGCGTCGAATGGGACAGGTTGCCAGCCCGTGGTCGCAGAGGCGATCCCGGCCGACACCGTAATAGTAACCGATGTCGCCAGGGTCACCGTCAGCGAAGGCACATGAACGGTCATGCGCCGCGTGATCAGATCCCTCACAGTGACGGACAATACCGCAATCAGAGCGTAGATGGCATAGATGCTGAAACCTTCGGGGCCCGGCCGGACGATCAGCAGCATGCCAGTAAAGCCCAACCCGATAGCCACGATCCGCCGCCAACCGATTTGCTCCCGAAAGAACAGCACCGCGCCTAAAGTCACTGTCAGTGGTAGCGCCTGCAACACGGCGGTCACATTGGCCAATGGCATGTGCAACAACGCAGTCAAAAAGAAGAACGTGGCCGACAACTCGGCCAGACAACGCGCGGCGATCAGCCATTTGTCATGGCGTGGAAAGTTCAGATGCAAACCCCCCAAATGCCGCGCCAAGAGATAGACCAGAACCGTCGCCAAAGCCCCGCGCATCGCCACCATCTGGAACAAAGGCACCTGCTCCCCTGCCAGCTTGATCAGCGTATCATTGATGGTAAAGCCCGCCATGCTGCCCATCATCAGCAGGGCGCCTTTTATGTTTGGAGACATGGAAACAGAACTCAGATATTTTCGTGCTCATTCGCGGGGATGACGCGCTGCAAGTCAATAGACGTGGCTGGAAAAGTGAATTGCAGATCGCACCAATGTGTTGAACGGTTTGACCATTCTAAAGCTAATTTTCTGGAGACATTGTGTTTGAGAAGAATTCTCAAGGTTTTGATCAGCGACCACATCGCTACCAAACCCGTGGTGATCAGCCGCAACCAAAGGCGCGCGTGACAAAGTCGAAAACCCGCAGATCTCAGCCTGGCCCGACCCCTATCAGATTTGACTTAGTGTTTTGGGGCGCTCTCAGCTCGTTGTTGTGTTTTTCCTATTTTTCAACCTTCAAGCAATTTCTGATCTGGCACCGGAATCCGTGAAAAACGGTGACACGCCGGGCGCGTTTGGAGTGCCTGTTGCCATATTGACCATTGTTTGGATCGCCGCCATTCCAGTCTTGTTTGTTCGCGGCGTCTATCGAAGTGCGCTAAGCGGAAAACTACTTCTTAATTGGTTTGCGACGGGCGCGTTTGTGGAGGTTGCGCTTGGCGTTCTGTTCCTGAATCTGAGCGCTTGAACGCACATCTGTCGCATTGCCTGAGCCCACCGCGCGCCTTTTTTGATACGATCGGCGCTCTGTTCGGCAAGACCACAACAACAAAAAAAGGCCCCGCGTTTCCGCAGGGCCTGTTCTTTGCTCTGAAACCGCGTTTATTCGCGGCTTTCGGGGGCGTCGACCACGATGTCCAGCTCATCACCGACCATGTCGTCGTCAATAACCGGAGCAGCCAGAGCAGCGGCTGCTTCGGCCTCTTCCCGGCGCGCCTCGATGACGACGTTGTCGCGACCTTGGGCCACCTGACGCACGGCCTGAGTCGCGCCACCGGTACCAGCGGGGATCAGACGACCAACGATGACGTTCTCTTTCAGGCCAACCAGCTTGTCTTTCTTGCCCTGAACCGAGGCTTCGGTCAGCACGCGAGTGGTTTCCTGGAACGACGCCGCCGAGATGAACGAACGCGTTTGCAGCGAGGCTTTGGTGATCCCCAGAAGGATCGGCTCGCCCTGTGCCGGACGACCACCGCGGGCGATGGTCTTCTCGTTGGCCGCATCGAACTCTTGCTTGTCGACATGCTCGCCTTTCAGCAGGGTGGTGTCGCCTGAATCCAAGATCTCCCACTTCTGCAGCATCTGGCGCACGATAACCTCGATGTGCTTATCGTTGATCTTCACGCCCTGCAGACGATACACGTCCTGCACCTCGTCGATCATGTAATCCGCCAGCGCTTCGACACCCATGATGGACAGGATGTCATGCGGAGCAGGGTTACCGTCCATCAGGTACTCACCCTTCTGGATGAAGTCCCCTTCGGCGACCGGGATGTGCTTGCCCTTGGGCACCATGTATTCAATGGTCTCCATGGACTCGTCAGCCGGCTCGATGCTGATGCGGCGCTTGTTCTTGTAGTCGCGGCCAAAGCGCACGTAACCATCGGCTTCTGCGATGATCGCGTGATCTTTCGGACGACGCGCTTCGAACAGTTCGGCCACACGCGGCAGACCACCGGTGATGTCCTTGGTCTTGGCACCTTCACGCGGGATACGCGCGACAACGTCACCAGCTTCGACAGTTTGACCATCTTCGACCGACAGGATCGCATCCACCGACATCGGATAGTGAACCGGGTTGCCCGCATCGTTGCGAACTGGTTCGCCATCTTCACCGACCAGAATGATCTCGGGCTTGAGGTCGCTGCCTTTGGGGGCGGCGCGCCAGTCGATCACGATCTTCTGGGTCATGCCGGTTGCATCGTCGGTCTCATCTCGGACGGCGATGCCCGAAACAAGGTCGACATATTTCGCGGTACCGGCTTTCTCGGCGATGATCGGCAGAGTGTAGGGATCCCATTCATACAGCTTGTCGCCGCGAGCAACCTTGGCGCCATCCTTGACGAACAGCTTGGAGCCGTAGCCCAGCTTGAAGCTGGCCCGCTCTTCGCCGTGTTCGTCGTTGATCACCAGCTTCATGTTCCGGCCCATGACCAGGCTTTCGCCTGCGGCATTGATCAGAATCTGCGGGTTCTCGAACGCGACAACACCTTCTTGGTTCGCTTCCTGGAACGACTGCTGACCACCTTGCGCAACGCCACCGATGTGGAAGGTCCGCATTGTCAGCTGTGTACCGGGTTCACCGATCGACTGCGCGGCGATGATGCCGACAGCCTCACCCGTGTTCACCATAGTACCGCGTGCAAGGTCACGGCCGTAGCAGGTGGCACAAACGCCTTCCTCGGACTCGCAGGTCAGAGGCGAGCGGATGCGCATCGAGGCAACGCCAGCTTCATCGATAGTGTCGGCCATGCGTTCGTCGATCAACTGACCAGCTGCAACCAGCACCTCATCCGTACCCGGACGCAGAACGTCGTCAGCAGATACACGGCCCAGCACGCGCTCGGCCAGCGAGGCAACAACCTCACCGTCATTTACGGCGGCTTCGGCAGTGATCGCACGTTCGGTGCCACAGTCGATCTCACGAACGATACAGTCTTGCGCCACATCCACCAGACGACGGGTCAGGTAACCCGAGTTCGCCGTCTTCAGAGCGGTATCCGACAGACCCTTACGGGCACCGTGGGTCGAGTTGAAGTACTCGAGAACGGTCAGACCTTCTTTAAAGTTCGAGATGATCGGCGTCTCGATGATGTCACCGTTCGGCTTGGCCATCAGGCCGCGCATACCGCCAAGCTGCTTCATCTGAGTGACCGAGCCACGCGCGCCCGAGTGGGCCATCATGTAGACCGAGTTCGGTTCCTGCTCAGAGCCGTCCGCTGCCCGATCCGACGACGAAATCGTCGACATCATGGCTTCGGTGACGCGGTCGTTACATTTCGACCAGGCATCGACAACTTTGTTGTACTTTTCGCCCTGAGTGATCAGGCCGTCCATGTACTGCTGTTCAAAGTCCTTCACCTGACCGCGGGTGTCATCAACAATGCCCCACTTGTCGTCCGGAATGACCATGTCGTCCTTACCGAACGAGATGCCCGCCTTGAACGCTTCTTTGAAGCCCATCGACATGATCTGGTCACAGAAGATAACCGACTCTTTCTGACCGCAATAGCGGTAGACGGTGTCGATCACCTGCTGCACTTCTTTCTTCCGCAGCAGACGGTTGACCAGCTCGAACGGTGCTTTGTTGTTCATCGGCAGCAATGCACCCAGACGCAGACGGCCCGGAGTGGTTTCAAAACGCTTCTGAACCTCGTTGCCTTCGTCGTCGATCTGCGTGATCCGCGCGGTGATTTTCGAGTGCAGGTGCACCTCACCGGAATCCAGCGCGTGCTGAACTTCGTCGATCGACCCGAACACCTTGCCTTCGCCCGGCATGCCTTCGCGTTCCAGGGTCACATAGTAGAGACCCAGGATCATATCCTGCGACGGAACAATGATCGGCGCGCCGTTTGCAGGCGACAGAACGTTGTTCGTCGACATCATCAGAACACGCGCTTCCAACTGGGCCTCAAGGCTCAGCGGGACGTGAACGGCCATCTGGTCACCGTCGAAGTCGGCGTTAAAGGCCGAACAGACCAGCGGGTGCAGCTGGATGGCTTTACCTTCGATCAGAACGGGCTCGAACGCTTGAATGCCAAGACGGTGCAGCGTCGGCGCACGGTTCAGCATGACAGGGTGTTCGCGGATCACCTCGTCGAGGATATCCCACACTTCGGGACGCTCTTTCTCGACCAGTTTCTTCGCCTGCTTCACGGTCGAAGACAGACCCTTGGCTTCAAGGCGCGAGTAGATGAACGGTTTGAACAGTTCCAGCGCCATCTTCTTGGGCAGACCACACTGGTGCAGCTTGAGTTCCGGACCGGTCACAATGACCGAACGGCCCGAGAAGTCGACGCGCTTACCCAGAAGGTTCTGACGGAAGCGACCTTGCTTACCTTTCAGCATGTCCGACAGCGATTTCAGCGGACGCTTGTTGGCGCCGGTGATCACGCGGCCGCGACGGCCGTTGTCGAACAGAGCATCCACGGATTCCTGCAGCATCCGCTTTTCGTTGCGGACGATGATGTCAGGCGCGCGCAGTTCGATCAGACGCTTCAGACGGTTGTTCCGGTTGATGACGCGGCGATACAGATCGTTCAGATCCGAGGTCGCGAAACGGCCACCATCCAGCGGAACCAGAGGACGCAGTTCCGGCGGAATGACCGGGATCACGGTCATGACCATCCATTCAGGCCGGTTGCCCGACTCGAGGAAGGATTCAACAACCTTCAGACGCTTAATGATCTTCTTGGGCTTCAACTCGCCGGTGGCTTCGGCCAGATCAGCGCGCAGCTGCTCGGCTTCGGCTTCCAGATCGATCTGGGCCAGCATCTCACGGATGGCTTCGGCACCGATATTGGCGGTGAACGCGTCCATGCCGTAAGCATCCTGAGCGTCCATGTACTCTTCTTCGGTCAGCATCTGGCCGTACGTAAGGTCAGTCAGACCGGGCTCGATGACGACATAGTTTTCAAAGTACAGAACGCGTTCCAGATCGCGCAGCGTCATGTCCAGCATCAGACCGATGCGGGACGGCAGCGATTTCAGGAACCAGATGTGCGCAACGGGTGCTGCCAGTTCGATGTGGCCCATACGCTCGCGGCGGACTTTCTGCAGGGTGACTTCCACGCCACACTTTTCGCAGACAACTCCGCGATACTTCATCCGCTTATATTTGCCGCACAGACATTCGTAGTCTTTGATCGGGCCAAAAATACGCGCGCAGAACAGACCGTCACGTTCAGGCTTGAACGTCCGGTAGTTGATGGTTTCGGGTTTCTTGATCTCGCCATAGGACCAAGACAGGATCCGCTCGGGCGACGCCAGCGAGACCTTGATCTCGTCAAAGACCTTCGGGGGCGTCAGCGGGTTGAACGGGTTGTTGGTGATTTCCTGGTTCATTTGTTACCTCAAATCTTGCGGAAAGGGGGACGGGAGAAAGGGCAGCGCCCTTACTCCTCAACCTCCGCATCCAGGAGTTCCATATTCAGGCCGAGGCCACGGACTTCTTTAACCAGAACGTTGAACGATTCCGGTACGCCCGCTTCAAAGTTATCCTCGCCCTTGACGATCGACTCATAGACCTTGGTCCGGCCGGCGACGTCATCCGATTTCACGGTCAGCATCTCCTGCAGGGTGTAGGCGGCGCCGTAAGCTTCCAGAGCCCAGACTTCCATCTCACCAAAGCGCTGACCACCGAACTGCGCCTTACCGCCCAGCGGCTGCTGGGTCACCAGGCTGTACGGCCCGGTCGAACGCGCGTGGATTTTGTCGTCCACCAGGTGGTGCAGTTTCAGCAGGTACTTGATGCCCACGGTCACCGGACGTGCGAATTGCTCACCGGTACGACCGTCGAACAGAACCGACTGACCGCTTTCCGAGAAGCCCGCTCGCACCAGCGCGTCGTTGACGTCAGCCTCTTTGGCACCGTCGAAGACCGGGGTTGCGATCGGAACACCGCGGGTCACGTTGCCCGCAGCCTCGATCAGGCCATCCTCGTCCAGACCGGTGATGCCTTCTTCGTAGACATTCTCGCCATAAGCCAGCTTCATCGCTTCGCGTACCGGGGTCAGATCGCCGGACCGGCGGTACTCACCCAGAGCGTCGTCGATGTTCAGCCCCAGACCGCGCGCGGCCCAACCCATATGGGTTTCAAGGATCTGACCAACGTTCATACGCGAAGGCACACCCAGCGGGTTCAGACAGAAGTCAACCGGCGTACCATCGGCCAGGAACGGCATGTCTTCCATCGGAACAACCTTGGAGATCACACCTTTGTTCCCGTGACGACCGGCCATCTTGTCGCCCGGCTGCAGCTTACGCTTCACGGCGATGAAGACTTTGACCATCTTCATCACGCCCGGCGGCAGGTCGTCGCCACGGCGAACTTTCTCGACCTTGTCCTCGAAGCGGGCGTCCAGAGCGCGTTTCTGCACTTCGTACTGCTCGTTCAGAGCCTCGACGATCTGTGCGTCCTGCTCGCCTTCCAGCGCGAGTTGCCACCACTGACCACGGGTCAGGGTTTCCAGTAGTTCCTTGGTGATCACCGAGCCCGGCTTGACGCCTTTCGGGCCTTTCACAGCGGTTTTACCCAGGATCAGACCTTGCAGACGCGCATAGATGTTGCGGTCCAGGATCGCCAGCTCGTCGTCCCGGTCACGGGCCAGACGTTCGACTTCCTCACGCTCGATCTGCAGCGCACGCTCATCTTTCTCGACGCCGTGACGGTTGAAGACGCGGACTTCCACGACCGTACCGTAATCGCCCGGCTTTACACGCAACGAGGTGTCGCGCACGTCAGATGCTTTTTCACCAAAGATGGCGCGCAGAAGCTTTTCTTCCGGGGTCATCGGGCTTTCGCCCTTCGGAGTGATCTTGCCGACCAGAATATCGCCCGGCTCAACATCCGCACCGATGTAAACGATGCCCGCCTCGTCGAGGTTGCGCAGCGCTTCTTCACCGACGTTCGGGATGTCGCGGGTGATCTCTTCCGGGCCCAGCTTCGTGTCACGGGCGGCGACTTCAAATTCCTCGATATGGACCGAGGTAAAGACGTCGTCACGCGCAATACGTTCCGAGATCAGGATCGAGTCTTCGTAGTTGTAACCGTTCCACGGCATGAACGCGACGACCACGTTCTTACCCAGAGCCAGTTCACCCATGTCGGTCGACGGACCGTCGGCAATAACCTCGCCCTTCTGGACGGTGTCACCCACCTTGATCAGCGGACGCTGGTTGATGCAGGTGTTCTGGTTCGAACGCTGGAATTTGCGCAGACGGTAGATGTCAACGCCAGCGTCGCCCAGTTCCAGATCTTCGGTCGCGCGGATAACGATACGCTGGGCATCGACCTGGTCGATGATACCGGCGCGTTTCGCCTGAATCGCAGCGCCTGAGTCGATCGCAACCTTTTCCTCGATCCCGGTACCAACCAGCGGCGCTTCGGCGCGCAGCAGCGGAACCGCCTGACGTTGCATGTTCGAGCCCATCAGAGCGCGGTTGGCGTCGTCATTTTCAAGGAACGGGATCAGCGATGCAGCGACCGAAACCAGCTGTTTCGGCGACACGTCGATCAGGTCAACATTCTCACGCGGGGCAAGCGTGTAGTCACCAGCCTGACGGGTCGAAACCAGATCGTTGATGAACTTGCCATCCGCATCCAGCGTCGCGTTCGCCTGCGCCACAGTGTGACGCATTTCCTCGGTCGCGGACATGTAGTGAACCTCATCGGTCACCTCGGCGTCTTTGACGACGCGGTAGGGTGTTTCGATGAAGCCATACTTGTTCACGCGGGCAAAGGTGGCCAGCGAGTTGATCAGACCGATGTTCGGACCTTCCGGCGTTTCAATCGGGCACATCCGGCCATAGTGGGTCGGGTGTACGTCGCGCACCTCAAAGCCCGCACGCTCACGTGTCAGACCACCCGGCCCAAGCGCCGACAGGCGGCGTTTGTGGGTGACTTCCGACAGAGGGTTGGTCTGGTCCATGAACTGCGACAGCTGCGACGAGCCAAAGAATTCGCGAACAGCAGCCGCAGCCGGTTTCGCGTTGATCAGATCCTGAGGCATGACAGTGTCGATCTCGACCGACGACATACGCTCTTTGATCGCGCGCTCCATGCGCAGCAGGCCGACGCGGTACTGGTTTTCCATCAGTTCGCCGACCGAGCGCACACGACGGTTGCCCAAGTGGTCGATATCGTCGATGTCGCCCTTGCCGTCACGTAGCTCCACCAGCGCCTTGATGCAGGCCACGATGTCTTCGCGACGCAGGGTGCGCAGAGTGTCCGGTGCGTCCAGAGCCAGACGCATGTTCATCTTCACGCGGCCAACAGCGGACAGATCATAGCGCTCGCTGTCGAAAAACAGCGTGTCGAACAGGGCCGACGCAGCCTCAACGGTGGGCGGCTCACCCGGACGCATGACGCGGTAGATGTCCATCAGCGCGGTGTCGCGGCTCATGTTCTTGTCCTGAGCCATGGTGTTGCGCATGTAGGGGCCGACATTGACGTTGTCGATGTCCAGAACCGGGATGTCGGTGATGCCCGCATCCATCAGATCCTTGACAGTGCCACCAATCAGGTCGCCGTCCTTGTCGTATTCCAAGGTCAATTCATCACCGGCTTCGACATAGATCGCGCCGTTTTCTTCGTTGATGATGTCCTTGGCGACGTACTTCCCAACGATGTTGTCGAAGGGAACCAGCAATTCGGTAACGCTGCCTTCGTCGATCAGCTTTTTGACCGCGCGCGGAGTGACTTTCTTGCCCGCTTCGGCAATCACTTCACCCGATTTCGCGTCGATCAGGTCGTATGTCGGACGAGTGCCGCGGACACGCTCGGGGAAGAACGGCGTGACCCAGCCTTTCTTTCCATCCAGCTTGTAGGACACGGTGTTGTAATACGCGTCCATGATCGCTTCCTGATCCAGACCCAGCGCATAAAGCAGGGTCGTCACAGGCAGTTTGCGGCGACGGTCGATACGGGCAAAAACGATGTCTTTGGCGTCGAACTCAAAGTCCAGCCAGCTGCCGCGATACGGGATGATGCGGCAGGCGAACAGCAGTTTACCGGACGAGTGGGTCTTGCCCTTGTCGTGGTCAAAGAACACACCGGGCGAGCGGTGCATCTGGCTGACGATCACACGCTCGGTGCCGTTCACGATGAACGTGCCGTTCGGTGTCATCAGGGGCATATCGCCCATGAACACGTCCTGTTCTTTGATGTCTTTGACCGACTTCGCGCCGGTATCCTCATCGACATCAAACACGATCAGACGCAGAGTGACCTTCAGCGGCGCGCTGTAGGTCATGTCGCGCTGCATGCACTCTTCGACGTCGTATTTGGGTTTTTCCAGATCGTATTTCACGAACTCCAGAACGGAGGTCTCGTTGAAATCCTTGATCGGGAAAACCGACTGGAACACGCCTTTGATGCCTTCGCCGTCAGTGGGCTGTTCTGCATCGCCGGAGCGCAGGAAAAGATCATAAGAAGATTTCTGTACCTCAATGAGGTTCGGCATTTCCAAGACTTCGCGGATTTTGCCGTAGTATTTACGAAGACGTTTCTGGCCAAGGAACGTTTGAGCCATGTCAGATGTCACCTTTCAAGTTCTCAGCGGGCAAAGACACCGTCGGGCCCCGGCATCCTGCACATTCGAGACGACACGTCCGGATCAATTCGTGGCCACCGTCCCGAAGGCAGCCTCCCGATCCATGAACCGCGTCTTAGAAAACGCCCCAACATATGAGGCCCTTTCTAAGACAGGTTCGGCTGGACCCGGATTTCTCCGGGCCCAGCCTGAATTTTCGGCACATCAGCGATGCACCTGTCGGTTGGCTTAGGCCAGCTCGACTTCGGCGCCAGCTGCTTCCAGCTTGGCTTTGACTTCTTCGGCTTCTGCCTTGTCAACGCCTTCTTTGATCTTGCCGCCAGCTTCAACCAGCTCTTTGGCTTCTTTCAGGCCAAGACCGGTGATGCCGCGAACTTCTTTGATCACGTTGATTTTCGAAGCGCCGGCGTTCTTCAGAACGACGTCGAATTCGGTTTTTTCTTCCTCAGCTGCGCCGCCGGCGTCGCCGCCTGCTGCCATGACAACTGCGCCGCCTGCTGCGGGCTCGATGCCGTATTCGTCTTTGAGGATGGTTTTCAGTTCTTGTGCTTCCAGCAGGGTCAGACCCACGATGCTTTCTGCGAGTGCTTTCAGATCAGCCATTTTATCAGCTCTTTCCGTTTACAGTGTGTGTTCCAACGTCAGGGTGTTCACCCTACGCAGATCATTCAGTGCCAACCGCTTACGCAGCTTCCGCCTTCTCTTCGATGGTGGAAAGGATGCTTGCGATGTTGCTTGCAGGTGCGCCAATTGCACCGGCGATGTTCGAGGCAGGCGCGCCAAGCATACCCGCGATCGTAGCAATAAGCTCTTCACGCGACGGCATTTTCGACACGGCTGTAACACCAGCCCGGTCCAGAGCGTTCTCACCCATTGCACCGCCAAGAATTTCGAACTTTTGGTTCTCTTTGGCGAAGTCCTCGGCCACCTTGGCTGCTGCCACGGGGTCCTCGGAATAGGTCAGAACGGTCATACCCGTCAGCAGGTCACCAATGCTTTCACATGGCTTTCCGTCGAGGGCGATTTTGGCGAGCCTGTTCTTGGCAACACGCACGGCACCACCCGCGTCACGAGCACGTGCGCGAAGGTCCTGCATCTCGGCAACTGTCAGACCGGCGTAATGGGCAACCACTACGACGCCAGAGCTTTCGAAGATTTGGCCGAGTTCCTCGACCACTTTCTCTTTCTGGGCTCTATCCACAGTTCTCTCCAAGTTTGGGATGTTGGACATCCCGGCTCATATTTGCAGAGGCCGAAACCCCTGCGTTCAGGTCCGTTGTTACGGGATTGGCCAAAATGCGCCCGAGGAATGCGACCCTCAGAATTCTTTGGTCTTACCCGTCTCAGGCAGGGAATTAAGACCTTTCGCAAGGTCACCCACCGTCTTGGACGAAACGAAATAAAGCGCACGACGAATCGCACGCTTTACTCCGCAAGTCTCTTTAGGGCAGATAGGCGGGGTTTCCAAGAGGTAAATCACATCAAATCGTGGCAATCCCTGCCCAGCGAGGCACCCTGTCCAAACTGTATTGTGCGGCATTGACATGTCATGCACGCTAAGGTCCTGTCTCGCGCACCCAAACCCCGGATAACACGCTGCAAATGCCGAAACTCTCCCCGCAAGAACACCGATTTGCGACAGGTTGCGTCGAAGAATTCTCGGCACATGGCAGGAACCTAAGCTTATCCGGGTTTGAATGCGTCTACCGATCGCATGATTTTGCCGACACCCGGTACCTATTGCGCCTGAGAACCGGTTCGGGGGAATACGCCCTAAAGATTGATACAACCTCTCCGGAAACGGGTCGGTTGCAGAAGGAATATGACCTTCTGACGACCCTGTCGGCTTATTTCGAAGACACGCAGACTGTGCGAGTTGTTCGCCCTGTCTACATCTCACGCTCGCAGACGTTCTTCGTGACAGAGTATATCGACCGTCCAACCGCAGCGGATATTATTCACAAAAGTCCTGATGCGGATCAGGTCGCCCAGATTTATCGACGCGCCGGAGAATGGCTGCACCATTTGCACGCGTACCGCCCGCTACAGAAATACGGATTTCGGCCGAAATGGATGCTAGACAACATTCAGGCTGCAGCGGCGCATGTCCCACAAGAGATTCAACGCGAAAGCGCGGCAATGCTGGATGTGCTGACAAACGAAGCATGGAGCCTCAGGGGCACTCTGGAAACGCAGGTGTTTTCACACGGTGATTTCCATGCGCAGAACCTGATCGTCGGCCGAGGGCATATGATCGGTTTGGATTTCACCGAGGTCAGGGTGAAACTGGCCCCGTATGACATCGTGGACTTCCTGAAGTTCGATGTGTTTCGCGACGCTCCCCCTCAGGAAGTAGATCGCAGTGGCATTTTGAAAACAAACAAAGAGATGTTTTTCCGGCGTTACGCACACCCCATCCATATGGACATTCTGGACGCCTGCATCCGAGGACGGTTGATTTTGGACTGGTTGGCACTGTGGCACTTAAACCATCGCTGCAGCCCGTACGAGGAAGACAAACGGCACAGGCTGGTCAACCGACTGCGCATCGCATTTCAGGACCGTTTTGATTAACGCAACTTGCGCGCTGCTAACAACATTGTGTGATCGCGGCTGAAGAAATGGCTGGCAAAATCAGACCCAAGCAAATTAAGTTGCGTACTGGATATGGGTTTTGCCGGTTTCCAACCTAAAGCCTCCGCCTGGTTAACAAGTTTCTGTAAGGTTAAGTCGAGCACATGGTACTTCGCAGTTTTTTCGCTCAGGACAGCTCCAGCCTGATTGTGACCTCCAGTTCTTCTGGCGGTATCGTAGGCAACTCGATTATCAACAACTCGGATACTCCGGACGGGACCATCTTTTCCTTTTCTGGCGGCGGCGGGACGACCGTCACGCTGGACGACACCAGCGGCAGCCCGGATATTTTCAACGACGACCAGGCGGGCGGACATATCATCACGGATGGCGGCGGGATTGTCGCCGACGGTACGCCGGTCGAGTCAGAATCCATTATCGTCCTGCGCGCCCTGGACGGTGATGGCAACCCGGTCGGACCCGAAATCGAGGTCTACGTTTTTTCGCAAAACGGCGTCACCTCGGACGTTTGGGGATTTGCAACGTCTGCACCGCTGGACCCCGGAACATCCTATATCAAGGTTTCAGGATCTAACGCAGGCAGTTCGGCTTATGACGACTACATCCCCTGTTTTGGCCCAGGCACTCTGATCGCAACATCTGAAGGGGATGTCGATATCGCGCAACTCAGCCGTGGTCAGAACATCTGGACCCGCGATGCCGGTTTTCAGCCAATCATGTGGACCGACACGACCACAGTCCCCGGGCGCGGCGCCTTTGCACCTGTTGTGATTGAACAGGGGGCCATCGGAAACACCAAAAAACTTATTCTGTCACAGCAACATCGGGTTCTCGTCGCTTCGCCCGCGATAAGCATGCTGTTCGGGTCTTCTGAGGTTTTCGTTGCGGCCAAGCATCTTTGCTACCTGCCGGGTGTTGAAATCCGCGAGATGGACAGGATCACCTACACGCATTTCATGTTCGACCAGCATCACATCGTTCGGTCGAACGGAGCGTTGACAGAAAGCTATTTCTTTGGCGAAAGCGCGAAACATGCCTTGTCCTCGGCGCAGCGAGCCGAGATTTTGGCCCTGTTCCCCTCGCTTGACCACGCAAGGGACGCCTTCCGTCACACTGCAGCCGCGACGATCAACGCCCGTGAAGCAGCAGTTCTAAGCGCGTATATGTGACCTAACAGGATGCGGGATGCCGCCAATCCCGGCATTTGCGCAACGCACCTGAACGCTGCATTGTCTGCAGATACAAATGCAGACGATTAATGCGAAGAGAAAAACCTTGGCATGTGGTGGAACTTTCAGGACTCGACCCTCGACAAAACAGCCTTGAAACTTTGGCAGGTTTCGCCGCCCAGGCGGGGTTGTCGCGCCATGGCTGGACGCTGACCAAACTGTCCCGCCGAGACGATCCGGAAAACTCTCGGATTGTTCTTCGCGCAAAACACAGGTCGGGTTTGTCTTACGCCTACAAGTTCCAGCTTAAACCCGAGTCGCAACAGGGGTTTGTCACCCACCACATGCGCCAGGAACGAGCGTTTCATGCTCTGGGGGAAGACGCCACCCTGACCGCGCCCAAACCTATCCACGTGTCACAGGACGCTCAAACAAGCCTCTTTGAATACA
Organism: Ruegeria sp. HU-ET01832; assembly: GCF_040371315.1. Classification (NCBI taxonomy): domain Bacteria; kingdom Pseudomonadati; phylum Pseudomonadota; class Alphaproteobacteria; order Rhodobacterales; family Roseobacteraceae; genus Ruegeria; species Ruegeria sp. HU-ET01832. The sequence continues at coordinate 18,483 of NZ_BAABWL010000007.1, forward strand.
TAAAGGGTCACACCTTCGCTGAACTCGTCCGCAAGGCTGAGGGTCGGCCTGTCCAACAATTGGACCTTTTAAAACAAGCCGGGGTCTGGCTGGATGCCTATCACCGCACACAGATCGAAGAGCGGCGCATCTTTCAGCCCAAATACACGGTCTGCTACTATCAGGAGCTGGAAAAACAGATCACCGCAGGCACTGCAACCGTACCCGCACGGCAACTGTTTCTCGCCGGTATCCGACGGATCATCGAGCTGGCGCCACAGTTCGAAGGCCAGCAAACGATTTCGGCAATTCAGCACGGCGACTTTCACCTATCCAATCTGATACGAGACGACCAGCGGACACTCGGGCTTGACTTTACCAGCGATCAAATGGCGCCGGTCGGACATGACACTTCAAAAGTCTTGCTGGATTTTACCACCCTGACCCGTTCTGCACACGAGGTGGCGCCCGGCCGAGTCGTCCCCGAGGATGTCACTTCAGCTTTTTTCGAAGGGTATAAACTGGTCGGTCCAAATGATCCCAGCCTGGCTTTTCTTCTTTATCCACGCGTCTTGTCGACTTTGGCCCGCGTGCCACAGAAAAAGGCGCTGCGCACTGAGGCCAAACAAAGAACTCTGCGGCGGCTACGACCCTTTGCGAAAAGGGCTTTTCAGCCGGATCACTTTACAAATTGACACAAAAAATCCCGGGCAGTTCTCACCACCCGGGATCAAATCTTTGTAGTCGTGCGTAAAGGCTTATTCGCCCGCCGCAGCCGCCACATCCAGAGTCACGCCTGGGCCCATGGTCGAGCTCAGCGCGATTTTCTTCATGTAGGTGCCTTTGGCGCCCGACGGCTTGGCCTTGGCCACAGCCGAAACGAATGCGCGCACGTTTTCGGCCAGCTTGGCTTCGTCGAACGACGCTTTGCCAACGCCAGCGTGCACAACGCCGCCTTTTTCCGCCTTGAACTGAACTTCACCGCCCTTGGCTGCTTCCACGGCTGCTTTGACGTCCATGGTCACGGTGCCAACCTTGGGGTTCGGCATCAGGTTGCGGGGGCCCAGAACCTTACCCAGACGGCCAACGATGGGCATCATGTCCGGGGTGGCAATGCAGCGATCGAATTCGATGGTGCCGCCCTGAATGGTTTCCATCAGGTCCTCTGCGCCAACGATATCGGCGCCGGCTTCTTTCGCTTCGTCAGCCTTGGGGCCACGAGCGAATACCGCAACGCGCATCGCTTTACCGGTGCCGTTGGGCAGGCCAACAACGCCGCGAACCATCTGGTCAGCGTGACGGGTGTCAACGCCCAGGTTCATCGCGATTTCGATGGTCTCGTCGAATTTCGAGGTTGCGTTGGCTTTGACCAGGGCAACTGCGTCTTCGATCGACAGATTTTCCTTGCCGGCGACAGCTTCGCGCGCAGCGCGGGTGCGTTTACCAAGTTTTGCCATCTTACTTCACCTCGATGCCCATAGAGCGGGCCGAGCCCAGGATGATCTGCATTGCGCCTTCGACGTCGTTGGCGTTCAGATCTTTCATTTTGGCTTCGGCGATTTCACGAACCTGCTTCGAGGTCACGGTTGCCACGGTCTCACGACCTGGGTTTTCCGCGCCACGGGGGCGGTTACGCTTGCCAACCGGCTTCAGACCAGCTGCTTTTTTCAGGTAATAAGACGCGGGCGGCGTCTTGATGTCCATGGTGAAGGACTTGTCCTGATAATAGGTGATCACGGTGGGGCATGGGGCGCCGGGCTCCATGTCTGCAGTCTTGGCATTGAACGCCTTGCAGAATTCCATGATGTTGATGCCGCGCTGACCCAGCGCCGGACCAACTGGCGGCGACGGGTTCGCCTGACCTGCAGGAACCTGCAGCTTCATTGTACCAGCAAGCTTCTTGGCCATTTGGTTTTCCTTTCAACGTAGGTGAAACGCGTTCCACCCGGTTTATGTTGCGTGGTCCGATCCGGGATCGCGATCCCAACAACCTCCCACGAGAGAATCTCGCCCGAAGACGATAGAGGCGGCATTTACAGGGGAACGATGGGGTTGGCAAGTAGATGTCACCTTATTCCCAAGTGACCCTTTTTGTCTTGGTCCGACTTCAGTGTCAGTTAGAAAAGCCAAACAGAATAATTTACTTGAATACATAAGTTGCGCCAGAGAACAAGACGGGTATCTTGGAACTGCTTGATTGCAAAAGAGGTGATCGGGGATGGCATCATCTCGGCTGAACAAGGGGCTACTGATCTGCGTTTTCCTAGCGATGCTGCCGGGATGTGGCAGCAAGGCTCAGGATCAGGACGCCGCGTCCGAGACAACCGGCCAATCCAACGGGTCCAACAGTCCCGTGTCAACCGCCACGACGGGGATTGATCCTGCCAACTATGCCGGTCGGTTTCAGATAAAACTGACCAAGGAAGTTCCCCTACGCGACATTCCCGTTCCTTTCACGGTTTACAGTGGCCTTGAAGAAGCCAGCCCCACAAGGTTGCAAATAAGGGCGTTCATGGACTTGCGCGGATTGCAGGAAAAGGCGCCGCAGATTCTGACTGGCCCTCTGGAAGAAAGCTGCAAACGTCAGATCTATCTTGAGGTCCGCGATGTCACTGCCATAGGCGATACTGTAAAGGTCGAGGGTTCGGCCCGCGCTCAATTTACCAGGTGCAACCGGCGTGAAGAAGCTGGCATTCGTTATTTTGGGGCTACAGTCGATGCCGTTGCTGTCGCCAAGGCGGAAGTTAAAGGCCAGTGCCTGACATTCAGTATCGAAAATGTTGACCTCAACCCGCGTGGCTTTATCGGCGCCGTCAGCAATCTTTTTGGTTTGACCAACCGCATCAACGAAGCCGTGTTAGAAAAGGGTGGAGAGTTTTTGGCCGCAAACCCGGTCTGCCCGCCACTGCCCGAAGAATTCGCAGTTCTCGACCCAATCTACGAATCCGGCGGCACACGCGAAATTGCTCCGGGCGGGATGGGAGCCGCAGTTGTCGGATCGGCTGATGTCAGCGCCGAGACAATCGTCAAAGTCCTTGCGGGCCTAAAAGCGCTTGGTGTTTTGGAGTTTGCTGAATGAGACATTGGTTCATGATCTTGGTCTTGGCGGCAGCAGTTCCCGGCGTTCGCGCTCCTAGCGCTCAGCAGGTGAACTTTCTGATCGACGCTACTTTACCGGTGCGCGAAACAAAGCTCCCCTACACGCTGGACATGAAAATCACTGCCGCTGCCCCTACACGGATCGGGGTAAACGCCCTTCTCGATCTCCGAGAGATACAAAAAACAGTGCCAGAGCAGTTGGCTGACAACGCGATCATCGACAATTGCGGCCTGCAGGCCCGGCTGGATGACTTAAGCCTCAAAGCCCAAGACGACGCGATTGACTTGAATGGAGATGTAACCATCACAATCTTCGAATGCAGTCGAACCAGCGAGCGCGACTTTCAGCGGGGCGAACAAAAAAGAGCCATCCTGGCGAATATGTCCACCGCGGCGACCGTCGAGCTGCGCGACAATTGTGCTTATTTCAAACTCATTGATCTTACACTTACGGCCCCTGAAGAACAGCGCGAGCAACTTCTGAAGGACGACACTCTGGACTCTGTTAAGGAATTGATGCTGGCCGCTGTGGACCTTGTTTTGAACGAAACCCCATTGTGTCCGGAATTACCAGCAGAACTCGCTTCACTCGATCCGGTTTACGACAATGGCGGCCCGAAAGAAATCGGAGAAGGCGGGCTGGGTGTCTTTCTTGACGGATCGGTGGATTTCAGCCCGTCGACAATCCTCGACATTCTGACAGCCCTTCAACAAAATGAACTGATCCCCGGACCGCCATAGCTACACAGTTCTTTCCCTGCCACCGAAGTAGCCTGCCCCTTGCCTCCGGCTGCTAGAACTGGTTTGAAACAAAAAAACGCCGCGTTGCTCAAGGCATCGCGGCGCTTCGAATCTCGCAGCAGGTTAAGTCAGCTCTGCTTGGTCACCTGCGTAAAGTCCAGCTCGACCGGGGTTTCGCGACCGAAGATCGAAACCGAAACCTTCAGCTTCTGATTCTCGTCGTCCACGCCTTCGACCATGCCGTCGAAATCCTCGAACGGGCCGTCGTTGACCTTGACCTTCTCGCCGACCTCGAAGGAGATCATCAGCTTGGGCGCTTCTTCGCCTTCCTGAACGCGGTTGAGGATCTGGTTCACCTCGGCATCACGCATCGGCATCGGACGGCCTTGCGGGCCCAGGAAGCCGGTGACGCGGTTGATCGAGTTCACTAGGTGATAGCCCTGATCCGACATCTCCATATGCACCAGCACGTAACCGGGCATAAACCTGCGTTCGGTGGTGACCTTCTTGCCCCGGCGCACTTCGATCACCTCTTCGGTGGGCACCAGCACTTCGTCGATATCGTCCTCAAGGCCGTGTTCTGCCACCGACGTGCGGATCTGTTCTGCGATCTTCTTTTCGAAATTCGAAAGAACGCTGACCGAGTACCACCGTTTCGCCATGAACCTGTCGTCCTTGTTTTTCTCAGGCAGCGGCAACGCGTGCCCGTGATTGAAATTCCATTACGTTACCCGGAATAAAAAGCGGCGCGCGGTCCGAATCGCCGCACGCCCATTCCGAATAGTTCCGCGTGACCTACAAGGACATCGCGTGCTGTGCAAGGGGGAAGCGGTGTTTCCACCCTGCCCGCGCGGGTTTAGCCGAACATGCCCAGGATCAGTTGCAGACCGCCACGAATGCCCAGATCGACCAGCGCAAAGAACACAGCGGTAAGGGCCGCCATGATGAACACCATGACCGTGGTCAGCAGAACCTCGCGACGCGTCGGCCAGACGACCTTTGCAACTTCGGCGCGGACTTGCTGAATGAACTGGATCGGATTCATGGTAGCCATTTGGCGGTGTTCTCTCTGCTAGCGGATGGGCCGGACATAACCGGGCATTGCGGCAATTTCAAGGGCTGTCAGGGCTTGGGCTTGTCGTCCCATTCATCGCTGAGGATGCGCCGCGCGTCGCCCTCGGGATCGTCATACTGGTTCGAGCGGACAGTATAGACAAACGCCACCAGCCCAACCCCTCCCAGAAACAGGGAAATCGGTATCAGATAGGCCAGAACTTCCATCGCTTTACCTTACCCGCAATGCGTTCAAAGACACGGTGATAGACGATGTCGACATCGCCAGTGCCGCAATCAGCGGCGTAGCCAGACCAACCACAGCCAACGGCACCGCGATGATATTATAGACGGTGGCGATGCGAAAGTTTTCGCGAATCCGTTTGGTTGCTTTGGCTGCGGTGTCGCAGGCGTCGGCGATGGGCGACAGATCATTGCCCAGAAGCACAATGTCCGAGGCCACCCGCGCCGCATCCAGCGCCGAGGCCGGTGAGATCGACACATGCGCCGCCGCCAGCGCCGCGGTGTCGTTCAGCCCGTCGCCCACCATCAGCACGTGATGGCCCTGATCGCGCAGAGCCTCAACATGCGTGGCCTTGTCCTGCGGCAGGGCCTGCGCAATCCAGTTTTCAATCCCCAGCTTGCCCGCCAGTGCCTGAACCGCGCCTTGCGTATCGCCCGAGATCAGGATGACCTCTTTACCCGCATCACGCAGCGTCTGCACTGCCTCCGCAGCGCCGGGGCGCAGCGCGTCCGAGAACAGGAATGCCGACGGCGCTTGCCCGGCGATGGCCAGCCATGCGGCGGTCTGATCGCCTTCGTCTGCACCGGTCCATGCCGCCCGGCCCAAACGCACGCTTTGGCCACGATAGGTACCCTCGGTACCGTAGCCCGGAACCTCTGTGACCTCTTTCAGCGTGGCGGGCTTGATCCCTGCCTCGCGAGCGGCCTTGGTCAAAGCAACCGACAACGGGTGCGAGGACGCTTCGGCCAGTGCCAGCGCGACCTCAAGTTCGGATCTCGAATGATCGCCCAGATTGGTCAGTTCCGGAGTGCCAGAGGTCAGCGTGCCGGTCTTGTCGAAAACAACCGTATCAACCTCGGCCAGACGTTCCAGCGCGGTGGAGTGTTTGATCAGCATCCCTTTGCGGAACAACCGCCCCGAGGCCGCCGTGGTCACCGCAGGAACCGCCAGCCCCAGCGCACATGGGCAGGTGATGATCAGCACGGCGGCGGCGATGTTCAGCGCGGTGCGGATATCGCCGGAATAGATATACCACCCTACAAAGCTGAACGCCGACAGGATGTGTACCCCCGGTGCATAAAGCTTGGCCGCCTTGTCGGCCAGCGACGTGTAGCGCGAGCGCCCCGATTCCGCGATGGCGACCAGATCGGCCATACGGTGCAGCGAGGTATCTTCACCCACCGCCGTCGCGCGAATGGTCAGAGGGCCGGTCAGGTTGACTTCTCCGGCGCTGACGGTCGTGCCCGCTTCGGCAAAGACCGGCAGGGTTTCTCCGGTCAGCAGCGACCGGTCGAGCTCCGATTGACCCGAGACAATCTCGCCATCCACGGGCATCCGCCCGCCGGGGCGGATCAAGATCAGGTCGCCCACACTCAGCGTGGCAACGGCGACCTCTTCCTCGATGCCATCCACGACTCGAATGGCGCGGGGGACTTCCAGCGCGGTCAGCTCCTCGGCCGCAGATCGGGCTGCAGCGCGAGTACGGTAATCCAGATAGCGTCCAGCCAGCAGGAAGAAGGTAAGCGTCAGGGCGGCGTCGAAATAGGCATGCTCGCCGCTCAGCGCAGTTTCCCATAGCGATGTGACCAGCGCCAGCAGGATCGCCAGCACAATTGGCACGTCCATGTTCAGACGGCGCACGCGCAAGGCCGACCACGCATTCGCAAAGAAGGGCTGCGCAGAGAAAGCAATCGCAGGCAGCGCAATCGCCGCCGAAATCCAGTGGAACATGTCCCGCGTTGCATCCGCTGCCCCGGACCAGACCGAGACCGACAGCAGCATCACGTTCATCGAGGCAAACCCGGCCACCGCCAGCCGCATAAGCAGATCACGCCCCGCCTTGTCAGCCTGCGTGGCGGACAGGGCGCCGGGGTCCAGCTCATGCGCCTCAAAGCCCGCGTTTTCCAGCACAGGGATCAGATCGGCGGCGCGCAGATCGGGCGCGGCTTTGATCATGGCGCGTTTCAGGGTCAGGTTGACGCGCGCATCCTCGACGCCGGGCGTGGCGTTCAGCGCACGCTCGACCGTCGAGATACAAGCCGAGCAATGGATACCTGGCAACGACAGCGCGATCTGTACGTCCTGAGGGATCGACCGTGCCGGTTCTGCTGGGGCTGCGATACAACCCGGACAAGCCGCCGTACCGGAACTCATCTGCGCCACAGTCCCCTACCCCTTCACATAGAGCGGTACGCGCTGTGCGAATTCCGCTCCGCTATGGTCTTTGGCAACCAGACGGATGTTCCAGTTGCCCTTGCCCAGCGACGCGGGCGTTGCATAGGCGATGCCGTCAAAGGTGAAATCGGGAGCGAAATCCTCTTTGACATGAGTGGCCCGACCCACGACGGCCTGCAGCTCGGCCACCTGAACCGGCGCACCGGTCTTGTCGGTGATATGCAGGATCAGCAATCCGCCGGAAACCTCGGCCCGAATCTCCCAACCCAGAGCCTGCTGTTCCTGCAGGCGTTCGTTAAACTCCTGACTGGCCACGTAGGAGTTTTTAACCTCAAGCCCCGGAAAGGTCTTCACAGCACTGTAGGCCAGCACCAGATTGACGGCGATGATCACACTGAAGGCCCCAACAAACACGGCCAGCGCGTGTTTTCCGGTGAATTGACGTTCTGCCATCTTACTGCCCTCGTCCGTTGAAGGTCGTGTCTTTATAGGCGCGCTCACCGCTTTGCAGGTCTTCGACCCATATGCGCACAGGCGTCACATCCTCTGCCGCTGGACCAGTCTCTTTACGCGCAACGATATAGACGCGCTCAAGCTGGGCAGTATCGGCTGTGACATTCACTGTATCAAGATTCGTGCCCTCAATCACGATCCGCATGGCCGGATCGCCGGTCAGCGACAATTTGAACAAGCGATCCTCGCCATGCTTATTGCGCAGCCGAACGTCGTAGGTGTTGCGGATCGTCCCGTCAGACAGGGTCACAAAGGTCGGGTTCCGCACAGGCGCGACGGTCAGGTCGATTTCCGAGCGGATGAACAACGCGAACAGCAGCGCAAAGCCCACCGCCGACCACATGGCCGTATACATGATGGTCCGCGGGCGCAGAATGTGCTTCCAGATGTTCTTGGGCGGCTGACCAGCGCGTTCGCGGGTTTCGTCGCTCAGCGCCATATAGTCGATCAGACCGCGCGGTTTGCCGATCTTGGCCATCATGTCGTCACAGGCGTCAATGCACAGCGCGCAGGTGATGCATTCCAACTGCTGGCCATCACGGATGTCGATCCCCACCGGGCAGACATTGACGCAGGCCATACAGTCGATGCAATCGCCAAGCTCGGAATCCGCTGTGCGCTTGCCTTTGCCGCGCGGCTCGCCCCGCCATTCGCGGTAGCCCACGACCAGAGTATCCTCGTCCATCATTGCGGCCTGAATACGCGGCCACGGGCAGGCATAGATACAAATCTGTTCGCGCGCGAAGCCGCCAAACAAAAAGGTGGTGCCGGTCAGAATCAACACGGTCGTATAGGCCACGGGATGCGCATTCCCAGTCACCAGATCGCGCAGCAATGTGGGCGCATCGGCAAAGTAAAACACCCATGCCCCGCCGGTCGCGAGACCAATCAGGAGCCAAACCACCCACTTCGTGACCCGCAGACGCGCCTTGCGCAAATCCATCTTTTCCTGACGATGCAAGCGCAGGCGGGCATTTCGGTCGCCCTCGATCCAGCGCTCCACAAGAATATAGAGGTCGGTCCACACCGTCTGTGGACAGGCATAACCGCACCACACGCGCCCCAAAGCCGAGGTGAACAGGAACAGGCCCAAACCGGCCATGATCAACAGACCGGCCACGAAATAGAACTCGTGCGGCCAGATTTCGATCCAGAAGAAATAGAACCGGCGGTTTGCCAGATCCAGCAGCACTGCCTGATCCGGCAGGCTGGGGCCACGGTCCCATCTGATCCACGGAGTGATGTAGTAGATCCCCAGAGTAACCGCGAGGATGATCCATTTCAGGTTTCTGAACGGGCCGGATACACGACGGGGGAAAATAGGCTCCCTTGCAGCATATAGGCTGGGGGCGGGGTCGGAATCGCTCACGAGCTGGCTCCAGATTTGGCTTTATTTTTTGTGTCTTGTCCCAGATCACACAGATAAGCTCTTTGACATGGGTCAAAAGCGCATCGTGCAGACACCTTTTGTCACATGCGACCGGATTGCCGCCGCAGCCAGGACACGAAGGTTCTGACCGCCGGACGCATAGAATTTTCAGTGGTTACAATATGATATCCGCTGTTGCCCGGCTGGCAGAACAGTTCGACCAGCCGTCCATCGGCGATGTCGGATTCGACAAAATGCCGCGCCGTCACCGTGACGCCCTGACCCGCGCGGAGCCCGTCCAGCAGCAGGTTTCCGGGCAATGCAATTCGCCCGGCACGGGGGCCGTGCTCTACTCCTTGTCCAGCAAGCCATGTCGTTGCTTCAGTGGTCCCGAACTCTTCTAGCCAAGGCAGCTGACTTAACTCGGCAGCAGTCCAGTCCGTCTTGTCCCCTAGCAATGAAGGCGCGGCCACTATGGTAATCGGGCTTGGCAGTAAAAGCTCGGATGTCACTCCGGGCCAACCTCCCGCTCCATAACGGAGAGCCACATCCACCCCTCCAGGCCCGAGAGTCACGAGCTTTGGGGTAGGGTCCAACGCCAAATCAATATCCGGATGTTCCGCCTGAAAAGCCGGCAGCCTTGGCATCAGCCACGATGCAGCGAAAGACGGGGTTAGAGAAACATGAACCGGTCGATCAAGGCCCGATTGCACCAGATCGGTCACTGCCGCGCCAATGGCACGAAACCCAAGGTGTAAAGCTTGGGCCAGATGCTCACCCTCGGGTGTTAGAACCATCGACTTGCCCGACCGGTCCAGAAGGCTGGTACCTAAGTGCTTTTCCAACGCCCGCAGCTGCTGGCTGATTGCAGCGTGGCTGACATTCAACATCGAACCCGCCTGCACCACATTGCCCGTTTCCGCAAAGGCAGAAAAAGCCCTGAGCGCCGCAAGGGGCGGCATCTTCATCCAATCCATCTGTAAGCCTTACTTACACATTGACAAGGTAATTGAGTCGCATTTTCGGGCCCACAGGGCAATCCTCAAATAAGCTACAAACAGCAAAGGAGTACAAAAATGCTTTCGATCCTAGCGCGCAGTTTCATGACCGCGACCCAAAGCATGGACCGCAATCAGCAAGAAAAGGAACACCGTCAGAATTGGTTGCCGGACGGGCATTGGTGGAAACAAAAAAGCGATGCGCGCGAAAAGGTGAGTCTGGACCACACCTTTTTTCGTCGGTAGTCTAAAAAGTCAGCACCGGCTGTTCTGGAAACGCGCGAACAGATGGAACAGCCGGTGCTTCAACCTTCGGACGGCGAACCGTCCGGAGGTATTCTTTTCGCCTTACTGACCGCCACCCAGCTGGTGGACATAAGCGGTCACGGCGCGGATTTGCGCCTGAGTCAGGCGGTTTTCCCACGGAGGCATAACGCCGAAGCGGCTGTAGGTGACCGTCTCGGTCAAAGCCTCTTCACTGCCGCCGTACAACCAGATCGCGTCGGTCAGGTTCGGCGCGCCCTGGAAGACATCGCCTTTGCCGTCTTCGCCGTGGCAGGCCGCGCAATTGTCTTCGAAGACAACCTTACCGGCTTCAGCCGCTGCGTCATCCGACTGGGCGTTGGTCAGGGACATCACGTACTGAACGACCTGAGTGATCTCATCCTTTTCAAGAAGCTCGCCAAAGGCCGGCATCTCGGAATAGCGCGCATCGTCGCTTTCTTCATTCCGGATACCATAGGCAACGGTATATTCGATATCCTCAAGCGAACCGCCCCAAAGCCAGGCGTCATCCAGAAGGTTCGGGAAGCCGGTGGCCCCCTGCGCGCCCGAGCCGTGGCACTGCGCACACCAGGTGCGGAATACGGCACCACCCGAGTTCACAGCGTATTGCTGCAATTCGGCGTCCGCCGAGATTTCCTCAAGCGGCGTTTCTACCAGCCGCGCATTCCAAGGCGCGTTGGCTTCTTCGAAGGACACGATATCCTGCTGCACTTCCCCGCGCGAGGACCAGCCAACAACACCAGCGGTTGCCGATTGAACCAGCGGCCATGCCGGATACATGATGGTGTAGATCACGCCCCAGAAGATACAGGCGTAAAAAGTCCACAGCCACCAGCGAGGCATCGGATTGTCGAATTCTTCGATACCGTCCCAGCTGTGACCCGTGGTATTCGGATCGCCCGGCTGTTTATCAGGTGTCTTGCTCATGGCCGCGCCTCCTTGGATTCGGCGGGTTTGTCTTGATGCCGGAAGGGGATGTTGGCGGTGTCGTTGTATTCCTTGCTGGAACCGGGGCGGAAAACCCACACCACGATGCCAATGAAGAAAGTGAACAACAGCAGCAGCATCCAGCTATCCGCGAACTGTCTGAGGAGTGTGTATTCTTCCATAACGCCCTCCTTAGCGGCTTGCGTCCGGGGTGAAGGTCGAGAAATCGACCAGCGTGCCCAGCATCTGTAGATAAGCCACCAACGCATCCGCTTCGGTCAGTTCTGGCTGACCGTCGAAGTTACGTACGCTGACCTTGTCGCCATAGCGCTCAAGCAGCCCGTCATAGTCGCTGTCGGGATCGGCCTGCGCGCGGAAGTCAGCCTCGGCATTGGCCAGCATGTCCTCGGTGTAAGGCGTGCCGACAACGGCGTTCGCCTGCATGATGTCACCGATATACTTGCCGTCCAGCTTACGGTTTTCGAGGAAGCCGTATTTCGGCATCACCGATTCTGGAACAACCGACTGCGGATCACGCAGGTGGTCCACATGCCACTGGTCCGAATAGCGGCCTCCCACACGGGCCAGATCAGGACCGGTCCGCTTGGAGCCCCACTGGAACGGGTGATCATACATCGATTCAGCCGCCAATGAGTAGTGACCATAGCGCTCAACCTCGTCCCGCATGGGGCGGATCATCTGGCTGTGGCAGACATAGCAGCCTTCGCGAATGTAGATTTCACGCCCTGCCATTTCGAGAGGGGTGTAAGGGCGCATGCCCTCCACCTTCTCGATGGTGTTCTCAAGATAGAACAGCGGGGTGATCTGCACGATGCCACCGATGGTCACGACCAAAAAGCTGAATACCAGCAGGAGGGTCGCGTTGGTCTCGAGGATCTTATGTTTGTCGAGAATTGCCATTGCTCCGGCCCTCCTTATTCAGCCGGGACCGCGACGGACAGGCTGGCCTCTTTGGCCGGCGCTTTCCGCACAGTCATCCACAGGTTGTAGCACATGATCACGGCACCAGCGACGAACATCACGCCACCCAGAGCACGCACCACATACATCGGGAACTTAGCAGCCACGGTGTCAGCGAACGAGTTCACCAGGAAGCCGTTGGCATCCACTTCGCGCCACATCAGGCCTTCCATGATACCAGTGACCCACATCGACGCGGCGTACAGAACGATGCCGATCGTGGCGAGCCAGAAGTGCCAGCTGACCATCTGCAGCGAATACAGACGCTCGCGCTTCCACAGGACGGGAACCAGGAAGTACAGCGCACCAAAGGTGATCATGCCGTTCCAGCCCAGCGCGCCCGAGTGCACGTGACCAATGGTCCAGTCGGTGTAGTGAGACAGCGAGTTCACAGCGCGGATCGACATCATCGGACCCTCAAACGTGGACATGCCGTAGAAGCCGACCGAGATTACCATCATACGGATCACTGGATCGGTGCGCAGCTTGTCCCATGCGCCCGAGAGCGTCATCAGACCGTTGATCATACCACCCCAGGACGGCATCCACAGCACGACCGAGAACACCATACCCAGCGTCGAAGCCCAATCCGGTAGGGCGGTATAGTGCAGGTGGTGCGGACCAGCCCAGATATACAAGAAGATCAGTGCCCAGAAGTGGATGATCGACAGTTTGTAGCTGAAAACCGGACGCTCGGCCTGTTTCGGGATGAAGTAATACATCATGCCCAGGAAACCTGCAGTCAGGAAGAAGCCCACAGCATTGTGGCCGTACCACCACTGGATCATGGCGTCTTGCACGCCCGACCAGACGATGACCGATTTCGAACCCCAGATGCTGACCGGGATGGTGATGTTGTTCACCACGTGCAGCATTGCCACGGTCACGATAAAGGCCAGGTAGAACCAGTTGGCCACGTAGATATGCGGCTCTTTCCGCTTGATCACGGTGCCCAGATACACGGCCAGATAGGCGACCCAGACGATGGTCAGCCACAGGTCAACATACCATTCGGGTTCGGCATATTCTTTGGATTGCGTGCCACCCAGAACATAGCCGGTTGCAGCCAGAACGATGAACAGCTGATAGCCCCAGAACACGAACCACGCCAGATTGCCACCCCACAAGCGCGCGGCGCTGGTGCGTTGCACCACGTAGAATGAGGTCGCTATCAGTGCGTTACCACCAAATGCAAAAATCACTGCCGAGGTGTGCAGCGGACGCAAACGGCCAAAGTTCAGATAACCCTGCGCCCATTCAAAGTTCAGCGCCGGAAAGGCCAACTGGAACGCGATAAAGGTTCCTGCGACGAAACCGATCACCCCCCAAAAGGCGGTTGCTATCACGCCATAGCGGATCACCCCATCCATGTACTCACCGGAATGATCCACGAAAGTCTCTGGCTCATCCGTGTTTCTCAGCGTCCAGATGAACAAACCGCCGGCGATAAACATCACCAGAATTGCATGCACCTGATACGCCAAATCGCGTGCATAATTGGTTGCGATCGCGGCGAATACCGCAATCACACCAAGCACGATCAGCTTGATATAATTTGACATATTGCGTCCCTTTGCCATGCCCCGCGCGATTCTTTGGTGTCGCGAGACCCATTTGACTGGCTGCTGTTTTCTACGACAGCTGCTCAAACTGCTTTGATCTGTGTCAAGACAGAGCTCCGCATACTATGACAATGCTGAGGAAACGAATGGGCTGGAACGTCGCAGGGAACCGGCCCGTAAGCACGAGGTCAACATGGCTTACAAATCTCTCCTCACTGTTATGACAGAAACCACGCAATCTGACTCGGCACTTGCACAGGTCGTGGCGCTGGCTACAGCTCAGGACGCGCATGCTGAAGCACTGTGTCTTGGCGTCGACCGCAGCCAGACAGGGTATTATTATGCGGGCGCTAACGCTTTGATTCTTCAGGAAACCCTAAACCGGGCCAATGCTGAAGCCGAAGAGATTCTGGCATTCGCAAAAGACTTCTTTACCAAGTCAGGAGTGCGATGGTCTGCCGAATCCGGTGTTGCGCAAATCGCCGATTTGGGGCGACATGTTGCGCATCGCGCCCGGTTTTCCGACCTTGTCGTTTTGCCGCAGCCCTACGGTGAAAACCGCGGCGTCGAAGCGGAACCCATTGTCGAAGCCGCGATGTTCGAAGGGCACACCCCTGTGTTAATTGTTCCGGACTCGGCTAAAATCTTCAGCAAGCCCGGCACCATTTTGATCGGCTGGAATGAAAGTGTCGAGGCCATGCGCGCCATTCGCCGGGCTTTGCCTTTCCTTATTGCGGCAACCCAAGTGCGTATCGTTGTAATTGACCCGCCTCGGCATGGCCCGGATCGTTCGGACCCCGGCGGGATGCTGTCACAGATGCTATCGCGCCATGGGGTCAAGTGTGAAATCGATGTTCTCAGCAAAACCATGCCACGGGTATCAGATATCCTGAACCGTCACGCTGTGGATACTCAGGCTGACATGATCGTCATGGGGGCTTACGGCCACTCGCGCTTCCGCGAAGCCATTCTTGGCGGCGCAACTCGCAACATGTTGGAACAATCCTCGGTTCCGGTCTTTCTGGCGCACTGAAAGGCGTCAGACCAGAAAGCCACCATCCGAGTCGTCACCCGCCTCTTCCATAAGGCGGCCCATATCGGGGATCGTCACGTGGCGCTTGCCTTCCAACAGGATGACCTCATCTTTTTTGAGCGCCGAGATCTGACGGCTGACCGTTTCCAGCGTCAGGCCAAGGTAATCGGCCATCGCCTCGCGGGTCAGCGGCAGGTCGAAGACGATGGCCCCCCCTTTTTGGTTGATTGAGGCATCGCGGCGCGCGATGATCGACAGCAGGCTCGCGATCTTCTCGCGCGCGGTCTTGCGCCCCAGCACCAGCATCCATTCGCGGGCCGCGTCCAGTTCGTCAAGCGTCATCTGCAGCAACCGATGCGCGATGTGCGGCGTGGTGTTCATCAGTTCTTCGAAAGGCTTTTTCCGGAAGCAACACATGACAACATCTGTGGTCGCCTGCACATCGTAAGGCGCTGATTCGCGCCCCGGGCGCCCGACGAAATCGCTTGGCAGCAACAGTCCGACCATCTGAGTGCGCCCGTCTTCCATCGTCTGCGTCAAAGACGCAATCCCCGACACGACCGAGCCAACAAAATTCATCTGATCGCCGGACCATATGACAGTCTGACCGGCCTCGAAACTGCGATAATACTTAATGCTTTCAAGCTCTTCCAGCTCATCAGCATCGCAATGGGCACACACGGCCCGATGTCGGATCGGGCAGTCTGCACAGTTCGTATGGTCGATCTTGAATGTGGGTGTCATGCGCGCTTCCACTTGATCTCTATCAAAGCATCTGTTCGTGGCGTCCTCTAACCGTACCGTTATGATAGTAAAACCACAACTGGCACGGCTTGGACTATTTGACGCGAAAGTCCCGCGTTACACAAGCTATCCCACCGCCCCCCACTTCAGCAATGACGTAGGGTCAGAGCTTTTTGGAGACTGGATTTCCGGCATCACACCTGGCAGCGAGATCTCGTTGTATATCCACGTTCCTTTCTGCCGCAGGCTATGCTGGTTCTGCGCCTGCCGGACGCAAGGCACCCAAACGGACAATCCGGTCATCGCCTATGTGGATGTCCTCAAAGCCGAGCTGGACCTGCTGGCTGCGCGCTTGCCCCAGGGCGTGACCCTGTCTCGCCTGCATTGGGGCGGCGGTACGCCGACCTTGCTGAACGCGGATCTGATGCGCGAACTGGCGGCGCGAATTCTGGACGTGGTGCCTTTGGGGCCGAACGCCGAATTCTCGGTCGAGATCGACCCCAACGAGATTGACGAGGCACGTTTGGATGCCTTGGCCGAGGCCGGGATGAACCGCGCCTCAATCGGGGTGCAGGATTTCGACGACGAGATACAGAAGACCATCGGCCGCATCCAAAGCTATGACACCACGCGCAAGGCCGTGGACATGATCCGCGAACGCGGCATCACCAGCTTGAACGCCGATATCCTCTATGGTCTGCCGCATCAGACCAAGACCCGGATGACGGAAAGCGTGCAGAAACTGCTGTCGCTCAACCCCGATCGCGTGGCGCTTTATGGCTATGCGCATGTGCCGTGGATGGCCAAACGGCAGCAAATGATCCCCTCGGACGCGCTGCCCACACCGGAACAGAGGCTGGACCTGTTCGACACCGCCCGCCGTCTGTTCATGTGGGACAATTACGCCGAAATCGGCATCGACCACTTCGCCACGCAGGAAGACGGCCTGACCCGCGCGTTGAACGCCGGTAAGCTCAAGCGCAATTTCCAGGGCTATACCGACGATCAGGCCGAGGTTCTGATTGGTATCGGGGCCAGCTCGATCTCGCGCTTTCCGCAGGGCTATGCGCAGAACGCGCCCGCCACGTCGGCTCATACCAAGGCCGTCCGAGAGGGGCGATTCTCAACCTCGCGCGGACACCTGTTTAAAGGTCAGGACGTACTGCGCGCGCGCTTGATCGAGGCGTTGATGTGCGATTTTCAGATCAACACGGCCGAGATTCTGCGTGACCATGATATCACTGTCGCCGAATTGCAGGGCATGTATGCGGATGCCAATGTCGCCTTTGACGGGCTGCTGCGCATCACCGAGGATGGCCTTTACATCCCGCAAGAGGCCCGCGCCCTGACCCGCATGATCGCTCGCAGCTTTGACGCCTATGACCTGAGCAAGGCAGGCCACAGCTCGGCGATCTGACCTCTTTCCGGCGGGCCGGGTTCACGGCCTGCCGACCCCCAACCCGCACAGGGGCTTGACGCAGGCCTCTGGTTTTCTCCACACTCAGGGGGTGCAATCGCACCCCGAGGCAGGCGAATTCGCAGACAGCTATTACCGACGCAACCGCGCCGGACAGCCCTTTTCGTGCAGGTATATCTGCAACCTGAAAGAGGGACAGCACCCATGCGCGTTTTCACCGTCCTCGGCCCCAGCCAATCGGGCAAAACCACTCTGGTCGAGGCCATCAGCCGCCTCGACGGGCGGCCCACCACATTCGACGTGTCCGGGACCGTGCATTTGCACGGTTTTTCTTACCTGGATGAACCCTGGTGCGCCATCGACGTCAACGGGGGCGGCGATAACCTGGCCTATGTTGGGCCAGCCATGGCGATCTCGGACGCGGCGGTCGTGGTCGTTCCACCTGATCCCAACGCGGCCGTCCTCTGCGCCCCCTATCTGCGCCTGGTCGAAGAGGCCGGCATCCCCTGTTTCCTGTTCATCAACCGCATGGACAGCCCCAATGGCCGCATCCGCGACATCATCTCGGCGCTGCAAACCTATTGCACCCATCACATCGCCTTGCGACAGGTGCCAATCCGCGAAGGTGACACGATTGTTGGTGCGGTCGATCTGATTTCGGAACGGGCGTGGAAATACCAAGAGGGCCAGCCCTCCGCCCTGATCGAACTGCCGCAATCGGTCGAGGATCGCGAACAAGAGGCCCGCACCGAACTGCTGGAAACGCTGTCGGATTTCGACGATCACCTGCTGGAACAACTGATCGAAGACAAACAGCCCCCCAGTGGTGAGATTTACGATCTGGCCGCGCAGGTCCTACAGAACCACCAGCTGATCCCTGCCTGTCTGGGCGCGGCCAGCCATGGCAACGGACTGACCCGCCTGATGAAAGCCCTACGGCATGAGGCCCCCGAGTTCGACATCGCTGCCGACCGGGACGAGGCTGCCGAGAACGCCCGCGCCATCGCAGGATTTGCGGATGTGAAAAAGCATATCGGCAAGATCGTCGTCCTGCGGGGCCTAGGTGACGGCGTCAAAGCGCATGAGGCATTGGGCGGTGAGACCGTCGGCAATCTGACCACGCTGGACGCCAAGACCCAGATCGCGGACCTGCCCGCCGGGCAGATCGGACTGGCGGTCAAATCCGATCACCTGAACCCCGGCAACATCTATGACAGCAAAGGCGCGACACCGCTGCCCGAATGGGCCTCGTCGCACCCGGCGGGGCACCGTCAGGTCGTCTCACCCGCGCATGAGCGCGACGACGTGCGCCTGTCCAACGCCCTGTCGCGTCTGATCGAGATCGACCCCGGCCTACATCTGGGACAAGACGACCTGACCGGCCACGCCGTTCTAGGCTCGCAAGGCCCACAGCATATGCGCCGCGTGACGGCGAAGCTGGCCGAGGATTTCGGGATCGAGATCGCCACCGACACCGTCGAAACCGCCTATCGCGAGACGATCCGAGCACCCGTCGAACATCGCCACCGTCACCGCAAACAGTCGGGCGGCGCAGGGCAGTTTGCCGACGTGGTGATCTCAGTCGCGCCAATGCCACGCGGGGCGGGGTTCCAGTTCGAAGAGGTGGTCAAAGGCGGCGCGGTCCCGCGCAACTATATCCCCTCGGTCGAACATGGGGCCAAAGACGCGCTGGAACAGGGGCCCGAAGGCTTTCCCGTGGTTGATGTCAAAGTCACGCTGAGCGATGGCAAGCACCACAACGTCGACAGTTCCGATTATGCCTTCCGCACGGCAGGCAAGAACGCAGTCCGCGAGGCGCTGCCCCAAGCCAAGCCCGTGGTGCTGCAACCGATCCTGAGTGCGGAGATTCACCTGCCCTCGGATTTCGTGGGCGATCTGGTGCCCACAATCAGTTCACTACAGGGGCAAGTTCTTGGGTTTGAGGGCAATCCAAACGCCTCGGGTTGGGAAATATTCAATGCCCAGCTTCCCGCCGTAGCGCAGGATGAGCTGCACCGCACCCTGGCCAGCGCCACGCGCGGCACCGGCTGGGTCAAGCTGAGCTTTGATCACTATGAGGAACTGCGCGGCCCGGTGCCAAAACCGGCCGCCAAGGAGAAAGCCAGCGCGTAAACAAGGAGCGGGCTGGGATCAGCCCGCCGCCGCAATCAGCTCGCGGGTATAGTCCGTCTGCGCGTTCTCGAACAAATCCTTAGCCGTGCCCATCTCGACCACATCGCCGTTGCGCATGACGATCACGTTGTGGGACATGGCGCGTACGACTTTCAGGTCGTGGCTGATGAATAGATAGGCCAGTCCGTATTTGCGCTGCAGATCGCGCAACAGATCAACGATCTGAACTTGAACCGTCATGTCCAGCGCGCTGGTCGGTTCGTCCAGAACCAACAGCTTGGGCCGCAGCACCATGGCGCGCGCGATGGCGATCCGTTGACGCTGCCCGCCTGAGAATTCGTGGGGATATCGGTCCATTGCGGCGGGGTCGAGGCCCACTTCGGTCATCACCTCGGCCACCAGATCACGCGGTGCGCGGTGCGGGTCGACCTTATGAATGGCCAGCCCCTCGGCAATGATCTGCATACAGGTCATCCGAGGGCTGAGGCTGCCGAACGGGTCTTGAAACACGATCTGCATATCCTTGCGCAACCGTCGCAATTCCCGCGTGGACCAGCGGCGCACATCTTGATCGCGGAAAGTAATCCCGCCTTCGGACGCGATCAGCCGCATGATCGCCAGCGCCAGCGTCGTCTTACCCGAGCCGCTTTCGCCGACGATCCCCAGCGTCTCACCCGCGCGTACGCTGAGCGTGGCGTCATTAACCGCTTTCACATGCCCAACGGTGCGTTTCAGAAATCCGCGCTGGATCGGGAACCAGACCTTCAGGTGATCTGTCCGTGCAACCTCTTCGGCATCCGACGCCACCGGATCAGGCTGGCCCGAGGGCTCGGCGCCCAGCAGTTTGCGCGTATAGGGGTGTTGGGGGTTGTCAAAAATCTCGGTCGTGACGCCGGTCTCGACAATCTCACCGTCTTTCATCACGCAGACCCGGTCGGCTATGCGGCGCACGATGCCAAGGTCATGGGTGATGAACAGCATCCCCATGTCTTCGGATTTCTGCAGCTCGGCCAGCAGTTCAAGGATTTGCGCCTGAATGGTCACGTCCAGAGCCGTTGTGGGTTCATCCGCGATCAGAATATCGGGCTTGTTGGCCAGCGCCATGGCGATCATCACACGTTGCCGCTGTCCGCCTGACAACTGATGCGGATAGCTGTCCAGCCGGTCACGCGGATCACGGATGCCCACCTTGGTCAGCAGTTCCACAATCCGGTCTCGTGCAGCATCCCCAGTAACGCCCTGATGCAGCGCCAGCGATTCCGCCATCTGTTTCTGAATCGTATGCAGCGGGTTCAGCGAGGTCATCGGTTCCTGGAAGATAAAGCTGATGTCGTTTCCACGCACATCCATCAACTTGTCCTCTGACGCTCCGATCATTTCATCGCCGTCATACCTGACCGAACCTTCAACGATCGCACTGTCGCCCAGCAACGACACCGTGGACAGCGCCGTCACCGATTTGCCCGACCCGGATTCGCCCACCAAAGCCACGGTTTCCCCACGATCAACGGTAAAGGACACGCCCTTGACCGCCGCCGAGACCTGACCGTCCTGCTTGAACGAGACCTTCAGGTTGTTCACATCCAAAAGGCTCATGAGAAGGTCTTTCTGGGATCAAACGCATCGCGGACGCCTTCGAAGATGAAGACCAGAAGCGACAGCATGATGGCAAAGGTGAAAAACGCGGTAAAGGCCAACCACGGGGCCTGCAGGTTCTGTTTCGCCTGCAAGGTCAGCTCGCCCAGTGATGGGGCCGAGGACGGCAGGCCGAAGCCAAGGAAATCCAGCGAGGCCAAACCGCCAATTGTACCTGTCACGATGAACGGCATGAAGGTCAGCGTCGCCACCATGGCATTGGGCAGCATATGACGGAACATGATCGTCATGTTGCCCACGCCCAGCGCCCGTGCGGCGCGTACGTATTCCAAGTTTCGCGCCCGCAGGAATTCAGCCCGGACGACACCGACCAAGCCCGTCCAACTGAACAGGATCATCAGGATCACCAGCAGCCAGAAACTTCGCCCCAACACCGCAAACATGATGATGATGACATAGAGCGAGGGCGTCGCTGACCAGATCTCAATCACACGCTGAAATATCAGGTCCAGCCAACCGCCAAAGAAGCCCTGAATGGCCCCCGCAAAGATACCGACAATGCTGGCAGCGCCAGTTACCATTAGCGTGAACAGAATGGACAAACGGAAACCATAAATCACCCGCGCCAGCACATCGCGCTTGGTATCATCGGTGCCCAGCAGGTTCTGCCCATTGGGCGGCAGCGGCGCGGCACCTGCACGATCCACGCTGGTGTTAAAGGAATAGGGGATCAGCGGCCAGATTGCCCAGCCGCGTTCGAACCCGTCAGCTTCATAGGTGCCGGCCTCGATCTGTTCGATGATGCCTTCGGGGTCGTCGAAACAGTCTTCAATCCCGCCGCTGTCGATCAGGCACATGACCTCGGGGTCGCGATAGATCGCCTCGGTCTGGAAATCTCCTCCGAACTCCGTTTCGGCGTAGAAATTGAAGATCGGCGTGTAGAATTCGCCCCGGTACTTCAAAAGGATCGGCTTGTCATTGGCGATGAACTCGGCAAATAGCGACAGGCCGAACAGGATCGAAAAGATGATCAGTGACCAGAAGGCCCTGCCATTGCGGCGGAAGTTGCGCCAGCGGCGCTGATTGAGCGGAGAAAGAGCCATTTACCCCTCGCGCTTTTCAAAGTCGATGCGCGGGTCGACCAGCACATACATCAGGTCACTGATGATGCCCACAACCAGCCCCATCAGGCCAAAGATAAACAAGGTGCCAAAGATCACCGGATAATCGCGTGCCACGGCGGCCTCAAAACCAAGTCTGCCCAGACCATCCAGCGAGAAGATCGTCTCGATAATGATCGAGCCACCAAAGAACACACCGATGAACACGGCTGGAAAACCGGCGATCACGATTAGCATCGCGTTGCGGAAAACATGGCCATACAGCACCTTCCGCTCGCTCAGTCCCTTGGCGCGGGCGGTCATGACGTATTGTTTTTTGATCTCGTCCAGAAACGAGTTCTTGGTCAGCAGCGTCAGCGTCGCAAAAGCCGAAATCGTAAGGGCTATGATCGGCAAAGCGATGTGCCAGAAATAGTCCGTAATCTTTCCGAACAGGCTAAGGCTGTCCCAATTGTCCGAGGTCAGCCCCCGCAGCGGGAATATCTGCCAGTAGGACCCACCTGCAAAAAGTACCAGCAACAGGATCGCGAACAGGAAACCGGGTATGGCATAGGCAACAATAATCGCCCCGCTGGTCACGGTATCAAACCGCGATCCGTCCTTGACGGCCTTGCGAATGCCCAGCGGAATCGAGACCAGATAGGCAATCAGGGTCGACCAAAGACCCAGCGAGATCGACACGGGCATCTTTTCCAACACCAGATCGATCACACTGATCGACCGGAAATAGCTCTCGCCAAAATCCAGTGTCAGGTAGTTGCCCATCATAGACAGAAACCGCTCGACCGGCGGTTTGTCGAACCCAAACTCTTTCTCAAGCTCGGCGATGAATTCAGGCGGAAGGCCGCGGGCGCCGACGTATTTGTCGTCAAAGGCCCCTCCGGCGGGTTCAGCGGCCGCTCCGGCGTCACCACTGCCTGCAAAACCGGCAAAGACGTCACCCTGCCCTTCGATTTGAGCAATGATCTGTTCGATCGGTCCACCGGGCACGAACTGAACCAGCGTGAAATTGACAATCATGATGCCCAGAAGGGTCGGAATAACCAGCAACAGGCGTCTTAGAATATAGGCGCCCATGTTAACGCAGTGCGCCTTTTGCCTTCAGGTCAGCCTCTTTTTCAGGGTTTACCCACCAAAGATCCAGATAACCGAGCGTGAAAGGCGGCAGGTTTTCAGGGTATTCGTACATGTCGTAGTAAGCCGTCCAGTAGTCCGCGACATAACCGTCAGGGATGATAAAGAACTCATACCTCAGGACACGGTCCAATGCCATAAGTGCTGCGTCTTGTTCTTCCTGATTTGTCGTATCGAAGGAGGATTCGATGACCGCGTCAACCAAAGGACTGGCCAAACCCGCTGGGTTGAACAGGCTAAAGGCGGCTTCTTCCGAACCGTACATCTGGCTAAGACCGCCGCCCGTCGACAAAAACGACCCATACCGGTTCGAATAAACCATGTCGTAGTCGCGCTCACGACGGCGCAGTGTGAACTGTGACGGATCGACCTTCTCGGCCGAGGCATCCACGCCAATCGCCTGCAGGTTCTGAACGAAAGTCTCGATCATCGTGGCCGTCGATGTGGGAATGCTTGAGGCGTAAGGGATGTTAACCTTCAGCGTCTGCCCTTCAGCGTTGCGCCGCAGATTGCCGTCACCAACCGGCCAACCGGCCTCGTCCAGCAACTTCGAAGCCTTGCGCAGATTTCGACGATCATTCAGGCGCGCCGAATTGGATTCATGAGTAACCAAGGCAGGTTCGCTCAGGACTTCGGCCGGCACAACGTCGCCCAGCGCCTCGAGGAAGGCAAGCTCAGCCCCTTCTGGTGCGCCTGTCGCTTCGAGATGAGTACCCTGCACAAACGAGCTGCGCGGTGAATTGAGACCGAACATCAGCGATTCATTGGCCCATTCGAAATTGAAGGCCAGCGCTATGGCTTTGCGGACATTCTTATCCTCGAACTGCGGCTTTCCCAGATTGAACACGAAACCGGATGGCGTCGGCGGGCTGCCATCCGTAATCTCGTCACGAACGACCGACCCTTGGGTCAGCTTTGGAAAGTCATATCCCGAAGCCCAAAGCTTGGGGTCGCTTTCGATGCGCATTGTATATTCGCCGGCCTTGAACCCTTCGAACGCGGCGGTCTGGTCGGCGAAATACTCGACCCGAATGGTGTCGTAGTTGTTGCGCCCGACATTGATCGGCAAATCCTGCCCCCAATAATCGTCGCGCCGCTTGTAAACGATGCGGCGGTTAATGTCATAGCTATCCAGCTTGTACGGCCCCGACCCAACTGCAACTTCAAGCCGCGGTTCGTCCAGGCGGCGGCTCTCATCGGCCTCGAACCACGCTTTCGAAAACACCGGTGTCGAGCCAACCGTTTCGATCAACCCACGCCGTGTCACTTCGGGACTGAACGTAAACTTGACCGTATGATCATCCAATGCTTCGGCACCGGTGACCATCCGGCCAACGGCCTGCGCATAAGATGGAAGACCCTGTTCGATAAACAGCCGGTGGCTATAGACCACATCTTCGGCAGTTACTGGCGATCCGTCCCAGAATGTCGCTTCGGGCCGGATGTGAAAGATCACGTAGTTGCGGCCTTCGTCATATTCCATACTTTCCGCAAGCAGGCCATAGTATTGACCCACACTATCCGAGGTGCTGTCGATCAACGAGTCGTACTGCAGGGTCGTCAATGCACCGGCACGCCCTTTGCGCGAATACGGGTTCAGAGAGTCGAACGTGCCTGATCCAGCCAGCGACAGCTCGCCACCCTTCGGGGCTTCGGGATTCACATAACCCAGATGCGGATAATCCGCCGGGTAGTCCAGATTACCAAAATAAGAGTACCCATGGCTGCGCGTCACATTTTCTTCTGCGGCGCTGACCCCGCTGCTTGCCCCCATAACAAGCGCTATTCCCAATGCTGCCGCCCAAGGTCGCATATTCGAAACGCGCAGTGCAGGCAGGAGGGGTGTCATGT
The DNA here is from genome assembly GCF_040371315.1 of Ruegeria sp. HU-ET01832. Taxonomy (NCBI): domain Bacteria; kingdom Pseudomonadati; phylum Pseudomonadota; class Alphaproteobacteria; order Rhodobacterales; family Roseobacteraceae; genus Ruegeria; species Ruegeria sp. HU-ET01832. Next base: position 43,438 of record NZ_BAABWL010000007.1, read on the forward strand.
GGCTCATCCTCTGGATCGTTGTCGTCTTTATTTTCGTACGCGAAGGCTAAAAGGCCAGCGCTGACAGATTCAAGTTTAGAATGCGTGAGCGCTTTGTGAAGTTCTGTTTAGACAAAAAAAAGCCGCTGCACAAAGCAGCGGCTTTCAATTTTTGGAATATCCAAGGACTGGATCAGTTGCCGATTGTCTGCAGATAGGCAATCAGGTCAGCGCGCTCTTGCGGTTTTTTCAAACCCGCAAAGCTCATCGAAGTGCCCGAGATGTAAGCACTTGGGCGCTCGAGGAATGCATCCAGTGCTTCTGGTGTCCAGTTGCCACCATGCGCTTGCATCGAAGCCGAATAGCCGTTGAAACCCTTGGCCGATGCAACAGGGCGGTCAACAACGGCGTAAAGGTAGGGTCCGGTTCCGTTGGCTCCGTCTTCCAGTTTGTGGCAAGCGGTGCATTTGCGGAAAACGCGTGCGCCTTTTTCCGGATCGGCGGCGGCCAGCAGGTCTTCGAACACCACTTCTTCGGCGTTGGCGCTTTCACCAGAGCTTTCGGTTTCAATGATGTAAGAGGCCGTCTCGCCATGACCATCGGCATGGTACAGGCCTTCGGCGGCCCATTTGGCCAGAAGCAGCACCAGGAAGGTGCCAAACAGGCCTGCGGCGGCCTTGGTAACTGTCATCGTGTCGAACATTGATCGCGAGTCCATTTAGCTGTCTTGGGGGTGTCTAAGGCTTCCCCTGACAAGAGGCAAGGTATAGACACCGCGACTAAACGCCCAATCTTGGAACTTGTTGCACGGAATCGACCAAATGACCAAACGTATCGCATTTCAGGGGGAACCCGGCGCCTATAGCCACGAGGCTTGCCGCAACGCGCGCCCCGATATGGAGGCCCTGCCCTGCCGTACCTTCGAGGATGTGATCGAATCGGTTCGGTCAGGTGAAGCCGAACTTGCGATGTTGCCGGTTGAGAATACGACCTACGGCCGAGTGGCCGATATTCACCGCTTGCTGCCCCATAGCGGGCTGCACATTATCGACGAGGCCTTCGTGCGGGTGCATATCAACTTGTTGGCCGTTCCGGGTGCGACGCTGGAGGATGTTACCGAGGCGCATTCCCATCTAGTCTTGCTGCCACAATGCGCGGGCTTCCTGAAACAACACGGCATCCGTGGCCGCGTCAGCCCAGACAATGCCCGCGCCGCGCGCGAAGTGTCCGAACAGGGCGAGGTTCACTCGGCGGCGTTGGCCAGCGAATTGGCCGGAGAGATCTACGGCTTGGACGTTCTGGCCCGCCATATCGAGGATAACGACGACAACACCACTCGTTTTCTGGTGATGTCACGCGAAGCGGACGACGCTCGGCGCGGCGAAAATGGGATGATCACCAGCTTCGTCTTTCAGGTCCGGAATATTCCGGCGGCGCTTTACAAGGCGATGGGCGGATTTGCGACCAACGGTATCAACATGACCAAACTGGAAAGCTATATGGTCGACGGATCCTTTACGGCGACCCAGTTCTACGCTGATATCGTTGGCCATCCAGATGACCGCAACGTGCAACTGGCGATGGACGAGCTGCAGCACTTTACCACCAATGTCGAAGTTCTGGGCGTTTACCCGGCAGCGCAACCGCGCGGTTAGTCAGGCAGATGAACGTTTGTTATCGGTGTTTCAGCCGTGATGATATCGTTCTTCTATCTCTCTCGAGAACTCGCTGAGCCGTGATTGGAAACGTCGTTTGAAGCGTGACTTTCCCAGTCTGATAGACTGCAGGAACAGGCGTGCAGGCAATGATTTTGCAGCCAGACTCAGGTCCACACTCAACCGGGTTCGGCGTTGCGATAAGGCCAGGAAGTCAACCGTCGTCGTACCACTTACGCCCTTTCCTGCCGCGTTGAACTGCATCCTTGCTGGCGGATCACACTCGGTCATCTCGATAGAGACGCGACGCGGCTTGCCACGAAGCTTGAAATCCGCCTGCCATGTGGTGCCCGGCACAACACCCATGTGACCCGAAAGGCGTCTGACTTCGATCCCGCGACGCATTGCCATACGCTCAAAACGTTCAAAATCAGCGACCATTTCAAACACTGCGTTGATGGGTGCGTCGATATCTTCATGTGCTGTGAATTGCATGGTGTCCGAGGCTCTTACCTTTGATTCCCCAATATTCTGTCAATCCAGCGTATCCGCCAGCCAGTGCTGCAAAAGAAAATGCGCGATGGCACCCTTCCGCGCAGGCATCAATGTCGGATGTTCACCAGCAAAGGCCTGCATCATTTCCGACTTGCTGACCCAGATGGCATCTTCGATTTCAATCGGGTCGATTGTAATATCGCGTGACAGCGCCAGACCTGCACACCCAAACATCAGCGACGCGGGAAAGGGCCAGGGTTGGCTGGACAGATAAGTGACTGCTCCGACAGGTACTCCGGCCTCTTCCATCACTTCTCGGCGCACGGCGGCCTCGAGCGTTTCACCGGGTTCGACAAAGCCCGCAAGCAGGGAATACATCCCGTCCGGCCAACCTGGAGACCGCCCCATCAGCACCGAATCTCCATGCGTGATCAGCATGATGACAACCGGGTCCGTGCGCGGGAAATGCTGACCCCCGCAAGACGGACAGCTGCGCTGCCATCCCGCCTGCGCCAAATCACTGGCGGCACCGCAGCGGGCGCAGAAACGGTGCGTCTCGTGCCAGCCGATCACCGCCTTGGCTGTTGCCGCCAGCTCCGCATCCCGAGGGTTCAGACGGGTCATGATCCGACGCAATTCGACAAAAACATGCCCGATGGACAACGCGGGGTGCTGTTGCTGGGAACGGTCGAAGAATGCCCCAACCTCGGAGAGGTCCAGCCCCTCGGCGTCCCACCCCGAGATGTCCAAAGCGAACAGCGGAACGTGATCCGAAATACCTAGAAAGACTGGTTCTTCAACAATTCCGCCCGGTCCATTGCGCAACAGATCGTGCGTCAGCGGCAGCAACGCCAGCCGATCCAGAGCTTCGCCCTCGACCAGCACCTTACCGCGCCACAACATAAGGCATCTTGCATCCGGGTCGTTTGCGACTTGCGCAAGCCCCTCGGGATCGTTGCGCAGATGTGCTGCGCGATCCAGTCCCGACCCGCCAAACGTCACGGTTTCCGCGTATTTCATTGCAATCCCTTCAGGTTGTCGGCACAGGGCTGCCACGAGCGCCGGATCGTTGCAACGACATTTCTGCCTCGTGGGAAATTGAGGAGACAATGTGATCAACTCAAACTCTGCCTTGAAACTTGCGTCAAATACTCTTTTTGTTGAAATAGGTTAACCAAAAACGTCTAAAAGTAGAGTATTGCAACATCCCCCTTCCTCTCTAAGCGCAACGATCAGGATTTTGGGAACCTCGGATCTACATATGAATGTGACCGGGTTTGACTATTATCGGGATGCGCCGGAACCCATGATTGGGTTTACCCGTACAGCCACACTGATCCGGCAAGCTCGAACCGAGGCCAAAGATGCCATGACCATCTTGCTGGATAACGGGGACTCACTACAGGGAACGCCTATTGGGGAATGGGCCGAAACACAAACCCAAACCCGTCATCCTCTGATGGAGGCTTTCGAAGCGCTGGATTACGATGCCATCGGATTGGGAAACCATGATTTCGGCTTCGGCTTGCAGGTTCTGGACCGTATCCTGCGCCAATCCCACTGCCCTGTCTTATGCAGCAACGCGCACCGGTTGGACCGCCCCGGTGCTTGGAGCAGGCAGGCAGTGCTAAGCCGAACCATGAAAGCCGGAGACCGCGAATATCCGATCAAAATCGGCGTTTTTTCAGCCCTGCCGCCGCAAACTGCGAACTGGGAGGCGCACCGGCTAGAGCAAAAGGTCCGCATCGACGATATCCTGTCCACGGCACGACACGTGTCGCAAGAGCTGAAGGCCGCTGGCTGCGATCTTGTGATCGCGCTGGCGCATTCCGGGATTGGCACCGTGCAACCGGAGCCGAATCTGGAAAACGCCGTGATTCCCCTTGCGGCCATCGGACCGATCGATGCGATCATAGCGGGACATTCACATCTAACTTTGCCGGGCGCGTCGCATGAAGGGTTTGCATTCGTGGACAGTGCCAAAGGTCAAGTGCACGGCAAGCCGGCTGTCATGCCGGGCAGTGCAGGGTCGCATCTTGGTGTGATTGACCTGACGATGAAACTTGGTGACGACGGAAAATGGCATGTAGAAACGCACCGTTCACACCTGAAGGCAATCGCACCCGACTTTGTTGGCGCTGAGGTTCCGGAAGACCCCGAACTGTCGCGGATTTTTGCCAAGGCGCACCGCGAAACTCGCGCGCAGTGCAACACGCCCGTTGGACACACGTCGCATCATCTGCACAGCTATTTCAGCTTTTGCGCCTGGGATCGCGGTCTGGCGCTTGTGGCTGCCGCGCAAGCCGCAGCATTGCGGCAGCATATGCAGGGAACTGCCAATGCGGGGCTACCCGTCTTGTCGGCAGTTGCACCGTCGAAATTCGGCGGTCGTGCAGGACCTCGGTTTTTCACCGATATCCCACCCGGGCAGATATGTACGCGCCATGTTGCCGACCTGAACGTGTTTCCGAACGAGATGCAGGCCGTCATTGTCTCGGGCACTGAAATCAGGGATTGGCTGGAAATGTCCGCTGGCGTGCTGAACCAGATGCGCCCGAATGAACAATCGGACCTTGTGGATACGAATCGCGCCGGACATAATTTTGACGTGCTGCACGGGCTAACTTACGCACTAGATCTAGCATCTCCGGCGCGGTTCGACGCAGGTGGCGCAATACTTCATCCCAACAGCCATCGGGTTCGCGAATTGCGATTCAACGGCCGCCCTATCGACGCAGATCAGCGCTTTGTTGTCGCGTTGAACAACTATCGCGCCAACGGAGGCGGGAATTTCCCGTTTGCCGAAAACGCGACCCGAATTCCTCTGCCAATCCTTCCGATTCAGCATGTTTTACGGGATTACCTGTCGGGCGTCTTACCGATGGACCCTTTGGAAGAGGCGTCCCAGCCTTTTCGGTTGTCACCCATACCCGGTGCCCATGCGCTTGTGAAAACCGGAGCGGCCGCTGACCAACATCTGGAAGAACTGGCACGCTATCGCGCCAAAGTCATCGGTCCGGATGCGAAAGGTTTTCTGAATATTCTGCTCTCCCTCTGACGGGTTGCCAAGCATGAACCAAATGCCTATATCCACCGTTGAGAGGTTGGCGCGGGCGAGCGCCTCGCCAACCTGGTCAGGTCCGGAAGGAAGCAGCCACAACGAGCCCCGCTTGGGTCGATGTCCAACCTCTCACTTCATCCCCCGACAGTTTTGACCGGTTTAGACGCGCAGCACTTATGCGATCAAGCGCGGCCATAGGGACGCGTTGCGACGCGCGAACGCGCCGATATGGCCAATGTCCTTCAGTCCGAATTCCTGCGGTGACAGTACATGACGCCGAGCGCTGGAGCCGTACAGATCTGCCAACCGCCAAACGGCTTCGGGCGGAACCATCTGGTCGTCCTCGAAAGTGAACAGATCGACCGGTTTGCCTTTCTCTGCCCAGGTTGCGGCTGGTAGCGTTTTTCCGATTTCAGGCAGATAGTTTTGGGGCGCCGTGCACCACTTACGCCACTGCCAGTAAACCGGTGCAGGCAGGTCGGCCCCAAATCCCACTGCCTTTCCTGGCAGGTATCCAACGGTTTTTACTGCCAGCGGAACATGTCCATACCAGAACAAGGACGCCAGCGCGCGATAAGGCCAAGGGTGATCACTGATTGTCACCAGCCCCGAACACACACAGATCATGCGATCTATATGGTCGATATCAGGTTGTATTGGCCCCAGCATCCCTCCGACCGAGTGCCCTATGCTCCAGTGTTCTGCGTGTGGGTAACGCTGGCGCATTTCCGCTCTGGCGGCGGGCATGTCGGTCAGCGCCCAATCCGCCATCTTTACTCGCGATTCCTGCAGTAGTCCGGTCAGTGAGTGGCCAAAGTCACGATAGTCGTAGGTCAGGCAGGCGATCCCCTGATCCGCTGCCAGCCAATGCGCGAAATGCTGATAGTAATCCCTCGGGACACCGGTCGCACCATGTATAACCACGGCGACTTTGGGATCGGTCACGGGCCGGTACAGGCGTGCCGACAGCATTGCCGAACCGGCAGAAAACCGAAAATCCTCGGTCAGGACGGGGGGTGTATCATCCAGCATAGCGTTGCTCACCTGATCTGAACTGTTCGGTTCACCCCTTATCCCCACTTCTTTGGCCGGGCTGAGTCAAGGGCGCATCAAGATGACCACACGTCCACTTTGCGCGCGCGCCCGCTTGACTCAAAGCCCGCTCAACCGCTAGCGATGGCGTGATGGTTCTTGTCCCGTGTCGGGACAAGATGAAAAGGGAACACGGTGCGGTTCTGCCCGGTCATGCCGGAACGATCCAATGCCGCGACTGCCCCCGCAACTGTAAGCGGTGAGCAATGCCGAAATACCACTGGCCCGCAAGGCTGGGAAGGTCGGCAACGCGATGACCCGCAAGTCAGGAGACCTGCCATCAAAGCAAAACTGTAACTCGGGCGGGGTGTCCGGGCGGGATTGTCAGCGCGCTGTCACACCTGATCCATGCCCCGTTCCCCGCGCGGAGGGCGCATTATGATCTGGAAGACAAAAACGCATCAATTCAGTGCAACCCTATGTCAGAAAACCGGCAAGACCTGCCCGGCTTTAGCGCAGATGGCACGGGCTATTGTGCAAGCGATGGAATCCGCGGTGCCTGCCACGTCGGAAGAATTCGCATTGGACGGCAGCGGAGAGCTGGGCCATTGCCCACAGGGCTGCATCGCCCGATTCCGCGCCCAGAAAGATCAAATTCGCATCTTCTGCGGCACCAGCACGGACGCCTCGCTCGACGCGTTGGATGGTTATGCGGATATGCTGTTCGGCCCCGTTGCTGCGGCCCGTCCGGCCGGCCAGTTACCAGTGCCGCCCTGTGCCATGCTTGAAGTGTCAGAGCTGGCCCCGGCGCAACCAGCACAGCCCCAGCAGCATCTGGCGCTGTAACTCAGTCCGGCGCGCAGGTTGCCCAACGCATCTGTCCGTCGGTTTCAACCGCACAGGGCCGCACGGCGCGCAGGCGGCGCAACGCCGCGTCGGAGGCGATGCCCTGTTCGACCATAAGCCGCAGGGCGATCATGCCCGACCGCCCGCACCCGCCCCGGCAATGCACCAGCACCCGCCCTCCACGCGCCAGAATTTGCGCGGCAGACTGGCTGATCCGGGGCCAAGCGGCCTCGGTGTCCGGCGACGGCGCGCCAAAATCTTCAATCGGCAGGTGCGTCCAGGTTATGCCCTCGGCGTGCAGGTCATCTCCCAGTTTTCCCGCCCCGGCCTGCTCCATCTCGGAGCTTGTGGTCATCGAAATCACAAGATCGGGCCGCCAGCGGCGAATGATATCCAAATCCCGCGCATACTCCCCCGCGCGCCCCGGCAGCGGCGACAGCGCGACATGACCGGCCCCGACCTCGACCACGTGAATTGCAAATGGCTCCATCCCCGGCCTCCTTTTCACATAGCTTCTATGCTGTGCAAACTGACCTGCAAACCGAATTTCCCCCAAGGCGGCGGTGGACGCGGGCGGCGGGGGTCTCTAGGCTGCGTCGGAACCCGAATCCGACAGAGCAGATATGACCGACACGCCCAGCCCCGCCTATCAGGTTCTTGCCCGCAAATACCGCCCGGAAACCTTCGCCGATCTGGTCGGTCAGGACGCCATGGTACGCACGCTGAAAAACGCATTCGAGGCGGATCGGATCGCACAAGCCTTTATCATGACCGGCATTCGCGGCACCGGCAAAACCACCACGGCCCGGATCATCGCCAAAGGCATGAACTGCATCGGCCCCGATGGCGAGGGCAAACCGACGACCGAACCCTGCGGCCAGTGCGAACATTGTGTGGCGATCATGGAAGGTCGCCATGTGGACGTGATGGAGATGGACGCCGCCAGCCGGACCGGTGTGAACGATATTCGCGAGATCATCGACAGCGTCCGCTACCGCGCGGCCTCGGCCCGCTATAAGATCTATATCATCGACGAGGTCCACATGCTGTCGACCAGCGCCTTCAACGCGCTGCTCAAGACGCTTGAGGAACCGCCCGAGCATGTGAAGTTTATCTTTGCCACCACCGAGATTCGCAAAGTGCCGGTGACGGTCCTATCCCGATGTCAGCGCTTTGACCTGCGACGGATCGAGCCCGAGGACATGATCGGCCTGCTGCGCAAGATCGCCGATGCCGAAGGCGCACAGATCGCCGAAGACGCGATGGCACTAATCACCCGCGCCGCCGAGGGTTCAGCCCGCGATGCGACCTCTCTGCTGGATCAGGCGATTTCACACGGCGCCGGGGAAACCAGCGCCGATCAGGTGCGCGCGATGCTGGGTCTGGCCGACCGGGGCCGAGTGCTGGACCTGATGGACATGATCCTGCGCGGCGATGCCGCCGGGGCGCTGACCGAACTTGGCGCGCAATATGCCGAAGGCGCCGACCCGCTGGCCGTGCTGCGCGATCTGGCCGAGATCACTCATTGGGTGTCGGTGGTAAAGATCACGCCGGATGCCGCTGAAGACCCGACCGTTTCCCCTGATGAACGCGCGCGGGGTCAGCAAATGGCCGAGGCCCTGCCGATGCGGGTCCTGACCCGCATGTGGCAGATGTTGTTGAAAGCGCTCGAGGAAGTCTCAGCCGCGCCCAACGCCATGATGGCCGCCGAGATGGCCGTTATCCGCCTGACCCATGTGTCTGACCTGCCCAGCCCAGAAGAACTGATCAAACGGTTGCAAGACGCGCCTCCCCCACCGCCTAACGGCGGGCCCGGCGGCGGAATGACCGCACCATCACACGCCGCGCAGGCCCCGGTGGCCTCCACTTATGCGCCGCCCATTCGCGGCGGGGCCGGAGCGCCCACGGCCGCACTGGCGCAGGATGTGCAAACGGCATTGGCCCGATACCCGAGTTTTGAACATGTGGTCGAACTGATCCGCACCAACCGGGATGTGAAACTGCTGGTTGAGGTCGAAAACGGCGTCCGGCTGGTTTCGTACCAACCCGGACGGATCGAGTTCACGCCAACAGACTCAGCCCCAACCGATCTGGCCGCCCGCATGGGCACCGCACTCCAACGCTGGACCGGCAATCGGTGGGCGGTGACGATCGTGGCCAACGGTGAGGCGGCCACCATCGCGGAAATCCGTGATGCCGCCGATCTGGCGCTAAAGGCCGAGGCCGAACAGCACCCGCTGGTGCAGGCGGTGCTGGCTCAATTCCCCAAAGCCAAGATCAAACGCATCGAAACCCCCGAAGAACGCGCCGCCAAGGTCGAAACCGAAGCGCTGCCCGAGGTCGAAGACGAATGGGACCCGTTCGAGGAGGACTAACCCTCCCGCGCCCGCCACGGGCCATCGGCTGACGCCGATACCCCTGAGCGGCCTTGGGCCCGGCAGAGCGCGGGCGTTGCCCGCGCTCTGCCGGGCCCAACGGGAGGAGAGGTCTTGCAAAAGACCGCGACGACGGGCGGGAGGGCACTGCCCCCTTGTGCCGCACGGGCGCTGTCCGTATCTAGGCGACAAACCGATTAGCAGGAGAAAACGTAATGCTTAAAGGACTCGGCGGTCTGGGCGATATGGCCAAGATGATGAAATCCGCGCAGGATCTGCAGACCAAGATGACCGACATGCAAGAAGAACTCAACAATCTGATGGTTGTCGGCGAATCCGGTGCTGGACTGGTCAAAGCCACTGCCACCGCCAAGGGCGAACTCAAAGGTCTGGACATCGACCCCTCGATCTTCAACGGCGACGACAAAGAGGTCGTCGAAGACCTGATCCTCGCCGCTATCAAGGACGCGCAGACCAAAGCCGCCGAACGCGCGCAGGCAGAGATGGCCAAGCTGACCGAAAGCATGGGTTTGCCCGCAGACATCAAGCTGCCGTTCTGATAGACACTCCTGACGGTCCAAAGGCCGGGCACCCTGCCCGGCCCCTGTGCAGGGGTACGCGCGTTGAGTTCGAACAGCGACATCGACAATCTGATCGACCTGATGGCCAAACTGCCGGGGCTTGGGCCCCGCTCGGCCCGTCGCGCGGTGCTGCACCTGATCCGCAAACGTGCGCTGCTGTTGACACCCCTGTCGGACGCCATGCAGCAGGTCGCCATCACCGCCCGCGAATGCTTGAACTGCGGCAACGTGGGCACCACGGACATTTGTGACATCTGCGACGCCGAGGCCCGCGCCACCGGAGAGCTGTGCGTAGTCGAAGACGTAGCCGACCTCTGGGCGATGGAACGCGCAGGCGTGTTCAAAGGCCGCTATCACGTGCTGGGCGGGACACTCTCGGCACTGGACGGCGTCGGCCCGGACGAACTGCGCATCCCGCGCCTCAAAGATCGCGTCACTGCAGAAGGGATCACCGAGGTCATCCTCGCCCTGAACGCCACCGTCGATGGCCAGACCACAGCCCATTACATCGCCGACCAGCTAGAGGGTCAGGTGCGCCTGACCTCACTCGCTCAGGGTGTGCCGATTGGTGGCGAGTTGGATTATCTGGATGACGGAACGATCACGGCAGCGCTGCGGGCGCGCAAGGAGATCTAGCGAACCATACCAGACCTAAATAGCAGGTTAAGAGGTCAGGACAGCTCGCGCCTCGACAGGAAAACATCGGCCCATCTGCGGTCTGTACCGGATAGATAATGCATGCATTGTTCCGCGTCTGTCCGCTGCAGTCTTTTGTTCCTGCTACCCATGATATAAACAAAGTCAAACGCCTTCAGGACCGCGGCAAAGGCCTGGGCGTCGAATTCAGGCTTTGGTATCCGCCACCCTTCGAACACCGCCAAATCAACGCGCTGCCAGAATCCGAGTGGAAGTTCGCTCATCAGCACCTCATCCAAACCTTGGGTATCAGATTTCCAAATCAACCGTCGCTTTCGGGCCTCATCCCCCATGCAATCGTCAAGCAACTGCTCCGATATCTTGCGGATCGGGGCTTTGATCACGTGATGGTTTCTGCCCGCTACTGCATTCTCATTGAACGAAAAATTTCCTCCGTTCACATCGTCAGTAAAAAAGGTCAACTCACCATCTGTCGTTCCCAGACCGAAGTTATGGACCGTCGCAGTTGGCATCCCGCCGATATTTCGCGCAAGATGCTCGACATTGTCCGGGCTGGGTTCGAAACAGGAAGCGGAATGCACGTTCTGGTAATTGAGCAGCACCTGCCGCGTATAGAGCCCGACATTCGCCCCGACATCAATAAGATGGTAAGAGGCTGCATCGCAAACCTGACCAATGAAGCGTGTTTCGTTGAAATTCCACTCGTGCTGCTGCGCGACATGAGGAAAGATCGAGCCATCGGTTAGAAGCGAGATCTCGTCCCCCCGCTCAAACGTTCCACGAAGGGGGCTTTCCTCGGACAGCCGAATTTGCACCGAGGTGCAGGTACGTCGAAGAAAACGTATCTGTTGACGGTTCATCATGTGATCCTGAATAGTGAAAACATCTAATCTCGAACAACGGCCACCACCGGCATTACCCGATCGCGCACAAAATGGAACAATTGCGCCTGCTTCTCAAGATTTGATAGAAACGTTCGGCGCATTTGGCGCTTTAGATGCGCCGGACTTTGGTATCAACTCGATTCCGAATGCGAGCGTCCGTTATTCGACATATTTCAGGAGCTTAACCAATGCCTCGTCTTCTTGCTCTTTTGTTAACGGCAGTCACAACAACAACAGCGTTTGCACAAGACCTTATCGACAAGGGTTTCGTCGAGGGTTGGAACATCATGATGGACCCTGCGCTTGGGAATGGGTGCCTGATCCAGACGATTTATCAGGATCTCTCGGTCGTGCGTATCGGGTATGACGCGTTGGACAAACGCGGTTATTTCGCCGTCTACAACAAGGCCTGGGGCGAGATCGAACAGGGCGAGAGCTATCCGATCCGTTTTGAACTGGACGGCAAGAGTTTCGACGCCACCGCCATAGGCTTCAACCAACGCGACGTTCCCGGCGCGACGGTTTTCTTTACCGACCGCAGTTTCGTCGAGGCCATTGCGCAGAACAAGATAATGACTGTCTACAACCCCGAAGGTCAGACCGTGATGGCGATTGACCTGAAAGGCACAGCCAAAGCGCTGGACTATGCGCGGGATTGCCAGAACCGCAAACTCTAACGAATCGGATCAAACAGTGCGTCTTTGGCCGCGCAATCGCGGATCACGTCGCGACCGCAGGGAACAGGATCAAGATCGCGGGACAGGCAAAGGCGGACCTCTTCGATATAGCCCTGTTTGCAGGTGACGGTGATCATGTCGCGCTCTAGCGCAGGGTTTTCCTTTAGAAACGCCTCTTCCACCACCGAGGCGGGCAGTTTGACCGCCCCGTCTAGCTTGCGGAACACAGGCGGGCGGGTGACGCCCTCATAGGCCGCGCGCGACAAAGCGTAGTAGTCCGCTGCAGACAGGCCCGAACAGGTTCCGTGCTTCTTCCACTGGTGCCACGCCAGCCCAGAGGTGCCTTGAATATCCGCCATCTCGCGCGTCATCGCGCGCGACGGCGGCGCCTTGACCGTCGGGCAATAAGACGGCCAGCCTTGATGATATTGCGGCCAAAGCCCGTGCAGGATCCACCCATGATCATGCCGCGCATCGCATTGATCAGAGCCGCGCGCATCACCTTCGCGGGCACACCAGTTGGGCGACCAGCTCAGCGACAGGACGTAATAGTCGAAAACGCCCGCCTTCTCTCCATCGGCCAGTGCGACCAGCCCGCTGAACGCCCACATGACCAGCGCTAGAATCCCGTGACGCATTCGCCTCTTCCCTTCTTGCCTTTGCGCGACTATATAGGCCCGAAGTTCCCCGACAACGGAAACCTGCCCCAAGATCACGGGGCCGCCGAATTCCGGCGACGGGACAGATGTATTTACAGGAGACGGGCTGATGGCAAAACCGCTTATGGCCAAAGCAACCGCCGTTTGGCTGGTGGACAACACCACGATCAGCTTCAAGCAGATCGCGGATTTCGTAGGAATGCACGAGCTTGAGGTGCAGGGTATCGCCGATGGCGACGTGGCCGCCGGTGTCAAAGGGTTCGACCCCATCGCCAACAACCAGCTGACCCAGGAAGAAATCGACTCGGCGCAGAACAACCCGCTGCACAAGCTGAAGCTCAAGTTCAACGCCGCTGCGGCAGGCGAGGAAAAGCGCCGCGGCCCGCGCTATACCCCTCTGTCCAAGCGTCAGGACCGTCCGAACTCGATCCTGTGGCTGGTCAAATTTCACCCGGAACTCAGCGACGGCCAGATCGCCAAGCTGGTCGGCACCACCAAGCCCACCATCCAGTCGATCCGTGAGCGTACCCATTGGAACATCGCCAACATGCAGCCGATCGACCCGGTTGCGCTGGGCCTGTGCAAACAGTCCGAGCTGGACGCGATTGTCCAGAAAGCCGCCGCGAAGAAAGCCGCCGAAGGTGGCGTCATGAGCGATGATGAACGCCGCAAGCTGGTCTCGACCGAGCAGTCGCTGGAAATGGACGCCGCGCCGAAAATCCCGACGGCCATCGAGGGGCTCGAAACCTTCTCGCTGTCCGATGATCCGGTCGAGGAAAAAGACGATGAGCCGGTCATCGACGCCGATAGCTTCTTCAACCTGCCCAAAGGTGGCGGCGACGAGGAAGAAGACGAAGATCCGCGCTTCTGATACCCAATCAGCCCCGGTCCGAAACGGCCGGGGCTTTTTTGCCCGAGATACCTATGCTGAATGTCTTGTCTTCTGTATTCGGCCCGCACCGTGCGGTGTCGATCTATGCGTTTCTGAAAACATGGGGCCTGCTGATGGTGGCGATCGTCGGCACAATCTCGATCGCGGCGGCGCTGCTGATACTCAACGATGACGGCGCGCATGAACACGACTCGTACCTGACGGTTGCGGTTCTGACGGCGACCCCAATGAACGGGGACTTGAAACACGGCGTTATCGCGTCGGTTAAGCTGCCCGACGGGTCCACCATCTCGATCGACGAATCCAAGGAACACGTGGCGCGCACCGTCGGCGATACGGCCTGCGTCGAAAAACGCGTTTACGTCAATAGCGGGGAAGCAAGGTACCGCTTCAAAATGCCGAGCCTCTGCGAGGCCAACCAATAAGCAAAACCGCCCGGAGGCATCTCCGGGCGGTTTTTCCTTTAGATCATCTGGAAGACGATCCCTGAGATTATCGCGCCCGTAATCCCCAATCCAAGATAGGTCGCAAAGACCCGTGGCTTGACCAGCGACCATACGGCAGCCATCGCCGGGATCGAGCTGACCGCGCCTGCGATCATGAACGACATGGCAGCGCCTGCGCTCATGCCCTGCTCGGTTAGCCCCGCCAGCAGCGGCGGCGCGACGTATGAGTTCAGGTAAGCGGGCATCCCCACCAGCGCCGCGATGACAATCGGCACGACGCCTTCGCCCCCAACCACACGCGCGATCAGGTCGGCAGGCACATAGCTGACCAGAAGCGCCTCGAGCACATAGGCCAAAGCCAGCCATTTCAGCAGGAACATCCCGTTCTGGACAAACTCAGCCCGGAACCGCGTGCGGCGTTCCGGTTCCTGCCAGAATTTCCAGACCGGCTTGTCGTCCTGTTTCGGACCACAGCCGCAGCACCCGGCGGGTTTGTAGACACGCAGAGGCTCGGCGAACGCCCCACCGCGCATCAAGGCACGCACCACGAAGCCTCCGAACAGACCCAAAGCAACGGCGGCGACGGCCTTGCCTATGGCAAACGGCCAACCCAGCGCGCCCGCCGTGATCAGCAGGGTCGGCGGGTCGATCAGCGGTGAGCTCAACCAAAACGCCATCACCGCCGACAAAGGCGCGCCCAGCGCCAGCAGACCGGCGATGAAGGGGATCACCTCGCATGAACAGAACGGGGCAAGGCCACCGAACAGGGCGGCGAGGAAAATCATCCGCGTCTCGCGCCCCTCAAAGGCGCGGGCGACCATGACCTCGGCACCGGTGGCCTTGAGGTAGGATAGGAGCAGAACTGCGAACAGAATATACTGCCCGGTATGCGCCAGCGCTTTGCTCGCGAAGATTACCACCTCACCCCAGTTTCCGGGGTCCAGAACGGCAACCGCGATCAGAATAGCCACGATCACCACCCAGGGCGTTTTGATCAACTCCAGCGCAGCTTTGGCTTGGACCTTCGGGTTTTGCGTTAACTCAGCCATCGTTTGCGGCCTTTCCGACTTCGTCGGCGCAGCACTCGGACAGAATGAACTGCGCCAAAGCGCGCAGCTCGTCATAGCTGGCGCGGTTGATGGTGGTGCGACCGATCTTTTCCTGCAGCACGACCCCTCCGGCGGCCAGAAAGCGCAGGTGATGGGCAAGAGTAGAGGGCGCAATTCCGGTGCGTTCCTGAATCTCACCAACCGTCAGCCCGGCCTGACCGGCGCGGACCAGCGTTTTGAGAACCTTCAACCGGGCCTCGGACCCCATGGCCGAAAATCCCGCAGCAGCGGCTTCCCACATTTCGTAACTCCATTAAACTAGATTTCTAGTTATTTAGGTTAATGTCGCGCACCCGTCAACGACAAAACGCGTAAGTCCAGATTGCTCACCACATAAGTCCACCCTATAAGACTTGAATGGGCATCTCAGTCGACACCTTCTTTCTGGAACTCAACGGTCAGGGCACGTTGCAGGCGCAGATCCAGCAAATGATTGCCGAAGGCATCCTGTCGGGTCGTTTTCATGTGGGCGAGAAGCTGCCCTCGTCCCGCAAACTGGCGGCCCATTTGGGGGTCAGCCGGATCACGGTGACACTGGCCTATACGGAACTGCTGGCCAATGACTATCTGACCGCCAAGGGCCGGTCGGGGTATTACGTGTCGGAAAACGCGCCAGTGCCCCCGAAATACACGCCCACCCCGCGCGGCGACGAGACGGTTGACTGGACCACGGCACTGGCCCGCCGATTCTCGGACGGGGACACCCTGACCAAGCCTGCTGACTGGCGCGACTACCGCTATCCGTTCATCTACGGTCAGGCCGACCGGTCGCTGTTCGATCATGCCAACTGGCGCCTGTGCGCAGTTAGGGCGCTGGGGCACAAGGATTTCGATTCTCTGACCGGCGATTACGTGGATCAGGATGACCCGCTGCTGGTCGAATTCATCGCCCGCCACACCCTGCCCCGCCGCGGCATCGCCGCCCGCCCCGAAGAGATTTTGATCACCATGGGCGCGCAGAACGCGCTTTGGCTGGCCTCTCGCATTCTGTTGAACCACAACCGAACTGCGGTGATCGAAGACCCATGTTATTACGCCCTGCGCGATCTTCTGAACCATTCCGATTGCAAAGTGGCCCCAGTCGCAGTGGATCGCGATGGGTTGCCACCCGAGGCGCTGCCCGATCAGACCGATGTGATCTTTACCACCCCCAGCCACCAAAGCCCGACCACAGCCACCATGCCCGTGGACCGACGCACCACCCTGCTGGCCCGCGCCCGCGAATTGGACGCCATGGTGGTCGAGGATGACTATGAATTCGAAATGGCCTTTCTGGGTGCGCCCTCGCCCGCGCTCAAATCGATGGACCGGGATGGGCGGGTGATCTATGTAGGCAGCTTTTCCAAATCGCTGTTCCCTGGCCTGCGCCTTGGCTACATGGTTGGGTCCGAGCCGTTCATCCGCGAGGCCCGCGCCCTGCGGTCGCTGGTTCTGCGCCACCCGCCGGGGCATATCCAGCGCACGGCAGCCTATTTCCTTTCCCTTGGCCATTATGACGCGCAGATCCGGCGGATGTCCAAAGCACTGGCGCAGCGGCGCGCGGCGCTGGATCAGGCCGTTGAACAGCACGGCCTGACCGTGGCCGGGCGCGGCGTGCTGGGCGGCTCATCCATCTGGATGTCGGCACCGGATCATATGGACACGGCCCGGCTAGCTCAGGAACTACAGGGCCAGAGCGTTCATATCGAGCCCGGCGCGCCCTTTTTTTCCAGCCCTGACCGGCCGCAGAATTTCTACCGTCTGGGATATTCTTCGATCGCGCCGGATCGCATCAATCCGGGCATAAAACGCATCGCCGAGGCAATCCGCGCCTGTTAGCGCAACACTGGACCTATTCCGCCGCGCATTCTGGCCCTAACGCCGCCCCGCGCCATCCGTCAAAACCGTATCTAAAGGCAGGGCAAGAGCCCCGGCCATTCCACATATGCGCGGAGATCACTCAGATGAAAATGACCACGGAAGAGGCCTTTGTTAAGGTTCTGCAAATGCACGGGATCGAACATGCGTTCGGGATCATTGGCTCGGCCATGATGCCGATCTCGGATTTGTTTCCCAAGGCGGGGATCATGTTCTGGGACTGCGCGCACGAGGGCAGCGCCGGCATGATGGCCGACGGCTATACCCGCGCCACCGGCAAGATGTCGATGATGATCGCGCAGAACGGCCCCGGTATCACCAACTTTGTCACCGCCGTCAAAACCGCCTATTGGAACCACACCCCGCTGCTGCTGGTCACGCCGCAGGCCGCGAACAAGACCATCGGTCAGGGTGGTTTCCAGGAAGTCGAGCAGATGAAACTGTTCGAAGACATGGTCGCCTATCAGGAAGAGGTCCGCGACCCGACCCGCGTGTGCGAGGTTCTGAACCGCGTGATCATGCAGGCCAAACGCGCCAGCGCCCCCGCGCAGCTGAACATCCCGCGTGACATGTGGACCCAGGTCATCGACGTGGACCTTCCCGCGATTGTGGAATTCGAGCGTCCCTCGGGCGGCGAAAGCGCCGTGGCGCAGGCGGCCGAGCTGCTGTCGAACGCCAAGAATCCAGTGATCCTGAACGGTGCGGGCGTGGTTCTGTCCGAAGGCGGCATCGAAGCGTCGAAAGACCTGGCCGAGCGTCTGGATGCGCCGGTATGTGTCGGCTACCAGCACAATGACGCCTTCCCCGGCTCGCACCCGCTGTTCGCTGGCCCGCTGGGCTATAACGGTTCAAAGGCGGGTATGGAGCTGATTAGCGAGGCCGATGTGGTTCTGTGCCTCGGCACCCGTCTGAACCCGTTCTCGACACTGCCGGGCTACGGCATGGAATATTGGCCGGCGGATGCCAAGATCATTCAGGTCGACATCAACCCGGATAGGATCGGCCTGACCAAAAAGGTCTCGGTTGGCATCATCGGCGATGCGGCCAAGGTGGCCAATGGCATTCTGGCAAATCTCAGCGACACAGCTGGCGACGCCGGTCGCGATGAGCGCAAGGCGAAAATCGCTCAGAAGAAATCCGCTTGGGCGCAGCAACTGTCCAGCATGGACCACGAGGATGACGATCCAGGCACCACATGGAACCAGCGCGCTCGCGCAGCCAAGCCCGACTGGATGAGCCCCCGCATGGCGTGGCGCGCGATCCAGTCCGCCCTGCCGAAAGAGGCGATCATCTCGTCCGATATCGGCAACAACTGCGCCATCGGCAACGCCTATCCGTCCTTCGAGGATGGCCGCAAATATCTGGCCCCCGGCCTCTTCGGCCCCTGCGGCTATGGCCTGCCGTCGATCATGGGTGCCAAGATCGGCTGCCCGGATGTGCCGGTTGTCGGCTTTGCGGGTGACGGTGCCTTTGGCATCGCGGTCAACGAACTGACCGCCATTGGGCGCGAAGAATGGCCCGCGATTACCCAGATCGTCTTCCGCAACTATCAGTGGGGGGCCGAAAAACGGAACTCGACCCTGTGGTTCGACGATAACTTCGTAGGCACCGAGCTGGACACCAAGGTCTCTTACGCCGGTATCGCGCAGGCGTGCGGCTTGAAAGGCGTGGTGGCACGCACCATGGACGAGCTGACAGCAGCCCTGAACCAAGCCATCGAAGACCAGAAGAACGGCATCACCACCCTGATCGAAGCCATGATCAACCAGGAACTGGGTGAGCCCTTCCGCCGCGACGCGATGAAGAAACCGGTGGCCGTTGCAGGCGTCACCGCCGATGACATGACCCCGCAGGCCGGGGCGTAATCCGCGTGAAGCCTCTGCGCGCCATTCTCGGGACTGCAAGCGCGTCGGACAAGATCATCGCCCTGTCCGAGGGCGACGATCCCCGCGTTGTCGAAGGGGCCGTCAAGGCCGTGAAAGAGAATGTTGCGCGGATCATACTGATCGGAGACAGGGCCGAGGTTTCGGCCCTTCTCAGCGCACACGAGGGATATGACCCGGATTGGATCGACATTCATGATCCGGCCACCTCTGACCTGACGCCCGGCCTTGCGCAGGCCCTGTATGAGCGGCGCAAGCACAAAGGCTTGACGCTGGATGAGGCGCGCCAGCAGATTACAAACCGCCTGACCTATGCTGCCATGCTGGTGCAACAGGACATCGCCGACGGCACGGTCGGCGGCGCGGTCGAGACCACGTCGGACACTGTGCGCGCTGCGTTGCAGATCATTGGGACCGGGCCCGAGACGGCGATGGTGTCCAGCTTCTTCCTAATGCTGTTTTGTCAGGACCATCACGACGTCAAAGGCGCCCGCATCTTCGCCGATTGCGGTCTGGTCGTGGACCCCAACGCGCAAGAGATGGCGGAAATCGCCCGTGCCTCGGCCGATTCCTACACGACCCTGACCGGCGATACGGCGCGCGTAGCGATGCTGTCCTTCTCCACCTCGGGCAGCGCAGAACATCCCAAAGTGTCCAAAGTCGTCGAGGCCACCCAGATCGCACGCGCCAAGGACCCAACCCTGCTGATCGACGGAGAGCTGCAATTCGACGCCGCCTTCGTTCCCGAAGTCGCCGCTACCAAGGCCACAGAGTCGCCGCTCAAGGGTGAGGCAAATGTCTTTGTCTTCCCCAGCCTGAATGCTGGGAACCTCGGCTATAAAATCGCCCAGCGAATCGGCGGCGTCGAGGCGATCGGCCCTGTACTACAGGGGCTGGCGAAACCCGCAAACGACCTGTCGCGCGGCTGTTCGTCCGAAGACATCCTGCACATGATCGCCGTCACCGCCGTTCAGGCGCAACACAATGATGCCGGGACATAAGTCGTCCTAAGGCGTGAAAACGAAAAAATTATTCCGATTTTTCTCAAAACGTGGGAATGATCGGGTCGCAAGCTGAAAAGGGGGCGCATTTGAACCAGCCAGTGATCGACACCTCGCCCAAGGTTTCCGACGAGGTCCGCAAGACCACCTGCTACATGTGCGCCTGCCGCTGCGGCATCAACGTCCACATGAAGGACGGCAAGGTTGCCTATATCGAAGGCAACCGCGACCACCCAGTGAACAAGGGCGTTCTGTGCGCAAAAGGCAGCGCCGGGATCATGCAGGTCAACGCGCCCTCGCGCCTGCGCAAACCGCTGCGCCGGGTCGGCCCACGCGGATCGGGCGAATTCCGCGAGATCGAGTGGGACGAGGCGATCAGCACTGCCGTCGGCTGGCTGAACGAGCTGCACGAAACCGCCCCGCAGAAACTGGCCTTTTTCACCGGCCGCGACCAGAGCCAGTCCTTCACCAGCTTCTGGGCGCAGAATTTCGGCACGCCCAACTATGCGGCCCATGGCGGGTTCTGCTCGGTCAACATGGCGGCGGGTGGCATCTATACGATGGGCGGCGCGTTCTGGGAATTCGGCCAGCCCGATTGGGACCATACCAAGCTGTTCATGCTGTTTGGCGTGGCCGAGGACCACGACAGCAACCCGATCAAGATGGGCATCGGCAAGATCAAGGCACGCGGCGCGCGGGTGATCGGGGTGAACCCGATCCGCTCGGGCTATAACGCGGTGGCCGACGATTGGGTCGGGATCACGCCCGGCACCGACGGCATGTTCATCCTGTCGCTGATTCATGTGCTGATGAAAGCGGGCAAGATCGACCTCGACTATCTCAGCCGCTACACCAATGCACCGGTTCTGGTGAACGCCGCCGACGGTCCGGATAAGGGCTTGTTCCTGCGCGACGCCGACGGCAAGCCTCTGGTCATCGACCGCGTGACGGGAGAACCCACCGCCTTTGACAAACCCGGCGTCCGTCCGGACCTGTCAGCGACCTATGACAAAGACGGTGTTACCCACCGCCCGGTCTTCCACCTGATGGCCGAGAAATACCTGTCCGACGAGCACGCACCTGAAAACGTGGCCGACCGCTGCGGCATCCCCGCCCAACGCATCCGCGCCATCGCGGCCGAGATTGCCCGCGTCGCCTTTGACGAGGCCATCGAACTGGACCACGAATGGACCGACTTCCGGGGCGAAAAACACTCCAAAATGACCGGCCGCCCTGTCAGCTTCCACGCCATGCGCGGGATTTCGGCCCATGCCAACGGCTTCCAAACCTGCCGCGCCCTGCACGTGCTGCAAATTCTTCTGGGTACGGTCGAAGTCCCCGGAGGCTTCCGCTTCAAGCCGCCCTACCCCAAACCGGTCGAGGCGCACCCCACCCCGCACGGCGACCGCCGCCCCGGTCGCCCACTGGAAGGCCCGCATCTGGGCTTCCCACGCGGCCCCGAAGACCTGCTGCTGGACGAAAACGGAACGGCCCAGCGCATCGACAAAGCGTTCACCTGGGAAAACCCGATGTCGGCCCATGGGCTGATGCATATGGTGATCTCGAACGCCGCCGCCGGTGATCCTTACAAGATCGACACGCTGTTCATGTATATGGCGAACATGTCGTGGAACTCCTCCATGAACACCAAGGGCGTGATGGAGATGCTGTCGGCCAAAACCGAAGACGGCAAATATGTCATCCCCAAGATCATCTACTCGGATGCCTATTCCTCGGAAATGGTCGCCTATGCCGACCTGATCTTGCCCGACACCACCTATCTGGAACGGCACGACTGTATCTCGCTGCTGGACCGCCCGATCTGCGAGGCCGACGCCGCAGCAGACGCCATCCGCTGGCCCGTGGTGGAACCCGACCGCGATGTGCGCGGGTTCCAGTCGGTTCTGATCGAACTGGCAAACCGCATGAGCCTCCCGGGCTTCACAAACGAAGACGGCACGCCCAAATGGAAAGACTACGCCGACTACATCGTCAACCACGAACGCAAGCCCGGCATCGGACCGCTGGCCGGGTTCCGGGGCGAGGATGGCGATAAAGAAGGGCGCGGAGCGGTCAATCCAGACCAGCTGACCCGCTATATAGACAATGGCGGCTTCTATGTGGCCCACATCCCCGAAAGCGCAGATTACTACAAACCGTGGAACACGGCCTATCAGGATTGGGCGGTCAGCATGGGCCTCTATGACAGCCCTCAACCCTACCTGTTCCAGCTCTACTCCGAGCCGATGCGCAAATTCCAGCTGGCCGCTGAAGGGCATGGGGACCGCCAGCCCCCCGAGCACCTGCGCAAACGCCTCAAGGACACGATGGACCCGTTGCCGATCTGGTACGAAACCGACCAGCAGGGCAACGAAGGATTCACCGTCAACGCCCTGACGCAACGCCCCATGGCGATGTACCACTCATGGGGCACCCAAAACGCATGGCTACGTCAGCTGCACGGTCGCAATCCGCTCTACGTGCCCACGAAACTGATGCGTAAACACGGGCTGGAAGACGGCGACTGGGCCAAAGTCACCTCGCCCCACGGTGAGATCACTGTGCCGGTGATGGAGATGGCCGCGCTCAACGACAACACCGTCTGGACGTGGAATGCAATCGGCAAACGCAAAGGCGCATGGGCCTTGCAGGAAAACGCGCCCGAGGCGACCAAGGGCTTCTTGCTGAACCACCTGATCCACGAACTTCTCCCCCCCAAAGGTGACGGCATGCGCTGGGCCAATTCTGACCCGATCACCGGTCAGGCCGCATGGTTCGACCTCAAGGTCAAACTCGAAAAAGCCGCCCCGCCCTCGGACGCCCAAAGCCAGCCGGAATTCGATCCGATCCAGTCCCCCGTCGGCACCGGCCCCAAGGACTTGGCATGGAAGGTGGGCAAATGACCCGATCCGGTCTTCGTCTGGCCAAAAATACCTCGGGGAGCGCGAGGGGCTGGCCCCTCGCTCCTGTCTTCCCCACCAACGCAGAGGCACGGCAATCATGACCCAGCTTCCCCAATCCACGGACCGCAAAATGGGCCTGGTCATCGACCTCGACACCTGCGTCGGTTGCCATGCCTGCGTGATCTCATGCAAAGGCTGGAACACCGAAAACTACGGCGCACCATTGTCGGATCAGGACGCCTATGGAGCCGACCCGTCGGGCACATTCCTCAACCGGGTACATTCCTACGAGGTGCAACCCGCCGACGGTCATGCCCAACTCATCCACTTCCCCAAGTCCTGCCTGCATTGCGAGGACGCCCCCTGCGTCACCGTCTGCCCCACCGGGGCCAGCTATAAACGGGTCGAGGACGGGATCGTTCTGGTCAATGAAAGCGACTGCATCGGTTGCGGGTTGTGCGCATGGTCCTGCCCCTATGGCGCGCGGGAACTGGATGCGGCCGAAGGCGTGATGAAGAAATGCACACTCTGCGTCGACCGCATCTATAATGAGAACCTCCCCGAGGTGGACCGCGTGCCGTCTTGCGTGCGTACCTGCCCCGCCGGTGCCCGCCATTTCGGAGACCTTGGCGACCCCAATAGCGATGTCAGCAAACTGGTAGCCGAACGTGAAGGCATGGATCTGATGCCTGAGATGGGCACCAAACCTGTTAACAAATACCTGCCTCCACGCCCCAAAGATCAGATTGAGGAGCAGATCGACATTCTCGCCCCCCTTCTGGCCCCTGTAGCCGAAGAGCCGAAAGGGTTCCTTGGCTGGCTCGATAAAGCACTGGAGAAGCTCTGATGCATCCGGCCC
This sequence comes from Ruegeria sp. HU-ET01832, assembly GCF_040371315.1. Lineage (NCBI taxonomy): Bacteria > Pseudomonadati > Pseudomonadota > Alphaproteobacteria > Rhodobacterales > Roseobacteraceae > Ruegeria > Ruegeria sp. HU-ET01832. The sequence continues at coordinate 67,289 of NZ_BAABWL010000007.1, forward strand.
CTTCTGTCATCATCTTTACCACCCTCTCAGGCCTGGGCTTCGGTCTTCTGTTCTTTTTGGGTCTGGGAGTACCTGACGTCTCGGGCTGGGTGGCGTTTGTTTTCTTTTTGATCGCATATGCGTTGTCAGTCGGCGGTTTGATGGCCTCGACTTTCCACCTTGGCCACCCCGAACGCGCGTGGAAGGCGTTTACACAGTGGCGGTCAAGCTGGCTCAGCCGTGAAGGCTGGTGTGCCGTGATCGCTTTGATCGTGATGGGGCTTTATGCGCTTGGGGTCGTTTTCGCAGGTCAACGCTGGAGTGCCTTAGGTCTATTGGGCGCGGCTTTCTCATTGGCCACGGTTTTCACGACCTCGATGATTTACACCCAACTTAAGACAATCCCGCGCTGGAACATGGCGCTGACACCGGCGATGTTTCTGAGCTTCAGCTTGGCGGGTGGCGCGTTGCTGGCCGGACAAACCACAGTTTCCATCATACTTCTTGTGGTCGCCGCTACAATTCAAGCGCTGTATTGGTGGCGTGGGGATACTGCCTTGGCCCGCTCCGGCACCGATATCGGTACAGCCACGGGTTTAGGATCACGTGGTGACGTCAGAGCGTTTGAACCGCCGCACACCGGTACGAACTATCTGCTGCGCGAGTTCGTGCATGTGGTTGGCCGCAAACATGCTGAGAAACTTCGTATCATTTCTTTTGTGCTGGCATTCATGGCACCGGTGTTGTTCTTACTGCTGCCGTTCAGCCATGCCTTTGCCGCCGTCGCGGTCTTGTCCCATATCGCAGGTGTTGCCACGTCACGTTGGCTGTTCTTCGCGCAGGCGGAACACGTCGTGGGGCTGTATTACGGCAAACGCTGATGGAGGGGGCCGGCCCCCTCCTTGGCCTTTAAGGCCAATTCCTCCCCCGAGGTATTTGTAGCCAGATGAAGAACGGATCCGGATGGAAGCGCGGTTTTACAACAGGCCTGCGTGTTTCATGGCTGCTTCGATCGCGGCTTTGGTACTGTCTTCCAGTTCGGTCAGCGGCGAGCGCACTTCGGGGCTGCACAGGCCCAGTTTGCTAAGCGCGTATTTGGCGCCCACAAGGCCGGGCTCGATGAAGATGGCTTCGTGCAGGGGCATCAGGCGGTCCTGATACGCAAGCGCCTTGGTATAATCGCCGTTCAGAGTGGCCTGCTGGAATTCGGCGCAGAGCTTGGGTGCCACGTTTGCAGTGACCGAGATACAGCCGACGCCGCCATGGGCGTTGAAACCCAGCGCAGTGGCGTCCTCGCCCGATAGCTGGCAGAATTCCGAGCCGCAGGACGCGCGTTGCTGGCTGACCCGAGCGATATCGCCTGTGGCATCTTTGACACCCACGATGCGCGGTAGCTTAGCCAACTCACCCATGGTTTCGGGTGTCATGTCGATGACCGAGCGGCCGGGAATGTTGTAGATGATGATCGGGATATCCGCGCATTCATGCAGGGCGCGGAAGTGTTCGATCAGCCCTTTTTGCGTCGGCTTGTTGTAGTAGGGTGTCACAACAAGTGCCGCATCCGCGCCAACTGTCTGTGCGAACTGCACAAAGCGGATTGCTTCGACAGTATTATTCGATCCAGCCCCCGCAATCACTGGCACGCGACCGGCGGTTGCCTTGACCACCTCGGCCACGACGGTTTCGTGTTCTTCGTGGCTGAGTGTGGGGCTTTCACCCGTCGTGCCCACAGGGACCAATCCGGTCGAGCCTTCCTGAATGTGCCACTCGACCAAGCGTTTGAGCGTATCCAAGTCCAACGCGCCGTTAGTGAACGGAGTGACGAGGGCTGGCATTGAGCCTTTGAACATGACACGCTCCTTGGTGTGCGGTTAGTGTTTTTTGCCTCGCGGGTCATCACAATCTTTGCGATGTGTGTTGATCCCGACGATGCAAGCTTTATCCTGAATGGCTCTATCCTTGGTTGGTTGGGAAATGCAAGGCATGACACGCGTTCTGGCGCTTTTGACGGCTGTGATTCTGGTTTCATTCGGGCAGGCAAGGGCCGACGCGGTGGGCGACCTGCGCGCGGGTCTTTACGAGATGCGCAAAGGCGATTGGAACGCCGCCCTGCGCGAATCTGGTGCCCGAGGGTCGGTATCGCGCGACATTATAGTATGGCACTGGTTGCGCGAAGGCTTCGGGACTTCAGGCGATGTGTTGGTTTTTCTGGACCGACGCCCCGATTGGCCCGGCCTCGCATGGCTGCGACGCAAGAGCGAGCCAGCCTTTACCGGAGCTAATCCGGATCGCGTCGAGAAATTCTATACAGACGTTCCACCTCAGACTGCCGAGGGTGCGTTGAATTATGCTGTGGCGCTGAAGGCCAAGGGGCGGTCGGGGGATGCCGAGGCTGATATCGTGGCCGCCTGGCGGACCATGCCGATGGGGTCCGGACTGCAAAAGAACTATCTTGAGAACTTTGGATCGTTACTGAAACCTCATCACGCGGCGCGGCTGGACCGGATGCTGTGGGACGGTCATCTGGTTAGCGCTGGCCAGATGTTGCCTTTGGTCAGTACCGATCAGCGTAAACTGGCCGAGGCGCGAATTGCATTGCAAAAGCGGCAACCGGGTGTCGATGGCAAGGTCGCTGCGGTTCCGAAATCACTGGCGGACGCACCGGGGCTGGCCTTTGACCGCTTTGTCTGGCGCGACAAGAAAGAGCTGGACGACAGTGCAATTGACCTGATGCTGGCGCGTTCCACCGGGCCGGATGCGTTGGGGGAACCCGACAAATGGGCCGAAGGCCGTCGCCGTCTGGCGCGGCTTGAGATGCGCAATGGTAGCGCCTCAAAAGCCTACAAGATTGCAGCGAACCACCATATGACGCCTGAGATGGGCTATGGCTATGCCGATCTGGAATGGCTGGCCGGATTTCTGGCGCTGCGGAAACTGAACGACCCTGGCACGGCGGTGCGCCATTTCCAGAACTTCTCGGATGCAGTTGCGTCCCCTATTTCGAAGGGGCGCGGCGGCTATTGGCTGGGGCGGGCCTACGCGGCCCAGGGGGATGCGGACAAGGCTTATGAAGCTTATGCGATGGGGGCTGACTACCAGACCTCATTCTATGGCTTGCTGGCGGCGGAACGGATCGGTCGACCCTTTGACAGTGAATTGGCCAGCCCACGCCGAGCCCCGCATTGGAAACAGGCAGGATTTGCCGATTCCAGCGTGCTGGAAGCGGGTCTGCTGCTGCTGCGTGCAGGCGAGGACAACCTTTCAGAACGCTTCTTGACCCACTTGGTCGAAGATCTGGACGACACGCAGGCCAACCAATTGGGTGATCTGGCGATCGAGCTGAAACAGCCACATCTGGCAGTGATGATTGCCAAACGAGCGGCAAAAACCGGTGTCGTGCTGCCCGCTGCGTACTATCCGGTGCATCCGGTTGCCGATCTTGGCCTACCAATGGCGAAGGAAATGACGCTGGCCATCGCCCGCCGAGAAAGCGAGTTTGATCCGGTCGTCATCAGCGGTGCAGGCGCACGTGGATTGATGCAGGTGATGCCCGCAACCGCTCAGTTGGTCGCCAAGAACATGGGGATTCTCAGCGGGCACAAGACCTCGAGCCTGACATCGGACTGGCAGTACAATGCCAAGCTGGGTGCGAACTACCTGTCTAGTCTGGCCGAGGATTTCAACGGCAACGTGGTGATGATGGCCGCAGGCTATAACGCTGGACCACGCAGGCCGATCTCGTGGATGGATCGGTATGGCGACCCGCGTGCAGGTGAAATCGACATGGTCGACTGGATTGAGACTATCCCGTTCAGCGAGACCCGGAACTATGTGATGCGCGTCGCCGAAAGCCTGCCGGTTTACCGCGCACGGCTTGGGCGGCCCGCCTTGCCTGTCCCGTTTTCGCAAGAACTCACGGGGTCAACTCTGGCGGCGTTCGCGCCATAGGGTGAACAGCCCCGCCGCAATCACCAGCGCGGCCCCGGCTACAACTGCGGGCCGCAGCGATTCTCCGAAGACCGAGATGCCAAGGATTGCGCTCCACATCAGGTGGAAATAGGCAAAGGGCTGCACGGCACTGGCCTCGGCCATCTCATAGCACTTGATCAGCAGCCAGTGACCCAGAACGCCGCTGAGACACAAAAGACCCATCCAAAGCCAGTCGCCGCCAACCATTGGCTCCCAAAACCACAGGCCAATCACAGTCATGGCAACGGCCCCGGCAATACCGGTCCAGAAGAAGCTGGTCGCGGTGCTGTCACGTCGTGCTGCGTATCGGGTCAGCAAGCCATAGACGGCGAACATCAGGGCCGAGATCAGTGGGATCACCGCCCACGGATTGAACACGCCCATGCCCGGCTGCAGGATGATCAGAACCCCGACGCACCCCACTCCAATTGCCGACCAACGCCGCCATCCAACCTTTTCGCCCAGTACCGGCCCGCTGAGTGCCGCAATCAGCAGGGGATAACAGATGAAAACCGCCTGGCTTTCGATCAACCCAAGGATGGTAAAGGCATAAACCGCGACGCAGACCTCTCCGGCCAACAGAACACCGCGCAGGATTTGCAGCCCCAACTGACTGGTTCTTGCAGTGGCCGCGATCCCTCCGGGTGTGTGCAGGGCCAGTGCGATGACAAACGCCGCGAAGAACCAATAGCGGATCATGACGACCATGTAGGTGTTATATGTCCCTGCCAAATGGCGCGAGATTCCGTCCTGCAAGGCGAATACCACTGTGGCCGAAATCATCAGCGCGATGCCCGCGCGGGTGTTGTTTTGCTGACTCATGATTTGGCGGCGCGGGTCATATGGCGTTTGCGGCCGAAACCCGGCGCGCGGGTGACAGCAAAGCCCGCATCCTCAAGCCCGCGACGCACAAACCCTGCGGCAGTATAAGTCGCTGCCGTTCCGTCTTTGGCGGTATGGTCAAATACCTGTTGCATCAGGTCAGCACCCCAAAGTTCGGGGTTCTTGGCGGGGGAAAACCCGTCCAGAAACCATGCATCCGCAAGGCCCTGCCACGCAGGCAGGGCTTGCCGGGCATCGCCTTCGATGACCTCAAGGCGCAGAGTGTCCAAATCGCAAATGCCTCCCTGCCATGTAGCCAGAAACCGTTCGGCCCATGGGGCCAATTCGGGAAAGGCGGCCAAGGCACGGGACATGTCATCGCGGACCATTGGGTAGGCCTCGAAACTGGTGAAGGTCAGCGGAGTCGTCTGGCCCGATTTTTCCCAAGCAGACCAGACCGTCAGCATGTTCAGACCGGTGCCGAAACCTAGCTCGGCAATGCGAAATCCCGGCGCAAACCGTGCAGGCAGATCATTGCCCGCCAGAAAAACATGCCACGTTTCCTCCAGCCCATTCTGGAGCGAGAAATAGGGGTCATCGAAACGGTCCGAGACGGGGATCTGCCCGTCCCGCCATGTCAGTTCGGCACGCTGGTCTGCCATCGGGGAATCCTGTAGCTAAGCGGCGCGACACTGAACAAGGAAATGAGGTTTGGCAATGGTCGATGTGACGGTGCGAGGTGCAGGTATCTTTGGCCTGTCCATCGCTTGGACCTGCGCCCGGCGCGGCGCCAAGGTGCAGGTGGTCGACCCGTTCAGCCCCGGCGCAGGCTCTAGCGGCGGGCTAGTGGGTGCGCTGGCCCCGCATGTGCCCGAGAACTGGAACGCTAAGAAAGCCTTTCAATTCGACAGCCTGATAATGGCCGAACCGTTCTGGAAACAGGTCGAGGCGACAGGAGGCGTGTCGCCCGGCTATGCCCGGTCAGGTCGCCTGCAACCCATTGCCGATCAACGCAGCTTGGACCTTGCCTACGCGAGAGCAGGGACGGCACAAGACTTGTGGCAAGGCCATGCCGAATGGCGCGTGGTCAAAACCTCGGAGATCGGTGCTTGGTGCCCGCCCAGCCCCACCGATTTCGTCATTCACGACACGCTCAGCGCGCGGATGCACCCCAGACGGGCCTGTGCCGCACTGGTCGCCGCGTTAGAGGTGATGGACGTGCACGTTCAGGCGGAAGCGCCTGACAAAGGTCAGGTTATCCACGCCACCGGGTTGGCCGGGCTGCAAGCACTGAGCGGCGCTTTCGGAAAGACAGTCGGCAACGGCGTCAAAGGACAGGCCGCCCTGCTGCGATTTGATGCGGGTAACGTTCCACAACTTTTTGCAGACGCCATTCATTTCGTTCCTCATGCGGACGGAACGCTGGCGATCGGTTCAACTTCGGAACGAGAGTATGACGATCCAACCAGTACGGACGCTGCGCTGGACGATGTGTTGGAACGCGCCATGCGGGCGGTGCCGGTGCTGCATGGGGCCGAAGTGATCGAACGATGGGCCGGCGTCCGCCCTCGCAGCAAAAGTCGTGCACCGATGCTGGGGGCACATCCTTTGTATCAGGGGCAGTTCATTGCCAATGGAGGGTTCAAGATCGGCTTTGGCATGGCCCCGAAAGTCGCTGAGGTGATGGCCGATCTGGTGTTGGAAGAACGCGATACCATCCCCGATGATTTCAGGCCCGAAGCCTCACTCTGAACGGGGCACGGCCTGCGCGCTCATACATTGGCGTCCGTCCGGGCCACGCACCCACATATCCGCGCCGTTCCGACACAAAACCGCCTGCTCGAAATGCATCAAAGGCGAAGAGGCCCGGAAAGAAAACTGCGCCAACGGGCCAATCTGATCCTGCGCGAACAACATCAACAGTTGCGCCAGCAGGGGGCCGTGAACAACCAGCCCGTCATAGCCTTCGACTTCGCGGGCATAATCCAGATCATAGTGTATTCGGTGCCCGTTGAACGTCAGCGCCGAATAGCGAAACAGCACTGTCGAATCGAAATCGACCTCCCGCCGATGCGTTTCATCCAAGCGTGCTTGAGGTGCGACAGGCCGGACAACATTCGCCGAGGGGTCTTCGCGGTAAACCAAATCCTGCCGTTCCGTCAGGCAAAGCGCTCCGTTCTGGTGGAATTCGTGACGTAGAGTGACAAACCCAAGCGGGCCGCTGCGTCCAGCCTTAACCTCGGAGCTTTCGCAAACCGTCCGCTTCTCGGCCTGCGCTCCTGCTGTTAGCGGCGTATGAAACTCCAACCGTCCCCCGGCCCACATACGGCGCGGCAGGCCCATGTCGGGGATCAGCCCGCCGACTTTTGGGTGCCCGTCGCGCCCCAGCTGATCTGGGGTCTGTGGAGACCAGAAATACAGGTGATGAAAAAATGGTGGCAACTCGGACCCGGCTGCTACACTTGGCTTTTGACCCAGCGTTGCCTGCAATGCGGTGGCACGCGCCGGGTCCAGAGTGTCAGTCAGGATATCCTCGGTCATAAGAAAACCCTAAGCAGCGCGCCTGTACAGAACAAGCCATCAGGGCTTTCAAAGACCCGCTTCCGCCCGCAATTTCTGCATCAGGGTCCGCAGGGCACTTTCATAGCGCTCGCTGACCAGTTTGCCGTGTTCGTCGAATTCGTTCGAACTGTCAGCCAAATGGATTTCCGGGCCCTGCAGGATGCGCGGCTGGAACGGAACCATATAGCCGCGCAAAACCATTTGCGCGCGCTCCCCACCGGCCCGTCCGGCGGCCGCAGACATAACGGCGACAGGCTTGTCAGCCCAGGGACGACCCTTGGTACGGCTGACCCAATCCAGCGCGTTTTTCAGTACGCCAGACGGCCCCTTGTTGTATTCCGGGGTCGAGATGATCACTGCATCGGCCTGCGCGATCTGATCCGCAAGCACCTGAACGGCGGCGGGAATACCCTCGCCTTCTTCCAGATCGCCGTCGTAAAGCGGCAGATTAAGGTCTGCCTCGATATGGGTGGCGGGTTCGAACAGCCGGGCGGCCTCGCGCAGCAGTTTACGGTTGGTCGCGCTTTCGCGAAGTGAGCCGGAAAGGCTCAGAAGGATCGGTTCGGACATTGGGAAACTCCGTTGCGTGTTCCCCAATACGTAGCGCGGCTTTGTCGTGGACCAAAGCCCACCTGACGCGCAGTCAATGTGCGCAAAAGGGCGCCAAAAGGCGCCCTGTTCGGTCAATGTGATCAGTTGGGGATGATCTCGATATCGACCCGACGGTTCTGCGCCTTGCCCGCAGCGGTCAGGTTCGATGCAGCAGGACGACTTTCGCCCAGACCAATGGTCGAGATCCGCGCGCCATTCACGCCATTCGCTTGCAGAATATCCGCGACCGAGCGCGCGCGACGTTCGGACAGGCCCTGATTATACGAGGCCTCGCCATCGCTGTCGGTGTGGCCGATAACCTGCACGTTCGAATTGGGATAGCGCGTCAAGTTCTGACCCACCTTCACCAGATCGGCCCGTAACGCCGGACGCACGGTCGCGCTGTCGGTGTTGAAAGTAATGTCGTTGGGCACGGTCACGATCAGGCGGTTGCCTGCGTTCACAATAGTAATGCCGTCATTGGCCAGTTGCTGCCGCAGCTCTGCCGCTTGCTGGTCCAGCTGATTACCAATGATTCCACCGCCTGCTGCGCCGATTGCGGCACCGGCCACGGCACCCAGAAGCGGGTCCGAGTCGTTGGCAATCGCCCCAACGCCCGCGCCAACAATACTGCCCAGAATTGCACCTTGCTTGGCGTTCTGGTTCGGATCGGCCGGAAGGATCAGGGTACCGGGGTCCGTACAAGCACCCAGAAACATGGCCGAGCACAGCCCGGCGGTTACAAAAAACTTGGAAATCGTCATGAATTCACCTTCTGCTCTGGACCTGTTTTTTAGGTCCATGTTGTTTGAGGCAGTATATCGTGCCTAGTGCAGGCGGGCTCAAGCAACAATGCGGTGATATGGGCAGTTACTCGCCGTCTAATGGGCTTTTGGTCCAGTCTCCCATTGGTTTTGTTCCTGCCAGATGGCGCGCAACGGCTCTCCCTGACCGCAAAAATGGTCATCTATCAGTTCGCAGGCCCAGATTCGATCCGTGCGGAAGTGGCGAAACCCGCTACGAAGCTCGCACCAGGCGACCAGCATGGTGCATTCTATGTGATAAATCAGAGCGACAGGCCGCACGACACGTTCGGTTTTTTCCTCTTGGGCATTGATGTAGGTGATGCGAATCTTGCGCTCGGCGCGGATGGCCTCTCGGTAGTTCACAACGGGGATACAGCCCTTGTCGGGATCGTCGATCGGTGCGCCCCACGGCGCCACCTGCAACCAGTCCGCAGGCGCGCGCAGTGCCTCGATCTTGCGGCACACCCGGTCGGCAGCCTGTTGCAACGTACTGTCCCCGGTGCGGGCCAACATTGACAGGCCAACCCACAGCGCCTCAACTTCTTCGGCGTCGAAATTCAGGGGCGGCAGGTCATACCCGCGCCGCATCATGTAGCCGACCCCTGCTTCGCCCTCAATCGGAGTGCGTTGCGCCTGAAGTGCCGCGATGTCGCGATACACCGTACGCACCGAAACTTCGAGCTTTTCGGCCAGCACCTCGGCTGTGACCGGCGCGTCGGTGGCGCGCAGGATCTGGATGATTTCAAACAAACGGGTCGAGCGACGCATGGCGGTCTCCGGAGTTTTTCTGCTGACACCTTAGCACACCCCCCTGACAAGGTGGTGTCAGTAGTGATGCGCCAGATTGGATCACCAACACAGGAGATCCGCCATGCCAAGCCGCGACAATCACGTCATGATGACACTGCAACTTGGGCGTTGGTCGCAGGACCACAACCTGCGGGCGTTTGAAATCGAACGCGAACTCATGTCCACTCGACAACCCTGCGCCCCGCGGCGACGAATTAGGCGGTTTTCGCTTGGAAATTTGAAACTGCTCTGGACCGGGACGGCTTAGAAATCCGCCACGGCGCGGAACTTCATCGACGCGCCGCCATCGGGGCTTTTCAACCTTAGCTCTTCGGAATGCAGCATCAGTCGCGGATAGTCCCGCGCTGGCCCTTCCGCGTAAAAGGGATCGCCCAGAATGGCATGACCCAGCGATTGCATGTGCACGCGCAACTGGTGCGAGCGACCGGATTTCGGAAACAGACGGATACGTGTCGTCTCACCCTCATGTTTCACCACACGCCAGTCGGTTACGGCGGGTTTTCCGGTCTCGTGGCACACCATCTGACGGGGGCGGTTGGGCCAGTCGACAATCAATGGCAGATCGACAGTGCCGGTCTTGTCCTCAACCTTCCCCCAAACGCGGGCGATATAAGTCTTGCGGGTCTGGCGCTTTTCGAACTGCATACTCAGATGACGCTGCGCATGCGACGTCTGCGCAAACACCATCACGCCCGATGTATCCCGATCCAGCCGATGCACCAGCAGCGCCTGAGGGAACACCGCTTGCACACGGGTCAGCAAGCAGTCGGCCAGATGCTCTCCGCGTCCTGGCACTGACAACAGACCCGAGGGTTTATTGACCACAATCAATTGCGCATCTTCGTGCAGCACATCCAGTGGGGTCAGAGGGGGATTATAGGCGTCGTTCATGCGCGTCTGCCTATCTTACCGCGCCCCCTCCCGCAACGTCGTCCTTGCCTGCTCGGAGCGGTTCGGCAAGTCTGTTCCAAAGCGGAGGAGAACAAATGCACCCAACAATCGAGCGTATGCAAGAGGTCGTCGCAAAGGGCGATGAAACCCTGATCCTTGAGTTGCTGGCCGAGGACGTGCGTTTTTCGCCCCCCACCTATTTCAGCACATGGACCGGGCGCGAACCCGTGGCGGCCGTGCTAGGGCATGTGGGGCAGGTGTTTTCTGATTTCCATTATCGCCGGATCATGGGGGACGGCAAAGATTGGGCGCTGGAGTTTCAGTGCAAGATCGGTGATTTGGATGCGGTTGGCGTTGACCTGATCACGCTAAACGATGACGGGCTGATCCAGGATTTCGAGGTCGTCATGCGCCCCTACAAAAGCGTTGGCGCCCTGCGCGAAGCGATGATGTCGCGCGTTATGACCGACGCGCGGTTCCTCAAGTTCAAAGACGCTCTAAGCTGATATGCCTCTCGCCGCTGATCAACTTTTACGGGTTCCCCTGTTGCCCGTGCTGGCGGCACAGGGGCTTTCCGTACGCCGGAACGCGCGGTTCCTGCCCGAACCCTCAGGTCCACGTGAAGGGCGAGAAGGGCGCGGTCCCCGGTTGCGTCTTCTGATTGCCGGGGACAGTTCAGCTGCTGGTGTCGGCGCAGGCACTCAATCACAAGCGTTATCGGGGTGTCTGGTCCGAGAGCTGTCTCGCCACTACGCTGTAGAGTGGCGGTTAGAGGCGACAACCGGGCACACGACGCTGGACACGATCGAACGCCTGCAGGCTTTGAACGGGCAATTCGACATGGCGGTGACCGCTCTGGGCGTCAACGACGTCACGCGGGCTGTTTCCCAAAGGGTTTTCATGGAACGGCAGTCGCGGCTGCTTGCGTTGCTGACGGGTAAGCTGGGCGCGCGGCGCGTTGTTGTAACCGCCGTACCACACATGAACCGCTTCCCCGCGTTGCCCCAACCACTGGCCTGGGTCCTGGGCCAACAAGCCGCCCGGTTGGATCTTGGGTTGCGAGATGTCGTGGAAAGTTGCGCTCAGGCACGACATCTCACTCTCGATCTGCCGGACGACCCGGCACTTGCGGCACCTGACGGGTATCATCCAAGCCCGAAAGCCTATGCCGTATGGGCGGCAGAGGCCGCGCGCCTATTGCGTCAGGCCTGAGCCCGTATCTGCCGGATCATCGGGATCGAATACACGACCAAAGCCGTCCAGATCAGCGGGAAAGCGATCATGCGGCCCCGGTCAATCTGCTCGCCGAACACACCTATGGCGGTGATGAAGATCATGGTGGGCGCGATGTATTGCAGGATGCCCATCGTCGACAACCGCACCAGTTTGGCCCCGTTTGCATAGACCAACAATGGCACAGCCGTCACGATCCCAGCACAGGCCAGCAGCAAGGTGTCCGTAAGCCCCATGCCAAAATGCCCTGTGCCCTTCACGCCAAGCAAGGTGACATACATCAGGGCTGGAATCAGCAGGATCAGCACCTCAAGCAAAAAACCCTGATTGGGCCCGATGGGCAAAGACCGTTTGAAAAACGCATAAAACCCCCAGCTGACCATCAGACCCAACGCAGGCCACGGCAAGCTGCCTGCTTCGACGACCAGCACCAGCACCCCCAGCGCCGCAATCGCCACCGCCGCCAATTGTGTCTTGGTCAAAGGCTCTCGCAACAACACCGCGCCCAAGGCGATGCTGAACAGCGGGTTGATGTAGTACCCCAGCGCCGCATCCAACGCCCGGTCATTGGCAATCGCCCACACATAAATGGCCCAATTCACCGAGATCAGCGCAGCCGTCAAACACGCCATGCCCAGCATTTTCGGGTTCACCAGCGCCGCTTTCAGATCCCGCGTCCGCCCCAAGGCCACCAGCAGCAACCCCGCCACCGGCACTGACCAGATGATCCGGTGCGAGACAATCTCGATCGGCCCGACATGCGCCATGGCTTTCATATAGAGCGGCAAGAATCCCCACAAAACATAGGCTGTGACAGCCAATATCAACCCCTTGGGCGTGTCTGCGGCATTCTGTGGGATGGGTGTGTTTGCCACGGCGGGTCTCCGATTGATATCGGACTCTCTACGGCAAACCTCTGCCCTATGAAAACCACGAAAACTGTGAAGCCGGCCATCAGGAATTCTGATACGTCACATGTTTGAAACCAAACCAACATGCGAGGCTCTGCCTCGCGCTCCGAGATGTTTTTGGCCAGATGAAGTACGGAACCTGCACTTCATCTGGCTTCAAATACCTCGGGGGAGTCGCGGCTTGCCGCGGCGGGGGCAGCGCCCCCTTTTCCCGCGTTTCAGACTTTTACGCGTTCCGATTTGGGATCGTACATCGGTTTCAGTGAGGCTTCGGCTTTGACCTTCACGCCACAGACGTCGATCTCATAGCTAGAGGCCAGGACATCGGCAGCCTTTTCACCCGCGCAGGGCACATAGCCTAGGCCGATGGCCGCGCCCAGCGTGTGGCCATAATTGCCTGAACTCAGGTAGCCCACATATTCGCCATCGCGCAGGATAGGTTCATTGTGGAACAACAGCGGCTCAGAGTCGGTCAGTTTGAACTGAACCAACCGGCTTTGCGGTCCGCTTTCTTTACGGGCAATAACCGCCTCACGACCGATGAAATCACTACCCTTGTCGGTTTTCACGGCAAAACCCAACCCGGCATCAACTACATGATCCTCACAGGTGATGTCGTGGCCGAAATGGCGGAATCCCTTCTCGATCCGGCAAGAGTCCATCATATGCATCCCGCAGAGTTTCAGACCCATATCTTGCCCGGCCTCGTAAAGGGTTTCGAACACGTGGCCCGCCATGTCGGAGGAGACGTAGATCTCCCACCCCAGCTCGCCCACATAGGTGACGCGGTGCGCCCGGGCGAGGCCCATGCCCATCTCGATCTCTTGCGCTGTGCCAAACGGGTTGGCCGCGTTCGAGAAATCAGCGGACGAGACTTTTTGCAGCAACCCGCGTGCGTTTGGGCCCATGACGGCCAGAACGCCCTCGCCTGCCGTGACATCGGTGATGACCACGTTGAACCCACCCGCGTGGCGTTGCATCCAGGTTTGATCGGCCAAGCGCGTGGCTGCGGGGGTGACCACCAGATAGGCTGTCTCGGTCAGGCGGGTGACGGTCACGTCCGCTTCGATCCCGCCCGCGCGGTTCAGGAATTGAGTGTAGACAATCTTGCCATTGGGCACTGAGTAATCGCCACCTCCAATGTAGCTCATGAACGCCTCGGCATCCGGCCCTTCGACGCGGATTTTGCCGAAGGACGACATGTCATACATGCCCACATTCTCGCGCACCGCACGGTGTTCGGCAGCGGAGTTTTCGAACCAGTTCTGGCGTTTCCAGCTATAGTGGTACTCGCGTTCCTGACCTGCGTTGGCGAACCAATTGGCGCGCTCCCACCCGGCCAGTTCACCCATGACGGCACCGTGTTCCAGCAGGTGATGGTGGAATGGTGTGCGCCGCACGCCGCGCGCGGTGGCTTTCTGACGGTACGGGTAGTGGTCGGCATAAAGCAGGCCCAGCGTTTCCTTGGACCGTTCGAACAGATACTTCTTGTTGCCCTGAAACGGCTGCATCCGGCTGATATCCACATCGCCCAGATCAAACGGTTTCTCGCCGCTGTCCATCCACTCGGCCAGCGCCATACCCGCGCCTCCGGCAGATTGGATACCGATCGAGTTGAACCCGGCCGCGACCCAGACATTGTCCATCTCAGGCGCGAGGCCCAGATGATAAGCATCGTCGGGCGTGAAGGATTCCGGCCCGTTGAAGAAGGTATGAATCCCCGCCTCGGCCAGCATCGGCATCCGGTTTACTGCCGCCTCAAGGATCGGCTCGAAGTGGTCGAAATCCTCGGGTAGTTGGTCGAACTCGAAACTGTCGGGGATGCCCTCCATGGCCCATGGCTTCGCGTTGGGTTCAAACGCGCCCAGCAAGATTTTGCCCGCGTCTTCCTTGTAATAGGCGCACTCATCCGGCACGCGCAGAACCGGCAGCTGGGTCAGGCCGTCAATGCCTTCGGTAACGATATAGAAATGCTCACACGCGTGCAGCGGGACGTTCACGCCCGCCATTCGACCGACCTCATGCCCCCACATACCGGCGCAGTTCACCACCATATCGCATTCGATATGACCCGAGGCGCTGCCGTCATCGGCAACCCAGTCGACGCCCGTGACCGTGCGCCCCTGTTTGACGATATCGGTGACTTTCACCCGTTCCTTGACGATCCCGCCGCGTTGCCGCGCGCCCTTGGCCAGCGCCAGTGCAATATTGGCCGGGTCGCCCTGCCCGTCCAGCGGCAGATAGACCGCGCCCTTGACGTCTTCGACATTCAGATGCGGGTACATCTCTTTGACGCGCTCGTTCGAGATTTCTTCGACCTCGACCCCAAAGGCGCGGGCCATGGCGGCCTGACGGTAGATCTCTTCCTTACGCTCCTCGGTCAGCGCCACGGTGATCGAACCGCAGCGTTTGAACCCGGTGGCCACGCCGGTCTCTTCTTCGAGCGAGCCGTACAGTTCCTGCGAATACTTCGCCAGTTTGGTCATGTTCGCCGTCGCCCGCAGCTGCGCGATCAGACCCGCCGCGTGCCATGTGGTGCCGCTGGTCAGCTGCTTGCGCTCCAGCAGAACGACATCACTCCAGCCCTTCTTAGTCAGGTGATATGCGACCGAGCATCCGATAACGCCGCCGCCGATAATGACCACTCGGGCCTTTTGGGGAAGATCAACCATCCTGAAATCTCCGCGCTGTCAGGTTTGGGCCAAAATGCCACGGAAGATCGACAACAAATGCGCCAAAAGCGTCACAAAATCGGTAATTTTCACCGATGTGTCGCGCGCTTTTCGCGACGAAGAACAAAGGGCGTGACGCCGAAAAAGCTTTTGTAAACAGACGAAAACCCGTTCGGGAACCCGCAGGCCAGGCCGATCTCGCGCACGCTCATGGTGGTGTTGAGAAGCAGGTTGTTGGCCTTGGCCAGCCGCATCTCGCGGTAGAACCCGTTGGGGGTGGTGCCGAAGAAGGTCTTGAACTTGCGCTCCAACGAGCGGTTGGACAGATGCAGTTCCTCGACGATCTGATGGATCGGCAGAGGGTCCTCGATATTGGCCTGCATCAGCTTGATACACTGGTCCAGCTTGGCATCCCCGGTGGCGGTCAGACGTGTGCCGGAAAACGGCTGCATCGAGGAGAAATCGCGGATGTTCTCGTGCAGCATAATATCGGCCACGGTCATCTTGGCTGGCCCCGAGATGTGTCGGCCGATCACAGACAAAGCCACATCCGTCGTCGCCTCCATCCCCGCACAGGTGACAACGGCGCCTTGCTGTGTGGCGATGGAGAGCTTGGCCTCGAACCGGGCGCCGCGTTCGCGCAAGAACGAGGCGTTTTCCCAATGGGTTGCCATATCCTCGGTGCCGTGTTCGTCGATATAGCGGCTGGCGGCTTCAGCCAGCAAAAACACCTGTGCGCCACGATATGTGTAGTCTGACGCCACGCGGCCCAGCGAAAGGTCGGGATGGTCAGGGTCGGTATTGCCGATGACAAACAGGTAATCCGCCTTGGGCTGGGTGCTGACAGCCTCGGTCTGGATCATCGCATCGCTGCTGGAATGGATCGGTCCACCCTTCAGGGATTTATACGCATAGGTAAAGGGCGGATGCGGACAAACGCGATTGGCCAGCCGCAGCACCTCGACCAGCGACGCCAGTTCCAGCAGCACATAGCCGGGGGCGACGAGGATATCGAAATGCTGCTGACCCGCCATCGCCCTAGACGATCCGGTGTCGGGCGGCGTGCAGCGCGTGGGCCAGCGCTTCGATATGATCGGGGCCGACCTCGCAGCAGCCGCCGACGATGGTGGCACCGTGTTCGACCCAGGACATGGCGAAATCGGCATAGGCTTCGGGGGTCAGGTCATGACGTTCTTGCAGCGCATCGACGGTGGGGGCGTCTTCCAAAAACCCTTGTGTGATGCCGGTAAAGCCATTGGCATAGGCCCCGTAAGGGCGGCCCATCGTTTCAAGGATCATCAGTGCGGGCATCACCGATTCCGGGCGGGTACAGTTGATCAGAACCGCATCGGGCGCGAAGCGATCGACCAGAGGCGCGACCTGCGCCAGATGCTCGCCCGAACGCAGGCGGGTGCCGTCATTATCCATCACTGACAGCGCCAGCCAGACGGGTTTGGTTGCGCTTTCCGTCCCGCGCAACGCGCCTTCGGCCTCTTGCAGGGACGAGACGGTTTCCAGCAGGAATAGGTCCACCCGGTCGTTCATCAGACCGACCAGCTCGGCATATTTCAAGGCCGCGTCTTCCACATCGGGCTTCAGGTCGGGCCGGTATGAGGCCAGAAGCGGCCCCAGTGCCCCTGCGATCCGCCCGCTCGAGGGCGGCCGCGCGCGTTCTGCCTGTGTCAGCGCCGAGTCGATCAGGGCGGGCAGTTGATCCTCGATCCCTTCGCGCACCAAGCGCGAGCGGTGGACGGCATAGGTGTTCGTAGTCGCCACCGTCGCGCCACGGCGGAAGTAATCGGCATGGACTTGCCCCACCAGTTCGGGCTGATCTATCATCACGCGCGTTGACCACAAAGGCGTGGGCTTTTCGCCACCGCGCTTGACCAGTTCCTGCCCGATCGAGCCGTCCAACAGGGTGATATCCGCCATAGCCTTACCTTTCCTCAGGGAATGAGAACCAGTTTTCCCGCAAATGCTTTGGACTGAAAGTCCTCTTGCGCTTCGGCGATATCTCTTAGCGGATAGGTTTTTGAGATCAAAGGTTTGATCCGGCCTGCGTTCATAAGTTCGACCAATCGTCCGAAAACCTCGAAGGCCTGATGGGTGCAGCCGTGGATGGTGATGTCGCGCAAATAGATATCGCGCAGATCGGCCTGAACGATGGGGCCGGCGATGGCACCAGATACCGCATACTGCCCGCCGGGTTTCAGCGACAGGATCAGGTTGGGCCACGCGGGACCGCCGACGACGTCGATCACCACATCGAACATGTCTTTCGGCAAGGGCGCGTTACGGTCAAACGTATCCGTTGCCCCTTGATCTTTGACCACATCGGCTTTGGCTGGGCTGGTTACACCCCACACGGTCGCTCCGCGTAGCCGGGCAAGTTGCACAGCAGCCAGACCGACCCCGCCCGAAGCTCCGGTGATTAAAACCTTGTGGCCTGCAGTCACGCCTGCGCGGGTCAGCAGGTTTTCCGCCGTGCCAAAAGCACAGGGGATGGCAGCGATCTCGGCATCCGACAGCGGAGAGGCTGACACATCGTACAAATCCGACGCCTCGACCAGACAATATTGCGCGAAGGCCCCGTCAATCTCGGACCCGAGCGCGATGAACCCGGTCGGATTGCCGGGGCGTGGGCGCGGCAGGTTGATCGGGCAGGTGACGCGCTGACCGGGTTGGAACCCAGTCTCGGGTCCGGCAAGCTCAACGATGCCGCACAGATCGCCGCCCTGAATGCGCGGGAAGTGTAACGCACCGCCCCAGCCGCCCGCGTCAACCTCCTGATCCACCGCATCCGTCGCACCGGTAATGTCTGAGGAATACCAGCCGACACGTGTGTTGATATCGGTGTTGTTGACCCCAGCTGCCGCGACCCGAACCAGCACCTGACCGGGCCCGGATTGTGGCACCGGGATATCCGCGCGCCACTCCAGCGCCTCTGGCCCGCCGTGGCGGGTCAGGTGAACGCCCTGCATGACGCGCGGAACAGCCATGGTCAGGCCCGCAGCCGGTCGTTGGCCGGATCCCAGAGGGGTTGATCCTCTTGCACCACAGCGGGGTATTTCTGGCCGTAGATCTCGACCTCCAACGCGGTGCCCGGATTTGCCAGTTCCGACTTGATCATGCCGAGCGCGATGGATTTGCCCACGCGATAGCCCCATGCGCCCGATGTGGTCTCGCCCACGATCTGATCGCCTTGCCAGATGCAGGACATGTAAGGCGCGTCGCAGTCACCGGCCTCGACCGTCAGGGTAACGAAGGACTTCTTCACCCCCTGCTGCTTTTCGTTCAGGATCGCGGCCTTGCCGGGGAAATCCTGCGGCTTATCTAGTTTGACGAAGCGCCCCAGCCCGCCTTCCAGCAGAGAGTAATCTGTCGACAGGTCGCCCTTCCACGCGCGGTAGCCTTTTTCGATCCGCAGCGAGTTCAGCGCATACATGCCAAACGGCGTGGCACCAGCCTCAAGGATCGCGTCATAGATCGCAGGCATGTCGTCGTTCAGAGCGTGAACTTCCCAACCCAGTTCGCCAGCAAAGGATACACGGATCAGATAGGCGGGTTTCCCTGCCACAGTGGCGGCCTGATGGGTCAGCCAGCCCAGCGACAGATCGGCATCGGTCAGACCCGACAGGATCTCACGCGATTTTGGGCCGGTGACGATCAGCGTGTCGCGTGTGGTGGTAACATCCTCGACACTGACACCCGAGGGCATCGCATTCACCAGAATGTCCCGGTCGTGCCATTGCGCGGTGGCGGCGGTGATCATGACGAACTCATCCTCACCCAGACGCAGGCAGGACATCTCGGTCAGGATGCGGCCCCGGTCGTCGGCGATATAGACCAGATTGATCCGGCCCACCTTGGGCAGACCGCCCGTCACCAGCCCACGCAGCGCCTCGGCCGCGCCTTCTCCCTTAACCATGAAGCGCGAGAAACCCGGCAAGTCCAGCACGCCGCAATGGTCGCGCACGGCCTCGCATTCTTCTTTGATCCGCTGCTCCCACGGGCCAGAGCGACCCCATGTATGCGTCGCATCCAGCGAGGTATCGTCGCCCGGCTTGGCGAACCAATTGGCGCGTTCCCAGCCGTTATAGGCACCCATCACGCCGCCCAGTTCCTTGATCTTGTCATGAACCGGAGACAGCTTCTTGTCCCGCGCCGCAGGCCATTCGTGATGGGGGAAGTGCATGGCGTATTCGTTGCCATAGACCTCCATGCCCTTCTGGTTGCAATAGTCTTGATCGGTGTAGTCGGTGTAGCGGCGTGGATCGACGGCCCACATATCCCATTCGGTCGCGCCATCGACGATCCATTCGGCAAGCACCTTGCCAGCGCCACCGCCCTGCGCGATGCCGAAGGTGAAGGTGTGCGCCTCGAACGCGTTCGTCACGCCGGGCATTGGCCCGATCAGAGGCAACCCATCCGGCGCGTAAGGAATCGGCCCGTTGATCACCCGACCCACGCCAGAGGTTGCCATAAGCGGCACCCGCTCCATCGCGTCGGTGACGATATCCTCGATCCGGTCAAGATCATCGTTCCAAAGCTGGAAGCTGAAGTCTTCGGGCATCGGATCGTCTTCGGTCATCCAATGGCCTTTGCAGTTGGGCTCATACGGCCCAAGGTTGAAGCCGTTCTTCTCCTGCCGCAGATAGTACGAGATATCCACGTCGCGCAGCAGCGGCAGCTTGCCGCCATGCTCTTTCGACCACGCCTCGACCTCTGGCACTTCATCGGTCAGCAGGTACTGGTGGCTCATGACCATCGCTGGCACTGTGCGCCCGCCGAACGGTTTGAACCACTCGCCCACACGCTGTGCATAGTATCCGGCGGCGTTGACCACATAGTCACAGGCGATATCGCCCTTTTCGGTGTGCACGGTCCATGTCCCGTCCTCGTGCTGAGTCACGCCAGTTGCGGGGCAGAAGCGGATGATTTTTTGCCCCATGTCCCGCGCGCCTTTGGCCAATGCCTGCGTCAGCTGGGCCGGGTCAATGTCGCCATCTGTCGGGTCGTACAAAACGCCTTCCAGGTCGTGGGTTTCAAGGAACGGATAGCGTTCCTTGGCTTCTTCCGGCGTCCACATCTCCATCGGGATGCCTTGATAGCGACCCATGGACATCGCGTGTTCGAACTCCTGCATCCGCTCCTTGCTGTGCGCCAGACGGATCGACCCCGAGACGTGGTAGTTCATCGGATAATCAACCTCATCGGCCAGCCGCGAATACAGCTCGGTCGAATAGCGCTGCATGTTCATGATCGCCCATGAATTGGAAAAGGTCGGCACATTCCCGGCCGCGTGCCATGTGGAGCCCGCCGTCAACTCGTTCTTTTCCAGCAGAACGCAGTCGGTCCAGCCCTTCTTGGCCAGATGATAAAGCGACGAACAGCCGACAACGCCGCCGCCGATGATGACCACACGGGCCTTGGTTGGAAAATCACTCATGGTTTTGCTTCCCTGTTAGTATGCCCGCTGGGGCAGATCGTCCTGAATGTCGTAGTAGTCGCCCTTGTCGGCGACGAAGATATGTTGGGCGAGTTTCAGCCCGGTGGGCTCGTCCAGAGACCCTATTGAAACCGCAATCGTGTCCTCATCATTGTGCTGCCAAAATAGGAACGATCCGCAGACGCTGCAAAAGCCGCGCTTGGCGATGTCCGAGGCGCGATACCAACCAAGCGTCTCGCTGGAGGTAAAGCTGAGGTTGTCTTCATGCGTCTCGCAGGAGGCCCACAGATGACCCGATTGCCTGCGGCATTGGCCGCAATGGCAGGCGTTGGGCGCAGCAAGGTCTCCGTCAATGGTGAAGGCGACCTTGCCGCAGAGGCAGGAACCCGTGTGCATGTCTTTACCCCCTTGCTGTAGGCGTTGCGCTGGTACCCAGCAACACGCCGTAGATGATGAAACAGGTCGCCATCACGCGGCGGACCCAGACGTTGAACACAGCACCCAGCGCAGCCTTGCCCATCAGCGCACCCAGCAGGGTGAACCCGGTGTAGCTGAGCGTTGTGATGACCAGCGCGGTGGGCATGATCACCCCCATCTGCTGCCAGACCGGCACGTCGGGTTGAACGAATTGCGAAAACGCCGCCAGATACCCGGCCACGCTTTTAGGATTGATAGTCGCCACCGCCAGTGCGTGCAGATAGACGTGGCGCGCGGGTCGCTCGGACGCGGGCGCAGGTTTGCTGGCGTTGATCCAGCCGCGGATGCCCATCCAGATCAGGAATCCCGCGCCGATCAGTTTGGCGATGAAGAACCCGGTGGGTGAGGCCGCGATCAGCGCCGTCACCCCCAGCGCCGATAGGATAAGAAACGCGCTGGCCTGTGTCAGGATCGCCAGCACACCCAGCATCGCCTTGGCAAAGGGCAGGCTCATCCCGTTCGAGATGCAATTGACCGCATTCGGCCCCGGTGTGGTGACGAACACCACCCAGAACAGAGCGAATATGGTCCAGGCCTCAAAGCTCATTCAATACACCGGCGGGGCGATAACCCAGATGGCCACGGCGGGCTCATCATAGGGGTTCGCCCAGTGATAGGGTTCGTGTTTGATACGGAAACTGTCCCCCGGCCCGACCGAGAATTGCCGCCCTCCAATCGTCAGGTTCAACCGCCCCGAGATCATATAGCCGACCTCTTGCGTCGGACGGTCGGCGGGGGTCTGCATCTGCGAGCGGGGCTCGAAGGTGGAATGCACCATTTCGAAATCGTCGGTCAGATCGGGTGAGAGCAACTCCTCGATCAGTCCTTCCTCACCCGATCCCATTGGACGGCGCGAGCCCGCGCGAACCACATAACCCTGTTCATCTGCCGGGGCGGCAGAATGGGCAAACAGCATCGACATGGGCACGCCCAGACAATCGGCCATCTGCCGCAAGTCCGAGATGGACGGATCGGACTTATCCCGCTCGACCTGGCTCAGCCACCCGACCGAGCGGTTCAGCTTTGCCGCAATCTCGCTCAGCGTCAGCCCGCGCGCTTTGCGCAGGGCGCGGATATCAGCACCAAGGGTCGCGCTTTGGGGGGCCTGCGAGTTCAATTACTGCTCCGTGTTGTCGTGAAATTTCATCCCTGTTTTTCACGATGGCGCGAATCAATGAAAAAACCAAGCGTTTTTTCACTTGGGCCACGCGGCCGCGTTCGGTATCGGTCATGCATGTGGATTGCAGTGATGTATCTTTGGGCGATCAATACCCTGACCCTGCTGGCTTTTGGCTGGGACAAACTTCGCGCGCGGCGGCGCAAGCGCCGGGTGCCGGAACGACGTCTGCTATGGCTGGCTGCGCTGGGTGGCAGCCCCGGAGCCATAGTCGGGCGGTGGATATTCCGCCACAAGACCCGCAAACGGGGATTTTCGAGATGGTTATTTGCAATCCTGATCGGTCAGGCCGCTGCTTGCTATGCTGCCTTCACCTTTCTGCCCCCGCTGCTCGGCTAACCGACCTCAGCGTTCGAACACTTCGCGGAGGATAGAGGCAAGCCCATCGGCATCTGCCTGAGTAAACGCATCGGGCAGATCGCTGTCGATATCAAACACCGCGATCACCTCACCCTGCGCGTCAAAGACCGGTAGCACCAGTTCCGACCGGGTTGAGGACGCACAGGCGATATGGCCGGGAAATGCGTCCACGTCAGCCACAAGCTGCACCTCTTGGGTCCGGGCCGCTGCGCCACAAACGCCACGGCTAAAGGGGATGACAAGACAACCGTGGCCACCTTGGTAGGGACCAATCTTAAGCAGGTCGGGCTCAGTCACCCGATAAAACCCGGTCCAGTTAAAGCGATCATCGCTGTGATGCACCTCGCAGGTGACAGTCGCCATCAGAGCGACCTTATCCGTTTCACCCTCGGTCAGAGCGGCAATGGCTTTGGCAAGCTGCGCATAGTCGACGGTCATGGTCACTGGTCCGGATCAATTTGCTTTGTGCAGCGACCTATGCCGAAAACACCAAAGCGTCAAACCCGTTCGATTGCGATCGCCGTCCCTTCACCGCCACCAATGCAGATGGCCGCCACACCCCGTTTGAGGTTCCGCTTTTCCAACGCATTCAAAAGCGTGACCATGATCCGTGCGCCCGAAGCGCCGATTGGGTGCCCTAGCGCACAGGCCCCTCCGTTGACATTGACGATGTCACGGCGCAGGCCCATCTCGCGCATGAAGGCCATGGGGACGACCGCAAAGGCTTCGTTGACTTCCCACAGATCCACATCGTCCTTGGACCACCCGATTTTAGCCAACAAGGACTGCGCCGCAGGAACGGGAGCAGTGGTGAACAAACCCGGTGCCTGAGCAAAGCTGGCATGGCCAAGAATGCGCGCGCGTATGGTAAGCCCGCGGGCCTCGGCAGCATCGGTCGACGCCAGAACCAGAGCCGCAGCACCGTCCGAGATAGAGGAAGAATTGGCTGCCGTTACCGTCCCGTCTTTGCGAAATGCTGGTTTTAGCGTCGGAATTTTTTCGGGACGCGCCGATTGCGGTTGTTCATCAGCCGAATGGGTGATCTCTCCCTTACGAGAGCGGGTCACGACAGGTGTGATCTCCGCGTCAAAAGCACCGGTTTCCTGCGCGGACAGCGCGTTGGACAACGAACGCAAGGCGTATTCATCCTGCTCTTCACGTGTGAACTGATAAGCCTCGGCACAATCCTCGGCGAAGGTTCCCATCAGACGGCCTTTGTCATAGGCATCCTCGAGCCCATCCAGAAACATGTGGTCTACGACCTGCCCATGACCAATCCGAGCACCGCCACGCATCTTGGGCAGCAGATAAGGTGCGTTCGTCATACTCTCCATCCCGCCGGCAATCATCGTGTCGGAATGACCCAAGGCGATTTGGTCGTACGCAATCATCGCAGCCTTCATGCCCGACCCGCACATCTTGTTCAGTGTGGTGGCTGGAACGTCCTCGCCAAGCCCGGCAGCAAAGCCCGCCTGCCGCGCGGGCGCCTGACCCTGACCGGCCGGCAAAACGCAGCCCATCAGAACCTCGTCCACTGTGTCGGCCTGTGCGCCATCAAGCGCCGCACGGATTGCGGCCCCACCTAGTTCGGCAGCGGCGACCCCATCGAACATCCCCTGAAATCCACCCATCGGAGTGCGTGCAGCCCCTGCGATCACGACCTGTTTCATACGGATGCTCCTCTCAACTTCCCTACCTTTGGATACCGAATGGTAAGATTTGCCGTCTAGCGTATTTCTACCATTTATTTTCAGTTTGAAGGATAGTTGCGTATGAGCCTGACCAGCAAAACGACTGACACAACGCAGGTCATTACGGTCCATTCCGACCGGATTGATGCCGCGATGGCCATCCAGTTTAAAGAAGACATGCGAAGCACGGCACAAGGCGGGGCGCCACGGGTCGTCCTGGATTTGACGGATGTGGAATTCATTGATTCCAGCGGGCTTGGGGCCATCGTGGCATCGATGAAGCAACTCGGCAGCGAAAGACGTCTGGATCTGGCCGGGCTGCACCCGTTTGTCGAAAAGGTGTTTCGGCTGACGCGCATGGATACGGTGTTCAAGCTGTACCCAACATTGGACGATGCGCTGACGGCTGCGGCGGACTGACGGATCTGAATGGGCGCAATGGCCATGTGCGACGAGAATTGCATGGATTTGAACTTTGCCGCGACCGAGGCTGAAGCCAGCACTGGCATCGCCAGAATTAGCACCTGCCTAGAAGCTCAGGGCCTGCCGCAACACAAAGCTGCCGACGTCAAGATAGCGTTGGCCGAGGCGATCAATAATGTCGTTGAACACGCATATGCGGGAATTACACCGGCAAAGGTCAAGGTCAGATGCCGATTGCACGAAAACTGGCTTGAGATCCTGATCTCGGACACAGGCAACCCACTGCCGGGGTTTCGCGTACCTGACGGAGTCCCTGCCCCGCTTGGCTCCTCACTGAATGACCTGCCCGAAGGTGGGTTTGGCTGGTTTCTGATCCATGAATTGACCAGCGAAATCCGTTATGAACACGCGAACGGCTGCAATTGTCTGTCCCTGCGCTTTGACTTTCCACGCTTGGGTTAGACCAAAAATGTCACAATAACGCCCAGATCAGACCATTGTCGCGCCGCAAACAAAGAGCAAAAGTTAACTCGTAGCTCAGATAGCTTCCCTCGGCGCCAAGTGTCACAGCCCCCACCCAGTGAACGGCGCCGAGGAACTTCCCCTTGATTTGACTGGACAATACCAACCCGCGCGATACGTTCGGCGCGTTCAGTCACGGGAGCATCACCATGCGCGATTTCCATACACCGGGCCGGTCACAGGTTCTGGCGACCGAAGGCATGTGTGCCACGTCACATCCTTTGGCGGCTCAGGTTGCGTTGCAAATTCTGCAGCAGGGCGGCAATGCGATGGACGCCGCGATCGCAGGAGCGGTCTTGTTGGGAATTTGCGAGCCGCAAATGACCGGTATCGGCGGCGATTGCTTTGTACTTTTCAATCGCGCGGGCGAAAACACAGTTCGGGCTCTTAACGGATCAGGTCGCGCGCCTGCTTCGGCCAAAGCGCAAGACCTGCGCGCCAAGGGTTTGGAGACTGTCCCCTTGAACACGCCCGAAGCTGTGACAATCCCCGGTGCGGTGGATGCATTTTGCCATTTGGCTGATACCGAGGGAAAACTCGGGCTTGAAACCATTCTACGACCCGCGGTTCACTATGCCGAAATCGGGGTTCCGGTCGCGCCGCGGGTGGCATTTGACTGGATATCGGGCGCATCCAACCTGCAAGGCGCTGCACGAGACCACTATCTGTTCAACGGAGTCGCACCCAAAATCGGGCAGGTTTTTCGCGCGCCCGGTCAGGCCCAGGTGCTGCGGCAGATTGCCAAATACGGCAGGGATGCGTTTTACACCGGTGACATCGCGCAGGACATGATCGATGCCCTGACAAGCCGCGGCGGCGTACATACAGAAGCGGACTTCGCCTCGACCGCCTTTTCCAAGACGAAACCGGTGAGCGGCCAGTACCATGACACCGAACTGTTCGAACATCCGCCCAACGGTCAGGGGGCCACGGCGATTCTTCTGCTTAATATTCTGAAGAACTTTGATCTTTCCGGTATGGACCCGTTCGGGGTCGAGCGTATTCATATTGAGGCTGAAGCCTCAAAATTGGCCTATGACGCCCGCAACCGGTTCATTGCTGACCCCGATCATATGGCACAGGCTCCGAAGTTCACTGATCAGGGTATTGCCGACAGCTTAGCCGCGTTAATCGACCCCAATCGCGCGATGCAAGTTGCTGCACCGGTCACTGAGGCAATTCACAAAGATACGATCTATATCACCGTCGTCGATCGCGACCGAATGGCAGTGTCACTGATCTATTCGATCTTCCACAGTTTTGGCTCGGGCATCGCATCCGAGAAATATGGGATTTTGCTGCAAAACCGTGGCGCTGGGTTCACGCTGCAACAGGGCCACCCCAACGAAATGGGTGGCGGCAAACGCCCGATGCATACCATCATTCCAGGCATGGTCATGCAGGACAACCGGATCACTATGCCCTTCGGCGTGATGGGCGGAGCGTTCCAGCCAACCGGCCATGCGCGCCTGTTGTCGAACCTCACCGATCACGGTTTGGGCCTTCAGGCCAGCATCGACGCGCCACGCGCATTCGCTGATGGGGGCGTACTGAAACTCGAGCGCGGAATTCCGCGCAAGGTGTCTGAACAATTAGGCGATATGGGTCACAAAGTTGAAATTCCGGAAACCCCGCTCGGCGGCGCTCAGGCAATCCTCATCAAAGAGGACGGTGTGCTTGAAGGCGCAAGCGATCCCAGAAAAGACGGTTGCGCGCTTGGCTATTGACCAAGCGCCGGCTGCCCCGTTGTCAGTTCAGGTGAAAGTGCAAAGGGTACGAACCGTTTTCGAACGGACCGAACATGTCGGGAATATCGGGATGTTCCACCGGTTCGCCCGACTGGTCAGCAACCAGATTTTGTTCAGAAACATAAGCAACATAGAAGGATTGGTCGTTTTCGGCCAGCAAATGATAGAACGGTTGTTCCCTGAGCGGACGACTGTCTTCCGGTATCGCTTGATACCATTCTTCCGTGTTCGAGAACTCCGGATCCACATCAAAAATGACCCCTCGGAAGGGATGTTTCTTGTGGCGAACCACCTGACCCAGACGGTACTTGGCGTTTGTCTTCAGCATATCTTCAGCCCCCAAAGGTCTTACTACTCTTTTATGCGCCGAAATGCCAATCAATGATCGGAAATTAAGGGAAACAGTCTGTGAACCTCTTACTGACAGTGTTTGAAATCGTTGCTCCGGTCTTTCTTTTGGCCGGAATCGGCTATGCGTGGGTCAGGTTCGGATTCGAATACCGACTGGAATTCGTGACTCGTTTGGCGGTCACGCTTGCAGTACCCAGCCTTATTTTTGTTGCCCTTATGCAAACTGAGATTCCCGCAGGCGAGCTGACGCGGTTCACACTGGCGGCCATTGCTGGCCATCTGGTACTTGCTGTCGCGTTCGGTTTATTTGTGCGGTTTTCCGGGCTGGATCGCAGAACCTATCTTGCACCGCTCATCTTTGGAAACACGGGCAATTTGGGGCTACCGCTTTGCATTTTTGCCTTTGGCCAGGCCGGGCTTGGATTTGCCGTGATCTTTCTGGCCGTCACTGCACTTTTCTCTTTTACATACGGGATTTATCTGGTTGCTGGCAAAGGCGCGTTTGGCAAAGTAGCACGCGAACCGATGGTATGGGCCACTTTGCTAGGCGCGCTATTTCTGTGGCGCGGGTGGGAAACGCCACTGTTCCTGACCAATACACTGGATCTGTTGGGGCAAATGGCTATTCCAATGATGCTGATCACTGTAGGCGTCGCAATAGCGCGCCTGACCACCCGGAAACTGGGGCAAGCTATCTGGCTTTCAGCGTTGAAACTGGCGGTCTGTTTCGCGCTTGGCTGGAGTATCGCACTGGCGTTCGGTTTGGATTCGGTCGCATTCGGGGTTCTGGTGCTGCAAATGTGTGCGCCCGTGGCCGTGACCTCTTACTTGCTGGCCGAACGCTTCGAAGCCGACGCGGACGCAGTAGCGGGTATGGTTATGGTCTCGACCGTGTTGTCGGTGGGCGCAATGCCTATAATTCTAGCTATTGTGCTGTAGCGTTTGTGATTTCCAAAACGCTCAATCTGCGCTAGAATAAAGAAAAAAGGCACGAGGCACATGAGCAGAATTCTTATCGTACTCTTCGGGGTGCTGCTTTTGGCATCCTGTAGTGGCGGCTCGAAACAGCCGCCCAGCAAGCTGAATGACGCGTGCAGCATTGCGCGCGAGCGACCCGACTTTATCAAGGCATTCAAAACCACAGAGCGGAAATGGGGTGTCCCAGTTCACGTACAGATGGCGACAATCTATCAGGAAAGCCGCTATCGGCACGATGCGCGCACTCCACACCAATACGTGCTGGGTGTCATCCCGATGGGCCGCCAAAGCAGCGCCTATGGCTTTAGCCAAGCTTTGGACGGCACGTGGGAGGAATACCAGCGCGAGACCGGCAAACGCCGTGCCAAGCGGGACCGTATCCGTGATGCGTCCGACTTTATTGGCTGGTACATGACAAAAAGTTTAGATCGCAATGGCATCCAACTGCACGACACGCGTAACCAATATCTGGCGTATCATGAGGGCCATACCGGCTATGCTCGCGGCAGTCATTACAGCAAAACTTGGTTGTTGAACGTCGCCAACGATGTGGATGCGCGCGCCAAACTGTATCAGGCACAACTGTCAGGCTGCCGTTACTAAAAGGTCAGCGGGTCAGCGATTGCCTGACCCGCTTCTGGTCCGGCTCGAGAAGAGGTTGTTATCCAGGTTCCCGCCCGTCTCAAGCGGCCCTAGCAAGACCGTAGTCTGGCTGCCTGCGTTGTCATGGATCACCCATTTGCGCAGCTCTACCGGATCGCCGGTGAACATCAGTTCGATCCGGCCCGAATCCGGGTTTTTGGGATCTTGCGCTGTCACGACCGTGGCCGTGCCGTCAAAGTCGTGCCCGACCACCATATTCGCCTGACCCAGATTCACATTCCGCGCCAGAACCAATGACAGCGGTGTGCGCCGCAAGGGGTATTGCTCGGGTGGTTGATTGGACTTTGGGTCGAAAATCTGAACCGTCCCAGCCCGCGCCAGAACAACAGCGCTGTTAGGCGGGTCGTATTCGAACCGCATCTTGCCCGGCCGTTCAATCCACAGCTTACCGGTGCTGAGCGACCCGTCATCATTGACCTGAGTGAAGGTGGTCTGAACGGTTTTCAACTCGTTCAGATAGTTTGATATCTGCGACAATGGCAGCTTGTCGGCGGCCCACACGGCGGGTGCGGCCAATGTCAAAGCAAGGGCAAAAGCAATCTGTTTCATAAGGCACAGATAGGCGCTTTGCCCTTGTTATTAAATATCCTATTGCTCGGGGACGAGGATTTCGCGCTTTCCGACGTGATTGGCAGCGGAAACAACGCCTTCGTCCTCCATCTGCTCAACCAGACGCGCGGCTTTGTTGTAACCGATGGCAAGTTTCCGCTGGATATAAGAGGTCGAGCACTTGCGATCCTTGATCACAATCGCCACAGCCTGATCATAGAGAGCGTCCTCGCCATTGGTGTTGCCACCGGTATTCAGGCCAAGAACTGCATCGATATTGTCGGCCTTTTCCTCGGCCGGACCATCGACTACACCGCTCATGTAATCGGGCGGGCCGAACTGTTTCAGGTGGTTGACGATTTCTTCGACCTCTTCGTCCGACACGAACGGGCCGTGGCAACGGGTGATCTTGGCCCCGCCGGCCATATAGAGCATGTCGCCCTGCCCCAGCAGTTGCTCGGCACCCATCTCGCCCAAAATGGTGCGGCTGTCGACTTTCGAGGTCACCTGGAACGAGATCCGGGTGGGGAAGTTTGCCTTGATCGTGCCGGTGATCACATCGACCGAGGGCCGCTGCGTCGCCATGATCAGGTGAATACCCGAGGCCCGCGCCATCTGCGCCAGACGTTGAATACACGCCTCGATCTCTTTGCCCGCGACCATCATCAGGTCGGCCATCTCGTCGACGATGACGACGATATAGGGCATTGCCTCGGGCGCGAATTCTTCGGTCTCGAAGGTGGGTTCGCCGGTTTCATCGTCAAAGCCCGTTTGGACCGTGCGGCTGAACATCTCGCCCTTGGCCAACGCATCCTTCACACGGCCATTATAGCCCGCGATGTTGCGCACGCCCATCTTGGACATCTTGCGATAGCGATCCTCCATCTCGCCCACGACCCATTTCAGGGCGACAACCGCCTTTTTCGGGTCAGTCACAACGGGCGACAGTAGATGCGGAATGCCGTCATAGACCGACAGTTCCAGCATCTTGGGGTCGATCATGATCAGGCGGCATTCATCGGGTGTCAACTTGTACAGCAGCGACAGGATCATCGTGTTGATCGCCACCGATTTACCAGACCCCGTGGTCCCTGCGATCAGCAGGTGAGGCATCTTGGCAAGGTTCGCCACGACCGACTCACCGCCGATATCCTTACCCAAGGCCAACGGCAGCGCATGGTTGCCGTCGCCGAAATCACGACTGGCAAGGATTTCACGCAGCACCACCATCTCACGGTTTTCGTTGGGCAGTTCGATCCCGATGACCGAGCGCCCCGGCAGGGTCGAAACCCGCGCCGACAGCGCCGACATCGAGCGTGCGATATCGTCGGCCAAACCGATCACACGGCTGGCTTTCAGACCGGGTGCGGGCTCTAGTTCGTACATAGTAACAACCGGACCCGGGCGAACACTGACGATCTCACCCTTGACGCCATAGTCATCCAGAACGTTTTCCAGCATCCGGGCGTTTTCCTCCAACGCCTCATCGCTGAGGTGATGGCGCTGAATGCTGGCGGGGTTGGCCAGCAGGCCCAAAGGCGGCAATTCGAAATCGGAATGCTTGTCCTCGAACGACAGCGCAGGTTGCGCTTCGGCCTGCGCGCGGCGCGAAGGCTGCGGCGCGCGACGCACAGGTTGCGCGACAACCGGTTTGCGCGGTTCAGCCACCGGGATTTTCATTGCCGGGCGCGACTGAGGGGCGGGCTCGGGTTCAACCATCGGCTCATCCTCGAACACGGCCTCATCATAGTCCGGCTCGGGCGCAAAATCCTGATGCAGAGGTTCCTGCCACTCGGTTGATTCTGCCGTCAGCATCGGCTCGGGTGGCAAACCAGTCGAGGTCATCGGCGGTTCCGGCGGCAATTCGCCCGCACCAGAGTTCAGGATCAACGGATCAGGCCCACGCCCCCGCCCCTTGGTCAGCGGCAGGTTCGGGTCATGTTCGGGCGACATTTCACCCGCGGCGACCTTGCGGTTGCGCACAGCGGCGGAAATCTTGGACCGGATGCGGTCTTCGCCCGGCATCTCTTCAAAATCGGCGAGAGGCTCGCGGTCGATCAATTCGGGCTCGGGCATAGGGTCCGGGCGGCGGATCAGATCGGGGATACGCGACAACAAGCCCGATTTCACGGGCTCGGGCGCAGTCAGCGGAGGCTCTTCGAACAGCGGATCGGCGTAAGCCAAGTCATCGTCGAACACGGCTTCGGCAGCTTCGACACGCGCGGCTTTGCGCTCATCCCATTGCGCGCGGCGGTCACGAGCCGCCTGCGCGGTTGCCGACGCACTGCGGCCCAGCAGGTTCATCAGCGTGTCGTAAGACATCACCAAGCCCAGCAAAAACGCCCGGAAGCCTTTGCGCACATCGTCCTTGGTGAAGCCCAAGACGAAAATGCCCAGCGCCAGCATCCCGAGCGCCATGGCCAGCGACATCAGCTTGACCATGAAATGCGATGCGACCGGCAACAGGGTCAGCAACGCGCCCATGACGGTGTCGCCAAACAGCCCTCCAAGGCCGAAACTATGGGTCGAACGCCAAGCCTCATCGGGTACCAAAGTCGCTGCATAGACCGAGACGACGGCAATCCAGATCGGCGCAAAGATCAGCCGGGCGATCGCGCGATCCTCGCCAAAATGTCCCGCAAATCGCACGCCCCAGCCGATCAGAACTAAGGCAATGCTCCAGCTGCCCCAGCCCACGATCATGAACAACGGCGCCGCGATCGAGGCCCCAATCCGCCCCATCCAGTTCTGCACCGGCGCATCGGTCGAGACCATCCAGTTCGGATCATCCGGCGTGTAGGACCAGATCATAGCAGCAGCTGCCAGCCCCAGCAGGATCAAGGCAATCCCGATCAGCTCTTTACTGCGCCGTTCAATGGCGGCTTGCGTTGTACTGTCCAGCAATGGATCGCGGTTGCGCGCGTTCAATGATGCCATTTTGCCCTCGTACCTCACGAATAGATGCAGTCGCGGAGCGTAATCAGCCCCTGCTGCAACTCTGTTTTTGGAGCCACAAGCGCGGCCCGAATAAAATGCTCGCCCGGGTTTTGTCCCGGATCGCCTTGGGAAAGATATGCGCCTGGCAGAACCCGAACGCCGGTTTCACGCCACAGCTTCAATGCGGTCTCTTCGCCGTTATCGACCGGTAGCCACAGGAAAAACCCGGCCTCGGGTGACATATAGCCTTGAACACCCGCAAACACTTCATCCGCGATGGCGTATTTTTCCTGATAAAGCGCGCGGTTCTGGATGACATGCTCTTCGTCCGCCCAAACTCGTGCAGCGGCGGCCTGCAACGGCAAAGGCAGTGGCGATCCGGCATAGTTGCGCAGCTGTTTGACCCGTTTGATCGTATCCGGCCCGCCCGCAATCAGACCCGAGCGCAGCCCTGCCAGGTTCGACCGCTTCGAGAGTGAGTTGAACAGCACCACACGTTCAGGATCTGCGCCCATCTCTTGTGCGACGGTCAGAGCGCCGACCGGTGCCTCGTCGCGGTAGATTTCGGAATAACACTCATCGGCGAAGATGCGGAAATCGTATTTCTCAGCAAGCCCGATCAGTTCGGCCCAATAGTCGCGCGAGGCCACAGCGCCCTGAGGGTTGGCGGGTGAACAGATATAGGCCGCGACGGCGCGGTTCAGCACATCCTCGGGCAGACCTGCATAATCGGGCAGGTGTCCAGTGGCCGCAGTGGCCGATACAAAAACAGGTTCCGCCGCGACCGAGATCGAGGCCACCATATAGACCTGATAGAACGGGTTCGGGCACAAGACGACCGGCTTCTGGCCATTCTTTTCCTCGGGGCACAGCGCCATGGCGGCGTTATACAGCCCCTCGCGCGTGCCGTTCAGGGCCATCACGTTGGTGTCGGGGTCCATCGTCACGCCATAGCGGCGCGCGATCCAGTCGGTGATCGCGCCACGCAGCTCGGGTGAGCCTTCGTTGGGCGGATAGCCTTGAAACCCTGCGGCATTCTCAGCGATCACATCCGTCACCCAGGCCGGGAAATCGTGCATCGGCGCGCCGATAGTCATGTGAACCACATCGCCGCCCGGTTGATGGTGGTCCAACAGGGTGCGCAGACGCGGGAAAGCGTATTCCGGTAGGTTCGAAAACCGCTCGGGGAAATTCATATCTACTGCCTCAAGTTCGGGATCATAGCGCCCCGTTTTCAGGCAGGTTACAGGCCGCACCCCGTTTCGTCCAGCCAAAGTGATGGCGAATCAGGGGATTGTGGCATTCAGGCCAATGCCGCCTCGGCCGCTGATCCGATCCGTAACAGAGCCTCCTCGGACCCAGGATAGCCCATCATCATCAACCCGCAGCCTGGTGTTCCTGTCGGTAAGGTCAGCGCGGCCAGCCCCATCAGGTTGCCGATCCGCGTGTTGCGCAAAGCAAGCAGGTTTTCAGTGACGTAATAGTCGTGATCGGTCAGCAACCGATCCAGATTAGGCGGTAGAATCGGAGCAGTCGGTGCCAGAACAGCATCAAACCCGGATGTGGCCGCATCCCAGGCAGCGCGAGAGGCCTTCAGCTTGGACCACGCCGCGATGTAATCCGCACCCGAGACATTCTTGCCCGTGCGGAACCGTTCGAGGATTTCTGGATACATCGCATCCGGGTTGGCTTCGATCACATCGCGCCACAGGCCATAGGCCTCGGTCGTGTAAAGCACACCGGACAGCGCCATCGCATCCGTCAGTTCGGGCACTTCCAGCGGTACGATCTCGGCCCCGGCATCGCGCAAACGCTCCAGCGCGCTGTCATATGCGGCGCGAGGAGTGTCGCGCAGGTTATCCTTGGCGATATTTTGCAGATCAGCAAAGCGGCGGCCTTTCAGGCTGGCCCCACGCAGATCGGCGGGTGTGCCGCCTTCCAACAAGGCCAGCATATGCGCCGCGTCCTCAACCGACCGGGCCAGCGGGCCCACAGTGTCGAAGCGCAGGCACAGCGGCACCGTGCCTTCAAGGCTGACCCGCCCAGCAGTTGTTTTCAGACCCACCAGATTGTTCCATGCGGACGGAATACGCACCGAGCCTCCGGTGTCGGACCCAATCCCACAAGCCGCCAAGCCCCAAGCGACCGAGGCCGCCGCGCCCGAGGATGACCCGCCCGGCACGGCATCCACATCATCAATGCAGGGCGGCGTGTCGGTGATGGGATTCAGACCAAGGCCCGAGAAGGCCAGCTCGCTCATATGGGTTTTGCCCAGACAGACCGTGCCCATGGCCGTGGCGTTGCGCACGACAACCGCGTCCGCCTGCGGCACCCGGCCTTTCAGCAGGGCCGATCCGGCCTCGGTCCCGGTGCCCGCGGTATCGAACAGGTCTTTCCAGCTGATCGGAACCCCGTCCAGCAGTGACCGGCGCAGACCCAGCGCAGCGCGATCCTGCGCGGCTTTGGCCTCAGCCCGGGCGCGGTCGTGGGTGACGCGCGCATAGATGCGGTCGCGGTAGGGATGGGCGTCGATGGCGGTCAAATAGGTCTCGGTCAGCTCGACCGGGTCAATCTGGCCCATGCCGATCCCCCGCCCCAGATCACACGCCGTCATGGTCAACCAGTCCTGCATCCCTGCCCCCTTGGAAAATTCTGCTGACGGGACGGTA
This sequence comes from Ruegeria sp. HU-ET01832, assembly GCF_040371315.1. NCBI lineage: Bacteria > Pseudomonadati > Pseudomonadota > Alphaproteobacteria > Rhodobacterales > Roseobacteraceae > Ruegeria > Ruegeria sp. HU-ET01832. The sequence goes on from NZ_BAABWL010000007.1 coordinate 102,529, forward strand.
GCGACAGGACCGCACATGGACAATCCCGAAAGGGGGCGCATATTGCGGGGCATGGAACACAAGACCGATATACTGATCGTAGGCGGCGGCCTGAATGGCCCGGCTTTGGCTTTGGCGCTGGCACAGACGGGGCATTCCGTCACCGTCATCGACAGTTTGGCCCAAAAAGTCCGCAAGAACGCGGCGTTTGACGGACGTGCCTATGCACTGGCGCTGGCCTCGCAACGGCTGCTGGATGCTGTGGGTGTGTGGGACAAGGTCTCTGATCACGCCCAACCCATGCTGGAGATCAAGGTCACGGATGGACATGCGGGCGCGGGCCCCTCTCCGTTCTTCATGCATTTCGACCATGCCGAGATCGAAGAGGGCCCGATGGGCTTTATGGTCGAAGACCGCCACCTGCGCCGCGCCTTTCTGGACGCCATGGCCGAGGAGACCCGAGTCACGCAGATCAACGGACGCACAGTTGTCGCGCAAGAGGCTGACGCGACCGGCGTGACCCTTACACTGGATGATGGCGCGACCGTTTCGGGTGGGCTGCTGGTGGGCTGCGATGGCCGCCGCAGCGGCACCGCCGCGCGCGCAGGGATCAAGCGGACGGGGTGGGACTACGGCCAAACCGCGCTGGTCTGTGCAATTGAACATGACCTGCCCCATCACGGTATCGCGCATCAGTTCTTCATGCCGCCCGGCCCTCTGGCGATCCTGCCACTAACCGGCAATCGCAGCTCGATCGTCTGGAGCGAACGGACCGAGGCTGCCGAGCGCATCAATGCGCTGCCCCAGGCCGATTATCTGCAAGTCCTGCGCCCCCGGTTTGGGGATTTTCTGGGCGACATTCGCATCGCCGGAGACCGGTTCACCTATCCTCTGAACCTGACCATCGCCAATTCCTTTATCGGTGACCGCATGGCTCTGGTCGGGGATGCCGCCCACGGGATGCACCCGATTGCAGGCCAAGGGCTGAACGCTGGTTTGCGCGATGTGGGCGCATTGGCCGAAGTTCTGACCCTCGCCGGACGGCGCGGCGAGGATATAGGATCGGTGCTGGTGCTGGAGCGCTTTCAGGAATGGCGGAGGTTCGACACGGCCTCTCTGGCAATGGCGACGGATGTGTTCAACAAGCTGTTTTCCAATGATAATCCGCTGCTGCGGATGGGCCGCGATATCGGGATGGGGATCGTCGGATCGCTGCCGGGCCTACGGCGCGGCTTTGTGCGCGAGGCCGCAGGGTTGACCGGAGACCTGCCCAAACTGCTGCAAGGCCGCGCGATCTAGTCCAGCTCGCGCGCCTCATCGACCAGCATAACAGGAATGCCATTGCGGATCGGAAACGCCAGCCCGGCGGCTTTCGACACCAACTCCTGCTTGTCCGCGTCATAATGCAGGGTCGTGTGGGTCTGCGGGCAGATCAGCGCCTCAAGCATGTGGCGGTCAAACGCGTGTTCAGTCATTGTAAGTGGTCCTCGTTCGATCCGCCGCGCATCGCAAATTCGATCAATGTTACCAAGGTCTCACGGCGGGTGCGCAGACAGGGTGCCTCAAGTAGCGCCTGTTTTTCTTCGGGGTCGAAATCCAGCAACATCGACAGCGAATTCACCAGCAGCTCATCATCCGCATCTTTCAACGTGTCCCAATCCGTCGATAGGTTTTGCGACGAAAAGAATTTTTCCAACAGGTTCAGGAAACGCGGACGATTGAACCCGTCATCCTGTTCGGTTTTACCCAGATCGCGGTCGAACCCCTCCCACGACACGGCACAGCGGCGATAGGGGGTGAAAGCGTCCAACTCGGACCGGATGCGGAACCGCGAGACCCCGGACAGCGTGATCAGATAGCGCCCATCTTCGGTCTCGGAAAACTGCGTCACACGGCCTGCGCAGCCGATCTGGTGAAGACGCGCGTCGTCGCTGGCAGACGGGTTGGGTTGCACCATCCCGATCAACCGTTCCGGTGTTTTCAACGCATCATCCAGCATCTGCAGATAGCGCGGCTCGAAGATATGCAGCGGCAGGCGCGCGCGGGGCAGCAGCAGCGCCCCGGGCAGAGGGAATACGGAAATCGTTTCCGGCAAGTCGGCGGGATGCATCATGTACCCGAGTGTAGCTCTGATCGGAAATTAGGCAAATATCATCGAGCTGAGCTTACGCCGCCCGTTCAGAACAATCGGATCACTGGGCTTGAGTGCATCAAAGATCGTGAACAGCTGCGCCTTGGCCGCGCCTTCATTCCATTCGCGATCGCGACGGAACAGGTCCAGCAATTGCGCGACGGCCTCTTCCACATCGCCGTTCGCGTGCAGCGCCTGCGCCAGATCGAACCGGGCCTGATGGTTGTCGGGGTCGGCCTCAACCGCCGCCTTCAGCTCGGCCACGGGGCCCGCATCGGCAGCTTGTTTAGCCAGTTCCAACTGCGCATGGGCAGCTTCCAATTCGGGCGCGTTGGATATCTCGGCCGGGGCACCGTTCAGGATCGCTTCGGCCTGCTCCAGATCATCCGCCGCAATATGGGCGCGCACCAGCCCGCCATAGGCACCGGCGTGGTTGGGGTCTTCACCCAGAATGGCGGCAAAGGTCTGGGCGGCATCCGTGGCCGCGCCCTCGACCAGCATTTCCTCGGCTGCGGCGACGGCTTCGTCCAACTGTCCCCCGGGGCTTTCGCCACCCGCCGCTTCGATCACGCGGTCGATGAACGCTTTGATCTCGGATCCCGGCAGCGCGCCCTGAAAACCATCAACAGGCTGGCCCTTGTGAAACGCATAGACGGTCGGGATCGACTGAATGCGCAACTGGCCTGCGATCATCTGCGCCTCGTCGACATTGACCTTGACCATCTTGACCGCGCCCTTGGCGGCGGTGACGGCCTCTTCCAGCATCGGGCCCAAGGTTTTGCAGGGGCCGCACCACGGGGCCCAGAAATCGACAATGACCGGCACGTCTTGCGAGGCTTCGATGACGTCGGCCATAAACGTGGCCTCGGACCCGTCCTTGATCAGGTCAGTGGCGGCAGGGCCGGTGGCAGTGTTCAGAAGGTCCATGGCGATACGTCTCCGGTTCAAACTTGCGCCTTATATGCAGCCGCGCGTCGCGGAAACCAAGGGCAGATTTGTGCTGTTATAGGTCGAAAGTGGCAAAAACCGGGGCGTGATCACTGGGTTTCTCCCACCCGCGGGCGTCGCGCAGGACCCGGCTGGAATGCCCCGCGTTCGAGATATCGGGTGTCGCCCAGACGTGATCCAAACGCCGCCCCTTATCCGCCGCATCCCAATCGCGCGCGCGGTAGGACCACCAGCTATAAAGCTGCCCCTCGGGGATATCCTGACGGGTGACATCAACCCAACCACCTGCATCCTGTGTCTCGGCCAGCGCTTCAACTTCGATCGGTGTATGCGAGACGACCTTGAGCAGTTGTTTGTGTGACCAAACGTCATCTTCGCGCGGGGCGATGTTCAGGTCGCCAACCAGAATGGATTTCTCGGGCTTTTCGGCGCGGAACCAATCGCGCATGTCGGCGAGGTAATCCAGCTTTTGCCCGAACTTCTCATTCACCTCGCGGTCGGGCACATCACCGCCCGCAGGAACATAAAAATTCTGGATGGTCACATCGTTTTCCAGCCGCGCGGCGATGTGGCGGGCGTGGCCGAGACCGGCGAAATCCTTGTCGCCCACCTCCTCCATCGGGATACGCGACAGGATCGCGACGCCGTTATAGCCCTTTTGCCCGCGCGCAACCATGTGGGTATAGCCCAGTTCCGCAAAGCCTTCAGTCGGGATTTTCTCGACGGGGGACTTACACTCTTGCAGGCATAGCACATCGGGGGCCTCTTCCTGCAGCAATTTCAGCACGATAGGCTCGCGCAGACGCACTGAATTGATATTCCAGGTAGCAAGAGTGAAAGGCATGGGGGATTCCTTTATCGCGGTTACGCGCGACGTTAACGCGGTAGAAGACAAGGTGCCATCGGAAAAAGCAGCGCTTTCCCAGCCTATAATCGAGCAGGGGCGGAGTTAAAAAGCGCTTGCGCTTCGGTAAAAATCTCCTCGACGATTTGGGCGGCAGGCATGATGTCACGGACCATTGCAACACCTTGCCCAGACCAAAGTGACATCGCTTCGATATCCCCTTCTGTCCCTGACAACGGCGTATAGCTCTGGTATCGGACAACGTCCTCTCCACCCGGGCGCTGACCGATGATTTCGCCTTCGTTCGGGCGATGCCCCGGAGCGGCCGAGCCTGCTTCTTTCCACGTTTGCGCGGTAGAATTGGCTAACGCGCGATGTGGTGCTTGCGGCCATTTCACATCATACAGGTCAGTGTACCATTCGGTCTGCGCCTCAGACGCATTCAGCACTCGGCGGCGATAGTCTTCGTGTATCGTTGCCTCGGCACTGGCCAAAAACCGAGTACCAACCCAAACCGCTGAAGCCCCCAACATCAACGCAGCCGCCATACCGCGCCCGTCGGCGATTCCGCCAGCAGCAACAACAGGAATCGAAACCGTGTCCACGACGGCAGGAATCAGCGCCATTGTCGCGACCTGCCCCCAGACATGGCCACCTGCTTCCCACCCTTGGGCAACGATGATGTCCGCTCCGGCATCCTGCGCGGCCTTTGCCTCGGCAGCGTTACCGACACTGGCCATGACGCACAGCCCACCTTTCTTGGCGTCCGAGATGGCCGAAGGTTCCATCCCCCAGAACAACGAAACGGCGTGAACCTGCTTGTCGATACATACCCGCAGCTGCTCTTCGTACGGGAAGGCAAGGTTCAGATTGACGGCGAAATTGCGATCCGTCAGCGCACGCACGGCATCTATCCCGTCCGAGACCTGATCGGCAGGCTTACCCCATAGGGGAATCACTCCGTACCCGCCTGCATTACAGACAGCCGCAACAAGTTCAGGTCCAGCGGCCCCACCCATAGGGGCCGACAGAACGGGTTTTTCAATATTCAACAGAGTGCAGATTTCGTTTGCCAAGTCTCACGCCTCCCAATTCGTTGGGCAGAATTGGCACCGCGAACCACTGATAAGTCAAGCAGTTGGATCAAGACTATGGGGGAGCGCTCGAGCCAAAAAAAGCCGGGCCAAAGGCCCGGCAGTCCAACAGGGAGGTACATGTCATTACCCGGACATGCACGGGTTGGGAGTAACCTAAATATATCTTCAGAGTATCACTTTGATCTGCGTCATACCATCAAAGTTAAGATACCAACCGATATCCGCCCGATTCTGTGACCAAAAGGCGCGCGTTCGATGGATCGGGCTCGATCTTTTGACGCAGGCGATAGATGTGGGTTTCCAGCGTATGGGTGGTGACACCCGCGTTGTATCCCCAAACCTCATGCAACAGCACATCGCGCGCGACAACGCCATCAGCCGAACGATAGAGAAACTTGAGGATGTTCGTCTCTTTCTCGGTCAAACGGATTTTGCGATCTTCTTCGGTGATCAGCATCTTCATCGCGGGCTTGAAGGTGTACGGCCCCAGAACAAAAACGGCATCTTCGGATTGTTCGTGCTGACGCAGCTGTGCGCGAATGCGGGCCAGAAGAACCGGGAATTTGAACGGCTTAGGAACATAGTCATTCGCACCGGCATCCAGGCCCAGGATAGTGTCGGCGTCGCTGTCATGACCGGTCAGCATCAGGATCGGGCTTTTGACGCCCTGCTTGCGCATCAGGCGGCACAGCTCGCGGCCATCGGTATCCGGCAAGCCAACATCCAGAATAACCAGATCGTAAATCGCCTCGCGGGCGCGCTCCATTGCCGAGGCACCGTCTGACGCTTCGAACACGTCGAAGTCTTCGGTCATCACGAGTTGCTCACTCAGCGCTTCGCGTAGATCCTCGTCATCATCCACCAACAGGATTTTCTTAAGCTGTGCCATTCCCGGTCCTCCTAAGCCTTTTCGGACACTTGCGCGTAGAACACGCGTTCAACAAGGTTTGCTGCAATCGTCTCACGCCCTCGTGTCCGGCGAGTAGGAATTGTTTCACATTTCTTTCAGATCGCGCTAGAGGAGTTTTTGACCGTTATAGGGTAACATGCATGAGTCTCATTCCGGATATCTCTGAACTGCTGGCGCGGGCGCGGGCCGACCTGCGTATGGGCGTTCCGGTTGTGCTGACCGATGACACCGGGTTCAGCGTTGTCGCCATTGCCGCAGAAACACTGAGCGCACAACGGCTTGCCGATTTGCGTGGCCTGGATGGTGACCCGGTGGTTGCCATCACTGTTCGCCGGGCCGAGACGTTAAAGGCACGCGCTTATGACGGTGATTTGGCGCGGGTCGTGGTTCCGGCCGACGTCGATATTTCCTGGGTTCAGGCCGTGGCCGACCCCTCGGACGACCTGAACGCTCCGATGAAGGGGCCGTTGATGAGCGAACGTACGGGCAATGCGAACCTTCACCGTATCGCCATTGCCCTTACAAAATCCGCGCGGCTTCTGCCTTCTGCTGTTGTTGTGCAGATCGAAGATGGGCGCGGTTTTGCGGCCTCGAACGGGTTGACCTGCATCGACCATACCCGCGCTGCCCCGCATCTGGCAGATCGTAGCCTGCTGAACGAGGTGGTCGCCGCGCGCCTGCCCATGGAGGTTTCCGAGGCCGGACGCCTGCACGTCTTCCGCCCCGAAGATGGGGGTGAAGAGCATTACGCCATTGAAATCGGGCGACCAGATCGCAGCAAACCGGTTCTTGCGCGTTTGCACTCGGCTTGTTTTACCGGCGACCTGATGGGCAGCCTGAAATGCGATTGCGGACCACAGTTGCGCGGCGCGCTGGCGCAGATGGGATCTGAAGGGGCTGGTGTCCTGCTTTATCTCAACCAAGAGGGGCGCGGGATCGGCCTAGCCAACAAGATGCGCGCTTATTTCCTGCAAGATCAGGGTTTTGACACGGTCGAAGCCAATCACCGTCTTGGGTTCGAGGATGATGAGCGTGATTTCCGGCTGGGTTCAGATATCCTGAAGTCGCTGGGGTTCAACGCGGTGCGCTTGTTGACGAACAACCCCGCCAAAATCGCCATGATGGAAAAAACCGGCATTGCCGTGACCGAACGTGTACCTCTCAAGGTTGGTGAAACTGCACATAACCGAGGGTATCTGGCTACAAAAGCAGCCAAGTCGGGCCATCTGCTGTGACGCCAAAAGATCTGGTGCTGACGCCTCGTGGGATTCGGTTCGCTGGCCGCATGTTTCCATGTTCAATCGGAAAAGGCGGGCGTAGTCGGACAAAACGCGAAGGCGACGGCGCCACCCCAACTGGCGAGCACCAAATCGTCGGAATGCTTTATCGGCCAGACCGGATTTCACCCCCAACCGCTTGGGCGATTCCGATCGGGCCCCGCGACTTGTGGTCTGATGATGTGTGCGACGCGCGATATAACCAAATGGTCAGCGCGCCCTACGCCTGCAGCCACGAAAAGCTGCGCCGTTCCGACCCGTTATATGATCTGGTGTTGCTCACGGATTGGAACTGGCCGAATGCAATACCAGGGCAAGGGTCGGCCATTTTTCTGCATCAATGGCGGCGGCCAGGTTATCCAACTGAAGGCTGTGTCGCCTTCCGGCGCGATCACCTCCATTGGATTGCTGCCCATGTTCAACCTGGCACGCGGCTGATCATTCCTGAGGTTTAACGCGTGCGCCAAATATCGCAGATCCAACCCGCACATGGGTCGCACCCAGCGCGATTGCGCGCTCAAAGTCGCTGCTCATACCCATCGACAAGCCTGCCAAACCGTTGCGCTCGGCGATCTTGGCCAGCAAGGCAAAATGCAGCGCAGGTTCTTCTTCCACCGGAGGAATGCACATGAGCCCCTTCACAGGCAGGTCAAGGTCTCGGCACTCGGCAATAAACGCATCGGCGTCAGCTGGGAGAATCCCAGCTTTCTGATCTTCTTCACCTGTATTGACCTGAATAAACAGATCGGGACATGACCCAATCTCTTGCGCCAAACGGGCAACAGTTTTCGCCAGCTTCGGGCGATCGACCGAATGAATTGTGCTGAATAGCTCCATCGCCTGCCGGGCCTTGTTGGTTTGCAAGGGGCCAATCAGATGAAGGTCAATATCGGGGTAGGCTGCAGAGAATTCGGGCCACTTCCCTGCAGCCTCCTGCACGCGATTCTCACCAAAGCACTTATGACCCTGTTGCAGTACATCGCGGATACGTTCGTTAGGCTGCACCTTGGAGACGGCGATCAGTTGAACTGACCCTTCCGCCCGCCCGGCGGCGGTTTCGGCTTTGGCAATACGGGCAGAGATTTCCAGCAGTGACATGGGATTCCTCATTCTGGCTTGGGGGCAGAAAAACACCATGTCGATCAAAAAGAAAAGGGCAGGTCCGAAGACCTGCCCTTAAACCTTGCGGTTCAGATCAACTTAGAAGTTGAACTGAGCACCGAAGTCTGCGCGCAGCTGCGAGTCGTCGCAGATGTCACAGTCGCTGTTGCCGATACCACCGCGCAGCGATGCACCGCCACCCAGGTCGTACAGAGCACCGATACCGTACTGCTGCAGGTCACCGTCCGCGTTACCGTCGCCGTAAGCGAAGGTCAGGGTCAGAGCCGAACCAACATTGTAGGCCGCCGAAACACCCCATGCGGTGCCGTCGGTTTCGTCGACTTCGGTTTTATCGTCTGCGACAAACACAGTACCCGAGAAGTCACCGAATTCTGCGCCCAGCGTCAGAACCAGCAGGCTTGGATCGTCGTCCAGGATACCGTCCGAGTCGGTTTGACCGTATGCCAGAGCAGCAGTGATGTTGTTGAAGGTGTAGGTCGCGCTGATGTCCCAACGGTCAGCGTCGCTAGTTACACCCTGGCCTTGGAAGATGGTCGCTTGGTCATACGAAGCGCCAAATGCGAAGTCGCCAACTGCGTACTGGAAGAACACAGCGTTCGAACCCGAACCGGTCGACGAGTATGCCAGGAAGTTGTAGTCAACGCCCGAGTACTGGCCGATGAAGTTTTCCAGGCCAGGCTCGTTACCGTAGTAGTTTGCCAGGTTGTCGAATGCACCTGCGACGTTGCCCGCGTCAACACGCAGACCACCGTAGATGACCGAGAAACGCGCACCGTTCAGGCCAGCCGAGTTGGCTTCGCCGGTGCTTGCATCTTCGTCAGCCTGCAGACGAACACGACCCGAGAACTCGACGCCGCCGTCGGTTTCAACGTTTGCGTCCAGGTTCAGACGGAAGCGAGAAACCAGAATGGTCTCGTCGGCTTCGTTGAAGAAAGTGTTGGTTGCACCGCTTGCAGTGGTGGTGGTGGTCGTGAAGCCACGATCCTCCAGGTAACCAATACCAAAGCGGCCATAACCGCTGAATCTAACTTCGGCCGCGGCAACCGATGCGGTTGCGATCAGAGCGGTCGATGCGAAGAGAACTTTTTTCATCTTGTTTCCCTCGGTTTCAAAGTTTTCTAACTCGACAAGTGTCATTGCACATGTCTCAGCACGGGAACCGTTTCGCTCTTTTTGCCCCCTTCACGCAAGTATGGCATAAACGTGAAGACCGCATTGGCCACAGATTGGTGCAAGGATGTCACAGTCAGTTTTGTGACCTCTTCAGTCAGTAAACCCACCCGTATGTGACAATAATAGGGTTGTTGCCGCACTGGACCTTGTCTAGGAGTATCACCTAGCAAGTGAGACCCAGTGAAACAGGACACCTCTACAATGCGCCTGCAGACGATTTTCGGCTTGATCATAGCGACCGCACTCGTGTCGACCTGCGGACAGAATCGGAGCGCTGCCCCCAACCCCAATCTTGGAAACGTGGATGGTGGACGTTCGGACGAGCGGGAACTGAACGACCCAAATCGCTCAACCATCTGGGATGTCTTCAATACCGGCAATGCCGAGCAGGTCGCGAATGTGAACCGATACCTGTGGACGGCTTCTCTGGATGTTCTAAACTTTCTGCCTGTGCAGGAAGTCGATCCGTTTACCGGTGTAATTGTAACGGGTTACGGCACCCCACCGGGTGGCGGGCGCCAATATCGCGCGACCGTCCACATCAGCGATCCAGCCCTCGCAGCGCGGTCGCTCTCCGTGGCACTCCAAACCAGCGGAGGCAACCCGGTCAGCGCGGCGACCACACGCGCGGTAGAAGACGCCATCCTGTCCCGAGCCCGCCAGCTGCGCATCGCGGACAACAAGTTCTAGCAACTTGCGGAAAATCACACTAATACCACGCCGGGCTCTCACCCGGCGTTTTCATTCACGAAGGACCGCACGATGTCGCGCTACTCGGCCAACGAAATCGAAGCAAAATGGCAAGAGGCCTGGGACAAGGCCGGAATCTTTGCCGCTAATCACAAGGCGGACAAGCCGAAATACTACGTGCTTGAGATGTTCCCCTACCCGTCTGGCCGAATCCATATGGGACACGTACGCAACTACACGATGGGCGACGTGATCGCGCGGCACAAACTGGCGACTGGGCACAACGTGCTGCATCCAATGGGCTGGGACGCATTCGGGATGCCTGCCGAGAACGCTGCGATGGCTATCGGCGGCCATCCCAAAGACTGGACCTACGGCAACATCGCCGACATGCGAGGGCAAATGAAACCGCTTGGCCTGTCGATCGACTGGTCGCGCGAATTCGCCACTTGTGACCCGGAATATTACGGCCAGCAACAGGCGTTGTTTCTGGATATGCTTGAGGCCGGGCTGGTCTACCGCAAGAACGCTGTGGTGAACTGGGACCCGGTCGACATGACCGTTCTGGCCAATGAACAGGTGGAAAACGGGCGCGGCTGGCGCTCGGGCGCTCTGGTCGAGCGGCGCGAACTGACGCAGTGGTTCTTTAAGATCAGCGACTATTCCGAAGAATTGCTCGGCGCGCTGGACACACTGGAAAACTGGCCCGCCAAGGTGCGGTTGATGCAGGAAAACTGGATCGGCAAATCGCGCGGCCTGCAGTTCAGTTTTGAACGCACCGATGGTGCCGAGCCGATCACCGTCTACACGACTCGCCCCGATACGCTGATGGGCGCGTCTTTTGTCGGCATCTCGCCCGATCACCCGATTGCCAAGCAGCTGGAGGCTGAAAACGCCGAAGTCGCCGAATTCGTAGCCGAATGCCGCAAGGGCGGCACCACGGAAGAGGCCATCGAGACCGCAGAAAAGCTGGGCTATGACACCGGCATCACCGTCAAACACCCGCTGGACCCGAATTGGGAACTGCCGGTCTGGATCGCGAACTTTATCCTGATGGATTACGGCACCGGCGCGATATTTGCCTGCCCGGCTCATGACCAACGTGATTTGGACTTCTGCCGAAAATACGGCCTGCCGGTGGTCGATACGTTCTTTGCACTGGACGATGAAACCCCGGTGGACAAGATCGCTTTCGTTCCGCCGAAAACCGAGAAAGTCCGCTGGGTGAATCACTTCGCCGGCCTGACCGAGGCGACGGGTGATGAGGCCATCAATGCCACCGTCGATTTCGCCGAAAAGGCGGGCTGGGGCGAAGGTGTCACCAAATATCGCCTGCGCGACTGGGGTCTGAGCCGTCAGCGCTACTGGGGCTGCCCGATTCCCGTCGTGCATTGCGATGCCTGCGGCGTGGTGCCCGAGAAGAAAGAGAACCTGCCAGTTCGCCTGCCCGATGATGTGACATTCGACAAACCCGGCAACCCGCTGGATCGTCACCCGACCTGGCGCGACTGTGAATGCCCATCCTGCGGAGCCCCGGCCAAGCGCGAAACCGACACGATGGACACGTTCGTCGATTCGTCTTGGTATTTCGCCCGCTTCACCGCGCCCCGCGCGGAAACCCCGACCGATCTGGCAGAGGCCGAATACTGGATGAATGTCGATCAGTATATCGGCGGGATCGAGCACGCAATTCTGCACCTGCTCTATTCGCGATTCTTCGCCCGCGCGATGCAGATCACCGGCCACCTGCCGAAGAAAGCCATCGAGCCATTCGACGCGCTGTTCACGCAGGGCATGGTGACTCACGAAATCTATCAGACCCGCGACGCCAATGGCCGCCCGGTCTATCACCTGCCCGAGGACGTGACCGACGGCAAACTGGCCGACGGCACCGAGGTCGAGATCATCCCCTCGGCCAAAATGTCGAAATCCAAGAAGAACGTAGTGGATCCGATCAGCATCATCTCGGCCTTTGGCGCAGATACCGCGCGCTGGTTCGTACTGTCCGATTCGCCGCCCGAACGCGACGTCGAATGGACCGCATCCGGGGCTGAGGCCGCGTTCAAACATCTCAGCCGTGTACATCGCATCGCGTCGGAAATCGCCGAGTCGGACGTTCCGGCCAACGGAGAAGACGAAACCCTTCTGCGTGAGATGCACAAGGCGATCCATGATGTGTCGGGCGGGGTCGAATCCTTTGGGTTCAACGCATCCATCGCCAAGCTCTATGCCTTCACCAACACGTTGGCGAAGTCCAAGGCCGGCACCGATGCCAAACGTCAAGCGGCCATGACACTGGCGCAGCTTATGTCGCCGATGACCCCGCATCTGTCCGAAGAATTGTGGCAGCTGCTGGGCGGCGATGGTCTGGTCGCCACCGCGCCGTGGCCCATCGCTGGCGAAGCGATGCTGGTCGATGACACCGTCACCCTGCCCATTCAGATCAACGGCAAGCGCCGTGCGGAAATCAGCGTTCCCAAGGATATGGACAAGGCAGAGGTTGAAAAAATCGCGCTCAGCACCGAAGCTGTGCAAAAGGCGCTGGATGGCAATGCGCCAAAGAAGGTGATTGTTGTGCCGGGCCGGATCGTGAATGTCGTTGTTTGATCGCAGAACCCTTTTGATTTTACCGCTTGCGCTGGCCGCTTGCGGGTTCGAGCCTGTTTACGCCCCCGGCGGATCGGGTTCGGCTCTGAATGGCAGGGTCGAGGTTTCTGCCCCTAACTCGGTCAACAGCTATCTTCTGGTTCAAAATCTGGAACAAAGGCTGGGCCGCACTGCAAGTTCGGGCTCGGACTACGCGCTGAACGTCAATGTGTCGACCGTCCGTCGACGGGCGGCGATTACGCAAACGAATGAAACGGATCGTTACACGATCGAAGGGCGAGCGGATTTCGCACTCAGATCCAATGCGACGGGCCAGGTGATCACCTCTGGCTCGGTCGCGGATTTCGTAGGTTTCTCGGCCGCAGGATCGACGGTATCCGAACTGGCAGATGAACGGGACGCGAATGAACGTCTGATGGTGATTCTGTCAGATCAGATCGTCAGTCGGCTTTACGCGACACCGGATCTTGCGCAATGAAGCTCAGCCCGCGCGAGGCTGAGGGGTATTTTGCGCGGCCCGACGCCGACAAGGCCGGGCTGCTGATCTATGGCGCGGACGCGATGCGAGTGGCATTGAAGCGCCAACAGGTTCTGGCCGCCTTGCTCGGCGCGAACGCCGAAGAGGAAATGCGCCTAACCCGAATGCCAGGGGGCGACCTGCGCGGCGATCCCGCACTGTTGCTGGATGCGGTAAAGGCAGTGGGCTTTTTCCCCGGCCCGCGCGCTGTCTTTGTCGAAGACACCACCGATGTCGCCGCCCCCGCGATCATTGCCGCGCTTCAGGATTGGGCCCCCGGCGATGCTCAGATCATCGTCACGGCAGGCCAGTTGAAGCCCAGTTCGAAAATCCGCAAGGCGTTCGAGGGCCATACCTCGGCCTATGCGGTGGGCATTTACGACGACCCGCCTTCGCGCGGAGAAATCGAAAGGATCTTAGGTCAGTCCGGGTTGCAGAATATCCCCCACGAAGCAATGTCGGCACTGGCCGATCTGGCCACCGGTATCAGCCCGGGCGACTTTGCCCAGACGATCGAGAAACTGTCGCTGTATAAACGTGGCGATAGCGCCGAGCTAAGCATTGAGGACATCGAGGCCTGCGCGCCACGCTCAACCGAGGCAGCGCTGGACGATGTTCTGAACGTGGTGGCCGAAGGTCGGGCAGGCGAAATCGGCCCTCTGATCCGGCGTCTGCAGTCGCAGGGTACCAACGCGGTCAGCTTGTGCATCGGCGCGACACGGCATTTTCGAACTCTGTATGCCTGCGCCTCGGACCCCGGAGGGGCTGCGCAGGGCATCGGCAAGCTGCGTCCGCCGGTCTATGGCAAGCGGCGCGACCGGATATTGCGGCAAGCGCAGGGCTGGGGCGCGCCAAAACTGCAAACCGCGCTGACCGTTCTGACCGATACGGACCTTTCCTTGCGGTCAGCCGGACAAACTGCACCCGCCATGGCTTTGGTTGAACGTGCCATGATCCGTCTGGCGATGCTGGCCCGGTCGCGCTAACGATCCAGCCACCGAACGGCCCCGTGCCCCGCCCAGCGGCCCGTGGCCAGACAGCCGGTCAACAGATAGCCCCCGGTCGGGGCCTCCCAATCCAGCATCTCTCCGGCGCAGAACACACCGGGTTTGGCCGTTAGCATTAGGTGGCCATCCAACGCGTCTCGCTGAACCCCGCCTGCAGTTGAGATCGCCTCGTCCATCGAGCGCAGGCGTGCGCCCACGATGGGCAGGCGTTTGAGCGCCGCCACCTCATGTCCTTGCGACACGGCAGCTTGCTTGGACATCTCGTGATACAGAGCGATTTTCTGCGGCGGCAGTTTCACCGCCTTTTTCATCCATTGCGTGAACGTGGTTTTCGCGCTTTTTGCGGCAAGCCGCGCCTGCAAGGTCGCCGCGTCCAGATCAGGCAACAGATCAACATGTAAGTCCGCGCCCGAACGCAGAGCCGGGGTCAGGGAATAAAGGCCCCCGCCCTCCAACCCGATAGCGGAAATCGTGGCTTCCCCACGGCTTTCTAGCTCTCCGGCCAGCCAGCGCACCGCTTTTAGCGCCTTGCCAAAATGAGGTTGCATATGGGGGCTCCACGCCACCGACAAGGCAGAGTTCGCCGGTTCAAACGGGGCCAGCGCCACGCCTTTCTCTGCCAGTACCTGCGCCCAGTGCCCATCGGACCCCAGCCGCGCCCAGCTTGCCCCACCCAACGCCAGAACGGTGACGTCAGATGCAATTGCCTGCACCCCCTCGGGCGTGTCAAACGACAGCGCGTCGCCATCCCAGCCCAGCCAGCGCCAGCGGGTTCGGATCTGCACACCCGCCTCATCCAACCGTCGCAACCATGACCGCAACAATGGCGAGGCTTTCATAGCGCTGGGAAACACTCGCCCGGTCGAGCCGGTGAAAAGCTCTTGTCCCAGCCCCCGCGCCCAGTCCTGCACGGCCTTGGCATCAAGTTCCGCCACAATCGGGCGCAGCCAATCCGCTGCGTCGCCATAGTTGGGCATCAGCGTCTGGAGCGGCTCATCCTTGGTCAGGTTCAGACCGGATTTTCCTGCCATCAGGAACTTGCGCGCGACCGAGGGCTTGGCCTCGGCCACCAGCACATCATGGCCCGCTGCGGCCAGCTGCTCTGCTGCCATCAGACCGGCGGGACCGGCCCCGATTACCACCGCTTGCGCCATTGCCGTCCTCTTGCTTTTCGCATCTGCGGGCGCACATTCTGCCCCATGTCAGATCGCGACCCCATATGCCCGCTGTGTGACCGCCCCATCCCAGACGGGGGCGGCAGCCTGCACCATCTGATCCCAAAACTCAAAGGGGGCAAGGGCGGACCTACGGTTTTGCTGCATATCATCTGCCACAAAGAGGTCCACGCCACTCTGTCCGAGGCCGAACTGGCCCGCAGCTATAACACGGTCGAAACTCTGCGCACGCATCCCCGACTTGAGAAATTCCTGAGCTGGGTCCGCAAACGCCCACCCGGCTTCCGCTCGAAAGTGCCGGGCAAGCGACGCGGGCGCTGATCAAGCCGGCCAGACCCGATCACCAAATGCATCCGCAAGGGGCGTGTCGATCCCTTCAAACTCCAACCCGCGGTAATCAGGAACAGGGGCAATCTGGACACCAGCAAGGTGCTGAAACTCCAACGTCGTATAAGGGCGTTTCCAAAGCCATTCGCGGTTTTCCACGGACCATAAATCCGCGTTTGGCGGAGTATCTTCTGAAAACGCATAGAAATGCAGATCGAACCCGTACTGTGCCACATCCTGCATCGACAGTAAGCGCATGCCCTGCGCGCGGCAAAACGCATCTTCGGCCGCGATATCGCCGGTACGCAACGTGATCTGCCCGATCCGCGCATCAGCAAAGGGCGCGTCGGGGCTTGCGGCATTGTCTGGCCGGTTGCCTTCGAAATCATGCTGCAACACTTCGATCACAAACCCTTCGGGGTCTTGCAGGTGGCACAGGTAACCGATGTCCAGAAACTGCTTGGGGTCCGAAACCTCGACCCCTTTGGCGCGCAGAGCGTTAACCGCCAGATCGACATCCGGTACTGTGACACCGATCTTCCAATACCGTTGCCCGCGGTCGTGACTGTACCCGCCGCCGCCGGGCATCAGGACCAGGTCAGCATCCAAACCAGTATACCCCACACGCTGACTAACGCCCTGAGAACGCGCAGACATGCCCAGCGTATCACCGTAGAACGCCGCCAACCGGTCAGGATCGGCAACACGCAACCTTACAGCAGACAGCCTCATGGGCACAGCGCCGCGATACCCGCGGCAGTTTCCGGGTCGGCGGCCACGCTATCCGCAACCAGTTCCAAAGCTGTTGGCATCAATGCGTCTGGCTCGACCACGCGGTCGACAAGACCGAAATCATAGGCGTTCTTGGCGGTGATCTTTTGCCCGGCCATCAAGATCATCTTCGTACGCGATGGTCCGATCAGAGCCGCCATGCGACCTGGATCGGACGGTTGCGGCAGAAAACCCAGCTTCATTACCGGATAGAAAAACTTGGCATTCGGCACCGCAATTCGGATGTCGCAGGCCAGCACCATGCCATTGGCCCCACCGGCCAGTGTTCCGTTCAGTGCAGCGACGGTCAGACAGGGCAAAGCAGCTATGGCCCCTGAAAGCCTCTCCCACAGATCCGAAGTTGCAAGACCGGCCCGCGCTTCGTCCAGACCAGCGCCCGCACTGAAAACCTTGCCTTTCCCGGTCAGGATCAGAGCGCGGGCATCGGTTGCCGCCTCGGCAATCTGGCAGAGTTCGGTTAGCATGGCCCCGGTCAGCGCGTTGGCTTTGTCGGGATTGTTAAGTGTAACGGTCCAAAGACCATCCACCTGTGCCAGTTCGATCACGTCAGACCTACCCTTTTTCGAATGTCTTCCCTCCGCAGGGAAATCTCGGTGCCCAAAAACTCATCGGCATCCTGTGAACACATCCAAAGCAACGCCCGTGCGGGCCAGTCGGCGGGGATATGATCGCTCCAATCCAGTTGGCTGACCGCATTGATGCCGCTGGCCTTAATCACCCGCTGCATTTCAGTGGCCACAGTACCCGGCGACAGGCCCATAGCGCGGATGCCGTGCATTGATTCCTCAAGATGCAAGCATTCCGTCAGCATCTTTGCCCCCGCCTTCGAGGCGCAGTAGTGACTCCACGCTTCAATGGCGTTCGAAGCTGCACCGGATGAGACAGTGATCACCGTACCGCCCCCAGCGGATCGCATGACCGGCAAAGCCGCACGCATACCATGGAAAACGCCTTTAAGGTTTATGTCTATGGCCTTGCCCCACGCATCTGCATCCGCATTTCCAAGGTGAAAGATCGGATCAATCACCCCTGCATTGCCGATCAGCACGTCCAGCCCACCAAAACGATCCACGCAATCGGCAATGGCTTGCTCGACCTGCGAAAACACGCTGACATCGCATTGTAGCGCGATCGCGTTGTCCCCAAGTTCCGAAGCTAGTGCAGAAATCTGGTCCCGGCTGCGCGCCACCAGCGCGACATTCGCCCCGGCTGCGGCAAAAACGCGCCCCGCCTCGGCCCCAATGCCGCGACTGGCCCCTGTGATCAGTACGGTTTTTCCTTGCATGTGGACCCTGTACCTCCGTTGTTTTGAGATTGTGTGAACGTCTACCGCGCGAAGGGGGAAAGGGTCCAGTCCTTGCCCCTTGACGCCCGCCGTCACAGACACGACGATGCCTGTAAAATTGATCAAGAAGGGTTCTATAATGTCCGTTTTCCTTCACCGCAGCTGCGGTGCTGTATTGGCCTATGCCTTAATCTCTCAGGGGGCGCTGGCTGATGTCACCGCGCAGGATGTCTGGGATGATTGGAAATCCTACCTGACCCAAATGGGCTATACTGTGGAAGCTCAGGAAACCTCAGACGGCAATGTGCTGACAGTCACCGATATGACCATGACGATGGCTCTGCCAGAAGAGGATGGATCCTTTGACATGGTCGTCCCTCAGATGACCCTGACCGAAAACGGAGACGGCACCGTCAGTGTAGACGTCCCCGAAAGCTTTCCGATGACCGTGAAGGGTGATGGCAGTGGCGAGACCTTCTCGACCGAAATCCTATACACCCATACCGGCCTCAAGATGGTTGTCTCGGGCTCGCCCGAAGATATGACATATGACTATTCGGCTGGCTCGATTGGGGCCAAGTTGGATGGGTTTACCGTAAATGGCGAAGAAATGCCCGCGGACGCGCTGGCCGTCAGCATCGCATTGAACGACGTAAGCGGAAGCTCGCGGATGAAAATCGGTGAGAACCGCGATGTTGACCAGAACTTTACAGCCGCCGACCTGACATACGGGCTGGTTTTCAACGATCCCGAAAGCGGCGAGACGGCCAATGTGGACGGTGCGCTTCAACAACTCGCGTTTGAAGGCACCACGGTCATTCCATCAGATTTCGACGTCGCTGATCCGCAGGCTTTCTATGATGCCGGCTTCGCCTTTTCCGGCCGCTTCACCTACGACTCAGGCAAATCCGCTTTGGCGGGAACCAGCGAAGGCCAAGCGTTTTCACTGGGAAGCGAGTCCCAAGGCGGGCGCCTGGCCGCCAGCCTGGACGCGCAGCGCTTGGCGTACGACATCGAACAAAACAGCACCAAAGTGGCTGTAACTACGGCAGACCTGCCGTTCCCGATCGAAGTCGCGATGGAAAATGCGGGTTTGAAATTCGAGTTCCCGGTCCAGGAGTCCGAAGAAATTCAACCCTTTGGCTTTGCGATGAACCTGACAGACTTCACTATGTCTGACGTATTGTGGAGCATCTTTGACCCCGCAGGCGCTCTGCCTCGAGACCCGGCAACAATTGCGCTGGACACGACCGGTACGGCGAAAATCCTGACCAACTTTTTTGACCCCAACGCAGTTGAGACACTTGCCCTGTCCGATACCGCACCGGGCGAGCTGCATTCGATGAAGATCAACGAATTGTTGATCTCGCTGGTGGGAACCAAGCTGACCGGCGATGCCGATTTCGCCTTTGACAACGCAAACACCGAGGCTTTCGACGGCCTGCCCACGCCAAAAGGTACTGCGAACCTGCAGCTTGTCGGCGCGAACGGGTTGATCGACACGCTGATCGGCATGGGGCTGATGTCGGACAGCGACGCATTGGGTGCCCGCATGATGATGGGTCTTATGGCGGTTCCGGGCGAAGAACCTGACACGCTGAACTCCAAGATTGAATTCACCGAAGAGGGCCAGATTCTGGCGAACGGTCAGCGTATCAAATAGCCATCGAGGGAAGGCTTCTTTTGGAGCCTTCCCCTTTTACCTGCGGCCGACGCGCCGAAACAGGACAGACCCGCCACTGCTGACGCGCTGATCATAGGCGAACCCAAGGCCGGACAGGTGGTCGAAACACGCTTTTATCCCGCGCAGTCCGATCTTGCGGGTGTGCACCTCTAGATAGACCTTGTCCACATTCGCCAGATTGGCTCCGTCGAAAAGGTACTTCTCGCCGCCTTCGATATCGACAATCAGAACATTGGCGTCGAAGTCGCCAAGAATTTCTGACAAGTGCCGTTCTGGCACGCTGACCTCTTGTACATAGTCGGGTTTCGGATCCAGAGAAGACGACCAGAACGGGTCACGAATGTAAAACGTCGACATCCCCAATTCGTGCGAGTCCGCCAGCGCGACCGCATTCAGCACTTCGACCCCTTCAATTCCGTTCGCGGCATGGACGCGGCCGATAAAGTCGCACAGGGTTGGGTTGGCCTCGATGCACATCACGCGACGAACATTCAACTGGGTTGCCAGATAGGACGAGATGAACCCGATTCCGGCCCCAAGCTCGACCACGCGGTCCTCGGGATCGATGAATTTCGGCAGGCCGGTCACTTCGTCCTTCTCGTACCGTTCCGCGCGAATGGATCGTGCAACCTGAGGCGTTATGACATCCGGATCATTCGGTATCCGAACCCCACGCAACGAGAGATGATCTTGCATAAACTGCCCTGCCCGTTTGCCCTGCGCCAACCCGTGCAGAGCCTTCATTTCGCAAGCAGGTTTAGCCCATACCCCAGTCCTTAGCAGCCGGTTTTTTGCTGAAAACCAAAAGTTTTTGCACCCTTCACGCAGCTGCTATGGTCCTGATCCACCCACAGCCCTTGCGGGACAAGCTGTCCAAGGCTAGGTCCAATACAACCAGACCGGAGGTTTCATGACCCGCACGCCCGAAGATATCAGCCAAGATCTGCTGGACGCCGCCCGCAAGGCCGGAGCAGACGCTGCAGACACCATCGTACTTGACGGATCATCCGTTTCGGTCGAAGTCCGCGGCGGAGCGTTGGAACATGCGGAACGCTCGGAAGGGGCTGATCTGGGTTTGCGGGTGTTTCTGGGCAAGCGTCAGGCGATCGTTTCAAGTTCTGACAGCCGCCCCGAGACCCTGACAGCCATGGCCGAACGCGCAGTTGCTATGGCGAAAGAAGCACCCGAGGATCCGTTTACCGGACTGGCACGGGCGGATCAGCTGGCAGCTGATTGGGATGTAGAGGCACTTGAGTTGTTCGATCCAACGCCTGAGCCGAGTGCCGAAGACTTGCTAAAGGATGCTCTGGCGGCCGAAGCAGCCGCGCTGGCTGTGCAAGGCGTGTCACAAGTATCAGACGCGGCGGCGGCCTATGGGGTTCACCGCGTGCATCTGGCAGCGACCAACGGTTTTTCGGGCGGGTATGAACGCAGCAACCGGTCGACCTCTTGCGTTGCAATCTCGGGCGAGGGAACCGGGATGGAGCGCGACTATGACGGCGACAGCCGTACATTTCAGTCGGATTTGCGCAGCCCCGATGACATCGGTCGCAGCGCGGGTGAACGGGCTGTGCAGCTGGTCGGCGCGCGCCAGCCAGTGACCGGTACGTTCCCGGTCCTGTTTGACGAACGCATTTCGTCCTCGTTGATCGGTCATCTGCTGGGTGCAAGCAACGGAGCCGCCATCGCGCGTGGATCTTCGTGGCTTTCCGACTGTCTGGGAGAGCAGGTGCTTCCTGCCCATTTATCCCTGATCGAAGACCCGCATCGTCCGCGCATTGCCGGATCGCGCCCGTTCGACGCCGAAGGACTGCCCACCCAACGCCGGGCTATTGTCGAAAACGGTGTCCTGACTGGCTGGACATTGGATCTGGCCAGTGCGCGCAAACTGGATATGGTCTCGACCGGGAACGCGGTACGCGGCGTGTCCGGCCCACCTTCGCCCAGCAATTGGAATCTGAGCCTGACCCAGGGTACGCAAAGCCGCGAAGACCTGCTGCGTGACATGGGCACCGGACTGCTGGTCACGTCGATGATCGGGTCCACGATTAACCCCAATACTGGCGATTACTCGCGCGGGGCCTCAGGGTTCTGGATCGAAAATGGGCAGATCGCCTACCCGGTCAACGAATGTACCATTGCGGGCAATCTGCGCGACATGCTCAGGCGGATCATTCCGGCAAATGACGCACGACCTTACCTGTCGCGCGTTGTGCCGTCGGTTCTGATCGAAGGGATGACACTTGCCGGCAACTGACCTGCAACTACTGATCGACGCTGCGCTTGAGGCCGGAAGGATCGCAACGCGGTACTCTGGCACAACTGCGCAACGCTGGGACAAACCCGACGGAGCCGGTCCAGTTACCGAAGCCGATCTGGCCGTGAACGCAATGCTGGAACAACGCCTTCCCTTTGCGCGTCCCGACTACGGTTGGCTCAGCGAAGAAACCGAAGACTCGCAGGCGCGTCTGTCCAAAGATCGCGTGTTCATCATTGATCCGATCGACGGAACCCGCAGTTTTGCGGAAGGGTCAAAAACCTGGGCGCACTCGCTTGCGGTCGCCCAGCAGGGCGAAGTCACGGCCGCAGTGATCTATTTGCCTTTGCGCGACATGCTTTACGCCGCAGCCAAAGGACAGGGGGCCACGCTTAACGGCGCGCCGATCAGGGTGTCCGGCGCCATGGACTTGGAAACCTCACAGGTTCTGGCCGCAAAGCCAAATCTGGACGCGCGTCACTGGCGCAACCAAGATGTGCCAGACTTCATCCGGACCTATCGTCCGTCTTTGGCCTATCGACTGGCGCTGGTGGCGCAGGGGCGGTTCGACGGTATGCTGACCCTACGCCCGAGCTGGGAATGGGACATCGCCGCCGGAGACCTTATCATTCGCGAGGCCGGAGGAGCCTGCACTGATCGTACTGGAGGCCTATTGCGGTTCAACAACCCGAATCCGCGCCTGAACGGGGTCATCGCTGCGGGTCAGCGGATTCACACCCGATTGTCGGAAAGACTAGCTCCGGAAGGCCCAGGAATACAGGCATGAGCAAACCGCGCTCTCTTAGCCTTGCGGCCTATCGCGTTCTGTCCTGGGGCGTTCCAAACGGGACGGACAAACCCTACATCCCGCGCCCCGAAGGTGAGCTGATCTGGATACATATAGCCTCTCAGGATCGCCAGCGCGTGGTCGAGGGCTTCTGCCAACGTCTGCGCCAATCTCGTCCCAACCTGTCGGTCTTGTTGACTGCGCCCCCTCAAGCTGACCTGATCCGTTGGGATGCAAGCAGCCATCCTTTGGTCAATCTACCGTCCGAACAGACTGGTGCCGCACGAGAATTTCTGGATCATTGGCGTCCCGACCTTGGTCTATGGGTCGGTGGCGGGTTAATGCCCAACGTGATCACCCGCGCTGAAGAACGTGGGCTACCCCTGATTCTGATCGAAGCCGAGATTGATATTCAAGTGGCACGCGGCGCACGATGGTTGCCCGATATCACACGATATACCTTTGATTGTTTTCAAACAATTCTTGCCACGTCACCCGAAACAGTTCGACACATTCGCAGGCTCGGCGTCCCGGCCTCCAAAGTCGACACGGCCCCGCCCTTGCACGTCAGCCCCAATCCAAGTCCCTGGCCCGAAGATGAATTGATCGAAATGACGCACGCGCTGTCCAGCCGGCCAGTGTGGTTGGCAACCTGGGTTCAGGACAAAGAATTCATCTCGGTCCTCAGCGCGCACCGCCAAGCAATGCGGATGCTGCCGCGCTTGGCTCTTATCCTACATGTCGCCGACATGTCCGAGACCGAGCCACTGCATCGCAGGCTGCTCTCGATGGACCTTAGATGCGTCAATTGGGACGACGGAGGGACAATCGAAGATACAACACAGGTTATACTGACATCGGACCCTGAAAATCTGGGTCTGTGGTATCGTCTGTCACCCGTAGCATTCATGAGCAGCTCGCTTGAACGGGGTGCGGGTGGGCGCGATCCGCTGACAGCAACTGCTCTGGGATCCGCGGTCATTCACGGACCTTTCGTGCATCGTCATCAGCAGCTATATGATCAGCTAAACAGAGCAGGTGCGGCCAGATTGGTCCGCACCGCGACCGAACTGGGCGATGCAGTGGCAGAACTTCTGGCACCTGACGAGGCCGCGAGAATGGCTCTGGCGGGTTGGGAAATCGTGTCAGAAGGCGCTCCGCAAACGGATCACCTGATCGAAATTGTACAGGACAGTCTGGACCAGCGGGGCCAAGATCATGCGAGCACCTGATTTCTGGAATACTGCGCCGGACAAACCGTCATTGGCGGCCCGGCTTCTGTCGCCGCTTGGGCACCTTTATGCTGCAGCAACCGCTCGCCGCGTTGCAAGCGATCTCGGCTTTGCCCCCGGTGTGCCGGTTATATGTGTCGGTAATCTGAACGCAGGCGGCACTGGCAAAACGCCTACGGTCATCTGGATGATCGAACAACTGCGCGACGCCTGGCATCTGACCCATGTGGTCACCCGCGGCCATGGCGGATCGCTGGACGGGCCGGTTCGCGTCGATCCCGGCAAACACACTGCAGCAGATGTTGGCGATGAACCGCTTTTGCTGGCGGCATTCGCCGATGTTTGGGTCGCCAAAGATCGCGCCGCCGGAGCAAAAGCCGCAGCCCAAGCCGGAGCAACGGTTATTGTGCTGGATGACGGGTTTCAAAATCCCTCGGTCGCAAAGGATTTCTCGGTCATCGTTGTGGATGCGGAACGCGGGTTCGGCAATGGCCTGTGCCTGCCCGCAGGCCCGTTGCGCGAACCGGTCGATGTGGGATTGCAGCGGGCCGATCTGGTTTTGTCGTTGGGTGATACAGATGCACAGGTCCAATTCTCAGACCGTTGGGTAGAGGATTTGACTGTTCCACATGTCACCGGTGCGGTCGAGCCTCTGCAAACGGGTATGGACTGGAGCGACACTTCCGTATTGGCGTTTGCCGGTATCGGCCACCCGGAAAAGTTCTTTGCTACCTTGCGCAATCAAGGCGCGACACTCTTGCGGGCCGAAGCCTTGGACGATCATCAACCGTTGACCTCGGCGTTGATGACCCGCCTGGAAAACGAGGCACGTTTGTTGGGCGCTCAAATGGTCACAACGGAAAAAGATGCTGTTCGTTTGCCCGCCGCCTTTCGCAGCAAAGTAATAACGTTGCCCGTCCGTTTGCGTGTCAATGAGGCCGACAACGTCAGGCAGATGCTACTTAAAATCGCACCGTCGCCGTAGGTAGCGGCCGGTCCTAAGACCGGCCAACCCATATTAACTGCCCAATTCAGCTTCGATCAGCTTCTTGAACTCGTCATAAGACTGGTTGTCGATCTTTCTACCGTTCACGATGAACGAAGGTGTCGACTGGATACCATCCTTTTCGGCATTTTCCTGATACCAAGCGACCAGAGTACGCGCCCGGTCTCCGTCCTGCAGACAGGCTTCAAGCTGATCGTTGTCGATCCCTGCCAGACGCCCGATCTTGCGCAGTTCATTCACGATTTCAGCAGGACCGCCAGCGCGCGTCCATTCGGACTGGCCTTCATAGATCAGGTCCGAGATGCCAAAGAATTTATCGGGTCCGGCGCAGCGCGCGACCATCGAGGCCCACAAGCCGTAGCGATCAAAGTAAACCTCGCGGTAGGTGAACTTGACCTTACCGGTGTCGATGAAATCCTTTTTGAGCTGCTTATACGGCCCTTTGTGGAAATTCGCGCAATGCGGGCAGGTGTAGGAGGCATACTCGATGATCTCGACCGGCGCATCCTCGGCCCCCAGGGTCATCTCGACGATGGTCGAGGTGTCCAGCTCGGCCTCTTGCGCCTCGGCGCTGCCGATCAGCGAAAATGACGCGTTCGGTGACGACAGCAAAAAGCTGCCTGCGGCAATGGCGACGGCCGCGCAAATTCCGGTTGCAATACGGCTCATGTATCAGCCCTTTCTCAGCGTTTTTGTTTGGATAGAACGTTACGGCCCAGACGTTCAAGGGCTGCACGCAGATCGCCATCATGGACGCCTTGCGCTGCCCGGTCCGCCTCGGCCGCGATTTCCGGTTTCAGTATGGGTTTCGCCGCCTTCGGTTTGTGATCGAAACTGGCTTGCCCCTCGGCAAATCCTGTCGGAGCGGTCTGGGTGATACGAACCCGGCTGATGGCGTTATAGCCGTAGACCGCGTTCACCTTGCCGCGCAGCTGTTCCTTTTGCATCTCAAGCATCGGTGCCTGCGGGCCGGTGGTCAGCACAGTCAGCGTCGCCCCCATGCCGCCCTTGCCATAGCCCACATTCACAGGCCGCGCGATGGCGGCCATATCCTGTCCCACGATCTCGGCCCAGTTAGTCAGGATGCGCGACACGGCAAACCCGCGGCTTTCGCCCGCACGCCTGATCTGCGTATTCAGCAATGTCGCGGTGCGTTTGAACCCGCGGGTCGAAGAACGTCTGCGCTGCATCTGGTTTCCAACTCCTGCACCACTATTGTAGAGGGCAGAACACCGGGCGCCAGCGAAACCCGACAGGGAGATGATTAAAAATTGCGTGACTCAAGTGAATTTGATGTCAGCGGTGAATTGCTAGGCTGGTACGACTGCCATGCCCGCGAAATGCCGTGGCGCGTCAGCCCCACAGATCGGGCCGCCGGGGTGCTGCCCGACCCCTATCGTGTCTGGCTGTCCGAAGTGATGCTGCAACAGACCACCGTGGCCGCCGTGCGCGACCATTTCATGCGGTTCACGACGCGTTGGCCCACGGTGAAGGCGCTGGCCGCAGCCCCAGATGATCAGGTCATGGGCGAGTGGGCTGGCTTGGGATACTACGCCCGCGCTCGCAACCTGCTGAAATGCGCCCGCGTGGTGGCGGATGAACATGGCGGTCAGTTCCCCGACACCTACGAAGCTTTGCTGGCGCTGCCCGGCATCGGCCCTTATACTGCCGCCGCTATCTCGGCCATTGCCTTCGACCGCCCCGAGACGGTGTTGGACGGCAATGTCGAACGTGTCATGGCACGGCTGCACGACATACACGATCCCCTGCCCGGCTCAAAACCGCAGCTGAAAGACAAGGCCGCCGCACACACCCCGCAGGCCCGACCCGGAGATTATGCTCAGGCCGTGATGGATTTAGGCGCAACGATCTGCACGCCAAAATCTCCGGCCTGTGGAATTTGCCCTTTGCGCGAACCCTGTCGGGCCCGCAAGGCCGGAACACAGGCGGACCTGCCGCGCAAAACGCCAAAGAAGCCAAAACCAACGCGATACGGCCATGTTTACATCGCCCAGCGACGAGACGGGGCCGTTTTGCTAGAACGCCGCCCCGACAAAGGACTGTTGGGCGGAATGCTGGGCTGGCCTGGCTCTGATTGGTCCGACGCGCCGGTCGAAACGCCCCCTTTTGCTGCCGATTGGCACGTTCTGCCTGCAGAGGTGCGCCACACCTTCACTCATTTCCACCTGATCTTGCGCGTCTGGACGACCGACCTGCCAGACGACACGTCGCCCGACGGTTTGATAATCTTGGACAAACACCAGTTTCGCCCAGGTGATCTGCCAACGGTGATGCGCAAGGCGCACGACCTGTGGCGCGGTCGATAACGCGTTGTACAGCAATTCGAACTGTGGCTAGACTCGCCTCAATCTCTGCGGAGCCTGATACATGATCGCACCAGACATCCTGTCCCGATGGCAATCAGCCCTGCCGTTCTGGGTTTCATTCCTGCTGATCCCACTGATCTGGGTCACTGCTGTTCTAGGCGGCTGGTGGGTGGTTTTGGTGCCACTTTCAACATGGTGGGCCTTTGCCGCACTGGATAAGCTAACCGGGCTGGAACTTAGCAACGCCGACCCCGACACTCCCGACACTGCGCTGCACTGGTATATCCTGTTGACCAAAGCGTGGGTGCCGGTTCAGTTCCTGACCCTATTCGGGTTGATCTGGTTCGCGACACATACAAACCACCTGTCCACGGCGTCCAAGATCGGGCTGTTCTTTGGCATGGGCGTAATCTCGGGCACGATCGGGATCAATTACAGCCACGAGCTGATGCATCAAAAAGGCCGGGCTGAGCGCTGGCTGGGGGATATCTTGCTGGCGATGGTGCTGTATTCACATTTCCGATCGGAACACCTGCTGGTCCATCACCGCTTTGTCGGCACCCCCCGAGATCCTGTCACAGCCCGATATAACGAAGGCTTCCATCGCTTTTACCCTCGTGTCCTGTGGCAATGCCTGACCTCGGCCTTCCGCGCCGAGCGCGACAAGCTGGCCCGCAAAGATCGCCCTTGGACAGACCCCGCAAACCCGTTCTGGCGCTATTGGGCGTTGCAGGCAGGAATGCTGCTGCTGGCCCTACTGATCGGAGGTCTTTCCGGCCTTGCCTTGTTCCTGATTCAGGCGGGCGTTGCGATCTGGCAACTGGAGCTGGTGAATTATGTCGAACACTACGGCCTGACCCGGAAACACTTGGGCCAGGGCAAATACGAACATGTCCAGCCGCGCCACTCGTGGAATGCCTCGCAAACGGCGTCGAACTGGCTGCTGATCAATCTACAGCGCCACTCGGACCACCACTACAAACCCAACCGCCGCTTTCCCCTGCTGCAACACCATTCACAGGACGCAGCGCCGCAATTGCCCTACGGCTATCCCGTTATGACTGTTGCCGCCATGATACCGCCCCTGTGGAGGCGCGTGATGAACCCCCGTGTCAAGGCATGGAGGCGGCAATACTACCCCGAGATAACCGACTGGACGCCCTACAATAAGTCGCGAAACCCGTTGCCCTCCGCATGACCGCAGCGCGCTCCCGCGCGCTGCGCGGCCCAACAGTCTTTAGGGCATCTTTGATGCCGTACAGACTGGCGGGAGCGCCTACATCACCCAAATATCCATCGGATGCTCTACACCCCGCACGCTCTGACCTGTATGTCGCACAAATCCTTCGGTCAAAGTCGCAGCGTTTGATCCTTCCTCGGAAAGCTGGGTACAAACCTCGTCACTCAGCACCACTTTGACGTCAAAATCGCGGGTCAGCGCCTCTAGTTTTGCGGCCACGTTCACCGCATCGCCTATGACGGCAAATTCCAATCGGTTCGCCCCAATATCTCCCAATACGACCGAGCCGTAATGAACACCGATCCCAACCCGTATTTCCGGCTCGCCCAGCCGCCGTCTTTCAACATTCCAACGGTTGATGACCCCCACCATGTCCCGCGCGCAAGCCACAGCATTGCTGGCGTCCAGCGGCGTGGGCACCGGGGTTCCGAACGTGGCCATCAACCCATCCCCCAGATACTTGTCCAACGTGCCGTGATGGCGAAACACCTCGGTCTCCATCCGGGCATGAAACCCGCGTAGGACTTCGATCACTTCATATGGATCGCGCCCCGCCGCGTATTTGGTAAACCCCACTATATCTATGAACAAAACCGCGACATTTTCCTTGCGCACCTGTTTGAGCGGCTCATCATTTTGGCTCAGCTCTTCCACCACATTGGGCGAAAAATAGCGCGACAGGTTGGCGCGCTCCCGCTCCAACCCGGCATTTGTCATCAACAACCGGTTCAGCCGTCGCATCGAGATACCCAACGTCACGGCAACCATCACGAACACAATGACCTGCTGAATGCGCAGCGACGGCATAAAGCTGTTTGGGTCCATGAACTCGGCCACGTCAGGATAGCCAGCCAACGCCTGAGCAACCCGCTCGCTGAGACCGGGTATCGGAGTCGCAACCCACCATGCAACGATCCAGCCAATAGTCCACATCATCGCAGTCCACGACCCGATTGCCACAACTGTCCGCCAGGAATAAGCAAGTGTTCCCGCCGCCAGAATAATGAAGAAATACTGAAAGTTATCGAACCTGTACTGCATGGCCAGTGGCCGGACGTCGTCGCTGAACGGGTTCGGGATGATCATGCCCAGCGTCATGATCAGAAGATCCACAAAGATCAAAAGCAGTTCGACCCGCGATTGCCCGACACGGCCCGCACGTCGGATGAACCAACCGTTTGCGCAGATCAGCAGTAGAATGAAATGATACCACATCACCTCCCACTGGGGATTCAGAAAGACCAAAAGCACACCGGTTAGTCCCATCGCGACCCAACGTGCGCGTACGGCCAGTTCCAACCCTTCGCGTTTGTGCTTTTCCAGCGCGGCCTCGGTGTATTTGTTGTCCAGATCGTAGCTGTCTGGTTGTGTCACAAAAAACCGGCCAAACCGGGATTCGCTGGCTGTGGTATCCGACATGGCTGAGGCTCCCTCGGTGCGCGGCGGGCTATATCGAATTCATACCGAAATGGGAATGTGATGAAAACAAAAGACCCCGCCGAGAACGGCGGGGCAAGGCTTAGTGCCTTGTGTCAGGCCACAGGCACCGGCGGTATTCAGTTGTGCATTTCAGCCCGGATCTGCTGGCGCAGCACGTCGATCGGCACGGTCTTGCCGTCGCGTTTGAAACACCAATAGGTCCAGCCATTGCAGGACGGCGCGTTTTCCAGATGCGCCCCCACCTGATGGATCGAGCCTTTGACGTTGTCGCCCACCAGCGTGCCATCGGCACGGACCTTGGCCTTGTGGCGCTGGTTCATGGAATACAGCTCTTCTCCCGGACGTAGCATGCCGCGTTCAACCAACTGGCCGAACGGCACGCGCGGCTCGGCGCGTTTGCTGGCGCTGACCTCCAGCGCCTCGCGGTCGAATTTGCGAACCTTGGCGATGCGCTTTTCGGCGACCCTGCGATAGCTTTCCTCGCGCTCGATCCCGATGAACTCGCGGCCCAGCATCTTGGCGACAGCGCCGGTCGTACCCGTACCAAAGAACGGATCCAACACCACATCGCCCGGATTGGTCGAACCGACCAGCACCCGGTGCAGCAGCGATTCCGGCTTTTGAGTCGGATGCGCTTTGTCGCCGTTTTCATCTTTCAGACGTTCATGACCGGTGCAGATCGGCAGCACCCAGTCGCTGCGCATCTGCACGCCCTCGTTCAACGCCTTCAGCGCCTCGTAATTGAACGTGTATTTCGCACCTTCGCGCTTGGACGCCCAAATCATCGTCTCATGCGCGTTGGTAAAGCGTTTGCCGCGAAAATTCGGCATCGGGTTCGATTTGCGCCAGACGACGTCGTTCAGAATCCAATATCCCGCATCCTGAAGGGCCGAGCCAACGCGGAAGATGTTGTGATAAGAGCCAATCACCCAGATCGCCCCATTGGGTTTCAACAGCCGATGCGCTGCTTTCAGCCATTCGCGCGTGAACTGGTCATAGGCCCCGAAGCTGGAAAACTGATCCCAGTGATCATCAACCGCATCCACCTGAGAGTTATCCGGGCGGTGCAACTGACCTTTCAGCTGCAAATTATACGGCGGGTCTGCAAAGATCAGGTCAACCGACGCCTCGGGCAGACTGTTCATCACATCGATGCAGTCCCCGGATAGAATCGCGTTTAAAGGGAGCGCTTTTGCGCCCTTTTTGGTGGTTATGGTCATTATACTGCCTCAAGTATCCACGGCGCTTTTGCGCTCATTTGGTTGAGACAAGGATGAGTCAAAGACGAATCGCCGTCAATTTCTTTTTTGAATCAGCAGCTTACGATTTACTCTTGATACAAGATATTGTGGACCGGTTTGAACGAACGTCTATGGTGTGGGGTCACACCAAGATTTCGCAACGCTTCGCGATGCATTTTTGTCGGATAGCCTGCATTCGACTCCCACCCGTAGCCGGGATGCTGTTGCGCCAAATCCACCATAACCTGATCGCGCCAGTTTTTCGCAAGGATCGATGCCGCTGCAATTGAGACCGACCGCCCATCCCCCTTGACTACCGCCTGCGCCGGGATCGTCAAACCGCGCGGTATCATATTGCCGTCGATCAGCACATAATCTGGGGGCGGGTCCAAGGCGGCCACTGCGCGCTCCATCGCGATATGCGAGGCGCGCAAGATGTTGTGTGTATCAATCTCGGCAACTGTGGCCTGGGCCACCGCAAACTCGGCCCGTTCACGTATTGAAGTGTCCAACGCAGCGCGACGCTTGTCGGTCAGCTTCTTGGAATCGTTCAGCCCCTGCGGAATGTCCCCAGGGTTCAGAATCACTGCAGCAGCAACCACGGGTCCGGCCAAGGGGCCCCTACCCACCTCATCCACGCCCGCGATCCGCAAATACCCAAGGGCTTTGGCTGATTGTTCGATGTCATAATTCGGAGTCGTCATCCTTTCTGGCAAACCGTGTTTCGCCACCGTCCGCAACAAAAAAGAGAGGGCAGCCTGCGCCACCCTCTCCTGCACGGCGCTTCTGTGGCGCCGCTCCTGCTCGAAAACGGTTACTGGTAAACCACGCGGTACCCATGATGGCGCAGGCAGGCGGGCTCGTAGGCGCGCTTGACCTTTTTTCCATTCCAGAAACCGACTTTGCACTCTTGCGGCAGGCTATTAGTGTATTTGTAATGCTTTTTCAGACAACGCGGCCCCAAAAGCGCATGGTGAGGCGAGTAACGCTCGTACGTCCGCAGGCAGTGTTTCGGCAAATCATACTTAGCCACGTGGTGGGGTAGCGGGCGAACCGGGTGATGGGGGTGAACCGGCTTGGGTGTCTGAACGTGCGAACGGTGGCGACGGTCACGGTCTTTGTCTTTTTCTTTGTTGTAGTAATGCACGCCGGCGCCAATGATCGCGATGGCGGCCAGGCCACCCAGAATGTCCTTGGCATCTGCGGCCCGCGCCTGCGACACTGAAACCCCTGTTATGGTGATGGCAGTTGCTACGATCAGGGCGATGAATTTCCGATGCATGGTGCTTGTCCTTTTAGTGCTGGGGCGATCCGTGAACGATCGCGAATTCCTTGCACCGACAATGAGGACGCCCCTCTCAGACAAGCAATAACGGGCAAATGTTATCGAATATCAGGACACCAAAACCCCTTGGGTTATTGAATATCAGGCCAAGCCATGCGCAGGATGCGGCCTATGAAACAGATCCTATCTTTCTTGGCTGTTCTGGCCCTGATATCGGTCGCAAGCTCTGTGGCAGCGGCGGATTGTTATGCCGATTACAAGGCAAAACAGGACAACCCCCTGCGCCTGCACTATGGGGTGATGCAAGTGTCGGCCTGCGACAAGGGCAAGGCGACTCAAGAAGTGTCGCAACGGCTGCGCGGGTCGGGCTGGACCTTGCTGAACGTGATGTCGGTGTTTGGGCCGGAAGGGCTGGGTAAAAGGAAGACAAATGCCGGACAATTCTATCTCCGTTACTGAGGCACGACGATCCGGAGTACGTCTGGTCGGCGCAGGAATCGCGGCAATCGTTTTGATTTTGGTGACGGCCGCCATCTTCCTGTTCTGGACTCTGCCCGACGCAAACGCCTTTAATGCGCGCGTCGAACGATTGTTTGTCGAAAGCGATCTGACCGCGCAGACCGAAATCCGGCTGCTCGAGATTCTGGCCCAATCGGGCACGGCGTTTGCGGATACGCTCTCAAGCTATCGGATGGTAATTTTCGTGTTGTTGGTGTTCGCCAGCGCGATGCTGGTCACCGCGCTTGTGTTTCTGGTCATGTTGGTTTTGCTGAACCGGCGCATGGCCCAGATCGAACGTACGGGTATACAAGTTACGTCCCTTTTGATCAGCCGCGAAGAAAACACTGTTTACCTCAACAACATGGATTTCAAACTGACCCCTGCCGCGATGGAGACCTTGTCTGTTCTGGCTGAATCCCGGCTGGATGACGAGATGCTGTCAGGCGCTCAGATTGAGGCTGTGATTTCAGGCAAGGATGCTGCCGATTGCGACGAGGCCGCGGGCGCGACACGGATCAAACGGTTGCGGGATGCGTTGGGCAATCAGATGGTCAGCGAGTTGCTGGTCAAGAACATCGCCAAAAAAGGGTACATGCTGTCCATCGAGAAAGACGTCATTCAGATGGTTTGATTGCGCGGTTCACGCTCTCGAAAAATGCGCCGCGCCCCTTGGAATAACTGCGCAAAAGCCCCATCCTTTAGGAACCTGTGCCAAGGAGGTTACCTATGAACGTCCACGCAGCACCACAGTCCAGTGGCTATGGAATCACTGTCGAACGATTGAATGGCTTGGTCTCGGTATACCGGGGTGACATCCTGCTGGCGCAAAGCGCAGACGCCAAGGTGATGTACGAAACACGGCTGCCGCCGATGATCTACATCCCGCGCCAGGATGTTCTAATCGACCTGAGCGCTGAAACCGATCTGCAAACCTTCTGCCCGTTCAAAGGCACCGCCACCTATCAGGACGTGTTGCTGCCGGGCGAAACCTTGGCAAACTCAGTCTGGGCTTACGAAGATGCCCTGCCTGAAAGCAAGATCATTCAGGGCCATATAGGGTTTGCATCAACTGCCTATGATCGGATGGATTTGGGCGACAACCGGCTTAAAACGCCGGATGACGGCAATATCAGCGGCCCGCTGATCGACTGGTTGATGCGGGGGGCCTCGGACATCAAAACGTCCGAGGAGTTTACCAAGGCGCTGGCAGAAAAGATGCTAGAACACGGGATCGCAATTCAGCGGCTGAGTATTCTTGTCTGGTCGTTGCACCCTTTGATCGCAGGCAAACACTACATCTGGGAAAAGGACAAGGACGAGATTTCGACCAATGTGCCGACCTACGAAATCCATGATCATCCCGCTTACATCAACAGCCCCCTGCGCCATGTTTCCAATGGGTTGGGCGGTGTACGACAACGCCTGAATGATGAGAACCCGCACAATAGCTTTCCCATTATTGAGGATCTGCGCGCCAAAGGTGCGACCGATTACGTCGCCATGCCGCTGCCGTTTTCTGACGGGCGCACCAATGTCATAACGCTGACCTGCGATCATCCGGATGGCTTCACCACCGAGAATCTGGGGCTGGTATTCGAATGCTCCTCGGTCATCGCGCGGTTCTACGAGGTGTTCATGCAGCGGGAAAACGCGCAGGTCCTTCTGGAAACCTATGTGGGCAAACGCTCGGGCGCGCGAGTGCTGGGCGGTGAAATCCGACGGGGTGACGGGGACGAGATTGATGCGGCGATCATGTTCTGTGATCTGCGCAACTCGACCAGCCTTGAAGAACGGTTGGGGCGGGAAACCTACATCAGTCTACTGAATGATTTCTTCGAAACCGTCTCAAACATCGTCCATGAGAACGCAGGTGAAGTCCTGAAGTTCATCGGAGACGCGGTTCTGGCTGTCTTCCCCGCCGGGGAAGATGCCCAGTCGGCACGTGACAATGCGCAGAAAACGGCCGTGCAAATAGTCGAAAAGCTGGGCGAGTTGCGTCAATCGGGATCAGAAATTCATTGCGATTGTTCGATCGGCGTGGCCTTTGGGCGCGTGACTTACGGCAATGTCGGGTCGCGTGAACGGCTGGATTTTACAGTGGTCGGCCAAGCCGCCAATATTGCTGCACGCCTTGGAGAATATGGCAAAACAGTCAATCACCGGATCGTGGTTTCGGCCGATATTGTTCCCGCATGTGCCGACGCTATCCCACTGGGTGATGTTAAGCTTCACAATGTGTCGAAACCGGTCGAGTCCTATGCGCTGCGAACGGCTGCTGACGCCGTCCTGAACGGCTGAAACCACAGTTCCTGTTTGAACGGGTTTCGATTAATCCTGCTGGCGTGACGCCAACGGCTAACCACCCAGCAGGATCAGGGCTGTTTGAGCCGGCGAGATCGTGCTTTGTAGCTGGGAAATCTGACTTCGCGCAAGGTACCTGTCCATCAATTGGTCGATCGCAGATTCGTCAGTGAACTGGCTCAGATCTTCTGATCCTGTTGCACGAGACAGCCGGTCTTTGAACACCTCTAACTGTCGGTCCAGGTCGAGTTGCGCAAAACTGGATGGCAAACCAAGCGCTGTTTCCATCATGCTGCGCAACGGAGGCAAACCCATCAGATCAAACCATTTCGTATCCGCGCTTGTGTCTTCCGCCGCGAGATCAGCCAAAGCATGGCGCGCATAGAGCGAAATACGCATCGTATCGTCGCGTTCTCCAACGGCAACTTCGAACCGCGAGACAACATTGTCGCGCGCGATGTCTTCCATGAACGTGACTAGGCCTGTGCGTCGAATTTCACCTGGGCCCAAACCAAAAGCTTGGGAAAACTCTCGGTACCGGCCATCTGCCAGCCGATTGGACAAGGCGTCATCCGCGCTGGTACCATCCGACAATATCTTCTGGATGAAGTAGCGATTGTTGATATCGCCCTCCAGTCCAAACGCACCCAATGCCACCTGAAGCAACCTTCGGTCTGAAACCAAATCCTCGGCGGTTTGCGCTTTGCCAATGTTGTCCAAGAAGTATTGCGACTCTCGCTCATTGACGGCAGACGATGCAAAGCTCTCGATCTGCACGTCATAAGTGCGCTGCAGAAAACGCCAGCCAACAATGCCGCCAGTGGGAATGACCGGCTGGAATGTCATTGCTGATAGGCCATCAACCGTTCCTCACGCGGCAACAGCGCACGCAGGGATTTGAGACATTTGTAATACTGCTCGGTCAGTAGCGCTTCGGTCGCTTCAGCCAGAACCTTGCGACTATCTGCGTCGGTAAACACCTGGCTCAATTCCTCGACCCGGCGCAACAGCTGTTGGCGGGCGTCTCCCGGCTCCATATCGCCCGACAGGACAAGCTGGGCGGCATAGCAAACACGGCGGACAGGTGTATTGACCTCATCCGGGTGAATTGCATCGCGCAAACGCAACACATTCGCCTGTGGGGTCATGATCGAAAATCGGCTTCGACGATCGCCATTTTCAACGACTACCCCATTGATTAACACTCTCTCTTTAGGGGCGAGTTTTAGAACAAGTCCTCCCATCAGGCAGTCCCCCTCTGACGGAGACCACGCAGTACAGCCATATTGATCTCGAGCAACGGCTCAACACTTGCCTTGTTTCCGAGCACCTGACTGCTGTGCTGTTCGGTAAACTCGGCCAGATAGAAAATCCGGGCGCGCAGCTCATTTGGTAGCGCGTTGTCGGAATCTGTGACGCCACTGGCCAGTACCGTCCACAGGCGGCGGTTTTCGTGCAACGCGTGAACGAATGCCCCAAAATCCGATTTCTGGCGCGCAGCCGCTGCCTTAAGGCGATGTGTGATCTTTGAAATCGCCTCATACTCGGTGTCTCGCGGTGTGCGGGTCGGGGCGGCGGTTTGTGCATACGCACGCTGTGCAAGAGTTTGCGGAGTCACTTGAAATCCTTCCAATAGGCCGTCTGCGGGCGATCAGGGACGGGGCGCGAAACCACGCCCCATCCAGGTTCCTGAACTTAACGGAACAGCGACAGGATCGACTGTGGCGCCTGATTGGCGATCGACAGCGACCGGGTGGCCAGCTGCTGTTGCACTTGCAGGGCCTGCAGACGGGCCGAGGTCTCTTCCATATCGGCGTCAACCAGCGAGCCGATACCGGATTTGAACGAGTCCGCCAGGTTCGAGATGAACTCTTTCTGGGTTTCGATCCGGCCCTGCGACGAACCGAAGGCCGCCGAGGCATCAATAGCCGTGTCGATCAATGTCTCGATCGTACCCAGAGCGGCGGTGGCACCGGCACCGGTGGACACATCAATCGAAGACAAAGCACCCAGACCACCAGAACCAGCATTGGCGAACTGACCACTGACAGTCAGGTCATTGCCACCGGCATTGGTGAAATCGAGTGTACCTGGTGTGCCGCTGTCATAATCCACGGTCAAACCGGCGATACCCAACTCGTCAACTTTGCCTTTCAAAGCAATGGCAACGATGTCAGCCGTTGTTGTCGCTGCAGCATCATCAGCGGTCACGGTATAGGACACGGTCTTGTCGCCAACTGTAAGGCTAACGCTGTCTCCGGCCGCAAAGGCGGTGGCGTTTTCGGCAATTTCAATCTGTTCGTTACCGCCACCATTATCCAGCGCGATCGCGACAGTGTCACCGTTGGCCGAAGCACCCGCTGAGCTGCCCGAGAAAATGTCATTGGCCGTATAACCCCCAACCGACAGATCCTGCCCCGTCACGGTAATGGAAGAAGCCGTAACAGCGCCCGTCGCATCACGATCCAGCGAAGCCAGAATAGAAGCTGAACCCGCCGACCCGTTAACCAGGTTAAGCCCATTGAACTGGGCCGCTCCGACAACAGCGGTGATCTGATCGCGCAGCGCGGTCACGTCGTCGTTGATCTTGCCGCGATCCACGTTGTCTTCCTGCGCCGCGACGATCTTGCCTTTCATCTGGTTCAGCAGGTCAGTCACGGTTTCCGATGCGTTCCGCGCCACCGCGACAGTGGACTCACCCAAGGCGAGGCTGTCTTTGATCGCGTTGAACCCTTTGACGTCGGATTCCATGACTTTCGAGATTGCCCACACAGCCGAGTTGTCCTTGGCCGTAGCAACATCTTTACCGGTCGAGATCGCGTTCTGGGTCATCGCCAGGTTCTTGTTGACCGATTTCAGGGTCTGCAGCGCAACCATTGCGCCATTGTTGGTCAGAATGCTGGACATAGCTTCTTCCTTTTTTCGTATGGGCCCTTTGCGCCCGTGCTAACCCCGCACCACATGCGGGCTTTAACGTCTTTCTGATCATTGCGATCCGCCGTCGGGCTGTTCGCGCCACCTGCTGTTTCAGATGCCCGACCACCTTTGCC
Source organism: Ruegeria sp. HU-ET01832 (assembly GCF_040371315.1). Taxonomy (NCBI): domain Bacteria; kingdom Pseudomonadati; phylum Pseudomonadota; class Alphaproteobacteria; order Rhodobacterales; family Roseobacteraceae; genus Ruegeria; species Ruegeria sp. HU-ET01832. Next base: position 140,761 of record NZ_BAABWL010000007.1, read on the forward strand.
GCCGATCCCCTAACGGAGTGCTAAAACCCAAACGCGGAAAAATTCGGATTTGAATCAAACCGACATCTATGCCCGTTTTTCCAGTTTCGGGTGACTACGGACCGCGAAGCCGTTGCGTTGGCCATCAGCCCCGTAAGTGCTGAATTCCTGACGCACCCGGCGCAGTTCGGCCATGCGCGCGGCCACAGCGCGAATCCCATCCGCCGCGCTGTTTAGTAATGCCTGGTTCCGCTCGACCTTTTTTTGCACGCGAATCAAATCCTCGCTGTCGAACACATCCAGTTCGTTGATCGCCCCAATCAGTTTTTCCTTTGCAGGGACCATATGATTAAGACGATCCAGATCGCCTTCGATCAGAGCAGAGCGCTCCAGGTCCAAAACCTCTTCAAGAGACTGCACCAGATCAGGTTCAGATTTTGTCGGCATTGGTTTTCTCCATCATGGACCGCAAAAGAATTTCTGAAAGGCCAACGCCACGGGATTCGGCCAGCTGGCGTGCTTGATGCTGAACAAGAAAAGATGAGAACTGGTCTTCGCCCGCGCCGCCACCAAAGGCTTTGCGTGCTTCACCCAAGCCTGCCGACTTGAGCATTTCCGAAAGAAACGCTGCCTCAATCTCGACCGCGGCAGAGCGCAGCCTGTCGGATGTGGTGGGTGTTTGATGCGTGGGTAGGGTCGCAGAGATCTGCATTGTTTTCTCCGAAATTTACGTCGAACTTTCTTGATCAAAGGCGAAAGCGGTTAAAATAAACGTAACTTCCTGCAGGCAGATTTCGGGTCACACAACCGGAGTCGGAGCAAAATGCCCAACCCTCTTACAGCGGCGATGTCAGCGCCGACCACCCATGCAAAAGGCAACCAGAACGCGCAGGAACAGCCTGAACAGAAAGAGGCGGGTTCGTTTCAATCCGTTCTGGACGCGCAAACAGAAACAACCACCGATGATGCCGAAACGCTGGATGTTCCGACGCCAGAGGCTGAGGCGGCACAACATGAGCTGCCCATCAGCGACGAACCTACAGATGCCGAGCCTTTGCCAACTGACCGACCAACCTCGTTGGCCAATGGCAATCATGAGGTCCAACCAGATCGCGCCATTCTAGTTTTTGGGACTGCACTAGCGCTGGAAAAACCGGCGGTCAGGGGCGAGGCGGCGGCTGCCATCATCGTCAAGTCGGATAAACCAATCCAACATTCCGGCCGTGTCGCGTCTGATCTACCGCATGTTTCACCGACCAAGACTCCCGCGCCCGTAGCGCCTGACGTTAATCGGGCGGTGAATTCGACATCACTGGCCCAAGCAACTCAAACGTCCAAACCGCCGGCACCGGTTCTGTCAGAAAATGCAGCCGATCCGAATCTGGTCGAGCCAGTTCAGGACGCTCCGGCCGCGCAGCCACGCACGCCAATCAATACAGCAACCAGCCTTGTTCAAATGCAGATCATGGCGACAGAAAAAAACCCTGTTGTCCCCGACGTTTCTGCCACACCCGAATTAAACGAAATCTCGGCTTTTAAAGATGTATCACCCACATCCTCAGCCCGCGATACGTTGGCAGCCGCGCAAGCTTTGACCGCATCTGCTCGCGCCGAGACGGCCCGCGCCGTCGCGGGTCAAATTGCTGCGGCAATCCACGCGCGACCGCAATCAGATATGATCGAGATCGCTCTTAACCCCGAAGAACTGGGGCGTGTTTCAATCGTCATGAATGGTCGTGACGATGGGCTGCATCTGACGATCGCCACCGAACGCCCCGAAACACTGGACATGATCCGGCGGCACATCTCGTTGCTGGAGGCCGAGTTCAAGTCCCTTGGACTGGGGGATTTGTCTTTCGATCTCGGGACTTCGTCTGACTCGGGATCGGACGAACAGAACGATGCGCACACTGCGGCATCAGAACCCGAACACGCGACCCAAGCGCAACCAGACCCTTCGGCCCGACCAATAATTGGCACCCTAGGGCGCATCGACATAAGGCTTTGACAATGATCACTCCTATTCAATCTGCAACTCAATCCGGTAACACGGCACAGACCACCGCACCTTCGGTTTCATCCGGGCTGGCCTCGGATTTTGAAACCTTCTTGCTGATGCTGACGGCTCAAGCAAAGAATCAGGACCCTCTTGAGCCGCTGGACTCGACGGAATACGCCTCGCAACTGGCGCAGTTTTCGATGGTCGAGCAACAGGTCCAGACCAATGACCTTCTGACTGGTCTGGCCTTGTCGATGGGCAACGTGGATATGGGCGAGCTTGCCAGCTGGGTCGGGATGGAAGTCCGGTCACCGGCCGCGTTCCGCTTTGATGGCCAGCCCGTTACTTTGCTTGCGCGGGCCAGCGCGGCGGCGGACAGCGCCGTCATGGTCATCCGCGACAAGGACGGGGCAGTGATCGACCGCATCCCCGTTCCGACCGATCAGGCAGAGTTCGAATGGGCAGGCACAGACGGTACCGGCACGCCCCTGCCAACCGGCTCTTATTCGGCCACTTTGGAAAGCTATGACGGCGAAGAGCTTGTGTCACAACAGCTGGCCGCGGTCTACAACCGGGTGGTGGAAGCACAAGTCGGAGAGGGTGCTGTCCTTCTGACCTTGGAAAGCGGGCAGGTTGTGCCGGTTGGAAACGTGACTGCAGTCAGAGCGGGCGCTTGATCTAAGAGGCGAGACAGGCCAAAGGTTTGCAACCCTCGACTCGTTTTTCAAACGGTGATCCCGCTGCCTGACCAGACGCCTCCTCCACAAGACCTTGTCAACCGGCTGCGCGACACCGGGCTTATCGGAGCGGGTGCGCAGTTTCGCACCTTGTATGGCGGGCGCACCAATCAGGTGTGGAAAGTGCTCGGCGGAGATGGTGACAAGGTCCTAAAGCTCTACCGTGCTAATCGATGCAATCCCCTGTTTCGCAATGATCCCGAATTAGAGGCGCGGTGTCTGCGCGCATTGGAACAGACCGGTTTTGTACCGCGTTTGCGTACCACCGGGACGCATGGGCAGGGTCATTGGGTATTCTACGACCATGCGCCGGGATCGCCCTGGTCTACCGGGCCAGAGGCTGTCGGTGTATTACTGCGCGATTTGCACGACCTTAAAATCCCGGTTCAGGCCCCAGCCGGGTGCAACGGAAGCACCGATTTGGAGGCTCACACGCTAAACATTCTGAGCGGGTGCGAGTCCGCGATGAAGGCCCGCCTCAACCGAATGCGCCCGACGACATCGGTTCCGCCGTCTCACCAAACCTGCTTGATCCATGGAGATCCGGTGGCCGGCAATATTCTGGTCGACGGTTCGGCATTGACTTTGATCGACTGGCAATGCCCCGCACAGGGCGACCCCTGCGAAGACCTTGCCATGTTCCTGTCGCCTGCCATGCAACAAGTCTATCGCGGCGTGCCCCTGACCCCCGATGAGGAAAACGCCTTTTTGGCGGCCTATAATCACCCGGCCACAACGTCACGCTATCTTGCGTTGCGTCCCTGGTATGCCTGGCGCATGGCGGCCTATTGCCTGTGGCGTATCGAGCGCGGGGCCGAAGACTATGCAAAGGGTCTGGAACTGGAACTCGAGTCACAGTGACCGGGTCACATATCCGCAAGCCCCATCATCCAATAGGCGGGCGGCATCAGTGCTCTCCGCCAGGGCCCCAGCGGAAACCGGGGAGGAGTGCGCGTCATCGGAGTGGGAAGCTGCGGGCCTTGACCAAGGGCCAACTGGGCAAGTGCGCGCCCGCAATAAGTCCCCATCGCGACGCCGTTGCCGTGGAACGCAAACCCTGCAAACATGCCAGGACGGCCCGGAACTGGCCCCACATAGGGCGTTAACCCCCGTGTCAAACACACCATTCCCGACCAGATATGGGTGATATCCACTGCGCTCCATTCCGGGAACATGCGTGTGAAGTCACGTTGAACCTTATGGCGAATCGCGGCCTCAGCTCGGGGTGAGGATCGCAGCCCGCCACGCATTCCAAACAGGAACCGCCGGTCGGGCATCAGCCGGAAATAATGCAGCAGGTGCCGCGTGTCATAAGACATCTGATCCGTGGTCCAGCCTTGCGCCGCCAACTCGAGTTTGGTCAAGGGACGAGTCACCAGTACCGTGGATTGGGCGGGCATGTAGCGCCCGGACATCCAGTCCGGCACATCCTCGCTGGAATACCCATTGGTGCAAATCAGGACACTTGATGCACGCACTTTCCCTACAGGTGTTGTGACCTCAAAACCCTGAGCGATCTTTTGCAGTGCCTGGACGGCGCTTTTCTGAAACAGTTTTGCACCGTTTCGCTGGGCCGCTTCGGCCAGTCCGAACAAGTATTTCCGGGGGTTCAGACCAAAGCCCACAGGGTTCGTATACCCGCCGTGAAACGCGCCACCAAAACCGAGACCGGGCAAGTCCTTGGCTTCGTGCAAAACTCCGGTCGAATCCGCACCTTTCCTAAGGGCTGACATGGCCCGCGCATTGTGCGCCAGCTGGGTTTCTCCTTTCGAATGGACATCCGCCTCAATCCGATGGTCCCTTAGGAGACCGGCCACGAGATGAACGGCGTCCGCTTCGGCTTGTCCGTATTCCCGCGCAGCAGAAGCTCCGAACCTGCGGGACATTGCCTTCGGGCTGAGTTTTGAACCACCCAGACAGCAGAACCCACCGTTTCGCCCGGACGCGCCCCAGCCGGGCGTCTCGGCCTCAAGCACAGCAACAGACGTACCCGCTTGCGCCAAATGTAGCGCCGCGGAAAGGCCCGTGAACCCACCACCCACAACCGCGACATCAACCGTCAGGTCTCCTTTCATTTCCGGCCAATTCAGGCTGGGAATGGTTTCATCCCACCAGCATCCTTCCCGGGGTCCGGGGCCATAAGTGTAGTCCGGGAACAGCCGTTTCATTCGGTACGCGCCGCGGCCATTTCATCCTGCTTTTGTCGCATCATGGCGCGTTTTGTAACCAGCGACGCGGTAATGACGCCCACTGTCACGACGGCGATCATCAACGTTGACAGCGCGTTGATCTCGGGGCTGACGCCCAGCCTGACTGCCGAGAAGATCTTGATCGGCAGGGTGGTGGCCGACGGCCCCGAGGTAAAGGACGCAATCACCAGATCATCCAGCGACAGGGTAAAGGCCAGCAACCAGCCGGAAATCACGGCAGGCGCAATGATCGGCAGTGTCACTAGGCGAAACGCTTGCGCAGGCGAACAACCAAGGTCCAGAGCGGCCTCTTCCAGCGACTGATCGAACGTGACCAAGCGCGACGAGACAACGACCGAGACGAAACACATCGAAAAGGTCGTATGCGCCAGAACGATGGTCAGGATACCGCGATCCAGCCCGATGCCTATGAACAATAGCAGCAACGACAGGCCGGTGATCACTTCGGGCATCACCAGCGGGGCGTAGATCATACCGGAGAACAGCGTTCGACCGAAGAAGCGCCCCCCGCGCACCAGCACATAGGCGGCGGCGGTGCCCAGAATGGTCGCCAGCGTAGATGAGAACACAGCCACCCGGACTGTCACCCATGCCGCATCCAGAAACGCCTCGTTCTGGACCAGCTCACCATACCATTTGGTCGAGAAGCCAGCCCAAACGGTGACCAGCTTGCTTTCGTTAAAGGAAAAGATGATCAGGATGATCATCGGGATATAGAGGAACGCAAATCCCAGCGTCAGCGAGACCGCGTTGAACCAGCTTAGCCTGTTCATTGCTCGGCCTCCGTCTGTTTCTGCTGGTTTCGCTGGAACAGCACGATTGGGATCACAAGGATCAGCAGAAGCACTACCGCCACGGCGCTCGCCACCGGCCAGTCGCGGTTCGAGAAGAACTCCTCCCACAGTACCTTGCCAATCATCAGCGTGCCTGACCCGCCCAGAAGCGAGGGGATCACGAACTCGCCAATCACCGGGATCATCACAAGGAAACAGCCTGCTATGATACCGGGGCGCGACAGCGGGATTGTCACAAGCCAAAAGGCCTGAACCCGCGAACAACCAAGGTCTTCGGCGGCCTCGATCAGGGATTCGTCCATCCGTTCCAGCGCCGAATAGATCGGCAGGATCATGAACGGCAGATAGGTGTAGACGATGCCGATATAGACGGCAGTGTTGGTGTTCAGAATGGTCAGCGGGGTCGAGATCAACCCCGTCCACAGCAGCAACTGGTTCAGATAGCCTTCGTTCGACAGGATGCCCATCCACGCATAGACGCGGATCAGGAACGAGGTCCAGAAGGGCAGGATCACGAGCATCATCAGCGTCGGCCGCCATTCAACCGGCGCGCGGGCCATGCCATAAGCGATGGGATAGCCAACCAGCAGCGTGAAAAACGTGGAAATCACCGCGATTTTGACGCTAGAGAGGTAGGCTTTCCAATACAGGTCATCCTCAGTCAGCCAGACGAAGTTTTCGAAATCCAATTGGCTGAAGAACTCTTTGATTCCTGACCAGCCCTGCGAGAAGTCCAGCGTTGGCGTGTAAGGCGGGATCGCCAGTTCGATATCCGACAGCGAGATTTTCAGGACGATAAAAAACGGCACCAGAAACAGCGCCAGCAGCCAGACATATGGGACGGCGATAAGAAAGGCGCGGCGCATCAGTCGGCCAGCAGAACCGCAGCCGTTGCTGTCCAGGACAGCCAGACCGGGTCTTCCCAGGTAAAGGACCGGCGCGAGATACGGCGGGTATTGGCCGTCTGCGCCTTGATGATCGTGCCGTTGGGTAATTCGACGTGATAGGTGGAAAGGTTGCCGAGATAGGCGATGTCATGGACCTTGCCCTGCACCGCATTGATCGCGTCCGCCGGGCGGTCGGCCGAGATCGTTACCTTCTCGGGGCGGATCGCCAGATGACAGGCCTGCCCCTGCGCGAACCCATTGGCCGAGGTCGCGGTCAACGGGGCCTGCCCTTCGGCCCAATCGATCTGATAGGTGTCTTCGCCATTGGCGGTGGCGCGGCCTTCGATGATATTTACGTCGCCAATAAAGTCGGCGACATAGACCGAGTTGGGGTTCTCATAAATCCGGTCCGGCGTGGCGACCTGCATCAGCTGTCCCTGATCCATCACGGCCACGCGGCTGGCCACGGTCATAGCTTCCTCCTGATCGTGGGTCACGATGACAAAGGTGGTGCCGGTCTTTTCCTGAATATCCATCAGCTCGAACTGCGTGTCCTGCCGCAGCTTCTTGTCCAGCGCGCCCAACGGTTCGTCCAGCAGCAATAGTTTTGGCGCTTTCGCCAAAGACCGCGCTAAAGCGACCCGCTGCCGCTGCCCGCCCGAGATCTGGTGCGGTTTACGACGCGCGAATTGCGTCAGCCGGGTCAGGCGCAGCATTTCTTCGACTCTGTCCTCAAGGTCGCGTTTGGGCATGTTGTCCCGGCGCAGGCCAAAGGCGATGTTTTCCCAGATGCTTAAGTGCGGGAACAGCGCGTAGGACTGGAACATCATGTTTACCGCCCGCTTATTTGGCGGGATCGGGTCGATATCCTGACCGCCCAACATGATGTGGCCCTCGGTGGGTGTTTCGAACCCCGCCAACATCCGCATCATCGTGGTTTTGCCGCAGCCCGATGGCCCCAGCAGAGCGAAAAATTCTTTCTCGAAAATATCCAAAGACAGGTTGTCGATTGCCGTAAAGTCTCCAAACCGCTTGGTGACATTCTGGAATTGGATCAAGGGTTTCGCCTGTGGGTCTTCCCACGGCGCAAAGACGTCAGAGTTCACTACAGCCCCCGTTCGGCAATCTTGAGAAAAACGGCAGGGCGGGAAACCCGCCCTGCCTTAGGAAATCGGATCAGGTACCCGATTTGATCTTGGTCCACAGACGGGTCACAACCCGCTGCGTTTTTGCCGGGTAGGGCGTGGTGATGTAGAGATTCTGCATCGTCGCGTCGTCCGGGTAGATCGCCGGATCGCCGATCACGTCTTCCTCAAGGAACTCTTGCGAAGCTTTGTTGCCGTTGGCGTAATAAACATAGTTCGACGCCGCAGCCATGTTGTTGGCATCCAGAATGAAGTTCAGGAACTTGTGCGCGCCTTCTGGATTCGGAGCATCTGCCGGGATGGCCATCTGGTCAAACCACATCAGCGAGCCTTCAGCGAACGGATGGTATTCTATCTCGACCCCGTTATCGGCCTCGGCCGCACGGTCGCGGGCCTGTAGAATGTCACCTGACCAACCCACGGCCACGCAGATATCACCATTGGCCAGAGCGTTGATGTATTCCGAGCTATGGAACTTCTGGATATGCGGACGCACGCTGGTCAGAACTTCTTCGACCTTCTGGATGACGTCCGGATCGTGGCTGTCCGGATCTTCGCCCAGATATTGCAACGTCATGGGGATCATCTCGGCAGGCGCATCCAGGAAATGCACACCGCACCCGGCGAGCTTCTCCATGTTTTCCGGGTTCAGCACCAACTCCATGCTATTCAGCGCGACGTCATCGCCCAGTGCCTCTTTGACCTTACCAACATTGACGCCGATCCCCGTGGTTCCCCACATGTAGTTGATCGAGAAGGCGTTGTCGGGGTCGTAACCTGCGGTCCGTTCCTGAATGACGTCCCAAAGATTCCCCGAGTTATCCAGCTTGGAAGTATCCAGTTGCTGGAAAGCCCCCGCTTGAATCTGGCGTTGAAGGAACGTGCCGGACGGAACCACCACATCATAGCCAGACCCACCGGCCAGCATCTTGGTTTCCAGAACCTCGTTGCTGTCGAACACGTCGTAGATCAGCGTCAGACCGGTTTCTTCCTCGAATTTCTGCAAAAGGTCTTCGTCGATATAGTCCGACCAGTTGTAGACGCGCACTTCTTCAGCGAAGGCCGCCGAAGTCCCCAATGCGATGACCGCTGTCAGTGTCAGCGTTTTGATTGACATTTTATTCTCCCTGCAAGTGTGCGGGTATTTTCCCGTTTTTTTGGATTTGATCAAGTTTTGCGTTTTTCCCCGATCCGTCGTATGGTTTCACGAGGTCAGGCACCTGGCAAGTCAACACAATCGCAAACAGGGCAAACCAATTGGATTTGATCAAAAATAAGGCACCGAGGCCAGTGGCCGATGATCAGAAACGACCTGCCCACGAGCAGGTCTATCAGACGCTGCGCGCCCAGATCATGTATGGCGATCTGGTCCCCGGACAGCCTGTCACCATTCAAGGGCTGACTGATTCGCTGGACGTTGGCATGACCCCTGTTCGCGAAGCGATTCGCAGGCTGATCTCTGACGGAGCACTTATGTTTCAGGGCAATCGCCGGGTCAGCGTACCTTTGCTGAAACATAGCGATGTTCAACAGATGATTTTCGCTAGAATTTCAATAGAATCAGAGCTTTCCAGACGCGCGACAACCAACATGAGCGCTGTCGAAATAGATCATCTGGCTCAGATCGATAAACAGTTGGACCGTACCATCGCCGACGGCGACGTCGGCGGATATCTGCGCCTCAACCACCTGTTTCATGAAACGCTCTATTCCTACGCAGACGCTCCGATTCTCAACGATTTGGCGGAACGGTTATGGCTGCGGTTCGGCCCCTCACTGCGTGTCGTTTGCGGTCGTTTCGGAACCCAAAGCCTGCCCGACCGCCACAAAGATATCATAACGGCGCTCCGCCGTAAGGACCCCGACAGGGTCGCGAAAGCCACCGCACAGGACATCGAACAGGGAATGGAGCTGATGGCAGGTGCCTTGTCATCCGCCTAGATAAATGCGATTCGATTGACAGAAAAAAATTTGATCATATTGTGACCGCTAATCGCTCTTGCAGGAGATTCCCCGATGTCGACCATCACAAATCACATGCCGACTGCCGAATTGCAGGCACTGGATGCCGCCCACCACATGCACCCCTTTTCGGCCAATGGCGCGCTCGGGAAAGAGGGTGCCCGCGTCATCACCCGCGCCAAGGGCGTCTATCTGACCGATAGCGAAGGCGAGGAAATCCTGGATGCCATGGCCGGTCTTTGGTGTGTCAATGTCGGGTATGGCCGCGACGAGCTGGCCGAGGCAGCTGCGCGACAAATGCGCGAACTACCCTACTACAATACCTTCTTCAAAACCACGCATGTCCCCGCCATCGCGCTGGCTAAAAAGCTGGCCGAACTGGCGCCGGGCGATCTGAACCATGTGTTCTTCGCTGCTGGCGGGTCTGAAGCAAATGACACCAATATCCGTCTGGTTCGCACTTATTGGGCCGAAAAAGGCCAACCCGACAAGAATATCATCATCAGCCGCCACAATGCCTATCACGGTTCGTCCGTTGGCTCGGCCTCGCTGGGGGGTATGGCGGGGATGCACGCGCAAGGTGGTATTCCGATCCCGAACATTCACCACATCAACCAGCCGAACTGGTGGGCCGAAGGCGGCGACATGACGCCCGAAGAGTTCGGTTTGGCCCGCGCGCAGGAACTGGAAGAGGCAATTCTTGAACTGGGCGAAAATCGCGTCGCGGCCTTCATCGCCGAGCCGGTTCAGGGCGCAGGTGGCGTGATCGTCGCCCCCGACACCTATTGGCCCGAAATCCAGCGTATCTGCGACAAATACGATATCCTGCTGATCGCGGATGAGGTCATCTGCGGCTTTGGTCGCACTGGCAACTGGTTCGGGTCGCAAACCGTGGGCATCCGTCCCCATATCATGACCATTGCCAAAGGCCTCAGCTCGGGTTACGCGCCCATCGGAGGTTCTATCGTCAATGATGAGATCGCCGAGGTGATTGGCGGCACCGAATTCAACCACGGCTACACCTATTCCGGCCACCCGGTCGCCGCCGCGGTGGCACTGGAAAACCTACGCATCCTCGAAGAGGAAAAGATCGTGGACCACGTCCGCGACGTCGCCGCCCCCTACCTGAAAGAAAAATGGGAGGCGCTGGTCGATCACCCGCTGGTGGGTGAAGCGAAAATCGTAGGTATGATGGCCTCGATTGCGCTGACGCCCGACAAAGCAAGCCGCGCTAAGTTCGCCTCAGCCCCCGGCACCGTCGGCTATGTCTGCCGCGACCGTTGCTTTAGCAACAACCTGATCATGCGCCATGTGGGGGACCGGATGATCATCTCACCTCCGCTGATCCTGACCCCATCGGATATCGACGAGATGTTCGTGCGCATCCACAAATCGCTGGACGAAGCCGAGGCCGACATCATCGAACAAGGGCTGATGAAAGCCGCCAGCTGATCCGCGCAGTTTCATCTGGCCAAATATATCTCGGGGGAATCGCGGCTTGCCGCGATGGGGGCAGAGCCCCCTCCTCTACCTCAACCGTTCTAGCAACCGCAGGGTTGGATAACCATCCGGTACCAAACCCTGCGCCAACTGATAGGCCCGCACCGCGTTGACAGTATTCGGGCCTGTGCGCCCATCGATTCCTTGGGTATCGAACCCAGCCTGGGTCAAAAGGCCCTGCAGCTCTTTCTTTTCGGTAAAGCTCAGTATCCGGTCATCGCGGGGCCAAGATGCCTGAAACGGGCTGCCACCGACCAGCCGATCCGATAAATGACCGATCCCGATCACATAGGCGTCGGCACCGTTGTATTTCTCGATCACGTTGAAATTGTCGAATATCATCAAGGCCACGCCTTGCCCGCCTGCCGGCAAGAGAATGGCCGCCTTCCCATGATCCGGAATGGCCTGCCCGTCGCGTCCAACAACACCAAGCGCGGCCCATTCGGATGGCATCAACCTGTGGTCCCGCTTGGCCGAAGCAAAATCGAAACCGTATGGCAACTGCACTTCGATCCCCCAGGGTTGACCCTTTTTCCACCCATGTCGCGCCAGGTAGGACGCCGCCGAAGCCAAAGCGTCTGTCGGGTCGTCGGACCAGATATCTCGCCGTCCGTCGCCATCAAAATCCACCGCATGTTCCAAATACGAGGTCGGCATAAACTGCGTATGACCCATTGCGCCCGCCCAACTGCCTGTCATAGCACCGGGCACGACATCGCCAGCCTGAATGATCTGCAAGGCCGCCACCAGTTGCGCCTCGAAGAAAGACGCCCGACGTGCGTCGAACGCCAGCGTTGCCAGCGACCGGATCGTCTGATCTCCGCCCCGAAACGAACCATACGACGTCTCAAGCCCCCAGATGGCCGTTACAACTTCTTTCTCGACGCCATATTGCGCTTCGATCCGGGTCAAGACCGCATTATGGCGCTCCAACCCGGCGCGTCCATTCGCAATTCGCCGGTCTGATACGGCAGAGTCCAGATACTCCCAGATTGGCTTCGAGAACTCGGCTTGGTTGCGATCGCGCTTGATAACGTCCCAATCGTAAGTCAGCCCCGCCAATGACCGGTCCAACGTCGTCGCAGATATTCCTTGTTGCAACGCGCGTTCGCGGAACGCTCCCAGCCACGCCTGAAAGCGCGCATTCCCTTCGGTTGACACGCGGATCTCCTTAAACTCTGGCCGAACAACCGGCCGTATCGACACGGTGACATCGGCCGATGCGAGCTCGTGAATCTGTGGGCCATTGGCCGAGTTGATAGGATCCGCCTGCACTATGGATGCCCATAATGCAGCGGTCATGACGCCGCTTACGCATTTATGCATTCCGATTTTCCTGATTACTGCTCAACACCAAGGTAGCGCATAATGGCGAAATCACAAAGAGCTCAGGTTTCGCCCTCGCGGAGTTTTGCTGCCCGCTCGGCCCGCAACCGATCCAGCGCTTGCCGAAGCAGAGGCACCCTGTTGGGCCGGAAAAAGTCTTCGGTCGGGGCCATATCGCGCATACGGTCCAGCCGGAATATCCTGAAATCCTGCCTTAAATGGCACCAACTGATCAAAACGCTTGCCCGGTCCATATATACGATACTCAGCGGATTCACCCGACGACGGGTGGCATCCCCCTTGGCATCGGTATAGGCAAACTCGACTGTGCGTTCATCCCATGTGGCTTGTCTCAGATCACGCACATCGATGGTTGGCCGGGCCGGGCGATCAAACCGGGTGGCCGTCAGGACGGCGTGTGACAGGCGATGCGACTGGCGGTGTGGCAAGCGTCCCTGCAGCTTGCGCAGAACCGCCCCAGCCGCATCTGCCAGACCCGGATCGCCAATGGATTGCACCTCACGCAGGCCCAGAACCAGTGCCTCTAGCTCGTCATCGGTGAAGCCCAAAGGCGGCAGAGTCGCATCCTCGATCAGGGTGAACCCAAACCCTGCTTCCCCGTCGATGACAGCCCCCAGTCCGCGCAAAGCGTCGATGTCACGATGAACGGTGCGGGCTGAGACGCCCAGATCCTGCGCCAGTTGGACCGAGGTCTTGGGCGACGGGTCAGAGCGCAAGGCTTGCATCAATTGGAACAGGCGAGCGGTGCGAGACATATCGTAATCTAGACTAAGGCTAATGACAGAAACTGTCATTATGGCATCTTATCCAAACGGCATCTTAACGACTCTGGAGCCAACGATGCTGACCCTTCTGACCTTCCCTGCCGCCTTCGGCCAATTCAGCGCCAGCCCTTTTTGCGTCAAAACGGCGTATATGTTGCAACTGTCCGGCCAAAGCTGGCAGCGGTCCGATATGCTGAACCCATCGAAGATGCCCTACCAGAAATTGCCTGTTTTGCGTACGTCCCAAAGGCTGGTGGCCGACAGCGACCTGATCCGGGACTGGCTGGAAACACAAGGGGCCAATTTCGATGCAGACCTTAGCGACATTCAAAAGGCCCAGTCCCGCGCCCTGATCCGCATGGCCGAAGAACATATCTATAACCACGTCGTTCTGGATCGCTGGGGCAATGACGAGGTCTGGCCGATCTTGCGCGATATGTTCTTCACCGAGGTTCCTGCACTGATCCGTCGCCCCGTGACCCACGCAATCCGAAAATCGGTGATGAAGCGAATGGACGGGGCCGGTGTCTCGCGGTTCTCGGATACTGAACGCACAGATCGCCTGGAACGGGACCTCGAAGCGATATCAGCTTTTCTGTGGCAGTCGCCCTTCCTGTTCGGTGAAAGCCCAACCGCAGCAGACATGAGCGTCGGGCCTGTACTGGCCGCGATGCGCGCGACACCAAAAGAAACTCAGCTGACGCGGCGCATCAAAACCGATACCTTGCTTAACAGTTATTTGGACCGGTTAGAGCAGGCGATCCCGCTATGACGCCCTTTCAAGACCCCGCTGTTCAGTCCGTTTTCGACGGGTACAAGCCAGACACCCACAAGGGTGTGCTGGCCCTGCGTGAATTGATCTTTGAAACGGCCCTAACTCTTCCCAGCGCCCAACCGCTGCAAGAAGCCTTGCGCTGGGGGCAACCCGCCTACCTGGCACCCAAAGGGTCCACAATCAGGTTAGGGGGCCACAAGACCGCCAGTTTCGCACTGTTCGTCCATTGCCAAAGCCGTCTGATCAGTGATTTCACTTCGGCCTTCCCAGACGAGGATCGGCTGGAAGGCAACCGGGCAGTTCTTTTCGACGACCCCCGCCAGGTTGACGCGAACCGCCACGGATGGCTGATTGCGCGGGCGCTGACTTATCACCTCTGACGGCGTTTGCGTTCGACTTTGCGTTTGATCTTGTCTTTCTTGCGCTTGTTGCTGAGCGCCTTTCCCCGCGCGCCGCGTTTCACCGGACCTCGCCCACGCGGCAGGGCCTGATCGTCGATGGACAGCAGCTCCAGCTCCAACCCGCCCGTAACCGGCGTCGCCTCAGTCAGGCGCACCGTGACGCGTTGGCCGATGGCGATAATCAGCCCGGTGTCTGATCCCATCAGCGTCCCGGCCTCGCGGTCGAAGTGGAAGAACTCACGCCCCAAGGATCGCACGGGCACCAACCCATCAGCGCCGGTTTCGTCCATCTTCACAAAGGCCCCGAACCGCGCGATGCCGCTGATGCGGCCGGTGAACTCATTGCCCACCCGCTCGCTCAAATAAGCCGCCAGATAGCGATCGGTTGTGTCGCGCTCAGCCATCATCGAACGCCGCTCGGTGTCCGAGATATGGGTGGCGGTTTCGTCCAGTCGCGCGATTTCATCCTCGGTCAGCCCATCCTTGCCCCAACCATGGGCCGAGATCAGCGCCCGATGCACGATCAGGTCCGCATAGCGGCGGATGGGCGAGGTGAAATGCGCGTAACTCCGCAGCGCCAGCCCGAAATGGCCGAAGTTCTCGGGGTTGTAATAGGCCTGCGCCATCGACCGCAGGGTGGTCAGGTTGATCAACTCGGCATCTTCAGTGCCCGCAGCAGCGTTCAGCAGCGCGTTCAGATGGCGGGTCTGCAATACCTGCCCCTTGGCAAGGTTCAACCCGGCGGCCTGCGCGGTTTCCCGCAGGCTTTCCAGTTTTTCCGGCGCGGGTTCTTCGTGGACGCGGAACAGCAGCGGGCGGCGTTTGGCGATCAGTGTCTCAGCGGCGGCCACGTTGGCGAGGATCATGAACTCTTCGATCAGCTTATGCGCGTCCAGACGATCGCGGAAAGCGACGCTGGTCACTTCACCCGTGTCGCTGAGGATGATCTTGCGTTCGGGCAGGTCCAGTTCCAACGGCTGCCGCTCTGCCCGCGCGGTTTTCAGCGCGGCATAAGCGGCGTAGAGCGGTTTCAGCACCGTCTCCAGCAAAGGCCCGGTGCGGTCATTCGGTGACCCGTCAATGGCCTCCTGCACCTCGGCATAGTGCAGCGACGCGGCCGAGCGCATCAGCCCGCGCACGAACCGGTGACCGATCTTGTTGCCCTCGGCGTCGATCTGCATCCGCACGGCGATACAAGCGCGCGGGACGCCTTCGTGCAGCGAGCACAGATCGCTCGACAGACGGTCGGGCAGCATCGGCACAACGCGGTCTGGGAAATAGCTGGAATTGCCCCGCTTGCGCGCTTCACGGTCCAGCGCGGTTCCGGGCTGCACATAGGCGGCAACATCTGCGATGGCGACCCAGATTACATGACCGCCGGGGTTCTTGGGGTCGTCATCAGCGTGCGCGTAACAGGCATCGTCGTGATCCCGCGCATCCGAGGGGTCGATGGTTAGCAGCGGCATATCCCGCAGGTCATCGCGGCCCTTCAGACCGACGGGTTTGGCCTTATCGGCCTCGGCGATCACCTTGTCCGGGAAGTCGTCCGGGATGCCGTGCTGGTGGATCGCGATCAGAGAGACCGCCTTGGGCGCGGTGGGGTCACCCAACCGTTCCACGATGCGGGCACGGGGCAGACCCATGCGGTTCTTGGGCCCGGCCTGTTCGGCCTCGACCAGCTCACCGTCTTTGGCGCCATGCACCGCACCATCGGGGACCAGCCATTCATTCTGGCCCGCTTTGTCGATGGGCACGATCCGCCCGCCCTCGGCCCCTTTGCGGAAAATGCCGACGATCTTGCGCGGGTTGGTGCCGATCCGGCGGATCAGGCGGGCCTCATAATTGTGGTCTTCCTCATGCACCACGGTCAGGCGCGCCAGAATCCGGTCGCCCTCGCCCAGAGCCGGGTCACTGGCGCGAGTGATCAACAAGACGATGGGCTCAACCCCTTCACCATGCCATTCCAGCGGGCGCGCAAACAGGTCGCCATCGACATTCGGAGCCTTCACCTGCAGCACACTGACCGGCGGCAGACGATCCGGGTCGCCATAGCTGCGCTTGCGCTTTTCCAGGTGGCCCTCGGCCTCAAGCTCGCGCAGGATGCGTTTCAGGTCGATCCGCGCCGCGCCCTTGATCCCAAAGGCTTTGGCGATATCGCGTTTCGAGGTCAGGGTGGGGTTCGCCGAGATCCAGTCAAGGACCTCCTGCTTGGTGGGGATACGACTCATATATTTGGCGTAACACGGGCGTGCGACGGCGTCATGACCAAAAACGGATCAGGGTTTCAGATCGGCCACCGTGTCCACATCGCGCAACGGGTCCAGCAGCGCCACTCGTGCGCCGGAGATCGAGGCCAGCGTGTCAGCTAGCGCATGTTCGGTGGACCAGCGCACATCGCGGAACAGGTTGTTGGGAAGCGCGCCATATCTTTGCGCACCCACCAGCCAATAGCCGCCATCCGGGGCGGGGCCGAATGCCATCTGCGCGGACCCCAACACCGTGAACGCGCGGGCAATGTGGCCTCGGGTAATGCCCGGAATATCCGCACCGATCAGGCAGACCGGCCCCGGCGGCATCCCGCGCAGCATCCGACCCATCCGGTCACCCAGATCTCCGCGCCCCTGCCCCGCCCGCGACAGATCAGCAGGCCAGATTCGGCTGGTCAGACCTTCGCGGTCAGGCGCGACCGCCAGCACAATCTGCCAACGCGGATCACGCAGCCGCCGGATCAACGAGCGTGTCTGGTGGCGAAACCACCAAGCCGCCCCAACCATACCGATATCGCGGCCCAGCCGGGTTTTCACCCGACCCGGGCGCGGCTCTTTCACCATGATCACGAGAGTGCGCTGCATGTCAGGCGAAATAGTCCCGCAGGATGCGCGTGTAGATGGCCTTGAGCTGTTTGATCTGTGCCACCTCGACGCATTCATCCACCTGATGCATGGTGCGGCCCACCAGCCCGAATTCCACCACCGGGCAGTGGTTCTTCACAAATCGCGCGTCCGAGGTACCGCCCGTGGTCGACATCTCGGGCACCACACCGGTTTCCGCCTCAACCGCCTTGGCGACCAGGGCGGACAGAGGCCCCGGCGGGGTCAGAAAGCTCTCGCCCGAGATCTTGATGCGCAGGTCGATCTCAACCCCGAACTCATCGGCCACTGCAGCGGCCTCGGCCCGCAACCAATCGCTGAGGCTGGCCCCGGAATGCAGATCGTTGAACCGGATATTCACCGCCCCTGTAGATTGCGCGGGGATCACGTTGGTTGCCGGGTTGCCCGTGTCGATCGTCACCACGGCCAGTGTTGAGGCGTCGAAATGGACTGTACCCTTATCCAGCTCGTGGCTGGCCAAACGATCCATCAGCCGCGCCATTGCGGGCATCGGGTTCTTGGCGCGGTGCGGATAGGCCGCGTGACCCTGTACCCCGGTCACGGTGAACCAGATGTTCATCGAGCCACGCCGCCCGATCTTCATCATCTCGCCCATTGTGTTGGGGCAGGTCGGCTCGCCCACCAGACAGACCGACATCTTTTCCCCGGCGCTGTCCATATAGTCCAGCAGGGCGGTGGTGCCGTCCAGCGCATCGCCTTCCTCATCCCCGGTGATGGTCAGGATGACGGCCCCGTCGGGCGGCGTGTCGCGCACAAAATCAACGGCCGCTGCGGCAAAGGCCGCCACTCCGGATTTCATGTCCGTCGTGCCTCGACCAAACATCACGCCATCTTTCACCTCAGCCCCGAAAGGTGGCATGGTCCATGCAGCCTCATCCCCAACCGGCACGACGTCTGTATGGCCATTAAAACCAAAGCTGCGCGGATGCCCCTTCTCGCCCCAGCGTGCAAACAGATTGCAAATCCCGCCGCGATCGACACGGGTGCAGGCAAACCCCGCCTCCGCCAGCAGTTTTTCCAACAGAACAAGGGCGCCCCCTTCATCAGGTGTGACCGATGGGCAACGGATCAGGTCCGCTGTCAATTCTACCGCATCTGTCATTTCTTACCCTTTCTCTGCACTGAACTGCATCTTCGCGCACAGATTCAACGAATTGGCGGGATTGCCAACCCCCGCACGGCACGCTTCACACGCTTTTTTGCAGTTTACCTCGCGATGACATGTCAACAAAACATTGGCGTTTCCGTTGCGATTGCCTTGCCGCCCAATTCGAAATCGCGTTAGAGGGCCGCGAAACAGGTAAATTTCGATGACACGCGCTTTAATCGCTTGGATCTGCCTGACTTTCGCCGTTCTTGCACAGCAAAGCCAGGCTCAGACTTTGACGGTCACCACTGTGACCCGCCAACCGTTCTCGTATGTCGAGGACGGGGTAGAGACTGGATTCTCGATGGATCTTCTGGCTGCATTGGCACAATCGTTGGACTGGGACTACCAAATCAACCGGGTCGATGGCTTCGGTGATATGCTGGTCGCAGTGCAGGACGGATCAGCAGATTTGGCCATCGCCAATATCTCGATCACGGCTGCGCGCGAAACCCAGATGGATTTCAGTCAACCGATTTTCGAGGCCGGGCTTCAGATCATGGTGCCGTCGGACGCGATGCGCCGCCCGTCGCTGTTGCAGGCGTTGTTGTCAGTCGAGCTGTTCATCGCAATCGGGCTGGCCTTTGCCATCCTGCTGGGCGGAGGGATGCTGATGTGGGTGTTCGAGCGCCGATCGCAGCCCTATTTCGATCGCAAGCTGGACGAAGCGTGGTTTCCGTCCTTCTGGTGGGCGCTCAATCTGGTCGTGAATGGCGGGTTCGAGGAACGGATGCCGCGCACACCCTTTGGGCGCTTGCTGGGTGTTGTTTTGGTCGTATCATCCCTGTTCATCGTGTCTGTCTTTACCGCGCGGATCACCTCGGTGATGACGGTAGATGCGATCAGCGGTAACGTGAATTCGGTGAATGATCTATACGGCAAGCAGGTCGGAACGATCTCGAACTCGACTGCAGCCAGCTTCCTGAACCGGCGCGAGATCGAATTTACCGGATACGACAGTCTTGAACCCATGCTGGACGCATTCCGGGCCGAAGAACTGGACGCGATCGTCTTTGATGCGCCCATCCTGTCCTACTATGCATCGCACGAAGGCCGCAGATTCGCGTCCATGACAGGCGGGGTGTTCCTGCGCGAAAACTACGGCATAGCCTTTCCCACCGGGTCGCCTCTGGTCGAGGATGTCAATCAGGCGCTGCTGGCGCTACGCGAAGATGGAACCTATGACGAGATCTACCGCAAATGGTTCGGGGCGCGGAACTAAGCTGGTTCCTCATCCCCGAAAAACGGTGTCATCTGGGCGACAATAACCGCGTTTTCATCCAGCGCGCGCTGCATCAGGGCGCGCTCATCCGGGTCGATGTCATGCCCCTGCGCCTCGCGTTCAGCCAGCGTGCCATAGCCGGTTACATCCAAAGGCGCTGTGTCAGCCTGTTTCAGGATGGCAACGGTTTCACGCACGGCCTCGGCTTCGTCCACGCCACTGGCAAAGCACATCAGCGCTGCACCGGTTGCACCTTCGGGCAAACCATCGCCTTCCTTGCGACCGATCTGCACAAGCAGGGTGTAAACTTGCTGACGAGAGGGTTTCTTTTGCTTTTCCATGCGCCCGGCCTTATCGCCGCGCCGCGTGTTGGTCAAGCGCGGGGCACTAACGCTCGGCCGTCGCCAGTTTGAGCGCCAGCGCCACGAAGATCACGCCCGAGATCCGGTTCAGCCACAGTTGAACGCCCGGCGACCCGCGCAGCAGCCCGCCCAGAGTACCCGCGGCCAGCGCCACAGCACCGAAGACCACGACCGTAGCCAGAAACATCAGAGCGCCCAACTGATAGAACTGCCCAATGATCGGCCCATTATTCGGGTCGACGAACTGCGGCAGAAACGCCAGCATGAAGATTGTCACCTTGGGATTGGCAATATTCATGATCAAACCGCGCAGAAACAACTTGCGCGTCGCAATACGGGGTGCATCTGCACTGTCCAGCCGGGTTTCGGTGGCCGTGAAGGCTTTCCACGCCAGATAGACCAGATACCCCGCCCCGGCATATTTTAACATGGCAAAGGCCGCCTGCGAGGTCTGAAACAGCACCGCAACCCCGAACGCTGCCGCAGTGGTGTGTACAATGAGCCCCGATGCCAAGCCAAGCGTCACAATCAGCCCTGACATCCGGCCATAAAGCGCCGATTGGGTCAGTACAAAGATATTGTCCGGCCCCGGCACCGCGGCCAAAGCGATGGCAACGCTCATGAACAAAATGACCACGTCAACGGGAATCATGAAGACCTCAAAAGGTGCGGGAAAGAGCCGGTCAATTCTTCAGACTGCAGGAGAAGGCCACGTTCAAAAAACATGGCCTTTTCCCGCGAACGCTGGGGATCAGTCGCGCAGCAGCTCGTTGATCCCGGTTTTGGAACGGGTCTTTTCGTCTACCCGCTTCACAATGACGGCGCAGTAAAGGCTGACATTGTTTTTCGACGGCATCGAACCGGCCACAACCACCGAATAGGGCGGCACCTCGCCATACATGACTTCACCGGTTTCGCGGTCAACGATCTTGGTCGATTGGCCGATGAACACGCCCATTCCCAGAACCGAGCCTTCGCGGACGATACAGCCCTCGACCACCTCTGACCGGGCGCCGATAAAGCAGTTGTCTTCGATGATGGTCGGCCCGGCCTGCATCGGCTCCAGCACGCCGCCAATGCCGACGCCACCCGACAGGTGAACGTTCTTGCCGATCTGCGCGCAGGATCCGACGGTGGCCCAGGTATCAACCATGGTGCCTTCGTCCACATAAGCGCCCAGGTTCACAAAAGACGGCATCAGCACCACGCCCGGCGCAACATAGGCCGATTTGCGCACCACACAGTTGGGCACGGCGCGGAAGCCGGCGGCTTTCCACTGGTTCTCACCCCAACCGGCGAACTTGCTGTCCACCTTGTCCCACCAACCGCCATCTTGCGGGCCACCCGTTTGGATTTCCATGTCCTTGATGCGAAAACCCAGCAGAACCGCCTTTTTGGCCCACTGGTTTACGTGCCAATCGCCGCTGTCCAGCTTTTCTGCAACCCGCAGGGAACCGCTGTCCAGTGCATTCAGCGTATCTTCGATGGCTTCACGCTGTTCACCGGTGGTGGCGGGGGTTATTGTATCGCGTGCCTCCCAGGCGGCTTCGATGGCGGCTTCCAGTTGCGCGTTGGACATTTCGGGGCTCCCTGACGAATCTGTTCATGTTGGTGTTGCCTATACGCAAGCGCCAACCTTGGCGCAATGCGACGCAGGTGGGCGCGTTTGCGTCGGGCCGATCGCAATCAAAGGGTACAGCAGTGGTCAACGCGCGCGCCGGATGTGCCGGACCAGAAGCCCAACCGCCCCTGCGGTGTCTTTCTTTTGGATCGCCTGCATGATCGCCGCATGATCCGTATCCGCCCGCTGCACCCATTTTGGCCGCCAATGCGCGAACAGATGGCGCGCGCTGGCAATGTGCAAATCATCAATCGTCCGCAGCAGCCGGGGCAGCGCGCATGGTGCAAGAATGGCGCGGTGGAAAGCGCGGTTTTTGGCCTCCCACTCGGGCATCGTTTCAGCCGCATCGCAGGCCAACCGCGCCTGTTCTGCACGGGTGACCGCGTTCATCGACATGTTCTGCACCGCGTATTGTAAGGCCAACGGTTCAAGGGCGACACGCATTTCGATCACTTCGCGCACTTCAACCGGATCCAGTGGCGTCACACGCATCCCGCGTCGGGGTTCGCTTTTGGCCAGCCCATGGGCTTGCAAACGCAGCAGAGCTTCGCGCACCGGGACATGGCTGGTATCAAAAGCCCGCGCGATGTGGTCCTGACGCAGCTTTTCCCCCGCACTCAGCTCTCCGGTAATGATTTGCTGGCTGAGGGTGTCATAGATAGTGTCGGCAATGGTCGCGCTCATGAATTATAGATAAAATCCACCGTCACTGATCACAAGCCGCATTCTCAGCCCATAAATGGGTCGGGTGAGATGTTGCCCCCGCACACCAGTACTGCAACCTTTTCATCGTGCGCAGGTGTATAAGCGCCCGATAACAGCGCAGCCAATGCGGTCGCGCCTGCGGGCTCGACAAGGATGCGATGGGTTTGCCAAAGCAGTTGCTGCGCTTGGGCAATCGCCTCATCGGAGACCAGGACCGAGGTCATGCCTTGCGCCAACCCAAAACAGATTGACCCGATACGCCGCGCACCCAGCGCATTGGCCGCGATCCCGGAAACCCGAACGTCCACCGGCTCACCGGCCTGCAAGGCGGCATTCAAAGCACATGAGGTTTCGGGTTCTACGGCCACGACCTTGCGCGCATTTTGCAACCAAGCAAACGCTCCGGCGATCAGACCACCACCGCCAACAGCGACCAGAACGGTATCAGCCTTTAGGCCCTGTGCCTCCCATTCGGCAAAACAGGTGCCTTGCCCGGCTACAGTGCCGGGTGCGTCATACGCATGTATCTGCATTGCGCCGGTGCGCGCCTCATGATCCTGCGCAGCCGTCAGGGCATTCGCATATTCGCCAGACACAACGCTCAGATCCGCACCCGTTTGTTCGATCAACGCAATCTTGGACGGACCAGCCAGTTCGGGTACGAAAATCTTGGCAGGAAAACCCAGCGTCTGTGCGGCATAGGCCGCCGCTGCCCCGTGATTGCCGCCTGACGCGGCAACAACCCCAGCCGCGGGCACGTCCGAACTCAGCAGCGTGTTGAAAGCCCCGCGCGCCTTGAAACTGCCGGTGTGCTGCATCTGCTCCAGCTTCAACTCGACGGGATAGTCCAGCCCCAGCGCATGGCTTTCCATTACGGGTGTAACCTGTGCATATCCGGCGATCCGGTCTGCGGCCGCTGAAATTTCGTTCTTCCAATTCATTCTTGTACTTCCGTGACTGGCACTCTACCCGCGAACCCTATAGCTGTTTTGGAAACACGCAAGCAGGGATCGATCACCTATGAGAGAAGACCGCCACAGCCCGTTTCGCGACGCGCAGACCGACCGCTCGACCGCGAGCGAGGTGCCGGATACGCCGCAGACGCGCTCCCCCGCCTATCGCCTTGCCTTTGCCGATGACGAGTTCCTGTGCCGCGATGAGCTGCGCCCGGTGCGCCTGCAGCTGGAACTTCTGAAGCCTGAGATGATCATGAGCGAACGTCAGATCACCTCGACCATCGTCATGTTCGGCGGTGCACGCATCCCGGAACCGTCGCAGAAACACACCGCCCGCACGAAAACGCTGGCTGATTTGTCGGAGTATTATGACGAGGCGCGCGAATTCGCCCGGCTGATGACCGAGAAGTCGAACCAGACTGGCTGCCGCGAGAACGTGATCGTCACCGGCGGCGGCCCCGGCGTGATGGAGGCTGGCAATCGCGGTGCTCAGGATGCAGGCGGTTGTTCCATCGGGTTGAACATTGTGCTGCCGCATGAGCAGGCGCCGAATGAGTACGTGACGCCCGAGCTCAGCTTCAACTTCCACTATTTCGCCATCCGAAAGATGCACTTCCTGATGCGCGCCCGCGCCGTCACCATCTTCCCCGGCGGCTTCGGCACGATGGATGAGCTGTTCGAGTCGCTGACCCTGATCCAAACCGGCCGGATGGACCGCGTGCCCTTCCTGCTGTTTGGCCGTGAATTCTGGGAGAAAGTCATCAACTGGGAGGCGCTGGCAGATGCGGGCACCATCTCGGACGAAGACCTGGACCTGTTCCGTTTTGTTGACACCGCGCAAGAGGCGGTCGAGATCATCGAGAACTGGGAACCTGCCCCGCCCCGCGACGACATTCCGGGGCGCTGAGAGATGGCCCCCAAACCCGGAGAGATGCTGCACCTGCGCGGCAATGCCCTGAATGCAGGCGACCCTGTGGCGCTGCCCTTGACGCAAAGCAGCATGTACCACCTGCCCGGCGCGCCGGACGGTTTGGCAACCTATGGCCGCGTCGACAACCCCACATGGGTGCATCTGGAACATGTTCTGGCCCATCTGGAGGACGCGCCTTGCCTCGTGTTCCCCTCGGGAATGGGGGCGATTTCCGCCGCTTTGTTTGCCACCATCAAGGCCGGGTCGCGTATCCTGATCCCGTCCGACGGCTACTACGTCACCCGCGTGCTGGCGGATCGATTTCTGTCGGGTCTAGGCGTGTCGGTCACCGAACGCCCCACAACCGCGTTTACCGAGGGCGGGTTTGACGGGTTCGACGTGGTCTTTGTCGAAAGCCCCTCGAACCCCGGTCTGGACATGATGGACCTGCCCGCAATTGCACTAGCAGTACGCGCAGCCGGAGGAATCACGATTGCTGACAACACCACCATGACCCCGCTGGGCCAGCGCCCGCTGGATCTGGGTGTGGATGTGGTTGTGGCCTCAGACACTAAGGCGATGGGTGGGCATTCAGACCTGCTGATGGGCCATGTCTCCAGCCGCAATCCGCAGATCATGGAGCGGGTCGAGGAATGGCGCAAAGTCTCGGGCGCGATCCCCGGCCCGCATGAGGCGTGGCTGCTGCATCGCGGTTTGGAAACGCTGGATGTGCGGTTCGACCGGATGTGCGCCTCGGCGCAGGTAGTGGCCGAGCGGCTGGCGGATCACCCTGCGGTGAAAGCCATCCGCTATCCCGGCCTGCCCTCTGACCCCGCGCACGCGCTGGCCAAAGCGCAGACCGCGCGGTTCGGGTTTCTGCTGTCGATCACGCTGGACAGCGAAGACAAAGCCGAAACCTTCATCAACGCCTGCCCGATGCTGCGTCCTGCCACATCCTTTGGCGGGGTCCACAGTTCGGCTGAACGCCGCGCGCGCTGGGGCGACGATGTGGACCCAGCCTTCATCCGCCTTTCGGTCGGATGTGAACCGGTCGAGGAGTTGTGGCAGGCGGTCAACGCTAGCCTTAACGCGCTGTGATTACTTCTCGGGCTCGCGCAACTCAGTGAACACATAGATCGGCAGCACGATGCTGGCGATCAACGCCCCCAGCCAGACCAGCAGGGTTGAGGCCAGCAGGTTGGAAATCCCGCCTACAGTCAGGCCGTTTGTGATCAGATCGGTAAGCAACAAGCCGACAAAGGTCACGATCAGCGCGATGCCACCCTTGATCGCAGGCGCGCGCTTTGCCCCGAGTTTCAGGATCAGCGGCTCGGCGATCCATTGAATAAGCGTGAAAACGATCACGACCACAATGAACGAGATCGGTCGGATCGCGAACTCGGGCAGTAGGATCGCCGCCAGCAGCAGCCCGATGGCGTTCCCGGCCAGCAGGGCCAGAATGGATTTAAATCGGCGCGTCATGGGGCCTCCGGTCAATCTATAAAAACATGCGTATGTTAGCAGACCTATAGGGATTTGCGAGCGGTTTCAAAAGCCTCTTCCTTTTGGGCCGTTGAAAACGCATGATAAAACCATCCTGTTCCTCCGAGCCGCGAGAGGTGAGATGAGCGACGATCCCTATTCCGCCCTTGGCGTCACCAAAGACGCCAGCGATGCCGAGATCAAAAAAGCCTATCGGCGCATCGCTAAAGACTGCCACCCCGACCTAAAGCCCGGCGATGCCGAGGCCGAGGCCAAGTTCAAAGCCGCAGCTGCCGCTTATGATCTGCTGAAAGATCCCGAAAAGCGCGCGCAGTTTGATCGGGGCGAGATTGACGCTTCGGGTCAGGAACGCGCCCAGCAGCAATACTATCGCGACTATGCTGAGGCCGCCGGAAACCCCTATCGCGGGCGTCAGACAGATCCGGATGACATGTCGGACATCTTCGCCAAGTTCATGCGCGGGCGTGGCGGCTATGGCCAGCGCAGCCAAGGCTTCCACGCGCCGGGGCATAACCGCAGCTACAGCCTGCAGATCAGCTTTCTAGATGCTGTGTTTGGCGCCAGCCAGAAACTGACATTGCCTGACGGCGACCGGATCGAGGTCAAGATCCCGGCAGGCATTACAGACGGCCAAACCATCCGACTTCGCGGCAAGGGGGATCCCGGGTTTGGCGACGGGCCTGCAGGTGATGCTCTGGTCACCGTGACAGTCGCACCTCATCCGGTGTTTGAACGTCAGGGTGATGACATCCACATTACCCTGCCCATCACCATTGACGAGGCTGTTCTGGGCGGCAAAGTCCCCGCGCCAACTATTGACGGCGGCGTCAACGTCAGCGTGCCGCCCGGCACCAGCAGCGGCAAAACCTTGCGGTTGCGGGGCAAAGGGGTCAAAAAACGCGGCTCGGCCGAACGGGGCGACCAACTGATCGAATTGACCGTCGCCATGCCCGACCAGATCGACGATGACCTAAGGGCTTTCATGGAAAATTGGCGCGACACGCACAGCTATGATCCTCGCAAAGGAATGCCGTCATGAACCGCACCTTGACCGAATCCGAAGTGATCGCATCCGTGACCCGCCTGACCTCGGCCCGACTGACCGAGTATCTGGCCGCCGAAATCGTGATCCCTGAGAACACTGAACAAGGGCTGGTCTACCACAGCCTCGACGTGGCTCGGCTGGAGTTGGCCTGTGAATTGCATGATCAATACGACATGGAAACCGAAGCGCTGTCGATGATGATCTCACTTATCGACCAGATGCACGGTTTGCGCGCCGAACTGCGTGAGGTGCTCAGCGCCGTCGAAGCGCAGCCGGAACCAGTCAGGCAAAACCTGATCGATGTGATCGAAATCGCCCGGTTCGGGTCAAAGTAAGGTTCAGTTCTTCACCAAATATTCTTCGGGTACGTAAAAAGTATAATCCCGATCAGCCACAGCCTCGTGGCAATCGTGGCAATAGGCTACGGCGCTTTCGCGATCTCCCATCGTGTCACCGAACACCGACCCGTCCGGCATCACCATGATGTACCGCCAATCCGCCGTATCGGGGCTTACGCCTTCGGCCAGCTTTTCCATTACGAACAATGCGCCGGGATGCGTATTGCCGGTATCCGTGACAGTCATGCTGTCCTTCGCCAACACAGACCCCATGGGCAGTTTTTCGCCCTCAATCAGAGTGCCATAGTTATGTGCCATCCGGTTCGCATAGCTGTTCACGAACCGCCGGCCATGTGTCTCAGAGATGTAAGGCGCATCATTGAACAGCGGCCAGCTTTGGTAGTTTCTGATGATTTCCATTTGCGCGGCGGCATATCCCCGCGCCATGCGCTTTTGCAGCGAGCTATAGATGCCGGACGCTTCTTCCTTGGACAGTTCAGCAGGATTTTCGATGGCAAGATGTGCGCTTTCACTCTCGGACTGGGCTGCAGCAGAAACTGCAACCAAACAGCCGACACATAGCCCCGGAAATATGCCGGGGATTCGTCGTATCAATTCCAATAGCATTCTATGGCCCAACCGGTAATTCGTTTCACAGGAACGCAGCACGTCATGTGAGTGGCAAATAGATAGCGGCCACGCTTAATCTTGCCAAAATGGGTACAGCTGCGCTTGGTCAGGCGCTGGTATGTCAGTGCTTCAACCACTCAGGCCATACAAACATACCAAATTCCGCATACAATAGACAGCGGATGGCGCATTAAATCTGTTCACATATCGCTGAAATATTGCGCTTACTGCCTGTCCAACCCCGCTTCGGCTGCGATTTGCTTGCGAGATTTGCGCGCGCGTTCCGTCGCTGACTTCAGCTGGCCGCAGGCCGCCATAATGTCCTCGCCCCGAGTCTTGCGGATGGGTGAAGCATAGCCCGCCTGATAGATGATATTCGCAAAAGCCCGGATTCTGTTGTTCGAGCTACGCTTGTACGGCGCACCGGGCCATTCGTTGAACGGGATCAGGTTGATCTTGGCCGGGATCTTGTGGCGCTTGATATGGTCGATCAAGCGATGCGCGTCAGCGTCGCTGTCATTCACACCATCCAGCATCACGTATTCAAACGTGATCCGTTCGGAGTTCGAGACTTTAGGATAGCTGGCCAGCGCCTGAAGCAGTTCCTCAATGTTCCAACGCTTGTTGATGGGGACCAGCACATCGCGGGTCTCATCCGTTGTCGCATGGAAGGAGATTGCCAGCAGACAGCCGATTTCCTCGGCGGTGCGGGCGATTTCAGGGACAACGCCGGACGTGGACAGGGTGATCCGGCGGCGCGACAGAGAAATCCCTTCGGGGTCCATGGCGATCTTCATCGCGTCGCGGACGTTTTCAAAGTTATAGAGCGGCTCGCCCATGCCCATCAGAACGATGTTCGAAAGCAAACGGGTTTCATCCTTGGGCGCACCGGGGGTGGGCCATTCGTCCAGATCATCGCGCGCCATCATCACCTGACCGACGATTTCCGCCGCTGTCAGGTTGCGCACCAGTTTCTGCGTGCCCGTGTGGCAGAAGGAACAGGTCAGCGTGCAGCCCACCTGCGAGGAAATACACAGCGTGCCGCGATCTTCCTCGGGGATATAGACCACCTCGACCTCATGCCCGCCGGCGATGCGGCACAGGTATTTGCGGGTGCCGTCCTCGGACACTTGCCGCGTCACGACCTCGGGGATTTCGATAACGAAATTCTCGGCCAGTTGGGCACGATAGGCTTTGGCAAGGTTCGTCATATCCGCAAAGTCGCGCTTGCCCCATTGATAGATCCACTGCCAGATCTGACCGGTGCGCATCTTGGCCTGCTTTTCCGGCGTGCCATGTTCGATCAAAGCCGCACGCATCTGGTCGCGGGTCAAGCCGACAAGGTTCACCTTTCCCTCGGGCAGTTTGCGAGGGAGGGTCAGGACGTCTTGAGTGATCGGCGCTTTGGGCGACATGGGGCTATCTCGGCAGATTCTGGCTTGGGATGCGCCTCTATATAGGACCTAGCGCAAAGATCAAAAGAAATCGTCGCGTTTAATTCGCGTAGCGCAGCAATTCGTCCACACGTGCCCGGCCCAACTCTACCCGACAGGCGGTAATGCCAATGCCGGTACCTGACCCACCACCGAACGACGCGCCAACAGCCTCGCATTGGGCATCGCGGTAAGCCAGCCACGCGGTCTGAGCGCTGTCCAACGCGGGCACCGCCACAACACGTCCGGTAACATCATCCAGTTCTTTGGCCGATTGCATGGCGATGTCGTAACTTGCATCTATCGCCTGATTGACGCGGTCCTCCATCGCGCCCACGCATGCGCCGATCTCTACCTGAGACCCAGCATCCAGACATTCTAGTGCTGGATCGGCACTGGCAGCGGAGGACAGAAACAAAATCAAAAATGCAAAGCGCATCAGGCAGCTCCCTGTTGGTTGCCCAATACTAGCACAGGCCCGGTTTCATCCCAAAGCTACGAAGCCCCAGGCACGACGACATGGCCGTGCCACGATGGGACCCGCATGCGTCAAATGCCCGGTGGCAGGATATTGCAATCCGTTGCGTCCAGCGTTTGAACCGGATCATTCGGCCCGCATTGCTCGCCCGTGACCGGATATGTATCGGCCTCTTTCTCGCAGGCACTCAGGATAAGGGCGGCCATCATCAAGACGGTGGTGAGTAATTTCGTTGGCATTTCGGGCTCCTTCACTAGTTCAGAGCCTTATACATGCAGATATTTGCATTCATTTCTTTGACCGGAATCAAGTCCTGAACACGGGTGCCGCCTCCAGAACGCTGCACAATGCCTTGTCACAATGCAAAAACCCCGCCGAACTGGCGGGGCAACGGTCAGGCAAAAGCCCAGTTTAGCTAGTGCAGCGCTTTTCCGCGTCTTCAATCGCCGCAGTGAACCCCAGCAATGAGAATGTGTCCTTGGTCTGCGTGCCACGCTCAGAGCGCGCAGTCAGTACAGCCTCGGTCCCGCGTTTCATCGCGGCAACAACCTTCAGATCTTCGCCTTCGGTCGCGGGCCAAGCCCATTCGCCTTCGGTTATCAGCTCGAACTTGCTGCCATCGACATCAAGACTCACGGTTGACCCTGCCGCGAAAGGATAGCCACCCGTAAAGGTAACCTGACCTTTAACCTCGGCATTGGGGCGGTAGAACACGAACAGCAAAATATCACTGCGGCGCACCGAGACTACGCGACCGCCACGGGTATTCACTGTTTCCTTAGGTGCAGAAACGCTCCAGCACTCGGTCGGGTCGTCTTCGACGAAAACGCTCCAATCGGTTTTGGCAGCCACCCTGTTGGTGCTTGTTGCCTGTTGAGCGGTTGCAGTTGTGGCCAGCCCCGCCACGCAAAGGCCCGCGATCACGCGGACAAGCTTTGATCCCATCGTCCAGCCTCCTAGCTCGACTATTACCTCATACCCACCATCGTCGCGCGCGAACCCTGCCTGGTTCGTCTGTAAGTTGCGTCTTCTGGTGTTTGCCGACATACACACTGTAACGCAGGTTTCGCCACAGGCGAAAGGGCGATTGGCAGAATTTTGCGCATGTTTAGGAGGGTTCGCATGACACAAGCCGTACCAATGACAGAACTGTGGCGTGGACCCCTGTTGGAAAGCCTACATCTTGGGCATGCGGTGATCTGCGACGATACCGGTCATATCGTTCAAAGTTGGGGGGACTCGAACGCCGTGATCTATCCGCGATCCTCGGCCAAGATGATTCAGGGGCTGCCGCTGATCACCTCGGGTGCTGCGGCGAAATACGGGCTGAATTCGGAACATCTTGCGCTGGCCTGCGCCTCGCATAGCGGTGCACATATCCACACGGATCGCGTCTCGGCCTGGTTGGACCATCTAGGTCTGGCGGAACCCGATCTTCGCTGTGGCCCGCAAGAGCCACAGGACATGGCTGCGCGCGACGGGTTAATTTTGGCCGACGACACGCCCTGTCAGATTCACAACAACTGTTCGGGCAAGCATTGCGGGTTTCTGACCGTTGCTCAGCATATGGGCGCCGGACCGGAATATCTGGAAATCGACCACCTCGTACAACAGGCCTGCCTGTCCGCGCTTGAGGAAACAACGGGCGAGACCAGCCCCGCCTATGGGATTGACGGCTGCTCGGCCCCGAACTTTGCGACCTCGCTGGTGGGGCTGGCGCGGTCGATGGCGTGGTTTGCCAGCGCCGCAGATCGGTCGGACCGGGCCAGCGATGCGGCGCAACAGCTGACGGCCGCAATGATGAAACACCCCGAGCTGGTCGCCGGTGAAACCCGCGCCTGCACCGAACTGATGCGCGCCATGGGTGGTCGCGTTGCCATCAAAACCGGTGCCGAGGCTGTGTTTATCGCAATCCTACCGGAAAAGCGCATGGGCGTGGCACTGAAAATCACCGACGGCGCCACCCGCGCCAGCGAATGTGCCATTGCCGCGATTCTGGTCAGCTTGGGCGTGCTGGAGGCCGACCATCCGGCCACCCGCAAATTTCTGAACGCCACGCAATACAGCCGTCGCGGGCTGGAATGCGGCGTGATCAAACCCGCACCGGGGTTCCCCAGCTAAAGGCTACATCTCAATCTCGTGAATCTCGGCCACTTCGACCGAACCGGATCCGTTCACAACCATCGGGCAGCCCTTGGCCATCTCGGTCGCAGCATCCATGCTGTCGGCTTTGACAACTGTGAAGCCCGAGGCCGGATTTGCGCCGCCATTGTCGACAACACCGCTGCTGCTGACGGTGTAAGACTGGCCAACCGGGTTTCCGGGGATGTCCAGTGCTTCGCCCATTCCGCCAAACCAAGCGCCCCAGGCGGCCATGGTCGCTTCGATTTCTGCGGGGTCGGTCGGGGTATGACCGCCGTGATAGACAAATAGAAACTGTGGCATTTCTTTCCTCCCTTATGCCTTCGTGATGAAAAACTAGGCCAGCTGTGCCGCCAGCTTGTTCAGCGTCGACGTCCAGCCTTTGCTGTGGTTCGCTGCGATTTCGTCATCGCCCAGCTCGCGGTGGTCGATGATCAACTTTGCACCCTCTTCTGCTGCCTCAACTACCAGCGTCACATGGCTTTCGGCTCCGCGCTGGTCCTGATCGTCATGCCAGCCCCATGTGAACCCAACCGATTTGGGCGGATCGACATGCGTCACATGACCCGAAACCTTGAACCGCTGCCCTTCGCCATTTTGCATCACCGAATACCACGGCCCCGTGCGAGAGAAATCCAGGTTGTGCTCGGGCACATGCATCCCTTCGGGTCCCCACCACTGCAGAAGCCTGTCGGGGGTGCTGATCCACGCATACAGATCGTCCGGTGCAAGCGGGTAAGCGCGCTCCAGTTTCAAATCGGCCATGAGGTCTCCTTTTCGATTGCATCACCCAAGCGGTCCAGGCTGCTTTCCCAGAATTGACGTTTCGAGATGGTCCATTCCGCAATCGCCCGCAGCCCCTCGGGGCGGATCGAATACATCCGCTGGCTGCCCTGCACGCGCTGATTTATTAGCCCCGCTTCCCGCAGCAGTTTCAAATGGCGCGAGATCGCAGCGCCGGACATGCCGCGCCCTTCGATCAGGTCTCCGGCGGGCAATTCGCCGTCCTGCATAAGCTGCTCGACGATCGAGAACCGTGTGGCGTCAGACAACGCGGAAAATGTGGTCAGAAGAGTGTTCATAACCACTGTTTAACAGTTTTGTTAAATAAAGGAAAGCCGCGTTGTGTTAACCGGCCGCAAACTCAGATCGTGCATAGCCCTGCAGGAACAGCAAAGCCGAAAGATCCCCGTGGTTTACCCGCACTTCACACTGTTCCGCGACCGAGGGCTTGGCGTGCAGCGCCACCCCGGTTCCAGCCCGGCCCAGCATACCCAGATCATTCGCGCCATCGCCCACGGCGATCACATCCGATTCGGACAGACCCAACCGCGCGGTAATCTGCTCCAGAGCATCCACCTTGGCCTGACGTCCCAGAATGGGACGCGCGACATCGCCGGTCAGCTTACCGCCCTCGGCCAGCAGCGTGTTGGCGCGGTTCTCATCAAAGCCCAGTTCGGCCCCAACCTTGGCCGTAAACGCCGTGAACCCGCCCGAGACTAATGCGGCATAACCGCCATTCGCCCGCATCGTGCCAACCAGCTCCTTGCCGCCGGGCATCAGGGTAATACGCTCGGCCAGCACCTTGTCGATCACGGCCTCGTCCAAACCTTTCAGCAATCCGACACGTTCGGTCAGAGCGCCCTCGAAATCCAGCTCACCGTTCATGGCCCGCGCGGTGATGTCCTTGACGCGCTCGCCTACGCCGGCCTCATCGGCCAGTTCGTCGATGCATTCTTGCTGAATCATGGTGCTGTCCATATCGGCCAGCAGCATCTTCTTGCGGCGATCGTCGGCGGATTGAATCACCAGATCGACACCCATGTTCTGCAAATCGGCCCACACGTCCCACTGATTGTCCGGCAGGCCCGCCAGAGAAAACTCTGCGGCCTCATCCGGGCTCAACCACTGCACATCGCCGCCGCCCCAGGCGTTACGCAGAGAATCGACCAACGCCTGATCAAACGTGTTCTTTTCGGGGCTGGTCAAAAGGGTGGCAACGTACATCTTCAATCTCCGGCAAGCTCACCTGCGGGATATCGCAGGTGCAGCATTTTCACCAGAGGACAGATGCGCCCTAGCCCAGAATACCCGGCAACCGCAGCCCATGCGCACGGGCGCAATCCTTCGCCGCCTCATACCCGGCATCCGCATGACGCCACACGCCCGAGGCCGGATCGTTCCACAACACCCGCTCTAGCCGCCGCGCGGCGTCCTCGGTCCCGTCAGCGCAGATCACCACACCCGCGTGCTGACTGAAGCCCATGCCAACGCCGCCGCCATGGTGCAGCGACACCCATGTCGCCCCGCTGGCCGTATTGATCAACGCATTCAGCAAAGGCCAGTCACTGACCGCATCCGAGCCATCCAGCATCGCCTCGGTCTCGCGGTTCGGGCTGGCGACCGAGCCGCTGTCCAAGTGATCCCGCCCGATCACCACTGGGGCCTTCAACTCACCATTGGCCACCATCTCATTGAAGGCCAGCCCAGCACGATGCCGATCCCCAAGCCCGATCCAGCAGATGCGCGCGGGCAAACCCTGAAACGCGATGCGGTCCTGCGCCATGTCGAGCCAGCGATGCAGGTGCTCGTTCTCGGGGAACAGCTCTTTCATCTTGGCGTCGGTTTTGTAGATATCTTCCGGGTCGCCGGACAGGGCGCACCAGCGGAACGGGCCGATCCCTTTGCAGAACAGCGGGCGTATGTAAGCAGGGACAAAACCGGGGAAGGCAAAGGCGTTTTCCAGCCCTTCATCCTGCGCCACCTGGCGGATGTTGTTGCCGTAATCCAGTGTCGGCACGCCTGCATTCCAGAAATCAACCATGGCCGCCACATGCTGTTTCATCGACGCACGTGCGGCTTTTTCCACCGACTTAGGCTCTGTTTCGCGCTTTTCCCGCCACTGTGCCATGGACCAGCCGATAGGCAGGTATCCATTGATCGGGTCATGGGCACTGGTCTGATCGGTAACGATATCGGGGCGCATGCCCCCCTCGGCCATGCGACGGTAGATCTCGGGGAAAACCTCGGCGGCATTGCCCAGCAGACCGACGGATTTCGCCTCACCAGCTTTGGTCCAGCGGTCGATGATCTCAAGCGCTTCGTCCAGCGTCCCGGCCTTTTCATCCAGGTATTTGGTGCGCAGGCGGAAGTCGATGCTGTCAGGGTTGCATTCCACCGCCAGACAGCAGGCCCCGGCAAAGACGGCCGCCAGAGGCTGCGCGCCGCCCATACCACCCAATCCGCCGGTCAGAATCCACTTGCCGGTCAGGTCGCCGCCGTAGTGCTGGCGTCCGGCCTCGGCAAAGGTCTCATACGTGCCCTGAACAATGCCCTGCGTGCCGATATAGATCCACGAACCGGCCGTCATCTGGCCGTACATCATCAGACCCTTCTTATCGAGTTCGTTGAAGTGATCCCAGGTGGCCCAATGCGGCACGATGTTGGAATTGGCGATCAGAACGCGCGGTGCATCCTTGTGGGTGCGGATGATGGCCACGGGCTTGCCGGACTGGACAATCAGAGTCTCGTCCTCTTCCAGATCCTTCAAACCTTCAACAATAGTGTCGAAATCCCGCCATGTACGTGCGGCGCGACCAATCCCGCCATAAACCACCAACTCATGCGGGTTCTCGGCCACGTCCGGGTGCAGGTTGTTCATCAGCATCCGCAAAGGCGCTTCGGTCATCCAGCTTTTGGCGTTCAGCTCTGGCCCAGTCGGCGGATAGATATCTCGCGTGTTCTTACGGGGATCGTTCATGGCGTAAGCTCCAATACTGTGTCTTGGATGGCATCCAGAATACCGCGCAACCACGGGCGCAGACGGTCGGCCTTCGCAGTGTCATAGCGCCACGGCGCGCGCTCGGCGGTTAGGTACGCGGACTGCGCAATCTCCATTTGAATGGCGTGTACACATTCGCTCGGTCGACCGTAGTGCCGAGTGGTCCACCCGCCGCGAAAACGTCCGTTCAAAACGGTGCTATACGGCGACGAATCCGCAAATTCGTACGCAATAGCCTCGATTTCCGGCGCGCAGGTCGTTCCGCCGTCTGTTCCAATGTTCAAGTCTGGCAGAACACCGTCAAACAGGAACGGAATGCGACTGCGGATCGAATGGCAATCAAACAGGATCGCCACGCCATGTTTGGCCCTGACCCGATCCAGCTCTGCCGCAAGCGCCGTGTGGTACGGCGCGTGGTATGCGCTGCACCTTTTCTGGACCTCATCGGCTGAGGGCACCTGACCGGCTTGCCAGATCGGCTGACCGTCAAAACCCGTCTCGGGTACGAGCGTTGTCGTATTCTGCCCAGGATAAAGCGAGGCACCTTCGGGATCGCGATTTGCATCAACGACATAGCGGTGAATATGAGATTGCACCACGGTCGCGGCCGGCAATAGCCCATCATAGAGCCTGTTGATGTGCCAATCCGTATCTGTCAGCACAGCGCCTGCTGCGTTCAATCGCCCAGCTATTTCGCCCGGAACCAACGTCCCGCCGTGTGGTTGGCCTAGCACAACCGGGCTGTCACCTTGTTGGACACTAACGACCTGCATCAGCGCAACTCTGGCATCGGGTTGCCAGCCGCCTTCAGAATGTCACCGCGCGATACCAGTGCTTTCGCGGTCTCAAGGTCTGGCGCCATATAGCGATCCTGATCCAATGTAGGCACCTCGCGGCGTAGTCGGTTGATGACTTGCTGCAGCGGGGCGCTGGTCGCCAACGGCGCGCGAAACTCGACGCCCTGCGCGGCGCACAGCAATTCTACCCCAAGAATGTAGGTCAGGTTTTCGCCCATCCGTCCCAACCGCCGCGCCCCATGCGCAGCCATCGAAACGTGATCTTCCTGATTTGCAGAGGTCGGCGTGCTGTCGGTGACGCATGGGTTGGCGAGATGCTTGTTCTCGCTCATCAATGCGGCGGTGGTAACTTCGGCGATCATAAGGCCCGAGTTCAAGCCCGGATCGGGTGTCAGGAAGGGTGGCAGATCAAAGCTCAGCGCAGGGTCCACCATGAGGGCAATCCTGCGTTGCGCGATCGCGCCGATCTCGGACAGCGCCAACGCGATCATGTCAGCGGCAAATCCAACGGGTTCAGCGTGGAAATTCCCACCAGAGACTATCGCATCTTCAAGAACCAATGGGTTGTCAGTCGCGGCATTTGCCTCGATTTCCAAAGTCGCAGCGGCCTGACGTATGACGTCCATCGCCGCCCCCGTGACCTGTGGCTGGCATCTGATGCAATAGGGATCCTGCACACGACTGTCTCCCTCGCGATGGCTTTCGCGAATCTCTGACCCGGCCAGCACAGCGCGCATGGCGCTGGCGGCTTCGGTCTGGCCGCGATGTCCGCGCAGGGAGTGGATTTCGGGCCGCAAAGGGGCCGTAGATCCCATGATCGCATCAGTGGACAAGGCCGAAATGACGAGCGCAGTTTGCGCCGCTTGCCAGGCTTCGAACATGCCCGCCAAAGCGTAGGCTGTCGAAAACTGAGTGCCGTTGATCAAGGCCAACCCCTCTTTTGGGCCCAGCGCAACAGGTTCTAACCCTGCCGCTTTCAACGCGTCACGCCCCGGCATCATCTTGCCGTTCCAGTCGGCCTCACCCTCGCCAATCAGGACTGCAGCCATATGGGCCAAGGGTGCCAGATCACCAGACGCGCCGACCGACCCCTGCGCCGGAACGACCGGGATAACATTGTGTGCCAGCATGTCTTGCAACAGCGCAATCAGTTGCCATCGAACGCCCGACGCGCCGCGGCCGAAGGACAGCAGTTTCAGCGACATCATAAGCCGAACGATACGGCGCGGGACAGACGGCCCAACACCGCAACAATGGCTGAGGATCAGGTTGCGCTGCAAAACCGCAGTATCCTTGGGGGCGATCTTATGGCTGGCCAGCTTCCCGAACCCGGTGTTGACGCCATAGACGGCCACGTCGCCCTCGGCGGCGTGCTGAACGCGCTGTGATGCGCGCTGCACGGCGGCTTCGCAGGCAGGGTCCAGTCGCACAGATGGCTGGCTCCAGTAGATCTCGGCCAATTCCGCAAGGGTTACGCTTCCGGGTGTTACGGTGAGGTGCGCCATCACATCCCTCCGAAGATTCGCTGGTGGAGGGGATTGAACCCGATCCGATACGCCAGTTCAGCCGGGTGCCGCACATCCCAGACAGCCAGATCCGCCCTTTTGCCCACAGTGATTTCGCCCGTGTCCTGTAAGCCCAGCGCACGCGCCGCATTCCGGGTCACACCAGCCAGCGCCTCTTCGGGCGTCAGGCGGAACATGGTGCACCCCATATTCATCGTCAGCAACAAAGACGTCAGCGGAGACGACCCCGGATTGCAATCAGTCGCCAATGCCATCGGTACGGATTTGTCTCGCAGTCTGTTCACGGGCGGAACCTGAGTTTCGCGTAGCGTGTAAAACGCGCCCGGCAAAAGCACGGCAACCGTGCCCGCCTCGGCCATGGCCGCGACACCGTCCTCATCCAAATATTCCACATGATCAGCCGACAGTGCTCCGTAACTGGCAGCCAATCTGGCCCCGCCAAGATTGGACAGTTGTTCAGCATGCAGCTTGACCGGCAAACCAAGAGATTGCGCCTCATCAAAGACAAGCGCCATCTGGGCGGGGGTGAAGGCAATACCCTCACAGAATCCGTCAACCGCATCCACGAGCCCTTCGGCGTGGGCTGCGTGCAGGGTCGGGATGCAAACCTCGGTCAAATAGTCTTTGGGGCGGGACTTGTATTCGGGCGGAACAGCATGTGCGCCCAGAAAGGTAGTCTTCACGCGCATCGGGCGCAGTTTTTCAAATTTTCGCGCAACCCGAAGCATTTTTAGCTCGGTTTCTACGTCCAACCCGTATCCCGATTTCACCTCGACACA
This sequence comes from Ruegeria sp. HU-ET01832, assembly GCF_040371315.1. Lineage (NCBI taxonomy): Bacteria > Pseudomonadati > Pseudomonadota > Alphaproteobacteria > Rhodobacterales > Roseobacteraceae > Ruegeria > Ruegeria sp. HU-ET01832. The sequence continues at coordinate 179,527 of NZ_BAABWL010000007.1, forward strand.
GCTGACACCTTCAGACACCAAAGCATCAGCACGGGTCAAAGCGTCGGACAACAGCGCCTCTTCGGATGCCGCGCGGGTGGCGCTGACGGTCGACAGAATGCCCCCTCCGGCGCGCGCGATCTGTTCATACGATGCACCGTTCAACCGCATCTCGAATTCAGCCGCCCTGTTGCCCCCGAACACCAGATGCGTATGCGCGTCGATCAAGGCCGGGGTCACCAGCCTTTCACCATAATCCGTGACCTCCCAACCCGAGAATCGCTCGGGCAACTCATTTTTCGATCCGACCCAGACAATTCGACCACCCTCGATCGCGATCGCTGCGTCCACGCACAAACCGTAGGGCTCCCGCTCGCACTCCATCGTTGCAACATTTCCCGCAAAAATGACCATATTTGTCATCATCGAAGCTCTTTTCGGTTTCCGTGGTTGTTTATTTTTAAGTATACTTATAAAAATTTAAAGTCTACACAAATTGGATATGCCATGACGATCCACGCGAAGACAGCCTTGTTGGGAACGGGATGGGCTGAGAACATACGAGTCCACGTTCGGAATCGCCGGATATCCGGACTTGAAACCGGCGCGGCAGTCTCTGGGGATACCTGTGTCGACCTTTTGCTGCCGGCGCCGGGAAACCTGCATAGCCATGCGTTTCAACGCGCCATGGCCGGCATGACCGAAACCCGAGCGGCAGGGCGTGAAAGCTTTTGGACCTGGCGCACCTTGATGTATCGATTTCTCGACAGGCTAACGCCCGATCAAATCCAGGCCATAGCTGCGCTGACGTATATGGAGATGCAAGAGGCCGGCTTTGCCGCAGTTGGTGAGTTCCACTATGTCCATCACCAGCCCGGCGGGCAGCCCTATGACACGCTGTCCGAACTGAGCCAACGAATCTTTGCCGCAGCGGATCAAACTGGGATCGGCTTGACGCACCTGCCGGTCCTTTATTCCTACGGGGGCGTACAGCAACAGGCTTTAGAGGGCGGGCAGTTGCGATTTGGGAACAGCTTGGACCGCTATAGTGACCTGACCGAAGAGTGCCGCACGATCCTGCCGCATGCAGACAGCAGGATCGGTGTTGCGCCTCATTCGCTGAGGGCGACCGCGCCCGGTGACCTGAAACAGCTGATGCAACTGGACCCAACTGGCCCGGTCCACATCCACATCGCTGAACAGGTACAAGAGGTTACCGATGTCGAGGCCGCATTAGGCCAACGCCCTGTGGCTTGGCTGTTGGACAATATGGATGTCGACCAAAGATGGTGTCTGATCCACGCCACCCACATGACCGACGCCGAAACCCGCATGCTGGCGCGATCCGGGGCTATTGCAGGGCTGTGTCCGATAACCGAGGCGAACCTTGGCGACGGTATTTTCAACGGCTCCGCCTTTATCAACGAAGGGGGTCGGTTTGGTGTTGGTTCCGACTCTAACATCAGAATCTCACTGCCCGCAGAACTGCGAACGTTGGAGTATTCACAACGCCTGCGCGACCGCGAACGCTCTGTTCTGGTTCGCGGAGAAGGGTCCGTGGGCCATGCGCTTTATACAAGCGCCACCAGCGGAGCAGCGCAGGCGTTGGATCGGGATTCTGGTTCGATAGCCATTGGTAAGTTGGCCGATCTTGTGGCCTTTGATCGTTCTCATCCGTCCTTATGGCCGCTGACCGATGATCAGGTACTGGACGGGCTGTGTTTTGCCGGCCCCGATGGGTTGGTCACGGATCTTTGGTCCGCCGGGCGGCACATGGTGCGCGAAGGCCGCCATGTCGCACGCGACCGCATTGTAAATACCTACCGCGCTGCAATTGCCGAGCTGCTGGCTGACGTCTAAAACGAATCCCTGAAAGCAGGACGCATATGACCCAGACATCCGAGACCACCAGCTACAAGGACATCAAGAGAACGGTCCTGTCTCGTATTCGGTCCGGGGATTGGGGGCCGGATTCTCTGCTGCCCAACGAACAGGATCTGGCCGCCGAGTTTTCATGCACCCGCACCACAGTGAACCGCGCCCTGCGCGAACTGGCCGACGAAGGATATCTTGAGCGTCGTCGCAAAGCAGGCACACGGGTTCTGAGCGCCCCTCAAAGGCAAGCCAGATTTTCCATTCCGATGGTCCGAGACGAGGTTGAGGCCCTTGGCGGGGTCTATCGCTATGCGTTGGTTTCTTCGGCGCGGGAAAAAGCGCCCGACTGGCTGGCGGCCCGGCTGGAATTGCATACGGGGCAACCGGTGATGCATGTCAGGTGCATGCACTTTTCAGGCAACACGCCATTTCAATACGAAGACCGTTGGATCGTCGTCGATAGCGTTCCACAAGTGATGCAAGCGGATTTCTCGCAGATCGGACCTAATGAGTGGCTGATCCAGACAGTACCTTTCACAAACGTCGAACTGACGTTCCTGGCCAGCCGTGCCGACACAACGGTTGCCGGATTTCTGGACGTCCCTGAAGGCGAGCCCGTTTTCACCGGTGAGCGCATCACCTGGCTGGAAGGCCAACCTGTAACCTTCGCAAAGATGTATTTCGCGGCCGGCTACCGCATGACGACGCAGTTCTGACTTCGTCAAGAATTGGCTTTACCGTCCCGCCGATCCGCGCCAGATTTCCACGAAATTGATCTGGCGAAAGGAACATCTGTCATGAGCAACCCGCTTTACGATCGCTTGTTCGGCATTCACGCGGGCAAAGACACACCGTTCCTGCATCTTCCGAACGGTCAGACTGTGACTCATGCCGATTTTCTGGACATGGCAGCCCGGCTGGCCAATGCGCTGATCGGGTATGAGCTTGAGCCCGGTGACCGTGTGGCCGTTCAGGTCGAAAAATCCCCCGAGGCACTGGCGCTGTACGCCGCCTGCGCGCAGGCAGGACTGATCTTTTTGCCTCTCAATACCGACTACACCACGGCCGAGCTGCAATATTTCATCGAAAACAGCGAAGCCGCGCTGGTGGTTTGCGATGACGCGAAATCCAAGGGTCTGGCCCCCATTGCCGCTGCCCAAAACGCCCGGCTGGAAACACTGAACGCCGATGGATCAGGCAGTTTGATGCGACGCGCGCTTGGGATGCTGCCCGCGTTTGAACCCGTGCGCCGGTCCGAGGAAGATCTGGCCGCCTTACTGTATACCTCAGGGACAACCGGGCGCTCCAAAGGAGCGATGCTGTCGCAGGCCAACCTGCTGTCGAACGCGGAAACGCTGGTGCGGGAATGGCGGTTCAGCGCAGATGATGTGCTGCTGCACGCCTTGCCGATTTTCCACACGCACGGGCTGTTTGTGGCGACGAATGTGGTGCTGGCCTCGGGTGGGTCTATGATCTTTCTGCCGAAGTTCGATCTGGATGACATGCTGCGCCTGATGCCGCAGGCGACGTCAATGATGGGGGTGCCGACCTTCTACACCCGCCTGTTGGGGGATGATCGGTTCACCGGTGATCTGGCCCGGCATATGCGACTGTTCATCTCGGGCTCGGCCCCCTTGCTGGCGGAAACCCATGAGCGGTTCGAAACCCGTACCGGCCACCGCATCCTTGAACGCTATGGCATGACTGAAACCAACATGAACACCTCGAACCCCTATGACGGTGAGCGCCGCGCGGGCACAGTTGGCTTCCCCCTGCCCGATGTCGAATTGAAAGTGACCGACCCCGAAAGCGGAGAGACCCTGCGGCAGGGCGAGATCGGCATGATCGAAGTCCGCGGCCCGAACGTCTTCCAAGGCTATTGGCAAATGCCCGAGAAAACCGCCGCCGAGCTGCGCGAGGATGGGTTTTTCATCACCGGCGATCTGGGTCGAGTGGACGAGGATGGCTATGTCCATATCGTCGGGCGCGGCAAAGATCTGATCATCTCGGGCGGGTTCAACATCTATCCTAAGGAACTTGAGATGCTGCTGGACGATCAGCCCGGCGTGTTGGAAAGCGCGGTGATCGGCGTGCCACACCCGGATTTCGGCGAAACCCCCGTGGGCCTGCTAGTGGCGGAACCCGGCGCAATGCCTGATCTGGACGCGATCATGGCTAATGCGCAGGCGGAGCTGGCGCGGTTCAAACATCCCCGCAAGCTGATCGTTCTGGACGCGTTGCCACGCAACACGATGGGCAAGGTGCAGAAAAACGCCCTGCGCGAGCGTTTCGCCAAGCTGTTTACCTAAGCGGCACACGTCCGTTTGGGCTCAAAAGCCAGCACTTGCGATCCTCAAATACCGCCGTGGCCAAGGGGCGGCCATAGCCTGCGCCCGCATCCAGATTTACCCGGTTGCCGCAATGCTCGGCCTGATCGACAGGCGTGTGGCCATGGACAATCAGCCACGGATGCGGCGCGGCTTCGATCAGGAATTCGTTGCGGATCCAGATCAGGTCATTCTCGGATTGCTGCTCCAGCGGAAGGCCCAGTCGGATACCCGCGTGAACGAACAGCATTTCGCCCTCTTGGTGATAGTTCGGCAGAGCATTGAGGAAATCCAGATGCTGCGGTGGAACAGCTTCGACCGCGCGTTGATGGACATGGACGATGCGGTCATTGTCGGTGACATCCACACCGTAAGAGGCCAATGTCTCGCGCCCGCCCAAACGCGGATGCAACCAACTGAGCGTGACCGGCAAGTGGCTGTCCGCGACCTCGCAATCCTGCACGAACCGCGCCATCATCCGGTCGTGATTGCCCCGGACCATGACCCAGTTACGCCCCGCACGCTGACCTTCGATCAACAGGTCAAGAACGCCGCGACTGCTCGGCCCGCGATCCACGTAATCGCCCAGAAACACGACCCGCGCATCCGGACCTCCATCCTGTTCGATCCGGCGCAGGGCGGTTTGCAGCATCTCAAGCTGACCGTGAATATCGCCAATGGCGTAAATGGGGGACGTCATAAAAAACCTCGGGTCCAAAATTCACTTTGCTTGTGACGGGAAAACCGCCCATGACAAAGAAAATACCCGCGCCTTGGACGGCGCGGGCTGGGATTGTCTCAGAATTTCAACACCGACGGTCAGGAGACGTCGAATTCTAGCGGTTTGATTTGCGTGAACAGCCCTGTCTCAGCCAGTTTGGCTCGAGCCTCTGCCGGAACGGGTTCATCCACATATAGCAGCGCGATCGCCTCGCCCCCGGCCTCAGACCGACCAAGGGTAAAGTTCGCGATATTCACATCGTTCTCGCCCATCGTCTGACCCAGCGCACCGATGATGCCCGGCACGTCTTCGTTGGTGGTATAGAGCATGTGCGCCCCGACCTCGGCGTCGATATTGATGCCCTTAATCTGGATGAAACGCGGCTTGCCATCGCTGAACACCGTGCCACCGATCGAACGCTCCCGCTTATCAGTAACAACAGTGACTTTGATATAGCCTTCGAACGCGCCGGATTTGTCCTGATTGGTGGTCGAGATATTGATCCCACGCTCTTTCGCGATCACGGGGGCAGACACCATGTTCACATCAGGATTGACCTTTTTCATGATCCCCGCAACGGCGGCACAATTCAGCGCAGCAAGGTTCATCTCGGCTGCGACCCCATCATAAAGGATGTTGATCGCCTTGATCGGTTCATCGGTCATCTGGCCGATGAAGCTGCCCAGATGACCGGCCAGCTTGATCCACGGCCCCATGACCTTGGCTTCCTCAGCAGTCACGCTGGGCATGTTCAGCGCGTTCTCAACAGCCCCGGTCAGTAGGTAGTTCGAGATCTGCTCGGCCACCTGCAGCGCCACGTTTTCCTGCGCCTCGGTCGTGGCAGCACCCAGATGCGGTGTGCAGACGACGTTGGGCAGGTTGAACAGAGCGTTTTCCTTGGCCGGTTCCTCGCTGAACACGTCAAAGGCCGCACCGGCCACATGGCCCGATTGCAGCATCTCGGCCAGCGCGTCTTCATCGACCAGACCACCACGGGCACAGTTGACGATGCGCACGCCCGGCTTGGTTTTCGCCAGATTCTCGCGGCTCAGGATGTTGCGCGTCTGATCGGTCAGCGGCACGTGCAGGGTGATGAAATCGGCACGTGCCAGCAATTCGTCCAGCTCGACCTTTTCGACGCCCATCTTGGCGGCTTTCTCTTCGCCCAGGAACGGGTCATAGGCGACGACCTTCATCTTCAGGCCCAGCGCACGCTCGCAAACGATACCGCCAATATTGCCTGCACCAATGACACCAAGGGTCTTGTTGGTCAGTTCGATCCCCATAAACTTGGACTTTTCCCACTTGCCCGCATGGGTCGAGATGCTGGCCTCGGGGATTTGCCGCGCCACGGCAAACATCATCGCAATCGCATGTTCGGCAGTGGTGATCATATTGCCGAACGGCGTGTTCATAACGATCACGCCCTTCTTCGAGGCCGCTTCCTTGTCGACATTGTCGGTGCCGATCCCGGCGCGACCGATGACCTTCAGATTGTCGGCTTTTTCCAGCAGGGTCGGCGTAACCTTGGTGGCGGAACGGATGGCAAGACCGTCATATTGGCCGATCAGTTCGGCTAGCTTGTCTTTGTCCTTGCCCAGATCGGGCATGAAATCCACGTCAATGCCGCGATCACGAAAGATCTGCACGGCGGTTTCGCTGAGCTTGTCAGATACGAGTACTTTGGGGGCCATATCTCTGGTCCTTGAATTTTGGGGAAGTATCCGGGCCACAAGCCGGCCCAGGTTTTTCGTCGAAAAATCTTGTCAGGCGGCTGCCGATTGCGCAGCGATCTCGGCCTCAAAGGCCCAGGCCAGCCAGGGCAGCATGGCCTGAATATCCGCGGTCTCAACCGTGCCGCCGCACCAGATGCGCAGGCCCGCAGGCGCGTCGCGATAGGCACCGATATCCAGCGCGATGTTCTCGGCTTCCAGCCGTTTGGCAACGGCTTTGGCGAATGTCGCGCCATCCTGAATACGCGGATCGGTGAATTTAAGGCAGACCGACGTATTCGACTGCGTCGCCGCATCCTCGGCCAGATTGGCGATCCAGTCGTTCTGGTCACAAAACGCATGCACCGCACCGGCATTGGCATCGGCGCGGGCGATCAGGCCCTGCAAGCCACCCACCGAACGCGCCCAGTCCAGCGCGAACAGGTAATCCTCGACCGCCAGCATCGAGGGCGTGTTGATCGTGGCCCCGGTGAAAATGCCATCAATCAGCTTGCCGCCTTTGGTCAGGCGGAAAATCTTGGGCAGCGGCCATGCGGGGGTGTAGCTTTCCAGTCGCTCCACCGCACGCGGGCTGAGGATTAGCATGCCATGCGCTGCTTCACCACCCAGTACCTTTTGCCAGCTAAACGTAGTCACATCCAGCTTGTCCCACGGCAGGTCCATCGCAAAGGCAGCCGAGGTTGCATCACAGATCGTCAGACCCTGACGGTCATCCGCGATCCAGTCGCCATTGGGTACTCGCACGCCCGAGGTCGTGCCGTTCCACGTAAACACCACATCGTTGACGAAATCGACCGAGGCCAGATCGACGATCTGTCCGTACTCTGCCGTTTTCACCTCGGCGTTGATTTTCAGTTGCTTGACCACGTCGGTGACCCAACCGGCACCAAAGCTTTCCCACGCCAGCATCTCGACCTTGCGTTCGCCCAGCAGCGACCACAGCGCCATCTCGACCGCGCCGGTGTCCGATGCGGGAACGATGCCGATTTTGTAATCCGCCGGAATACCCAGCACCTCGCGCGTGCCTTCGATGGCCGCTTTCAGCTTGTCCTTGCCCACGGCTGCACGGTGCGATCGGCCCAGCGCGGCATCGGCCAACTTGTTCAGATCAAATGTGGGGGGTTTGGCGCAGGGGCCCGAGGAAAAACGCGGATTCGCCGGCCGCGTCGCCGGTTGTTCAATGCTCATGTGTATTACCCTTCCAGATACACGCCCCTCGTTGGGGAGGGGTGTCCCGCCGCCACACCTAGAAACCCCTCGGCAGTGCAGCAAGCGGAAAAGACGTTTGAATGCCGAAAAACGACATCACTTTTCGCTCCGCACACGGTCGTAGGTTTCCGATAGGCGAAAAGATTTGCGCGCCATGAACATTCACGCGGCGGGTTTGACTGTTTTTTAGGCACCCAGTCCCGCGCCCCGACGGAAAAGCCACCGAACTCTTGAGATCGCGCAGCCACCCGGTGAAAAGGTGCCATGCCAGACACCCTGACCATTGTCGTCGTAGAGGAAGACCGCGAGCGTGCGATTGCCATCGTCGATGCCCTTCGGGCGTCCGGGGCTTATGATGTGCACGTGATCGGCAACGTCTCCAGCCTTGCGCGCAAGATTGCCGCCTTGATTCCGGATGTGGTGCTGATCGATATCGACAACCCGACCCGCGATATGCTTGAGGAACTGACGCTTGCATCCGGACCTCTAGAACGGCCCGTGGCCATGTTCGTCTCGGGCGCAGCCGGAGATCTGGCCTCGACCGCGATTGAGGCGGGCTTGTCGGCTTATGTGGTTGACGGAATGCAGCCGGATCGGCTGAAGCCCGTGCTGGATGCGGCCATCGCGCGGTTCCAGATCGTCCGTCAGATGCGCCGCGAACTGGCCGAAACCAAACGTGCGCTGGAGGAACGCAAGGTGATCGACCGCGCCAAGGGTCTGCTGATGAAGGCGCGCGGGGTTGAGGAAGAAGAGGCCTATGCCCTGCTGCGCAAGGCCGCGATGGATCAGGGCCGCCGCGTCGCCGATGTGGCCGAGGCGCTGGTCACGGCATCTGGGTTGTTGTCATGAACGCTGTGACCCTGCCCGTCGCCTACGTTCCGCTGGTGGACGCCGCCCCTTTGATCGTAGCGCATGAGATGGGCCTGGCCCGCGCCGAAGGGGTCGAGTTGGACCTGATCGCCGCGCCTTCATGGTCATCCGTGCGCGATATGCTGGCCTTTGGGCGGGTGGATGCCGCACACCTGCTATCTCCGGTCCCTGTTGCCATGGCCTTGGGGCTGGGCGGGGTGACACAACCCTTGTCAGCCGTTTCAGTCCTGTCGGTGAATGGCGACGTGATCGGCGTTAGCCGCGCGTTGGAGACCCGCCTGCGCGACGCAGGCTATGAGTTCGACTTCCGCGATCCGTTCAAGGCCGCCGCCGCGCTGGCCTCGGTCACCGATGGGCCCTTGGTCTTTGGCGTGCCCTTCCCGTTCTCCCTGCATGTGGAACTGCTGCATTGCTGGCTTGAGGCCACCGAACTGTCCAAAATCGGGGTCGAGGTGCGCACCATCCCGCCGCCCCTTATGGCGCAGGCTTTGGCCGAAGGCGATGTGGATGCGTTCTGTGTGGGTGAGCCCTGGGGCTCGGTCGCCGTAGAATCGCAGGCGGGGGCGTTACTGCTGCCCGGTCAGGCGATCTGGGCCTTTGCGCCGGAAAAGGTACTGGCTGTGCGCACCGACTGGGCGGATACCGAGCCGCACCTGCTGGGCAAGCTGATGCGAGCCGTCTGGCGCGCCGGGCGCTGGCTGGGCCAGCCGGGCAGCCACACCGCCGCCGCCGAAATCCTTGCCCGAGACACCTATCTGAACCTGCCTTCGGAACTGATCGACCGGGCGCTCTCGGGGCGCTTTACAATCACGGGCCACGCCGAACAGCGCGAGGTACCGGGATTTGTCGAGTTCCACGACGGGGCCGCAAATTTCCCGTGGCGCAGTCAGGCCAAGTGGATCGCCCACCGTCTGGCGCAACGATACGGTCTGGACCCGCATCTGGCGCTGGCCCAAGCGGGCAGCGTGTTCCGCAGCGATATCTACCGCAATCAACTAGCAGGATTGGGGGCCGATCTGCCCGGTGCGTCGGAAAAGCTGGAAGGCGCGATTCGTGAGACCACGCCCGTTGCTTCCCATAACGGGCAGCTGTCGCTAAAGCGGGATGCGTTCTTGGATGGGCGCATTTTTGATCCTCAGGATATCTGACGCCTAAGAATTAGGCAGACGCGCGCGCAACACCGCGCGATTGCAGCATTTAACGCCGCGTTGCAGCAAAATCGCTTGATCGGCAACGGCGCATTTACCACTCTGGACCCATCGGCACACAAAGGCGTGTGTCGCAAGAATTCCTCCCAAAGTTTGGGAACGACTGAGCAAAGCCGCTCACTCTCTGGTCACCTCCTCCCGGCCAGAGCGTGCAGCGGCTTTTTGTTTTTCACCCGCCCGGTTGACCGGGACCAAGAAAGGGACAGACCCACATGAAGAAATTGCTTGCAGGCCTTGTCGCCACCAGCGCCCTGATCAGCCCCGCGTTGGCAGAAACGCTGGAGCTGGAGAAGGACGAGCTGACCTTTGGCTTTATCAAACTGACCGACATGGCCCCGCTGGCCGTGGCTTATGAGAATGGGTACTTCCTGGATGAGGGCCTGTTCGTAACGCTCGAAGCGCAGGCCAATTGGAAAGTGCTGCTGGACGGCGTGATCGACGGACAGCTGGACGGTGCGCACATGCTGGCCGGTCAGCCGCTGGCCGCAACTATCGGATACGGCACCGAGGCGCATATCATCACCCCCTTCTCGATGGACCTGAACGGCAACGGCATCACCGTGTCGAACGAGGTCTGGGAAGAGATGAAGCCGAACATTCCGAAAATGGATGACGGTCGCCCGCAGCACCCGATTTCGGCCGAGGCGCTGGCGCCGGTGGTCGAGAAATACAACTCCGAAGGCAAGCCCTTTAACATGGGCATGGTCTTCCCGGTTTCGACCCACAACTACGAACTGCGCTACTGGTTGGCGGCGGGTGGTCTGCATCCCGGTTACTACAGCCCCGAGAACGTGACCGGTCAGATTGGCGCGGATGTGTTCCTGTCGGTGACGCCTCCGCCGCAGATGCCGGCCACTTTGGAAGCGGGCACAATTTATGGCTATTGCGTAGGTGAGCCGTGGAACCAGCAAGCCGTATTCAAAGGCATCGGTGTGCCGGTCATCACCGATTACGAGCTGTGGAAGAACAACCCCGAAAAGGTCTTTGGCATCAACGCCGAGTTCGCCGAGCAATACCCGAACACCACCCGCGCCGTCACCAAAGCCCTGATCCGTGCAGCCATGTGGCTGGATGAAAACGACAACGCCAACCGCCCCGCTGCGGTCGAGATGCTGAGCCAGCCGGAATATGTGGGTGCCGATTACGACGTGATCGCGAACTCGATGACGGGTACGTTCGAATATGAAAAGGGCGACAAGCGTGAAGTGCCCGATTTCAACGTCTTCTTCCGCTATAACGCGACCTACCCGTTCTATTCGGACGCCATCTGGTACCTGACCCAGATGCGCCGCTGGGGCCAGATCGCCGAACCGCAGACCGATGCCTGGTATGACGAGGTCGCCAAGTCCGTCTACCGCCCGGACATCTATCTGGACGCCGCCAAAATGCTGGTCGACGAAGGCCTGGCGAATGAGGCCGACTTCCCCTGGGACAGCGACGGCTACAAGGCCCCCACACCCGCCGAGGATATCATCGACGGCATTCCCTATGACGCCCGTCAGCCCAACGCCTATCTGCAAAGCCTGCCGATCGGCCTGAAAGGCGAACAGGTCGTCGTCGGCACCGAAGTTCAGGGTTAACTCCCCTGCCTCCCGGCCCTTGGTGGCTGGGGGGCTTCCCCATTCATACAGAATTCCACCCCCGCCCGGCGCTGAACGACCGGGCCAGGAGACCGCAAGATGACAGCCATCGACCACGATACGCTATCCGCTGATGCTGAACGCGAGGCCCGACGCGCCCGCCTGTTCACCCGGATCAACGCCGCCGATAAATGGTTTCAGGTTCTGGGCCTGGCCTGGATCACCCCCATCCTGAAGGCCGGTGCAGGCGACAACCCGCGCGCCCGGATGGGCGAGATTTGGCGCCTGCTGGTCGTGCCGCTGCTGGCCATTTTCGCCTTCCTTCTGATGTGGGGCACGCTGGCACCCAAGGTGCAAACCTCGCTGGGCGCGGTGCCCGGACCGGCGCAGGTCTGGTCCGAGGCTGTCAGCCTGCACCAGGACGCGCAGGCCAAGGCCGCCAAAAAGGCCAAGTTCGAGGCGATGGTTGAAAAGCGCAATCAAAAGTTCATCGACGCGGGCCAGCCCGAAAAAGTCAAAGAGGTCGCCTATACTGGCGCGCCGAGCTACTACAACCAGATCTGGACCTCGATAAAAACCGTGTTCTTCGGGTTCCTGATCGCCACTATTGTCGCTGTGCCGCTGGGTATCGCTGCGGGCCTATCGCCCACCGCAAATGCGGCGCTGAATCCGCTGATCCAGATTTTCAAACCGGTCTCGCCGCTGGCATGGCTGCCGATTGTGACCATGATCGTGTCGGCCGTTTACGTCACCAATGACGGCTGGTTCGCGAAATCCTTCCTGATCTCGGCCATCACCGTGACGCTGTGTTCGCTGTGGCCGACGCTGATCAACACCTCGCTGGGTGTGGCGTCGATCGACAAGGATCTGGTGAACGTCTCCAAAGTTCTGAAAATGAACACCTATACCAAGATCACCAAGCTGGTGCTGCCCTCGGCCCTACCGCTGATCTTCACCGGCCTGCGTCTGTCGCTTGGCGTTGGCTGGATGGTTCTGATCGCGGCTGAAATGCTGGCGCAGAACCCCGGTCTGGGCAAGTTTGTTTGGGATGAGTTCCAGAACGGCTCCTCCAGCTCGCTCGCCAAGATCATGGTGGCTGTGTTCACCATCGGCATCATCGGCTTCCTGCTGGATCGCGTGATGTATGCGCTGCAGTCGCTGTTTACCTTCTCGAACAACCGGTGACCCAAATGGCTGTGATCGACTTCAAGAACGTCAGCAAATCTTTTGGCACCGGCACCGCTGCGACGGATGTGCTGAAAGACATCAACCTCTCGGTTCAGGAAGGTGAGTTCGTGGTACTGCTGGGTTTTTCCGGCACCGGCAAGACCACGCTGATCAACCTGATGGCGGGGATCGAATTCCCCTCCAAGGGCAGCGTAACCTTTCGCGACAAAGCCATCACCGGCCCCGCGCCGGAACGGGGGGTGATCTTTCAGAACTACTCGCTGATGCCGTGGCTGACGGTGACGGGCAATGTGCGGCTGGCCGTGGATGCGGTCTTTCCCAAGATGCCCAAGGCTGAAAAAGAAGAAAAGGTTGCCCATTTCATTAAGATGGTTGGCCTCAGCCACGCTGCCACCCGCCGCCCTGCCGAACTGTCTGGCGGCATGCGTCAACGGGTGAACGTGGCCCGCGCACTGGCGATGGACCCCGAGGTTCTGCTGCTGGACGAGCCCCTGTCGGCGCTGGATGCGTTGACCCGTGGCAATCTGGCGGAAGAGATCGAAAAGATCTGGGAGGCCGACCGCAAGACCTGTGTCCTGATCACCAATGACGTGGACGAAGCGATCCTGCTGGCCGACCGCATCATCCCGCTGAACCCCGATGGCACGTTGGGGACCGAGTTCAAGGTCTCGATCCCCCGCCCCCGCGACCGGTCCGCCATGAACCATGATGAGACGGTCAAGGCGCTGCGTGGCGAGGTCACGAAATACCTGATGGATGTGGGCATCGAGGCCAAGGTTGAAGGCACCAAGACCCTGCCCGACGTCACCCCGATCCACGGTGTCCCGGCAGCGGTGAAAGAGGCGCAATCGGGTCTGATCGAAGATCGCTATCTGGATTTCAGCCAGTTGCACAAGGTCTACCCCACACCCAAAGGCCCGCTGACCGTGGTCGAGGATTTCAACCTGAAACTCAACCGTGGCGAATTCATCTCGCTGATCGGCCACTCGGGCTGCGGCAAGTCCACGGTGTTGACCATGGCCGCTGGTCTGAACGAAATCTCCAAGGGTGCGATCAAGCTGGATGGCCGCCACGTCGAAGGCGCAGATCCGGAACGCGCCGTTGTGTTTCAGTCGCCCTCGCTGTTCCCATGGCTGACCGCCAAGGAAAACGTCTCGGTCGGCGTGGACCGCGTCTATCCACGCGCCAGCCAGGCCGAGCGGCAGGATGTTGTGGAATATTACCTCGAACGGGTCGGTCTGGCCGACGCAATGGACAAATCCGCCGCCGACATGTCGAACGGGATGCGCCAGCGTGTTGGCATCGCCCGCGCCTTTGCCCTGTCGCCGAAACTGCTGCTGCTGGATGAACCCTTCGGGATGCTCGACAGCCTGACCCGATGGGAGCTGCAGGAGGTTCTAATGGAGGTCTGGTCGCGGACCAAAGTCACCACGATCTGCGTCACCCATGATGTGGACGAGGCGATCCTGCTGGCTGACCGCGTGGTGATGATGACCAACGGCCCGCAGGCCACCATCGGCAAGATCACCAATGTCGACCTGCCGCGCCCGCGCACCCGCAAGGCGCTGCTGGCCCATCCTGATTACTACGAATACCGGCAAGAGGTGTTGGATTTCCTCGAGGAATACGAGCACGGCGCAAAGCCCAAGCCCAAATCCCCTGCCCCCAAAGCCATCGCTGCGGAGTGAATGACATGAAACAGAAACTGGTTGTCATCGGAGCCGGCATGGCCTCGGGTCGGGTGCTGGAGCACCTGACCGACGCTGCCCCCGATGCGTTCGACATCACCCTGTTCAACGCCGAACCGCGCGGGAATTACAACCGCATCATGCTCAGCCCGGTTCTGGCAGGTGATCAGACTTACGAAGAGATCGTGACCCATGACGACGCCTGGTATTCCGGACGTGGGATCACATGTCGGTTTGGCGAGAAAGTGGTCAAAATCGACCGCGAGTTGAAAGTGGTCGAAGGCGAGAACGGTTATGTTCCCTATGACAAGCTGATCTTCGGCACCGGTTCGAACCCCTTCATGATCCCGATGCCGGGACATGATCTGGACGGTGTGATCGCCTATCGCGATCTGGAAGACACCGAACAGATGATGGGCATGGGCACGGGCAGCAAGGTCGTCGTGATCGGTGGCGGCTTGCTGGGGCTTGAGGCCGCCGCAGGCATGGCCGCGCGCGGGGCTGATGTGACCGTCGTGCATATCATGGGCCACTTGATGGAACGTCAGTTGGACCCTGCCGCAGGGTACCTGCTGAAGAAATCTCTGGAAGAAAAAGGCATCACCGTTCTGCTGAATGCCAAATCGACCGAAATCGCGGGCAAGGATGGCAAGGCCCGGGCGCTGCTGTTGGAGGACGGCACGGAATTGCCCTGCGACCTGTTGGTGATGGCTGTGGGCATCCGCCCCAACACCGGGCTGGCGCAGGAAACGGGCCTTGCCGTGGGTCGGGGTATTCATGTCGATGACCAAATGATCACCTCGGACGCCGATATCTATGCGGTCGGTGAATGCGTCGAGCATCAGGGCGAGGTCTTTGGCCTTGTCGCGCCGCTTTACGATCAGGCCAAAGTGCTGGCCCAGACTCTGCTGGGCGAGGACGCGGCGTTCAAACAACGCTCGCTTTCCACCAAACTGAAAGTCACCGGCTGCGACCTGTTCAGTGCCGGCGACTTTGCCGAGGGCGAGACCCGCGAAGACATCGTCTTCCGCGACCCCGCGCGCGGCGTCTATAAACGACTAGTTCTGGAAGGCGACAAGCTGGTCGGCGCGGTCATGTATGGCGACACAGGCGACAGCAACTGGTTCTTCGGCCTGATCCGCGATGGCGAAGACGTGTCCGAGATGCGCGAGACTCTGATCTTCGGCCCGGCCTATCAGGGGGGCGGCTCTGCGGACCCTCTCTCAGCCGTTGCAGCATTGCCGCCTGAGGCGGAAATCTGTGGCTGCAACGGCGTTTGCAAATCCGATATCACCGCTGCCATTGCAGATGGCGCAACCGATCTGGGCGCAATCCGAGCGACCACCAAGGCCAGTGCCTCTTGCGGGACGTGCACCGGACTGGTCGAACAACTGCTGCAGGTCACGCTAGGCGATGACTTCCAGATGCCCACCGCGCAGCCGATCTGCGGCTGCTGTGACCTGACCCACGAAGACGTTCGCCGCCTGATCAAATCGCAGGAGCTGAAAAGCCAGGAAGCCGTCTGGCAGGAGCTGGGTTGGAAGACGCTCAACGGCTGTCATGTCTGCCGCCCGGCGGTGAATTACTACCTGCTGGCCGACTGGCCGGTGGAATATCAGGACGACCCGCAAAGCCGCTTCGTCAACGAACGCAAACACGCCAACATCCAGAAAGACGGCACTTTCAGCGTTGTGCCCCGAATGTGGGGCGGCATCACCAACCCGGCGGAACTGCGCGCCATCGCCGATGCGGCCGAGAAATACGATGTGCCCACTGTCAAAGTCACCGGTGGTCAGCGTATCGACCTGCTGGGCGTGAAAGGCGCGGACCTGCCCTATATCTGGTCCGATCTGAACAAGGCCGGGCTGGTCTCGGGCCACGCGTACTCCAAGGGTCTGCGCACGGTGAAAACCTGTGTTGGTACCGATCACTGCCGGTTCGGCACGCAGGACAGCACGGGCCTCGGCGTGAAGCTTGAAAAAATCCTGTGGGGTTCTTGGACGCCACACAAGCTGAAGCTGGCGGTCTCGGGCTGCCCGCGCAACTGCGCCGAGGCAACTTGCAAGGATATCGGTGTGGTCTGTGTGGACTCGGGCTTCCAGATCAGCATCGGCGGCGCGGCTGGCATGGATGTCAAGGAAACCGAACTGCTGGTGCAGGTTCCGACCGAGGATGAGGCGATTGAGGTCGTGATGGCCGTCACCCAAGCCTATCGCGAGGGCGGCAAGTATCTGGACCGGCTGTATAAATGGATGGCGAAGGTCGGCCTCGACTGGATCAGGGAGACCGTGGTGGACGACCTCGACAACCGCCGCTCGCTGGTTGAACGGTTCGAACTCAGCCAGTCCATCTATCGCAAAGACCCATGGGCCGAGCAGGCCAAAGAGGCCCCGCGCTTTGCGCCCATGGCCGATCTGACACTGGAGGCCGCAGAATGAGCTGGATCGACATCGGACATATCGACGACATCCCCCTGCGAGGCGCGCGCGTGGTGAAAACGCCCGTGGGCTGCATCGCCCTGTTTCGTACTGCCAAAGATGAGGTCTTTGCGGCCTCGGACACCTGCCCCCACAAGGGCGGGCCGCTATCTGAGGGCATCGTGCATGGCCAGTCTGTCACCTGCCCGCTGCACAACTGGGTTTTCGACCTGAACTCGGGTCAGGCACAAGGCGCGGATGAAGGCCAGATCGCCACCTATCCGGTGCAGCTGGACGGAGAGCGCATCCTGCTCGACAGCACCTCATTGGGGCAAAGGAGCGCCGCGTGAAAGACCTGAGTGCCTGCGTCACACGCTCAACCTGCCCTTATTGTGGGGTGGGCTGCGGGGTTCTGCTGCAACCGGATGGCGCGGGTGGCCTGACCGTCACCGGCGACCCGGATCACCCGGCCAATCAAGGGCGGCTGTGTTCCAAAGGCTCGGCTTTGGCCGAAACGGTGTGCCTGTCGCAGCGACTGCTAGCACCCGTGGTAGCGGGCAAAGAGGCTGGCTGGGACGACGCGCTGCAAATGGTCGCGGACCGGTTCCGCGAGACCATCGCCGAACACGGGCCGGATTCAGTGGCCTTTTATGTCTCGGGTCAGTTGCTGACCGAGGACTACTATGTCGCCAACAAGCTGATGAAAGGCTTCATCGGCTCGGCCAATATCGACACGAATTCGCGGCTGTGCATGGCCTCGACCGTTGCGGGCCACAAACGCGCTTTTGGCACTGACACCGTGCCCGGCACCTATGAGGATCTGGACGAGGCCGATCTGGTCGTGCTGGTCGGGTCCAACCTGGCGTGGTGCCACCCGGTTCTGTATCAACGCCTGATGGCGGCGAAGCAGGCGCGCGGGACCAAGATCATCGTGATCGACCCGCGCCGGACGGCATCGTGTGACAGTGCCGATCTGCACCTGCCGCTGGCAGCGGGCAGCGATGTGGCGCTGTTCAACCATCTGCTGACGCAGATCGACGCAACCGGGCTAGTGGATACGGATTTCCTGCCCCACACCACCGGCATTCAAGCGGCGCTGGACAGTGCGCTGGCCGATGATGTCTCGGTCACCGGTCTCGACACCGACGACATCGCGCAGTTCTGTCAGATGTGGTTGAGCACTAAAAAGGTTGTGACGATCTTCAGTCAGGGCGTGAACCAATCCAGCGCGGGCAGTGACAAGGTCAACGCGATCCTGAACTGCCATCTGGCCACGGGGCGGATCGGCAAGCCCGGCTGCGGGCCTCTGTCGGTCACCGGTCAGCCCAACGCGATGGGTGGGCGCGAGGTCGGCGGTCTGGCCAATATGCTCGCCTGTCATCTGGATATCGAAAACGCCGATCACCGCGCCGCCGTGCGCGATTTCTGGTCGGCCCCGACCATGCCCGAGGCCCCGGGCCTCAAGGCCGTGGACCTGTTCCGCGCCGTGGGCGACGGGCGCGTCAAGGCGCTGTGGGTGATCCACACGAACCCCGTGGTTTCAATGCCCGAGGCCGACGCGGTGCGCGATGCCATCGCGGCCTGCCCGTTCACCGTGGTCTCGGATATCACCGCCCGCACCGATACGGCGCGGCTGGCCGACGTGCTGCTGCCTGCGGCCGCGTGGGCCGAAAAAGACGGCACAGTCACCAATTCCGACCGCACGATCAGCCGACAACGTTCGGTCCTGCCCGCACCGGGACAAGCGCGCGCGGATTGGGACATTCTGGCCGAGGTCGGACGACGGATGGGATGGGCCTCAGCCTTCGATTATCAAACGCCCGGAGAGATTTTTCGTGAGTATGCAACCCTGTCCGGCATTGCCGCCAAGTTCGGGCGCGATTTCGATATCTCGGGCCTCAGCGACTTGGATGCTGTGGGTTATGACGCTCTGCAACCGACGCGCTGGCCTGTCACCGCCACACGGCAGGGCGGGCGGTTCTTTGCGGATGGGCAATTCTATCACCCCGACGGCAAGGCGCGGCTTTTACCAGTTACATGGCGCGCGCCTGCAGCCAAAACAGAACCGCGCTATCCGTTCTGGCTGAACACCGGTCGGCTGCGCGACCAATGGCACACGATGACCCGCACCGGTCTGTCGGCGCGGCTGTCGGCCCACCTGCCCGAGCCGTTTCTGGACATTCACCCCGGTGATGCGCGCGCCACGGGGATAAACTCCGCCGATCTGGTGCGGGTCGCAAGCCCGCATGGAACATCCGTCCTGCGGGCCCGGATTACCAGCGATGTCACACAAGGACAGGTCTTTGCGCCTATACACTGGACCGGAGAAACCGCCCCTTCAGCCCGGATCGACGCCGTGGTCGCGGCGGCGACCGACCCTGTATCCGGGCAGCCTGAAAGCAAAGCCTCCGTGGTGAACGTCACCCGCTTTGACGCCAAATGGTACGGGTTTGCGGTGTCACATCGCGAAATGAAACCGGTTTGCGAGTATTGGGCGCAGACCCCCACAAAACTCGGCTATCGCGCTGAACTGGCCGGGATGGGCACAATAAATGACTGGCAAACCACCGCGCGTGATCTTTTCGGATTGCCCGAGGCGCAGACAACCATAGTTGAGGACCCGGCGCGCGGCATGGCGCGGCTGGCGTTTCACGAACACGGACAACTGGTCGCCGCACTGTTCATTTCGCCCGAGCCCGTGGCGGTGATGCGCGACTATCTTGCGACTCTGCCACAGGTGCCCGACCTGCTGTCAGGCCGCGCGCCGGCCGACCGGCCCGATCCCGGTCCGGTCCTGTGTTCCTGTTTCGACGTAGGCGTGAACACCATCCTGACCGCTATTGAGACCAAAGGGCTGATGACCGTCGAAGCCATTGGCGAGGCGTTGCAGGCCGGAACGAATTGCGGCTCATGCCGCCCGGAACTGGCGACACTGTTGGCGTCAGCACATCAGAAAGAGGCCGCTCAGTAGTTCTAGAACCAAACCGCCTCTCCGGTCTCCAGCGCCTGTTGCGCGGCCAGACCCATGCGCACAGCCCACATCCCGTCCTGCAGGGTCACCTCGGGAGCGGGTTTGTCGCCCCGCAGGACGGCTAGGAATCCTTGATGCTGATAGAAAGTAGACCCGTTATGGTCACCCGCGGCCAATAGCGTTGGATCAACGGGGATGTCCTTGGCGACCGGTCCCTTGGGCGCACGTGGGCTAACGATCAGTTGCGGCACCGGCGCATCACCAAGATGCTCGGGCCAGAAACGGCCGGGTCCGGGCACCTGCGCTTCAATCTTGGCGTCTGGTCCGACGGCCGAGATCTCCTCCTGATACCGCGCGCCTTCGGCGAACATACACAGCTCCAGCATTGCTCGCGCGCCCGAGGCGAAATCGACCATGACATAGCCATGGTCCAGAATGTCGGGTGTTTCTCCGTCATACGCCTCGTCCAAATGATTGACAGCCTGCCCTCCGCTGGCCGTCACGCGCACCGGGTCCGATTGCAGGATCAGGCGCATGAGGTCGAAGAAATGGCAGCATTTTTCGACAAAGGTTCCGCCTGTATTGCGGTTGAAGCGATTCCAGTTGCCGACCTTTTCCAGAAAGGGAAAGCGGTGCTCCTTGATGGTCAGCATTTTAACGCCGCCGGTCACCTGCGCCCCCTCAATCAAGGCTGCGATGGGCGGCATATAGCGATACTCCATCGCCACCCAGATCGGATGAGGGTAGTCGCGCTGGATGGAGTCAAGCCGCGCCGCATCTGCAGGGTCGGTGAACAGAGGTTTCTCGACCAGCAAAGGCAAAGGTCGCACCCGCGCGATCTGCTCGATCTGATCCACGTGCAGATGGTTGGGGCTGGCAATCACGATGCAGTCCAGATCATCCACGGCCAGCAGATCTTCGACCGAACCCACCATCTGCGCATCCGGTACAATCGTCTGCGCTGCCTTGGCCATCGCGGCGTCAGGTTCGAAAATCGCCGAGACGCGCGTACCTTCTAGCAACGCGATGTTATGCAGGTGTTCCTGCCCCATCATGCCGCAACCGATCAGCCCGTAATGGATGGTCCGGGTCATGCGTTTTTCCTTTTATTTCAGACGTTGGACATAGGTGGCCCGATCCGGGTCGAACCACGTTTTTGAAAACTCGACTGGTTCTGGCCCCTCGGACCAGCTGAACCGCTCAATATAACCGGCCGTTTCGCCAGCGGGTTTGGTGAAGGTCGCAGGCGTCCACGCAGGCAGCGCACGGACCGAAACCCGATCCTCAGCCCGCGTGATCCAGAATCCAAGCTGCTGCTGGTAATAGCGATAAAGCGAATCCGACAGCAGCGCCTGATCGACCTTTCCGGCGGAATCATCCAGCCAGATTTCCTCGACCGCGATGATTGTGTCATTCAAATAGCGCATCCGGCGCACTCGCGACCCCTTGGGCGATGTACCGAATTCCGGCAGATCTGAGGGCTTTTCCAGATGATCCACCGACAGGATATCTGCGCGCGGCAGGCCCCCGCCTTCGGGTAGTTCCAGCCGGAACATCGCATAAACGCTGTTCTGCGTCCCGGTCTCGCGGATGTAATTGCCCGAGCCTTGGATACGCTCCAACATCCCTTTTTTCTCAAGCTCCGCCAGCGATTTTCGCAGCGTCCCGACCGAGACATTGAGGTTCGCAGCCATGTCTCGTTCGGGTGGCAAACGTTCACCGTCGATCAGCCGACCCGCGGCAATGTCGCGGATCAGAAGCTCGGCGATCTGCACATAGATCGGCAGCGCGTTGGGGTTGCGGCTGTTGGCAGTCATTTTCGAGGTGCTTCACCGAGTCGCGGAAAAAATTGATACACTATTGATCTACATCAAAGTGATTGCTACGCAAGAGGAAAGTCAAAAGATGCACGGAGAACGAATCAAATGACCATCGTCCCCATCACATCCCCCGATCTGGATGCGGCCGAGGTTTCGTGGTTCGCCGCGCTGTGCTCAGACGATTATCAGTTTCTGGGTGTTCCAGATGGTGACTTGCGGTCGAGTTGGGAGCATTGTTCCGGCATCGTACGAGAAGCCGAGGCGCAAGGGTTCCGCAACATCCTGTGCCCGTCTTCCTATCAGGTCGGTCAGGACACGCTGAGTTTCGTGGCTGGCTGCGCACCGATCACCGACAAGATCAATTTGCTGGCCGCCGTTCGTTGCGGTGAGATGCAGCCGATCATGCTGGCGCGTACAATTGCAACGCTGGATCACATGCTGCAAGGGCGGCTGACGGTGAACATCATCTCGTCTGATTTCCCCGGCGAGAAAGACGATAGCGCGTTCCGCTATCAGCGGTCCCGCGAGGTGGTCGAGATCCTCAAGCAAGCTTGGACTCAGGATGAGATCAACCATGCGGGTGAGGTCTATAACTTCTCTGGCCTGACCACTGACCCGGCCAAGCCCTATCAGACTGGGGGTCCGCTACTGTATTTCGGAGGCTACTCCCCTTCTGCGCTCGATCTTTGCGGCGAGCATTGCGATGTCTACCTGATGTGGCCGGAAACCAAGGATCAACTGGCCGAGCGGATGAAGGGCGTTCACGCGGTGGCTGAAAACTACAACCGCACGCTGGATTACGGTCTGCGCGTTCACATGATCGTCCGCGATACCGAGGCCGAAGCGCAGGAATATGCGGACTACATCGTTTCGAAGCTGGATGACGAATATGGCCGTGCGATCCGGGAGCGGGCGCTGGATTCGACCTCTCTGGGCGTGGCGCATCAGGCCAAAAACCGTGATCTGGCGGATGAGTATGGCTATGTCGAGCCGGGCCTTTGGACAGGTGTGGGCCGCGCGCGTTCGGGCTGCGGCGCGGCTTTGGTCGGATCGACCGATCAGGTGATGTCCAAAATCGAGGAATATCAGAAGATGGGTATCCGCGCTTTCATCTTCTCGGGCTATCCGCACATGGATGAGGCCAAGCATTTCGGGGCCCGCGTTCTGCCCAATCTGAAAACCTGCTCGCTGCCCGAAGAATACGGGCGCGTGCCTGCAAAGACCCCGGCCACCCCGCTGGGCAATGGAGTTCGTCGCTGATGCAACGTGTGAAACTATCCGACACGCTGGAACTGAGCCGCATTGTATATGGTATGTGGCGCATCGGGGATGACGATGACACCTCGGCCGCGCATGTCGAGG
Source organism: Ruegeria sp. HU-ET01832 (assembly GCF_040371315.1). Lineage (NCBI taxonomy): Bacteria > Pseudomonadati > Pseudomonadota > Alphaproteobacteria > Rhodobacterales > Roseobacteraceae > Ruegeria > Ruegeria sp. HU-ET01832. The sequence continues at coordinate 202,475 of NZ_BAABWL010000007.1, forward strand.
CCAAGATACAAGCCTGTCTGGATCAGGGGATCACTAGTTTCGATCAGGCGGATATCTACGGCGACTACACGGCCGAAGGCATTCTGGGTGCCGCCCTGCGCGCCAATCCGACCCTGCGGTCAAAGATGGAGATCGTCACCAAATGCGATATCGTCGCGCCCTGCGGACGGTATTCGGCCGCGAAGGTCAAGTACTACGACACCTCGCGCACGCATATCCAGAAATCGGTCGAAACCTCTTTGGCCGAGATGGCCATCGACCATATCGACCTGCTGCTGATCCACCGTCCTGATCCGTTCATGGACCACCATGAAACCGGCGCCGCACTGGATGAGGTGGTCGCCAGCGGCAAGGTACGCGCTGTCGGCGTGTCGAACTTTCGTCCCTGGGACTGGAGCCTGCTGCAATCGGCGATGAAGACGCCGCTGGTCACCAATCAGATCGAGCTGTCTCTGGGTCAGATAAGCCCTTTCACCAATGGTGATCTTGCCTTTCATCAGCAGCACGGCCAGCACGTTATGGCGTGGTCTCCTCTGGGGGGAGGGTTGCTGATGGCCGGAAACCCTCCGGTCGGCATAGTTGCAGATGAGATAGCTGCCGAATTCGGCGTGGATCGCGCGGCTGTCGCCATCGCTTTCCTATTGGCGCACCCAGCAGGAATACTTCCGGTTATGGGCACGAACAATCTGGACCGGATCAAAAGCATCTCGGACGCATTGAAAGTAAATCTGGATCGCGAAAGCTGGTTCCGCCTGTACGAGGCGGCACTGGGGCATGAGGTACCATGATGAACGCAATCTCAAAGGACATCACTCACACATTCGTCCCGCACAAAGACGACACCCGTACCTTGCGGGACGCTTTCGGCAAGTTTGCGACCGGCGTGACCATCGTCACCTGTGACAGCGACGATGGCCCGGTCTGCATCACCGCCAACAGCTTTTCATCGCTGTCGCTGGACCCCCCGTTGGTGATGTGGGCAGGCGACCGCAATTCGCGCCGGTTCCCCTATTTCCAAAAAGCGCGCCATTTCAGCGTGCACGTGCTATCGTCGGAACAGGCCGATCTGTGTTTTGGCTGCTCGAAAGACGCATTCGCCCTGCGGGATATCGACCACGACCGCTGCGGGAACGGAACACCTCTGCTGCCGGATTGCCTGGCGCGGTTTGAGTGCGAACAGCACGCCTATCACGATGCAGGCGATCACGTGATCGTGGTGGGCAAAGTCCTGAAAGTCAGCATGGCGGACGGAGACGCGCTGACCTTTTACGCCGGGAAACTCGGCCAATTCGCGCAGCACTAGGCGTGATTTGACGACCGCGGGACAAACCTGCGGCTGAACAAGGGAGGATCCGCATGGGCGGACTGGCAACGGCGCTTGCGCCGATTGCATTCGTGAACGAAACCGTGCTGCGTTTGGGCCGCGCGGTCGGTGTCGTTGCGATTGCATTGATGGTGATCGCAATCCTGATTCAGGTGTTCTTCCGATACGTTTTAGGCAACGCCCTACCCTGGCCAGATGAGGCCGCGCGCTTCTGCATGTTGTGGATGACCGGGCTGATGGCCCCCACCGCATTCCGGCGCGGCGGGTTTGTGGCGATTGATATGCTGCCCATGATGCTGCCGCGCGTGCTGGGGCAGGTGTTGATGGTGTTTCTGCTTTTCGTCTCGCTGGCAGTGTTGGCCGTCGCCGTGAATATCGGCTGGTCCGAGGTCACGGGTTTTGGCGGCCGCTTCGCCACGGCGGCGCTCTATATTCCGACCTCGCTGGGGTTTGACGAGTGGTACCGCGTCCCGCGCAGCTGGATGATGGCATCGTTGCTGGTGGGGGTCATCCTTCTGCTGGTCGTCAATATCGAGCTTATCCTGCGGTCGATCGTCAAGATGATGGGCGGCGGGGACTTGCTGCCCGAAATCGCAGATGCACCAGTGGGGGCTGAATAGATGCTGATCTGGTTCCTGCCCACCTTCCTGATTTTCCTGATGATCGGCCTGCCGGTCTTTTTCGCGCTTTTGGCCGCGCCCGGCATTCTGCTGTGGCTGAACGGTCAGACCGCCGACATCACGCTGCTGTACCGAAACGTCTACAACGGTATGGACAGCTTCCCGTTGATGGCCATTCCATTCTTCATGCTGGCCGGAGAGTTGATGAACCGTGGCGGCATCACCATCCGTCTGGTCGAGTTCTCGCAGGCCCTGATGGGGCACCTGCGCGGCGGTCTGGCCCACGTGAATGTCCTGAGTTCTATCCTGTTTGCCGGGCTATCGGGCTCGGCGGTGGCAGATACCTCGGCACTGGGGTCTATGCTGATCCCGGCGATGGAGAAACAGGGCTATACCCGCCGCTTTGCCGCTGCGATCACAGCGGCCAGTTCGGTGATCGGGCCAATCATTCCGCCCTCGGGCATCATGATCATCTATGCCTATGTGATGGGTGAAAGCGTGGCCGCCCTGTTTTTGGCAGGCATCGTCCCAGGCGTGATGGTCGGGGTTGGCCTGATGCTGATGATCAAAGTGATGGCCGACAAATACGACTTCCCCGTCGCCAGCCGCAAATACACATGGGGCGAGCGTCGTCAGGCCAGCCTCAAAGCGTTCTTCCCGCTGCTGACCCCTGTCATCATTCTGGGCGGGATCCTCGGCGGCATCTTTACTCCGACCGAGGCTGCTGCGGTCGCTGTGGGGTACGCCTTCATCATCGGCTTCTTCGTCCTGCGCTCACTGACCCTGAAAGAAGTGCCCGAGATCCTCAGCAACGCGGGTCTGACCTCGGCCGTGGTTTTGCTGCTGGTGGGCGCGGCGATGGCATTCAAGACCGTGGTCAGCCTTAGCCATGCGCCTGAACAATTGGCGGCACTGATCCTTGGCCTGTCAGAAAACCCGTTGATCCTGCTGTTCCTGATCAACCTGTTGCTGTTTGTCGTGGGCATGTTTCTGGATGCAGGCCCGGCAATCATCATTCTTGGTCCCATCCTTGGCCCGATCTTTACCAGCCTCGGCGTGGACCCGATCCATTTTGCTATTATCATGAGCGTTAACCTGACCGTCGGTCTGGCCACTCCGCCTATGGGGTTGGTGCTGTTCGTGGCCGCCGCCGTATCGCGCGAAAAGGTCGAAACCATTGCCAAGGCGATCCTGCCGTTTCTGGCTGTCGAAATCATAGTGATCTTCCTGATCACCTATGTCCCCGCACTATCCATGACTATCCCGAGGATAACGGGATTTGCAAACTGAACTGAGTATCACAGGGAGGAAACGAATGCTCAGAGACTTCATCAAAACCGCTGCGGTGGCCACCTCGCTGGTGGCCGCATCCGCACTTGCCGCCACCGCCGCAGATTATACCCTGCGCGCGACAGCCAACTCGAACGAAAACGACGAAGACTATGATGGTCTGATCGTCTTCAAGAACTACGTCGAGGCTGCCTCGAACGGCGCCATCGAGGTGGAATTGTTCATCGGCACGCAGCTGTGCTCGAACGGGGCCGAGTGCCTGCAAGGCGTGGCTGACGGTACGATCGACATCTATATTTCGACCTCGGGCGGCGCGTCGGGCATCTTCCCCTACGTGCAGGTTCTGGACCTGCCCTATCTGATGGCCGATGACCGCGTGGCCGAGCATGTCTTGTCCGGCGATTTCACCCGCAAGGTCCGCGACATGGCGCTTGAGGATTCTGGCGGCGCGATCCGTCTGATGACCATTGGCAACACCGGCGGCTGGCGCAACTTTGCCAACACCCAGCGTCGCATCGCCGAACCTGCGGATATGGAAGGTCTGAAAATCCGCACCGTGGTCGCTGACCTGCCGCAAGAGCTGGTCAAGGCACTGGGTGCATCGCCCACCCCGATCCCGTGGCCTGAACTGTTCACCAGCTTCCAGACCGGTGTGGTTGAAGGGTCCAAGAACGGGATCACCGACATCATGGGGATGAAATTCCCCGATGCCGGTCTGCAATACGTCACGCTGGACGGCCACGCCTACATGGGTGCGTTGTGGTGGATGAATAACGCCAAGTTCCAGGAGATGCCCGAGGACATGCGCCGCGTGGTTGTCGACGGGTTCTATGCGCTGCAGCAGGCCACCTTTGCCTCGCCCAAGCGCAAGTCGATCCAGGCCTATGAAGATTTCGTCGCCGGTGGCGGGGATCTCTATGTGCCGACACCCGAACAGAAAGCTGCGTTCAAAGAAGCCGCAACGCCGGTTTATGACTGGTTCCAGTCCAACGTGGCCCGCGGGGACGAGGTGTTCAACGCCCTGACCGAAGCGGTTGCTGAAGCCGAGGCTGATATCAACGCCTCTCGCGATGCGGATCTGAACTAAGCGAAAGGGGCCGGGCGCTGCGTCCGGCCCTTACCGAAACGGGTACATCCACCCTTTGTAATCATTCACCAGCACATGCGCCCTTTCAATTTGCTCCGGCGACATTTTCTTGACCACTTCCTCAAGGCTGATCGCCGCATCGGGATCACCGCCAATGGCACTGAGCGTGTACCACATATACGCCCGCACCAGATCGGGCGCGGGCATGCCCAGACCCAGCTCGTAATACCAGCCGACACCCGACTGCGCCCCCGGATGCCCCTTCATCGAAGCACGCAGATACCAGTCAAACGCCCGCTCGTAGTCCTGCTCGACCCCCAGCCCAAGGCCGTACATGACGCCGATCAGTTCTTCGGCCTCGGCATTGCCAGAGCGCGCCGCTGGCAGCAGTTCCTCACGCGCGGCCTCAAATTCGCCCGCTTCCATCATGTCGCGCGCTTGTTCCAACTCGGCCAGCCCCGGGGTCGCAAAAAGGCAAAGTGCAATTACAAGCTGGCGCATGGGGGTTTTTTCCTTTTCGTCGGAGCGGCTGCGGCTCAGGATTTGCCGCGCCCGCTGACCGATGATGACTTTATCCTCTTTGATATGGAACAGGCTGCCATCGGTCATCAACTGTTTTACGACCCCATTCTGTCGGGCAACCAGAACATTTCCTGTGCCCACTGCCATCATCCTGATTTCGGCACCTCGGACGGGTTATCGCTGGGTATTGGTGAAGGCGGGCAAGGCTTGGGGCCAGATCGGACACCGGGCGTAGGAGCCGATAAGATTCGCAAACGCATCCCTCGTAATTCACCGGGGCTGTGGAATCTTGGCGCGAAAGAGATTCACACCGTTTTCCACGATGGCCGCCTGAGTATCTCGGATGTCTACGGCAACGGGTTTAACTCTCCGGCACAGGAATGGTTGCCTGAGGGGCTGAACTCGCTGCTCGCCGCACAGGCGCTGTTCCCGCTGACCTCACAATTCGAAATGGCCGGCAATGTCGGCGAAAATCAGGTGACCGGAGCGGTTGCCGACCGAATTGATCTGGGCTGGCCTATCCTTGCCAAGCGCGTGCGCACCGATCCGCGCTATGGCCCGGCCATGGTCGCTGCTTTTGATGAGGTCAACACGACCGAGGATATCACAATCACCCAGATCGCCAACGCCTTAGCCGCTTTCATGGCGGTTGAATGGCGCAGCACCGACAGCGCGTTCGATCAATACCTCGCGGGTGACTCCTCGGCGCTGACGGCGGAACAGAAGGGCGGGATGGATCTTTTCTATGGCAAAGCGCAGTGTTCCATCTGCCATTCCGGGCCGCTGATGTCAGATCAGGAATTTCACGCCTTGGCCTTGCCCCCTTTTGGGCCGGGCCGCACGCGGCAATGGGACCCCTATGTGCGCGACGTTGGCCGCATGGGGGAAAGCGACCGGCTGGAGGACGCCTATCGCTTTCGCACGCCGATGTTGCGCAACGTGGCCTTGACTGCGCCCTATGGTCATAACGGAGCTTTCCCCGACCTCGAGGGTATGATCCTCCATCACCTGAACCCCGAAAACAGCCTGTCGAAATGGAATCGTGATATGGCTGACCTGCCGAACGTTCCTTGGTTGCACAAAGCCGATTTCGTCGTCTGGGACGACCGGTTGGAAATGGCGCGTGTGCGCGGCAAGGTAGACATCACGCCATTGGAATTGTCCGAAGCTGACATCGCAAGTCTCGCGGCATTCCTCAACGCACTGACGGGATCCAGCGTGGACTCCCCGCCATTCGGGGTGCCTAAAGGCTTCGTTCCCTAAGAAAAACCCCCGCCAAGGCGGGGGTTTTCTGTTTATTCCGCCGCTTCCGCGTATGCGTCCATTGGCGGACATGTGCAAACGAGGTTTCGGTCTCCGTATGCGTTGTCGACGCGGTTGACGGGGGACCAGTATTTGTCGACACCCATCGAACCAGGAGGGAAACAGGCCTGTTCGCGGCTGTAAGGCCGGTCCCAGTCACCAACCAGATCGCGCACCGTGTGGGGGGCGTTCTTCAACGGGTTGTTCTCCGCGTCGATCTTGCCGTCGATGATATCCTGCGCCTCGGATCGGATCGAGAGCATGGCGTCGCAGAAGCGGTCCAACTCATCCTTGGGCTCAGATTCGGTGGGCTCGACCATCAGGGTGCCTGCCACCGGCCAGCTCATCGTCGGGGCGTGGAAACCTGAATCGACCAGACGTTTGGCAACGTCATCGACGGTCACATGCGCCTCGGCGTCCAGCGGACGGGTGTCGAGGATGCATTCATGCGCGACCCGACCGGTCTCGGAGGTGTAGAGGATCGGATAGGCTTCCTGCAGACGCGCTGCGATATAGTTGGCGTTCAGGATCGCCACTTTGGTCGCCTGCGTCAAACCCGCACCACCCATCAGCAGCACATAGGTCCATGAGACCGGCAGGATCGAGGGCGAGCCAAAGGGCGCCGCCGATACCGGCCCCACGGCGGTGCCGTATTCTGGGTGACCGGGCAAGTGCTCTTCAAGGTGTGCCTTGACGCCGATCGGGCCCATGCCGGGGCCACCACCGCCATGCGGGATGCAGAAGGTCTTGTGCAGGTTCAGGTGGCTGACGTCACCGCCAATATCACCGGGGCGCGACAGGCCGACCATGGCGTTCATGTTGGCGCCGTCGATATAGACCTGACCGCCGTGGTCATGGGTGATCTGGCAGACCTCCTGCACGGTGGTCTCGAACACACCATGGGTCGATGGGTAGGTGATCATGCAGCCGGCCAGATGATCGGAATGCTTCTCGGCCTTGGCGCGGAAGTCATTCAGGTCGATATTGCCGTTCTCATCCGATTGCACCGGCACCACCTGCCAGCCCACCATCTGCGCCGAGGCCGGGTTGGTCCCGTGTGCCGAGGTCGGGATCAGGCAGACATTGCGGTGCCCTTCACCGCGGGCGAAGTGATAGTTGCGGATGGTCAGTAGACCTGCGTACTCGCCCTGCGCGCCCGAGTTGGGCTGCTGGCTGATCGCGTCATAGCCGGTGATCTGGCACAGCTTGTCGTTCAGATCGGCAATCATCTCGTGATAGCCCTGCGCCTGATCTTCGGGGCAGAAAGGGTGCAGATTGCCGAACTCGGGCCATGTGACCGGGATCATCTCGATCGTGGCGTTCAGCTTCATGGTGCACGAGCCCAGCGGGATCATCGCCCGGTCCAGCGCCAGGTCGCGGTCGGCGAGACGGCGCATATAGCGGGTCATCTCGGCCTCGGCCCGGTTCTTGTGAAAGATCTCGTGGGTCAGATAGGGCGTCTCGCGCAAGGCATAATCCGGCAGGCGGTACGCCACGTTGGAACTGTCATCCTGACGGTCGATGCCGAAGGCCCCCCAGACGGCCTCAATCGTTTCGGCGCGGGTCTGTTCGTCCAGGCTGATGCCGACTTTCGTCTCGCCGACCTTGCGCAGGTTAATGCCACGGGCAACGGCGGCCTCCATGACGGTGGTCTGCAAGTGGCCGACCTCGACTGTGATGGTGTCAAAGAACACCTCGGGTTCGACGGCAAAACCCGCCTCTTCCAGACCGGCGGCCATACGCGATGTTTTGCGGTGAACCGATTGCGCAATCGCCTTGATCCCGTCAGGGCCGTGATAGACCGCATACATCGAGGCCATCACCGCCAGCAGCGCCTGCGCGGTACAGACGTTCGAGTTGGCTTTTTCGCGGCGGATATGCTGTTCGCGAGTTTGCAGGGCAAGGCGGTAGGCCTTGTTGCCCCGGCTGTCGATGCTGACACCGATGATCCGACCGGGCATCGCGCGCTTCAGCTTATCGGTGGTCGCCATATAGGCGGCGTGCGGGCCACCATAGCCCATCGGCACACCAAAGCGCTGGGTTGAGCCGATGGCGATATCCGCGCCCATCTCACCGGGGGATTTCAGCAACGCCAGCGACAGGATGTCGGCGGCGACAATGGCAATGGCTTTGTGTTCATGCAACGCCGCAATCTCGGCGGTGAAGTCGCGCACATGGCCGTGGGTGCCGGGATACTGGAAGATCGCGCCGAAGACGGCTCCGGCCTCAAGCTGATCGGGATCACCTACCTGCACGTCGATGCCCAGAGGCTCAGCCCGGGTTTTGATCACAGCAATGGTCTGCGGGTGGCAGTTGCGGTCGACAAAGAAGGCCGCGTTATTGGCCTTCGATCGGCCGCCGCGTTTGGCCATCGCCATAGCTTCGGCTGCAGCAGTCGCTTCGTCCAGCAACGAAGCATTCGCCACGTCCAGCCCGGTCAGGTCGCTGACCATGGTCTGGAAGTTCAACAGCGCCTCAAGTCGGCCCTGGCTGATCTCGGGCTGATAGGGCGTATAAGCGGTGTACCAGGCCGGGTTTTCCAGAATGTTGCGCAAGATCGGCGCGGGCGTGGTGGTGCCGTAATATCCCTGCCCGATCAGCGAGGTCAGAACGGTGTTCTTGCTCGCCACCTCTTTCATGTGAAAGAGCGCATCGCGTTCCGTCATCGCCGGTCCCCAATCCAGCGGTTCTTTCTGGCGGATCGCAGGCGGGACAGTGGCGTCGATCAGTTCGTCCAGCGTTTTGAAGCCGATCACCTTGAGCATGTCGCGCATTTCAGTCGGGCTGGGCCCGATATGGCGACGGTTGGCAAAGTCATAGGCTTCGTAGTCGGTCAGTTTGAAAGCCATCGGTAGCGCTCCTTCAGGAATGTCTCACCCAGTCGCTGAGGCAGACGCCTTCGGCGAGAGTATTTGGAAAAAGATGAAGGGGCGGGTCCGCGCAAGGACCCGCCGCTTGAATTAACCGATGAAGACCTTGTAGCCGGCCTCGTCCATCAGATCTTCGAGCTGCGACGCGTCCGCGATCTTGATCTTGTAGATCCACGCCTCGCCTTCGGGGTCTTCGTTCAGCGCGCCCGGATTGTCGGCCAGCGCCTCGTTCACTTCGATGATTTCACCATCAACCGGAGCATAAAGCTCGGACGCCGCCTTGACGGATTCGATCACGCCGATCTCGCCGTCCTTGGCGAATTCTTCGCCGACTTCCTGCTGTTCCACGAAGACCACATCGCCCAGCTGTTCCGCCGCGTGTTTGGTGATGCCCAAAGTGGCGGTGTCACCATCGACGTCAATCCACTCATGCTCTTCGGAATAATAGGTTGCCATTGGGTTTTTCTCCTGACTTCAACGCTTGTAATTCTGGGTAACGAAGGGCAGCGCCACGATCTGCGCCGGTTGCGGCTTGCCCCGAATGATCAAGTTGACCACCTCGCCCGGTTCGCCATGGCCTGCGGACACATAGCCCATTGCCACAGGGCCACCGACCGTGGGGCCGAACCCGCCAGAGGTTATCTGACCGATGGTGTTGCCTTCCGTGCACTGGATCTCAACACCCTGACGGGCGGGCGCGCGGCCTTCGGGTTTTATGCCGACCAGCTTGCGTGCGGGGCCCTCAGTTAGTTCTTTCTGGATGCGGTCGGCGCCGGGAAAGCCGCCCTCTTCCTTGCGGCGCTTTTGGATCGCCCAGCCAAGGCTTGCCTCGATGGGCGAGGTCGTTTGGTCAATGTCATTGCCATAAAGGCACAGCCCAGCCTCCAGCCGCAGGCTGTCGCGCGCGCCAAGGCCCGCCGGTTCACAATCCTCATGCGCCAGAAAGGCGCGGGTGATATCGATGGCCTTGTCCTCGGGGATCGAGATCTCGTACCCGTCCTCACCGGTGTAACCCAGGCGCGAGATACGGCATTCAACGCCGTTTATATCCGCCACAGTGGTTTCCATGAATTTCAGATCCCGCGCCACAGGGCAGAGCGCGCCCACCACATCCTCGGCCTTGGGTCCCTGCACCGCAACCAGCGCACGGTCGAAAATCTCGATCACTTCGACGCCGTCCAGATGTTCGCGCATATGCGGAATGTCCTGATGACGCAGCGCCGCGTTCACCACCACGAAGTAGTGATCCCCTGCATTCGACACGATCAGGTCATCCATGATCCCGCCTTCCGGGTTGGTAAAGAACCCGTACCGCGCCTTGCCGTCCTTCAGCGTAGCATAAGCCTGCGGGCAGAGCGTTTCCAGCTTCTCGCCCACATTCTCGCCGCGCAGGATCACCTGCCCCATGTGACTGACATCGAACACCGCCGCCTTTTCGCGACATTGCTTGTGTTCCCCCATGATCCCCAGTGGATACTGAACCGGCATCTCCCAGCCCGCAAAATCAACCATCTTGCCGCCCAACTCAACGTGCAGATCATACAAAGGCGTGCGCTTAATCTCGGTCATGGGTGGTCGCTTTCCTAAGCCGTTGTCACAGACTGTCGCAAACGCCCCGTCCTGCAAAAAGGCGGTGTTCCGCCAGCTTCCCACTCCTTTGCTGTAAGTCAACAGAGTTAGACACGTGTTCCACGCCAGAGTGGGCTGCAGTACCTTCGGGAATGGTGTATACACCCGCATGCCACAGCTTGGTTTCCTATAGGAAACTTTTTTTCGTAGCGCAATAGAAAACCCCCCTTTCCTGCGTAAAAAACTGACCATGGGGAAAGCTTCGAACGGCCAAGATTTTGCAAACAGAATTCCAAACGCCTCTGGTCCCGGCCCACAACCTGCCCTAAGACTTTGCGGCAAGAGGGACGACCATGTCACATATTACACTGGTGCGTCACGGGCAGGCCAACACCGCCGCGCGAGACGAGCAAAGCTATGACAAACTCAGCGATCTGGGTCACAAGCAAGCACGCTGGCTGGGCGGGCATCTGCAGGACACCCGCGCGCACTATCCCCGTGTCTACAGCGGCACGCTGACCCGGCATGTGGAAACAGCGGCGAGCATGGGCTTGCCGGAGCCGATCCGCGATCCGCGCCTGAACGAGATCGAGTATTTCACCCTCGCGCAGCTTTTCGAACAACAGCACAACGTTATGGTTCCCACCGACCGTGAGGGATTCGTCGACCACCTGCCCCGGACATTCACGGCATGGGCCAATGGCCAAATCGCGGATGCGCCCGAAACCTTTGCCGCGTTCGAGGCGCGCGTCCGCGATGCACTGCATGATATCGGAACCGAAGGCGGGCCAGCGATTGTGGTGACCTCAGGCGCGCTGATTTCGATGGCAGTGCGGCAGGCGATGGGGCTGGACATTCCGGCGATGGCGCGGGTGGCGCTTGCCATCATGAACACGTCGATGCATCGTCTGCATCCGATTGGCAGCCAGTTGAGTCCGGTATTGTTCAACGCGGTGCCCCATCTGGAAGCGCCCGACCGGCACTACGCCCAAACCCACCTATAAGGAGGCCCCAATGCAGCTTTATTACGCCCCCCGCACGATTTCGGTCGCTGTGGCCATCGCTTTGGAAGAAGCCGGGCTGGAGTACGAGGCGATCAAGCTGGACTTTGCGGGCGGTGAGCAGACCAAACCTGCCTACAAACAGATCAACCCCAAGGGCCGCGTGCCCGCGTTGGTGGTGGATGGCGGCATTCTGACCGAGACCGGCGCGCTGCTGGATTACATCGCGGCGGTTGCACCGCAGGCCAGGCTGGAGCCGTCCGACCCGATCATGGCCGCGCGGATGCGCGAGGTGATGTATTACCTTGCCTCGACCATGCACGTGAACCACGCCCATAAAATGCGCGGGGAGCGTTGGGCCGACAAAAAATCCAGTTGGCAGGATATGCAGGGCAAGGTCGCGCAGACGATGACCGCGTCCTGCGACTATATCTGCTCGAACGGGCTGCGCGGCCCGTTTGTATTGGGGGATGAGGTCTCGCTGGCGGACGCTTACCTCTATGTGGTTTGCAGCTGGCTGGAAGGTGACGGCGTTGACGTCGCAGCCTTTCCCAAGATTATCGCGTTCCGCGAAGCGATGGAGGCACGGGCCTCGGTTCAGGCCGTACGCGCCGCCGAAATGCTCTGAACATAAGGAACTGACATGACACATCTCTGGGTCCGGGCAGAACAGCGCCCGAACGAGGAACGGGTAGGGTTGACCCCCGAAGGTGCCGCCGCCCTGATCGTCGCAGGCATCCGCGTGACGATCGAGGAAAGTTCCGTGCGCGCCATTCCGCTGCAGGGGTACAAAGACGGAGGGTGTGAGATCGTAGCCGAGAATGCGTGGCCCGAGGCCCCGCTGGATGCGATCATCTTTGGCCTCAAGGAACTGCCCGAGGACGGCACGCCCTTGCCGCATCGTCATATCATGTTCGGCCATGCCTATAAGGGGCAGCATTCCGGGCGCGCTTTGTTAGAGCGGTTCAAAGCCGGGGGCGGCACGCTCTACGATCTGGAATATCTGGTGGGCGAAGACGGCCGCCGGGTCGCCGCCTTTGGCTATTGGGCCGGATACGCAGGCGCGGCGGTGACGCTGAAAACATGGGTCGCGCAGCAGCGCGGGCAGGAATGCCCTCCGGTCGGGGTGTACCCGAACAAAGACGTGCTGAACGCCGAGTTGCTGGCCGAGTTGGACGCCACCGGCACCCGCCCTCGCGCCATCGTTATCGGTGCTTTGGGCCGCGTGGGCACAGGTGCCGCGGATATGTGCGAGGCGATGGGCGTTTCCGTCACCAAATGGGACATGGCCGAGACCGCCAGCGGCGGGCCTTTCCCCGAGATCCTTGACCATGATCTGTTCCTGAACTGCATCTTCGCGCGCCCCGGCACGCCGGTCTTTGTCCCGCGCGATGCGCTGAACGCACCGCGCAACCTGACTGCCATCGGAGACGTGGCCTGCGACCCCGACAGCGATTACAACCCCGTGCCGGTCTATGATCGCGCCACCACATGGGACGCGCCCGCCCTGCGCGTGGCAAACGATCCGGTGATGGACGTAATGGCCATCGACAACCTGCCGTCGATGCTGCCCGTCGAAAGCTCGGAGGACTATGCCGCACAACTGCTGCCCTCCCTGCTGACCCTGACCGATCTGAACAGCGGCGTCTGGGGCCAGGCTGAGACAACTTACAAAACCCATATTGAAGGGATCTGAGCGATGACAATTCACTGGTGTGGCACCGGCCTGTCGGCCATCCCCGGCCTGCGCCGCCTGATCGAAGGCGGTCAAAAGGTCACTGTCTGGAACCGGACCATCGACAAGGCCCGCGCCGAGGTTGGAGACCTGACCGACGACATCCGCGCCTTTGACATCGACGCCTTGGGCGCGGTGCTGGAACAGGGCGACGTGATCGTCTCGATGCTGCCGGGCGACTGGCACGTGCCGCTGGCGGAACTTGCGATCTCGAAGCGCGCGAACTTCGTGTCTTCGTCCTACATCGCCCCTGAAATGCGCGCGCTGGATGACAAAGCCCGCGAAGCGGGCGTCGCGTTGGTCAATGAGGTTGGGCTGGACCCGGGCATCGACCACCTGATGGCGCACGCCTTGGTGGCCGATTATCGCGCGTCCGACGCGTTCGATGCGCAAAACCACCTGAGCTTTATCTCCTATTGCGGTGGCATCCCGAAAAACCCCAACCCGTTCCGCTACAAGTTCAGCTGGTCGCCTCTGGGCGTTCTGAAAGCCCTGCGGTCGCCCTCAAAATCCATCCGGGACTACGCGCCGCTGGATGTGGCCCGCCCGTGGGACGCGATCACCAGCTATGTCGCGCCGCTGCCCACACCCGAAAGCTTTGAGGTTTACCCAAACCGCGACTCGATCCCCTTCATGGCCGAATACCAGTTCGAGGATCACTGGCCAGTCAAGGAATTCGTCCGCGGCACCCTGCGCCTGAACGGCTGGGCCGACGCATGGTCGGACGTGTTCACCGAGATCGAAACCCTGTCCGGCCCCGAAGGCGACGCGCGTCTGAAAGAGATGTCGGACCAGTTCTGGGATGAGAACGCCTATGATGAAGGCGAGCCCGACCGCGTTGTTCTGTGCGTGGGCCTTAAAGCCGAGAAAGAAGGCGTCGAGACCTGGCACAAAACCTATGTCATGGATGCATGGGGTGACGCGCGAGGCACGGCGATGGCGCGTCTGGTCTCGATCCCGGTATCCTTGGCAGTTGAGGCGGTTCTGAACCGCGCGATCCCCGCCGGAGTGCATGCCGCCCCCAGCGATCCGAAACTGGTGCAAGCCTGGATGGCCGAAATCGACAAGCTGGCCCAACATCTGCAAGTGGTCGATCACCAGGCCTGACCACACCACAAACCTTCATGCGAATAAAAGCCGTTCTGAAACCCTCAGAGCGGCTTTTATGGTTCTCTCGCGTCCTACATCTTTGTCGGCAAGGGATGGGGCAGGCATCTCAGATATACCTTGCGATCATCTCGTCTATATCCGTGCGATTGATCCCCATCTCAGAAAGCTGACGATCACTCAGGCAGTTCAGTTCTTGCGCGGCTCGAACGATATCGGCGCGGATAGCATGGATTTTCATTGCCCGGTCAAACAGCACCAAAGCGCTCGTGCTTGGGGTTGCGCCCGAGCAAGTATGTGTATCAAGCATCATATCCCTCCACCTTCAAATCCAGTTTCAACAATGCGACGCTTATTGCACGCGGTGGTCATACGGCATCTGGTGATAGACGCTTTGATACGCGCGCTGCTTTATCTCGCTCCGGGGGATTCCGATGTCCTCCAGCTGTTGATCGCTCAGCTTCTCCAAAACGCGGACTGTATTGCCATAAATTTTGCGGCGAAATTGTTCGACGCGCGCTTCTGCATAGTTCGAAAACAAGCTAAAAAACAAACCCTTCCGAGGGCTGGCTGTCTGTGCGTAGTCCATCTTCTCCTCCTTTATCATTAAGGTGATGTTGCGGGGTACACAGTCGATAAAGGTTGGCCCGATTAACGAATGTCTGGCGGAGAGTTAAACTTTGTTAATGTCAGTAACTCTGCTATCGAGGCGCAAAATCCTATGCAAACCCAGCGCGACGCGGACGTGACCTCAAATCAGCAATTCCACTGGGGAAGTCCGCGACGCGTTCGTCACCTCTTCGCATTCTAAACCCAAGGCACCTAAACAATGGTGATGGCTAAGTGAGCGCAGCAGTCCCCGCGAGCCTTAAAAAAGTGTCGCGCAAACCAAGAGATTGATCCGACCCGGACTTACGCTCAAGCAAGAAACCCAGCCTTCTTTCGAAAGCTGGGCTTTGGAGTCTTGTGCCGGCAGGCACGCCGCATCTGACTTATTCGGCCGCAACGGATGGGCTGGCGTCGTCAGTTTCTCCGAACCCTTGAGGCACCGGAAGATCAGGCAGACCAGCAGCGCGTTTCTGCAGCGCCCGGCCGATCACAACCCGGCTGATCTCGGTCGTTCCGTCCACAATACGCAGCATCTGCGCCAGACGTGACAAGCGATCAAGCCCGTAGGGTTGCAGCAGGCCCATTCCACCAAGAACCTGTGTACAGGTATTGGCCGCCTTGACCGCCGCATCCGGCACGAACCGTTTGGCATGGGCTGCCATCAACGGGCCTTCGGGCGTTCCCAGCGCTTCTGCCGCTTTGCGGTACAGCAGCTTCGAGACTTCAAGCTCGGTCGCGACCTCACCCAGCATCCACTGAATTCCGTCCAGCTGAAGGTTTGTTCCGCCAAACATCTTGCGGTTTTTCGAATAGGACAGCGCGGTATCCAACGCCGCCTGCATCAGCCCGCAACACCCCGAAGCAATCGAAACCCGCGCGATATCGATCGCCATCAATGATCCTTGAAGTCCCTGACCAACCGGCAAAATGATGTTGTCTTCGCTGACAACAACCTTGTCGAGATACATTTCACCAATCGGGAGGAAACCGTAAGAGGGTGTGTCGTACAATGGCCCGAAGCTGACACCCGGTGCGTCAGCGGGAATCGCGATCATCGCCATGTCCTTGTGGCCCGGCGCGTCGCTTGTCTTGACGACAGTGAAGTATACATCCGCCTCAGTCGCCAGGCTGACCCATGCCTTGGCACCGCTGATCGTCCACGTACCGTCCCCGTTGATGGTCGCTCGGGTGTACATCTTCATGGGGTCAGACCCGGATTGAGGCTCGGTCAACGCGAAGTTCGCCAATTTGCGACCAGAGGTCAGATCACGTGCCCATTTTTCCTTGAATGCATCGGTCCCGTAACCACATCCGGCGAAAGTGCAGATGTTATGCATGGACAATGCAAAAGCATAGGCGCCATCGCCAAGCCCCAGTTGTTCGTAGACCTGAATGCCTTCTGACAGAGGAAGACCCTGACCGCCCCACTCCTCAGGAGCGTACAGGCCCGTCAACCCGACAGCACCCGCCTTGTCCGATGCGTCACGAGGCCAGGTTCGTGACGCGTTCCATGCATCCACGTTGAGTGCAATGACATCCTCGGCATGCTGGCGCGCGGCCTCGAGAATTGTGGCGAGTTTTTCTGACATTGGAAGTCCTTTCACAAGCAATGTTGCCCGAAATCGTCAACCCACTGACCACCCTAGAAACAAGCGAATTCGGCACACTGAACGTTTCAGTTATTTTTAAAGGTTCTATCCGCGCGTCAGGATGCTCGCTATCTCATGAGGCGACAGGCAATTGTCCAAAAGTGACAAAATCATCGAGATCCAATCGGCGACCGCCTGTAGGCACTCGGAGCAGCCCCTGTCCATCTTTGGAACGCTTTGTGAAAGCTGGCCGACGACGAAAACCCAAGATCCTGAGCGATCGCCTCAACGCTTTTGCGCCCTGCCTGAAGGTGCCCAATGGCAATGTCCCGGCGCAGTGCGTCTTTGATCGCCTGAAAGGATGTGCCGTCTGATTCCAATCGGCGCATCAAGGTACGCGGTGTCATATTCATTGCTTTCGCAGCCGCCGACAGGTTCGCGTGATCCCACCCCGTTTTGGTTAGGAAACTGCGCACCCGCAGAGACTGGGTGTGTTCACTTGATCGCGTGAATATCCAATCTCTTGGCGCGTTTTCCAGAAACAGGTCTAGGTCGCTCGTCTGGCGGGCATGAATCGGACCCAATACACTTGCGTCAAAAGAAATGAAGGAGGCCGGCTGAGCGAAATATACCGGCGCAGGAAAGATAACCGAATAATCCTCGTCAAAGACCGGACGGTCGAACGAAAACCCCACGGCTTTGACAGGCACTTCGCCTCGGGCCAGCCAGGACATTAGGCCGTGGGCCAGCTTTAGGATCAACATATGACCAAACCGCTGGGCCTCGACCTCGTGCACAGGCATAAGCGCCAGTTCGACGGCTTGATCGGCCTCGGTCAATTTGAACTGATAGTCGTCCAGTAACAGGTTCCAGAAGGTTGAGAACCGATAGAGCGCCGATGACAATGACGTCGCTTCGCGAACAGACGTCAGCAAGTGCTGCAAGGCTCTGGGTCTAATCGGCCGCGACCAAAGACCCATCATCTCGTCTCCGGTTTCAACAGCCGCCAGCTGATACAGGTCGACAATCTGATCCAGTGTTACCCGGTCCTGACGCGTATCGCCCGCCAACGGCAGTTCGGACCGTTCCAATAACGACCCAAAATGTGAAACCGTGCAAAGTGGCTCCAACGCCGACAGCCAGTCGGCGATAAAGTCACTTGAAACCGTCGAAAACAGATTGGGTGATTTTTCGTTCATTCACGCTCTCTGCCACAGACGATCCAAGACCGCAAAATTCCAAGTGAGCGGCTTTCAGGGGTCAGCCATTCAAAAGCCCCGCGACTTCATCGGCAAGCGCGCGCACCTCTTCTGCAGCGGAACTGGCGCGCTTCGCCTCAAGCACACCCAGCCCTTGACCTAAAGCTTCTGCATATATCACCCTGTTAGCCAATGAGGATTGAAACTGCGCCGCGCCAATCTCGCTAAGGGATTTCGCAACATCTTCGCCGACGCGAGTGCCGGCCCGGGTTCGATTCAAAACGATTTGCGTCGGCTTCCCGATACGATCAGCCAGATCCAGAATATCATGAGTTGCCCAAACATCTGCCTGACTGGCCGAGACCGGCACCAACACAAGGTCAGACTCGCGCAGGACCCACCGGACGTCACTGTCGGCTTTGGGCGGCGTATCGACAAGCACGATATCAGCATCCCCGCCGACGCCACGAATTGCCCGTGAAATTCCATATGCGGTCGCCGTCGAAAACCGAAGGTCTGCGTTCTCGCCAAACGTTTCTTCGCGCACGTCCAGCCATTTTCCAAGACTTCCCTGCGGATCGGTATCCACAAGCGCGACGCTTTTCCCTTCTTGCAGGAAGGCGATTGCCAAGTTCGAGACAAGCGTCGTCTTCCCCGCCCCGCCCTTTTGCTGCGCCACACAGATTATACGACCACCCATAGATCAAGCCTCCAACAGCCATTCTGCACCGCAGAATAGCGTGTCAGACAGGGAAAGGCGATAGGAGCGTTTGGGGATCATGTCCGGCCAACAAGGCACCGTCAAAAATCAATGGCAACAACGAGTTTGTTGCGGCGTTCGCCTCAGTGTGAGTTCGCTCCTGTTTGCATTCACAGTGCTTCCAGTTGTGATCGCACAAATAGAAACACTGCCCGAAGGCGGCGCTAGAGCTTTGCTATCTGCCTGGGATTATTGGTTGCGGGAGCAGGATTTGGCCTTCATCGAACAACCGTCCTTCGAAGAAAAGGAAAGTAGACTACGTCTCGAAACACAAACTGAGGCTCCGAGGCAACTCAAGTGTCGAAAGCCTCCAAGCGACCGACCAGCAACTGCTCTGCACAATAAAGTAATCCAACATTCCAATAAATTCGAAACCGCAGGTCAGCTGCAGTCCAAGGGTTCTTTGGCTCAGCGGTCAATTCTCTCGATCTGGTTTGGCTCACGGGCCACTCAAAAAGGAAGCCACACCGCTAACACTGGCTCAACGAATTACATGAACCGAGCACCTGGCGTGATGCACGACTCTGTTCGCAGTGGAACCTAAAAATATGTCCTCAAAACTAGGCTTGTGCGAAGCCAAGACGATGCAATCCGACTCGTTCTCATTTGCGAAGTCGACAATAGCCCTGCCCGCGTGCCCAGAGATAAGCCGAGCCTTCGCGCCCGGAATTTCAGAAGCAGTCTGATGCAGGTTTTCCAGGATTTCATGCCGCGTATTGGCAAGTACCTCGCTGGGAATCTGAGACCCCACATACGCCGGAATTGGTTCTTGGACGTGTATCACGGTGAATACAGCTTCCGCATCAGCCAATTGGCGCGCGGCTTCAAACGACGCTTGTGTATCGTGTTCTTGGTCAAGAGCAACCGGGATCAGGATGTTCTTGTACATTTGACCTCCTATCTACTGCTCCGATGATTTCAGTTTGGTTTTTCGGCAGCACGAACCCTAAACAGGCTCGGACTTTGAAGATTTCCCCGCGCTCTTTGTAGCGGCTGCAACATCACCAACTGTTTTCTCAACAGCTGCAACTTCGGTTTCAGTGACATAAGATGCACAACGGGACACGGTTTCGAACCATTCCTGCGCGTCAGCAACCAACCGCTCAGCCGAATGGCGCTGCCATTCCGTCATACTCTGGAGCGCTTTCGTTGGATCGGACGGGTTCGCAGAAGACACTTTGCGTGCAGCTTGTAGAGCCGTCCGAACCGCCTCGTGACGCCGTTCGAACCAATGCTGCGCAAAGGCCTCTGTTTCTTCGAGCAATTTTTCTTGCGCGTCCCAAAATTGTTCGATCTGGGCGCCGAAGGCCGGATTGCCAGACATGGGCGGCTGCATTTGCTTGAAAACATCCACAAGTGAGGTCGGGCTATTTGTGCTAGATTTCTTTGTCGGCATCGAAAATTCCTCCTCGTTTCCTGAATGAGCTATTGTGCCACCTGCTGCGCGCTTTCGCCTTAATACAGATCAATATCCCTATTTTTAGCATCTTCAGCTTAGGCTGCGAGTGGAATTTGCATTCTCTCCGACACCGGTTCCTAGCAGGCAGTGTTGGAGTTAGAGTAGTCTAGACAAGAACTTAACGCTTGGTTTTCTATGCACATTGCCGGCTTTTTGATTACCCTTGGCATCCTCTTCCTTGCCGGATTGGCGGCTGACCAACTTGGCCGGGCCACGCATCTTCCTCGTGTTACAACCTTACTTTTCCTCGGTCTGATCGCAGGGAACGCCGGAATTGGTTTGATCCCACTAGAAGTTGCAATGTGGTTCGACGAGATTTCCATTGTGGCCTTGACGATGGTCGCGTTTCTTCTTGGAGGTTCTTTGACCCGCGAGAACCTGGTTAGGCATGGTCGAGCCATCCTTACGATTTCAATTTCAATCGTGGTTGCAACCCTTGCTATTGTGTCTGCTGGACTGACCGCAATTGGCGTGCCCTTCGGGTTGGCGTTGGTGCTGGCGGCAATTGCTACGGCTACAGCTCCGGCCGCCATGACAGACGTGATCAATCAATCTGGGGTGTCCAACAGCTTCACCGAGACATTAAAGGGCGTCGTCGCAATTGATGACGCTTGGGGTCTGATCGTTTTCAGCATCGCCTTAGTTCTGGCCGGTCATTCGGATGGTTGGGCCACAGTCACGACCACAGCGATGTGGGATTTCGGAGGGGCTATTTTGTTGGGTGCCGCACTAGGCGTGCCATCCGCTTACCTGACCGGCCGCTTGAAACCGGGAGAGCCGATGCAGGCAGAAGCAGTGGGTATAGTCTTTCTGACAGCGGGCCTCGCGCTTTGGCTGGAGGTTTCATTCTTGGTAGCAGGCATGGTTGCGGGCGCAGCTATCGGGAATCTTGCCCGCCATCATGACCGTGCTTTTCATGAGATCGAGCACATCCAGTGGCCATTCATGATCCTTTTCTTCCTGTTGGCGGGTGCCACGTTGGATATCGAAGCCTTCGGCTTGATGGGCTGGGCTGGTGCACTTTTCCTGATCTTGCGCGCCGTGGCCCGTCTTGTTGGAGGGTATTGCGGAGCGAGACTGGGCGGCCTGCCTCACTGTCAAACCGCTTGGTTCGGCCCCGCTTTGTTACCACAGGCCGGTGTTGCGGTCGGAATGGCTCTTGTCGCCGGAGAGCAATTTCCGAATTGGGCCGCGTCCATCATGGCCTTTACTATTGCCAGCACTGTGGCCTTCGAAGTGTTGGGGCCGCCACTGACTCTCATGTCAATCAGACGCACGGCTGATACAGATTAGCAGATTGGCCCGTGGCTATTCAGCCTGAATCGATTCCAAAAAGGCGAGCAAATTCGCCAACGGCAAGCCTACCATCATTGGTTGCCCACTTGGCAAAGCCACCGCGATTTGTTGGTCTGTCTCAAACACCGCTCCAAAGATTGGCATTTCGCCCCCATGGGCGAGCAATTGCGAACGGCCGTCAATCTGTTCAGCTATGCGATCTATCGGAAACACACCGTCGTTTTCGCCTGCCAATTTGGTGAGGTCAGGTGTTCGAATAGCCAGCATTTCCGCCATTGGCCCGTCTCCGGTTGCTTCGAAACCGTGACATTGCCAGCAATACGTCCGGTACAAATCACGTCCCTCATCGACGCTGACCTCCTGCGCTAGTACGGGCCCCGTGACGAACAGTGCCAGTAAAATCCCGCGAACAATCTGCATACGCTCCTCCAATTAGCTACCCCGGATGCAGATCTTATTAATGCGCATCCTTAAGAAACTTCTTTGACCTTGCTCATGTTGCTCCCTTCAGCACGAAGATTGGCGTTTAGGTCGAATAGCGCTTGAGCACGTGCCAAATCTAATCAAGGCCAGCCTCCAACTACGCCATGCCGTCAGTGACCTCACCACCCTTGCGCCCAGACGGCACTCCTTCCAATGCGTTCATGTGCCAGCGAATTCGCCAGAGGTGATAAGACACACGATGCAACCATCTGAGGGCATCCAAGCGAGCCCAGACCACTTCATCCGGCAGACTGTCAGTCGCAGCGTCGGAGATGAGCAAGTCTCTACGAAGTTTCCTCTGTCGCCGCAGAAAACGGCGAACGCGGTTCAGCGAACTTTCACACTGCAATGGATTGTCGACTTCCAAGTAACCATCAGTTGATGCAATCATCACCGAAGCAAGCCGTTTCAAACGCCGGTCTTTTGGTAACTCGCTTATCCGATCATCTTGGCTGCACCGGTAAAGCAGCCGGTCAAGATGGTCGAGCACATGGTACATACCCTTGATGCTGGATATCTCTGCGTCGGACCGGCTGGGCAATTCAATCTTGTCTAGGTACGAGCGCGCTTCCGATACAGCAGTCTCGATGCTGTCCCGCCCATAGTCGGGTCCGCTTGGCTGAGATGCCCCGATACATGACCGCAGGTGCGCCACTTCGGCCCTTACAATTTGTTCGACTGCGGCTTTTGCTGCATCCACCGCTATTTCCGGCATCCCGAGGACGAGAGGATCCAGAGGTCTCGTTAACTCAGCCCCTTTGTCGGGTACGAGCGCCTCGACAAATCTGGCGAAGGGCTTCGCGAATGGTAAGATCAGCGCCACGCCTATGGCGTTGAAGAAGCTATGGAACGCGACAAGCGCAGTCAGAGAGTTTCCAGCCTCCGACCCGCTTACAAAGACCGCAGTAAACGGCCCCAGCAGGAAAAATGCCATTGCCCCTGTCATCACATTGTAGATCACATGAGCAAAACCGGTGCGGCGCGCCATCGTGCCCCCACCCAAGGTGGCCAGAACAGCGGTGAAAGTTGTCCCCACGTCCATTCCAATGACCAGAGCCGCCGCTTGAGGGAAGTTCACGGCACCGGCGCTCAATGCAGCCAATGCCGTTGCAACGCCAGCACTCGAAGACTGCGTCACCATGGTGATAACGACACCGATCAATACAAGCTTCAGCCTGCCCAGCAGCGTATCAGGTGGAAAATCGGCAGGGGTAACTACGCCGCGAAAGGCGTCAAGCCCGGATTTGAGTTGCTCGATCCCAATGAAAATCAAGCTGAATCCGGCCAACGCCAGCCCAAAGCCGGCAACCGCTTTCCTTCCCGAAAGCGCCAGCAAAGCCCCAACAAAAACAACGGGCAACATCACTTGCCCCAAGTCCAGCTTGAACCCCAAAAGCGCGACAAGCCAACCTGTCATGGTCGTTCCGATATTGGCCCCAAAGATGATCCCAAGCGCTTGGGGAAACGTGAGCAGACCAGACGCGACAAATCCAACGGCCGCAACGGTGGTCGCACTGGAAGATTGGATTGCAGCTGTCGTGACCGCGCCTGTTACGGCCCCGGTAAACGGTGTCGACGTGAACCGGCCCAAAATATCCCGCAGTCGCGCCCCTGCCAAAGCCTTCAAACCGTCCGTCATCAACAGCATGCCGATAAGGAATAGGCCGATGCCACCCAGGGCTGGTAACAGGTTCCAGAGCATCACGAATTGCCTTCCACCCTAAATCTCACACCACCTAACATGTTTGCTTTGCCTTTAAGTCCGACGACAAACGATAGTTGGTTTGCGTTCAGCCTCGCAGACCCGAAGCCGCGAGTTGATTGACATAGATCAAAGCACCAATACGATTTACATAGTGAAATTCGAATGTTTCAACATACTCTACGTTCACCCTCCTGTCCCCAAGTAAACACAAAGGTGAACGGAATTTTGAAGGAGTGGAGGTTCCACCCACGGGGGCTCGGCAGGAGTGATGGCGAGCCCCCCAGTTAGTTGATTGGTGCCCAATGCGCCCAGACGTTGAGACACAAGGCATTCGGTGCGGCTTTGACCATAGGTCTAAGCCGCTGCGCCAATCGAGGCAAAAAGAGAAGGACGCTACTGACGACGTTCGGAATGGGCAGTTGGCGGAAATCACTTATGAACTCTGTTGATCCAAATGAACAGAAACTCAGACGAGCCCTTACTACCCCGTTGCTCACGCTTTATGGCCTTGGGGTAACGGTCGGAGCGGGCATTTACGTTTTAGTCGGTGCAACAGCAGACATCGCCGGACCGTTTGCGGCGCTGTCGTTCATTGTGGCCGCCCTCGTCGTATCACTCACCGCGCTTTCCTATGCAGAACTCGCAACTCGATTTCCTGTGAGCGCAGGTGAAGCGGCCTATGTTGAAGCGGGATTTCAGAAAAGATGGATGGCGGTTTTCGTTGGGCTTGCGGTGGCAGCCTCTGGCGTTATCTCCGCCTCTGCCGTTGCAATTGGCGCAGCATCATACCTTCATGCTTTGACCGGTTTTGCGGTCCCTGTATTGACCATCAGCGTCGTTTTGATCATGGGTCTAATCGCGCTTTGGGGGATCACTGAGTCGGTCTTTGTTGCGGCTGTCATCACGATCATCGAAATCGCAGGTCTTCTCTTTGTGATCGGCTGGGGCATGTCGATTCAGGATCCGCAGGGATACGAGATCAGTTCGATGCTTCCGCCGCTGGAACTCGACGCGTGGAGAGGCATTTTCGCGGCATCACTTCTCGCCTTCTTTGCATTTGTTGGCTTCGAGGACATGGCCAATGTCGCGGAAGAGGTGAAAGACCCAGTGCACACCATCCCAAAAGCGATTTTGCTAACGCTCGTTCTGGCAACCGTGTTGTATCTGGGAACTTCAATGACGGTCCTACTTGTTGTTCCGATTGATGTTCTTTCGACGTCCGCAGCACCCCTCGCGCTTGTGTTTTCAAACGCCCCTGAGATGATTAAACAGGGCTTTTCCGCGGTCGCGATTGTAGCGACGGTCAATGGCGTACTGATCCAAATGATTATGGCCTCGCGGGTGATCTACGGACTAGCTGACCGTGACCATCTGCCGAAGGTTCTGGCGATTGTCCCGAAAGCAACGCAGACACCAGTCGTTGCTACTTTGCTGGTCGTGGTGATCATCGTTCTGCTGACCCAAACTATACCGATTGGTACTTTGGCAGAGCGCACATCCCAGATCGTTCTGGGCGTCTTTGTGCTCGTCAACATTTCGCTGATCCTGCTGAAGATGCAGCCGGATGAGGCCACCAAGCACTTCCGCGTTCCTTTTGTGGTACCGATCCTTGGCGTGATCACCAGTGCATTGCTTTTCGGATCTGGATTTCTCTAACTAAATGCAACGACCCAAAGGCTTCCAAGAGCTACCACGGCATATGACGACTGACCAAACTTCCATAGGATCAAAACTCTCGGGCTGGTGGCATAGAACCTTTGTGGATCTGGTTCAGCAGCTGCGTTGGTCCTATTTGCCGCCATTGATGGTCTATTTCGCGGCCGGCGTGTCCGGCCTGACCTCGGTCGTCGGCGCTTTTTTCCTAAAAGACTATCTCGATTTATCCGCCTCTTTCGTTGCAGGACTCGCGTTTTGGGCTGGTATCCCGTGGATACTCAAAATGCCGCTTGGTCATGTCGTGGACCTGTTTTGGCGCTGGAAGTCCCTGCTGATCCTGTTTGGCGCATCCCTGATCACGTTGTCTTTGCTCACAATGTACGGCCTCGTGACCGCGCCTGCTGTGATGTCCAATTTCATGCCGTTGGAAGACTGGTATGTCCTAGCCCTGCTGTTGGCGCCTTCGGGCTATGCCATTCAAGACGTAGTTGCGGACGCCATGACGGTCGAAGCGGTCCCCAGGGTTAACCAGCACGGCCTCCCGTTTACACCTGAAGAAACCCGTGCACAGCACACGACAATGCAAACCTTGGGCAGAGTTTCGATCATTTCCGGGTTTGCGGCGGTTGCGGCTGTGAACATCTGGATTTTCTCCGGAACTGAAGATCTGCAAAAATCGGAACGCCTTGTGCTTTATGGCCAAGTGTACCTGATAGCTCTGGCCATCCCGGTGTTGTCGGTCAGCGGGGTCGTTCTTCACAGCTTGATCCAGCGTCAACTTGCCAGGCAGGGTCATCCGCCCCACACACCGGATGAAGTCACCGAAGTTAAATGGTCCATTTTGCTGGGCGGCTTTGCATTCGTTTTGCTTAGCATCGTGCTGGGGACCGCAGATTTCGAATTTGCGCAAGAGACTGTTTTTGCAGTTTCCCTGACGGTGATCCTGTACCTCATGTCGCGTCTGCTGAAAGAGCTGGAACCAACCCAAGCCAAAGCCCTGATCGGGACAGCGACAATCATTTTCGTATTCCGTGCCGTTCCTCTGCCGGGGCCTGGCCTGACTTGGTTTGAAATCGATGAACTGGGGTTCGATGAACAGTTCCTGGCAATCCTGGCACTATTAACTTCGCTGCTGGCGTTGTTGGGGTTGATCGTTCTCCGGCCATTTATGGCCAATCGCTCTATTGCGCATGTGGTGGTATTGTTAACGATCGCCGCGGGCGTTCTTGCCATGCCCAACCTCGCCTTATATTACGGCGTGCATGAATGGACTGCAGCGCGTACCGGCGGAGTTGTCGATGCAAGGTTCATTGCCATTCTTGATACAGCTGTTGAATCGCCGCTTGGGCAGATTGCCATGGTCCCGATGTTGGCCTGGATTGCACGCAATGCCCCTGTTCAGTTGAAAGCGACCTTCTTTGCGGTGATGGCATCGTTTACCAACATGGCATTGTCGGCCAGCAGCCTCAGCACCAAATACCTCAACCAAACATTCGTTGTGACTCGCGCTGTCACAAATCCAGAAACCGGTGCGGTCACTTCCAACGCAGACTACAGTCAACTTGGATACCTGCTGATCTGCGTGGCCATGATCTCAGTGATCGTTCCACTCGCTACTGTGTTCTTCGTTCAAAACTCACGCTTCCGAACGAGCGAATGATTACTGGCTTTCCACCTCTCGCAGCAGAACTCTGAGATGTGAGACCGGGACGCCGATGTTTGAACCACCGAACTCGGGCAGGATCGCAGCATTGATGGCAACGACCTCGCCCCGCCGATTCAATACTGGTCCTCCGCTCCCACCGGTCGTGGTCTCAGCGTCATAAACGATGGCGCTCTCACTTGTCCGCGCAACGATCCCCCGGCTTGCTAGCGGATGAATCTTGCTTTGTGTGGAAAGCCGGGACGCTATCGACCAAAAGTTCAACGTACCGTCTGCCTCCAATCCCTCTAAAAAGCCCGGACCAGCCTGCGCGATCAATGCTTTCAAACCCGTTGGGTATCCCAACAGATAAAGCTCTTCACCTACGCGCGACTTGGTATCCGCTAACGGAATTCCAAGCTCCTGAACGCGGCTTGGCTCAACTTCCAAAATCGCCAAGTCTGCCGCTTCGCTGAACCGGAGCAGCCGCGCCTCTATTGGTTCCGTCTGATCAGGCAAATAGGCCAGCAGCCTTAACATCTCTGGCTCAAGACCAGCGTCGCTCAGCGCTTTTTCTCGGTTCCCCGAGGTCCAGGGCAAAGCGACATGGCGGTTGGTCGCCATCAACGGAACCCCAGCGATCAAAAACCCCGTTCCGGTGAACTGAAACTCTGCGGGTTCGCCGGTCCCGTCCGGTTCGATCCAAGGCTGACCAAACGGGGTTTTCAGGTTTTCTCCGTTCGGTCCCAAAACGTGCCGTAATATCTTCCCGCTTTCCACGTGGCGCAATCCATAAGCTCCCTGAAGGAAAGCGACAGATCGAGTGGAGGCAGCTATCACTCGCGTGGGTGCCCCTGCCCGTTGCTCCAAGGTTCCAAGACGCCGCTCGGTCGACAGAACCTGGTTCTCAAAAGCGTCACGCAACGAAACCAAGTCATCAGGCGTAAGTGCATCTTCTCGCGTCTGGGCAAGCATAACCGCGACCGCTTCGATCTTGCGGGACTCCTGTTCGATACTATCCGCCAAGCGCCGGTCGTTTTGGTAAAGCAGGTACCCAAACCCCGCGATCACAAGAAGCGTTGCAAGAACCGTGATCCTGAACAGTATCGTGGTTTGAGAGGCAAGCCGCCGCCCACTATCGCGCAAGGCACCAGACATCTTTTTGGCGAAGGGTCGACGGCTCGTTCGGGTGTAAGCATATGCGTCGCTGAGGATATCTTCGACTGTGTGGTGTGCGGGAAATGAGTGATCGCACAATCTGTATCGAGACATGGGGCCCTTTTCGCCGAACTCGATCATGTCACCATGCCTAAGAGGCGCCGCAGAGGCTTTTTGCCCGTTTACCCATACATTGCGCCCAACCGATGCGGCTATTGTGTAACCGCCGTCAGCCCACTGTAGTGTGGCAATATCGTTGTCATGGGGAGGCAGGTCATCTTTAGGTCGAATGCTTAACACCCTGCCATCACCAACAGAGACAGTAAGGGCATTGTCGACAAGCCAGTTCACGTTTCCGCGCGATGGACCTGTAAGGCTCTCCAGAAAGGCCCGCACCTCACCTTCACCACCATTCACTGAGGGTGTCATGTCGCTCACTTCTGGTTTGCGCATTGTGGCCCCCTATCCAAACGCGTGGGGGCATTCTATCACGCCGCAACACCAAACCTATGGTTTGACGCGAATGTACAAAAAAGCACATTTAAACAAGCACCTGCGATGTCTACCGGATTCAACCCAACACATCTATCAGACCGCAGTCCGAAGAAGGCCGATCCATGATCGGCCCTCTGCTTTGGCATTTGCAAGCACCGTATCGCGCCAACAGTCTGTCTATTTCGACGATACCTTGATCTTACGGCTTGGATCCTGAGGTTCAGTCTTCGGCATTTGAATACGCAAAACGCCCTTGTCGAATGTTGCTGAAACCTTGTCGACTTCCACAGTATCTGGCAGCGACATGGCTCTGGAAAAGCTGCCGTAGCTTCTTTCGCTGACACGCAGATCGCCCGTTTCGTCATGAGCAATCTTCTTCTGACCGCGCAGGATTAGCCTGCGATCCTTGATTTCAATTTCTACATCATCCTCTTCGAGCCCCGGCAATTCAGCCGTAAGGACTATCGCAGAATCCGTCTCTTGGACATCGATTGCCGGAGAAATCGCGCCTGTCATATCAAGAGACGGAAAACCCGTGCGTTGCGCAGCCGTTTCCCTTGGTAGGAAAGGTGATCCTCCCCCAAAAAACCGCGACATCAGGGTTTCCATTTCACGTCGAAAATTGTCGGAGAGCGGATGCGTTCCAGTGAAAAGTTGCGGGGACTTTTTATCTTCTAGCATTTTTTGAGCCTCCTCCTTTGGTCGGATTTCGCGCGCGCAACATTATGACAGGAAAGGCGGTCAATGACCTTGATCTTGCGCAAGCATGCAGCCTCAGCTTTAGCCAGATCGCACGTACCAACCGGACGAACAGAAACGGGAACCGTCGGCAAACACACTTGCCCTGTTATGCTGCAATTCAGACCAATCTCAGTAGCCTTGATCGGAGTCCCATGTCAGCTTAGCGTTTAATCTGAATGAGCCCGGGTTGCTTACCTTTAGAAATTTGGAGCAAAGCCGTATGAAATGGCCTTATCTGGCGCTGACCTACGTTTTGCTGATCTTGGCCCCCTTGGGGTTTTCCTGGTCTCTGGGATGGCAACCGCGATCATTTCATCAAGAGCTCGCGTCCGGGCTTGGAATGCTTGCTTTTTCAATAATACTAGTTGAGTTCTTGCTGTCTGGGCGGTTCAGATTCATCTCTTCCGGTCTGGGTATGGATGTGACCATGCGGGTGCATCAGATGATGGCGCGCACAGCGCTTGGCTTTGCGCTAATACACCCGCTGCTGTACCAGGGTACGCCATCTGGCGGACACCGCCCGTGGGATGAAACAAACCAACTTACGATTTCGACTGACTTTTCTGCCCTGGCGTCGGGCATCGGCGCATATTTTTTACTGTTCATTCTGGTCGCCTCGGCATTTGCCCGTAAATCCCTTGATTACAAGTACGAGACATGGCGCCTCTTGCACGGGCTGGGAGCCTTGGTGATTGCCTGCCTGCTGTTGCACCACACGGTCTATGCTGGGCGCTACGGTGGGCATCAGCTTATGACGTATCTCTGGCTTGCTCTGACGAGTATTGCAGCATGGACTTTATTGTATGTCTATCTCGTTCGCCCTTTGCGTCAGAGGAAAAGGCCGTGGCGCGTTGTTTCTCTGTGTCGGCTAACACCTAAGCAATGGGAGTTGCGCCTCAAGCCCAATGGTCACACCGGACTAACATTCGAAGCAGGGCAGTTTGCTTGGCTAAATGTCGGCCACAGTGCTTTCTCGCTGCACGAAAACCCATTCTCGATTAGTTCAGCACCAGCTGAAGGCCCCGAAGTGTCCTTTGTGATTAAGGAACTTGGGGATTTCACATGCGGTCTCGGACAAATTGCTCCGTGCACCCCGGTCTATCTGGATGCCCCACACGGAAATTTGTCGATCAGCCACCGTCCTGAGAAAGGCATCGTTCTGATCGCAGGTGGTGTGGGTATCGCGCCGATGTTGAGCATCACGCGACAGGTACGGTTGACTGATACACAGCGGGATCTCAAGCTTATCTATGGCAACCGCGTGGAGGAGCAGATTGTTTATCCTCGGGAGTTGTCCAAGGAAGAAACAGTATTTGTTCTATCCGAACCGCCAAAGGATTGGTCAGGAGAAACAGGTTTAATCGACGGTCCCCTGTTGGACCGCAATTTGTCTTCTGAACAATTTGAAAGCTGGCTTTTTGTTCTCTGCGGCCCGCCTGCCATGATGGACGCCGTCGAAGATCATCTGATCACGCGGGGCACCGCGCCCCATCGGATTTTGTCTGAAAGGTTCGACTATGATTAGATTGCTTAGAAACCTGCCCGCACGCCAACAGGTGAAATTCGCAGTGTGGTTTATCAACTTTGCAATCTTTGTCGCTGTCTTGGCCTTTTCCTTAAGGTAGCCAGACAGACCATTAGGCCTTGGCTAGCCTTGTAATTGCCAGTCGAAAAAAGGCAGATTTTCTTGCAGATGCATGCCGTTACGAATTTCCTTAAAAACAAGCTCTGCTTGGACAGACAGGACGCACCGCAACTCTCCCAAGTAACGCCTTTGATGGAGATCAAGGGCAACACACACCACTTATTCATAATTGGAAATCTATTCAGACCGATTTATGGGAGGATCGGAATGACCGTACTCATCGCCTTCGCTACAGTCGAAGGTCAGACGGCAAAGATTGCGCGTTTCATCGGCGATATCGTGAAGGAAGCCGGCTTCAACACACGGCTGATCAATACTGAAGAAATGCACGACCACGTGTCGCTTGACGATGTGGCCAAGGTCATTCTCTTGGCTCCGGTCCACGAGCGTAGGCACCCCGAGTCCTTTGAGGCTTATGTCGCGTCAAATAGAGATGCCTTAATGAAACGAAAATCTCTCGTGCTTTCCGTCGGTCTAAAGGCAGCTTTTGCTTCAGGTCGAGAGGAAGCGCGCGACTATCTCAAAGAAATGCTTATGCGAACAGGTTTGGAACCAAATGCGACGGCATTGATCGCAGGCGCGGTGAGGCCCGAAAGCTACGGATATTTTGAGAGGGAAATCCTAAAACACGTCGTCTTGCTGGGTCGAAAAATCGATCCACGAGATGGAGCGCGGGAGTTTACTGATTGGGACGAATTAACGTCTATTGTGATAGATTTCCTTGGTGGAAACGGCCGGGCCAATCAGCATCAATCTCAAGCGATATCCTAATAGCAGCTGGCTGCTCGCGTACTTGCCAGAAAATCACAGTCGCCGGTTCACTTCATCAGTGTCCGAAAAGCACTGGCAACCCTGTCTGCTCCAACATTGCTTGCGTCGTTCCACCAAAGAGTGACTCACGCAGATGGGAATGCCCATAAGCGCCCATAACAACGAGATCGGCCCCCAATTCTGTTGCGCGATCCTGAATGCAGTGTTCGATCGTGTCCCCACCACATGGAAACTGGGACACGGTCACTTTGCAACCGTGATGACGGAGCCATCCAGCAACGTCAGTTCCGGGCTCTTCGCCTTCGACGTCATCAGATGACCGCAAATCAAAACACCCAACCACAACTTCCTTGGCCGTCAGAAAAAAGGGTATAGCTAAATGCGCAGCCCTGGACGCAGGCAGGCTATCATTCCATGCCAAAACAATGCGTTCACGTTGGGCAAACGGGTCTCCATTGATCATCAGGGCGACCGGTGAATGGAACAATACTCCGTACGCAACCTTATGAAACAAATCGGGATCTTTTCGCAACTCAGCATCAAGAAAGGCGATATCACAGCATTTGGCGTGGCCTGCCACAAGATGCTGTAACTCTGTTCCAGATCCAATAAAGGCGTTTATATTTGCCGATACACCCCGCGCGGCCAGAAGCGCTTCAACTTCGGTGGCGCGGGACTTCAAGGCGGCATTTTTTTCGTCTAGAACATCCAACCAGTTTGAAGGGAGACCCGCCTCAACGAACCTGTTTGATCCATAGTTTAGATAAGGCAGGTTGGGTAAAGCCGCAATCAATACACAAATCAAGTGGCCGTTTTGGATGCGGGCAGTTTTAGCGCATTCCAAAATCGACGCGTCGTCAGCATCAACTCCTACATAATATGCCACTGTTCTGTGTCGCATTCCCGACCTCCGTCCGGAATTTCACTTCGCCCAAGAGCCGTGCGCACTGATTAAACCAACAAATAGATTTTGTTGTCAGTCGCTCTGTTTATTTCGGCAGCATGAAGAACTCTTCCAGCACAATCTTGCCGTCCGCCACCGAGTACAAAGCGATCTCGCGCAGCGAAATGCGCTCACCCGTAGACTTCTGAATCACTTCAGCCCTGAAACGCACTCCAAAGCGGTTGGGTGGGTGGACGTAGGGACCATCCACGACGAGTTCCTGGATTTCGTGCGAGGTCAACCAATCCTCTCTTTTTCCCTTGATGGCTTCTCGCCCCTTTGAAACGCGGAATTGTCGAGCCGGAGGCACGACTGCCTCTATCGACTGTGCGTTTTCGGCATACATTTCATCAACACTTCCAAAGCCCCTGCGCTCACGCATGGCCTGGACGAAGGATCTACCGATTTCAATTAACTCTTCCATGAATCCCCCCCTGAGTTATCATTGAGTGTACCACTTCTTGCCCGCTCAAATCTTGACAAGGATCAATGAGCATAAGGGGAGATGCAATGAGGCCGAATCGTACTCAACTCTGCTCAGCCAGAAGTAACTTACTTAATACCGCGCCACATTCGCATCAATCTACAAGAAAGGCGGACAGGGTCAGCGCGCTAGTGTCGCCGGTTCTATGGCGCGGAGATCGAACTGGAGGGTGCCCTGGCATTAATGATTGTGTTTGTCCAAATACAAACACCGCCCTGAGGCGGCTTGTTCGAGACTCTGTTGGCTAAAGT
>NZ_BAABWL010000008.1:0-108931 GCF_040371315.1 Ruegeria sp. HU-ET01832
TCTATCCCAGGCTGGTAGGCCAAAGGAGCGTCAGCATCATCGCTGTCTGTCACTTCCTCTTCTTCATAGAATCCACTTACGCTGGCGGTGTTCTCTATGTTGCCATCGTCGTCGTCACTGACATCGCCAAACTCTGCATCGCCTCTGCTGTCCAGATCCTCCTGCGTTACTTGGTAGGTTAGATCTACTGTTCCACCCAATCCATCACTGTCGCCGTCATCGATTGTGACGACTTCACCTACCTCCAGATCACCGACCAAAATGTTTACCCCAGTCAAGGGGTCAGTCACAGTAACGCCAGCCAGAGCCAGATTGCCCGTGTTTTCGATCACCAATTGATAAGTAATTTCATCCCCGGCATCTTCAGCTATTCCCTCAGAGCCTTCACCGTCCACATCGACAACCGTTTTGGTAATCATTATTTGTGGATTTGGAACCAAGTTTCCGATCTGGACAAAATCTGTATCTCCGGCCTCGGAAAGGTTCGCGACCCAGAAATAGGGATCATCGCCTTGACCATCCAAGGTGCCGTTGGTTGGCTCGGAGCCCGCCTCTAAACTAGAAATATCCTCACGAATAATTATATCGTCAGAACTAGTCGCGACTCCAAAGAAAGTGAAGTTACCATTTTCATCCGTGACAGTTGCGCGTTCAGTGTCTGCATCAAATATGCCATTATTGTTGCTGTCTATGTATACAACAACACCTTCCAGCCCGCTTTCTCCATCTTCTGGTTCGTAAACACCGTCGCCATCAAGATCCCCGAACTTGAAGCCATTAATCGTCCCAGCGCTTTGGATGTTCCACTCATCAAAGCCTGCCTCTTCGTCATATTCACCTGGGCGGCCCATTTCCGTATAAAGGTAGAAATAGTAATCTCCAAAAGACTCACTGGGGTTTGCTAAAAAGTACGCATCGATGACGCTTTTTTCGATCAATACCGTGTAGTCGTCAGTGCCGCTGCCTGTAGATGTTTCGGCCAAAAACAGAGTAGTTGGTTCAATTGCATCAATATCGTAGACCAAATTTCCAGTCGAAGTCAGGTCATTGTAGGTTCCGATTGTGCCATCGTCGGACAGGTAAACTTGAAATGTTTCTAGTGTTATGAGATCGTCGCTATTGCTCTCATTCAAATCCAAGCGAATTTCATAATATTCAACTCCGTCAACAACGGTGACGGGAATATCAGTCAGCTTAACTTCTCTCGTCTTTTGTTTGTCTAACTCGTTGTTACCAAATGCATTATTTATCGCGGAATTTGAATCGTTTACGGTATTGAATCCAGCGGCAACACCATTTGATGTGCTCGCTTCGTCGCTTGTAGCCAAAAAAGGTTCGAAATTTCCTGTACCGGATCCCTCATTTGGAGAGTTGATAAATGTCACTCCACCAATGGTTTCTCTGGAACCTTCCGCTTCGAGATTAAAGTCAGCCATAATGCCCCCCGGCAAACTATGAAAAAATCTCTACTCTGGGGCTTCAAACCATATTCTCATCTGCACTCATTATGTTTTTTTGACCTTTAGCCGAGGTACGCCTTTTGGCACCAAACAGTAAAAGCTCCCGCTAAAAGTATCGGAACGATAGAAACTCGTTAAAACTGAGTCAACAAACTAAAGGATTTGAACGTGCAAAACACGCCAATCGAACAGCGACTGGACACGACGGCATCGAAAAAAGTCCAGTGACGGCTGGTCCGCTTACGTCGCTAGGAATGTCTCTTTCCGGCCCTCAAAAAATACGGGAAATACCAACTTAACTTTCCCTGAGAGCGCGTCGAAAATAGTTGGCCAAAGGCTGAACGAGGTACGAAATCGGTGCACGTGCATCAGTTTTGATAAATGCCTCCACAGGCATTCCCGGAACGAGCAAAACATCCCCTGTCGCAGTCAGAGACTTTGTGTCGGGTTGCAACACCGCTTCATAATAAGGCACCTCCTGTGCATCATCTGTAAATGTATCAGCTGATATCCTGACTACGACACCAAGAACTTCAGGCGTTGTACGTTGGTCAAAGGTAGTAAAACGAAGTGAAACCGGCTGACCTTCGTAAACTTGGTCAATATGCACGGGGTCAATTCGCGCTGATACTTGAAGTGGTCTATCCTTTGGGACGATGTACATAATCGGATCAGCAGGTTTGATAACAGCCTGTTCCGCGAAAACCGATGACCCAAAAACAACGCCTTCGGACGGTGACCTAACTTCCAACCTCGAGAGTCGTTTCTTCAAACTTTGACGATTTTCCACCAAAGGGATCTCGCTGAAACGTAAATCACGCAATTCTGTAATGGCGCCTTCCCGGCGCCTATTTTCCAAGTTTATAATTTCGATTGAAACGCCCGTTTGCCGCCCTTTCGCCTCGGCTTTTGCAGCTTCTAGCTGGCCTATCTCTCCCTTTAGCCTCGCCTGCTCTCTCCTGAGTGCCAAAACCCGAGACGCTTGAACCAACCCTTGCTCCAACAGGGCCTCAAGATCCTTGATTTCGGTCTCGACCAGATCCAATTGATCTTTTAGCGCGCTCACTTGAGCCTCCATACCTCGGACTTGATCCTCGATTTGAAATGACTGTTGTTTCAGTTGATCGATTTCGCTCTTGTGTGAAGCCAGTTTCGCGTTGAAGAGGTTTCTTTGACCCTCAAGCTGTGAGGTCATCCATTCGTTGTCCAGCGTTGAAAATTCTCCTAAAGCGATATCCTGAAGATTTGAAAGCTGGTCTCTCTCAGCCTCCAACCTGAAACGTCGCACGAGAATTTCCATCAGTTGTCGTTCCACGACTTGCAACTCAGATCTTAGAAATGTGCCGTCAAGTTTGACTAATACGTCGCCCGCCTCCACTGAATCTCCATCGCGAGCTAAAATCGCTGAAACAACGCCTCCGTCTGGATGCTGAGCGACTTGTCTTTCGGTTTCTACTTTCACAGTACCGCTAGCAACAACAGCACCGGAAATCCTAGTAAATAAACTCCAGTAGCCAATCCCAAAAATCAAAACCGCTATTGAGGTCACGCCAATGTAAATAGGAACTAAGGCACTCCAATCAGCTACTTCTTCAATGTCAGTGTTTTTTCCTGACTGACTTAAAGCCTTGTGCTTTCTGTTTACCCAACTTTCTTTTACGGATTGAACGAAACTCTTTACTTGCTTTCGAAACTTTTCGATGCGCCCCGGCAGATCTAAACTCTTCGTTTTCATTGGCTTGAATTTGCCTCTTTATCGACATCACGTTCTTGAGCGAGGAACCAAGTACTTGGTCGCGAGGACCATAATCTTTTGTTTGACCGCCTTGGAGAATAAGTAACTTATCACATTCTGAAATAGCGACTGGGCGATGAGTCATAATCAGAACTGATTTGTTCGCGGCTTTCAACTCTGAAACGACTGCATTCAACGCATCAGACCCCTCTTTGTCCAATGCGGAATTGGGTTCATCCAGCACAAGGATCTTAGGATCACCATAGAGAGCGCGAGCAAGGGCAAGTCTTTGCTTTTGACCTCCTGACAACTTATCATCAAGTGGTTCAATAACTGTGTTGTATCCTTCATCAAGATTTAAAATGATACTGTGAACCTTAGCCCTTTTGGCAGCTATCACCACTCCTTCAGGAGAAATTTCGAGTGACATCTGAGCTATGTTTTCTGCAATCGTTCCAGCAAAAAAATGAACGTCCTGCGGTAAGTAACCAATCTGCTTACCCATTTCTTCCGGACCGTATTGCTTAAGCGTAGCGCCACCTAAACGTACTTCTCCGTTATGTGGACTAACCAATCCCATAACAACCCTAGCTAAAGTGCTTTTTCCTGAACCACTTTTCCCCAAAATCCCCAACGCTTCGCCAGGTGCTAGATGGAATGAGACATTTCCCAGAACAGGGTGTTCGCGCCCTCGCGCAAAGACCGTGACGCCATCGACTGTTAACGACGCTTCAGGTTTCGGCAATGTAGTCACTTCGTCATCGAGCTTTAATTGTTGCAACAGCTCATCTAGCCGACGCCAACCTCGTCTCGCCTTTTGCGCCAGCGACCATTGTGGAATACACTGTTCGATTGGAGCCAGTGCCCTGCCTAGTAATATTGAAGACGCGATCATCGCGCCTGCAGTCAGTTCATTTTGCAAAACTAACCAAGCGCCAAGCCCAAGCATCGCCGCTTGGAGAAAAAACCGAAAAGCTTTGGAAAAAGACGCAAAACCACCTGTCCAGTCATTTGCTAGAATTGAAGAATGAAGCGCTGCATCTTGAAGCTTTTTCCAACGCTTTTCCAAGTCTGAAGCCATTCCTTGCGACCAGGCCAAATCGCTCATTTCTTGGACTTGACCGGCAAATCTGTTTGCTGACTGAGAGATTGATTGGGCTTGTAGCGTTTTATTAACGGTTAAAATCTGGTTTATCAAAGCTGCAGCAACGAGCACGCAACCCCCAGCAAGCGCGAGCCAGCCGAGATAAGGATGAAAGATAAAAACTGCGACTAAAAAAATGGGCGTCCAAGGTAGGTCAAAGATAGCCAACAATAACGGGGACGAGAAGAATGCCTTAAGCGCTTCAATGTCCTGCAACCCGTGGCTTTCGATTCCCGAGCTTCTTTTGAGCGCCGAACGTTCCAGAAGCGCTTTGAACGCAAGCGGCCCGAAGGTGCTCTGAATTCGGGCACCTATCCTCGCAGAAACGCGTCCACGTGCGTATTCTAGAAACCCATAAATTGTGAATAACAGCGTCACCAAGCCGAATAGAACCAGTAAGGTTTCTTCAGAACGAGAGCTTAAAACTCTGTCGTAAATCTGAAGCATGAATACCGGGCCTGTAAGCATAAGAAGGTTAGTAAAAATGCTAAAAGCCATTGCAATCAACAACAAGTCACGACTTTTTGCGGCCGCAAGAGAAATTGATACGCGATGAGGATCGGCTTCTTCCAAACGGGTACTCGCTACAGTAAACACTGGAAACACAATCATTGTATACAAGAGCCACACGTTTCAACAGTGTTGTGATAAATTATAAAGGTGATCTACGAGCCCGATAGGCGGCCCAGGCGCGTTAAGTTCACCTAAAGCGAACTGACTAAGATACAGGCTGGGCTCCGAGCAGCACTCAGATAGGATGAACGTCAATTTCCACCTAAATGGAAACCAAGTACAAAACTCGTCAATTGTTACCCAAGTTGTCACCCAAACCCTTGTTAAAAAACAAAAACCAACGCTCAGACAAACTGCAACGAATAACTAAAACGCGCCAAAAATGGCATAGATAATTAGCGCAGCATTTGTCGCTCATGGCAGGAATCTGACGTTCTCCGCGGGTGAAAATTGGAAGTTTTTTGGCGCGTTCATTTGGCTTCCCAACGGTTCATAAGCTTAGTGGCCTCTCCACAAATTGCTACGGATAATACCCATTATGTGCGAATGTTGGCGGGCGGACTTAAGTCGTCCAAATACTCATTGCTTGGTATAGAATTGATGAAAGAATGCATCGACTAGTAAAGATCGCTCGATCCGGCAGTAGAGTATGGCCCTCGAATACAAGTTTCGATGTTTTTTTAACCATTCGGTGCTCATAGAATGCGAAGGCGCAAGGGGGAAGTTTTGACTAAAGTCCTATTGGGAGAAGACAATGAGCGGCCCCAAGGACGTGTGTGGAACCTGTGGATACAGCATGCGCGTCCCAGGCTCTGCTACGATCAGGCGGGTTAGAGCGTCTGCAATCCAGTTTTCTGAACTCAACCAATCACCGTAGTTGGTGCCTGAAGTCCTTTCGAGACTGGCTCGCAGTGTCACCAAGTCCTCCATCGAAATTTCCGCTGCTCCGGGTGTGTCATCCGGTGGAAGAATGCCGGGCGCGACCTCGCCAAGAGTCGAAGTGATCGACGGGATTTCGCCGTTTTCGATCGCCGCCCCGAGAAGCAGAGAGACGATGCTCTTTGAGCAGGATTTTATGTTTGTAGGTCGATTGCGACCGGGGCCGCGAGGCGCTTCGGCAAAGACAGTTTCGTCGCCTTTTTTGACCTGGAGGGAATGTAGCGGTGGGAGCTGACCAATCGCTTCGCTTAGCGCGTCGGGCCGCGCCCTCGCGATGTACGGAGCAGCAAGGCGGTAGTTGCAATAGCAACAAATTCTCGGCGGCTAATTATACTAGCAAATGTGGTTGTGTTTGCAGGAGTTTCCAGTCGTGCCGGTCGCTCAAGTTGTGAACTTAGATTGCCCTAATCTCTGCGCAACTTTCTACATGCAGACATCGCAGCCTTTGGTCAGAGGCAATCTCCTAGCTTATGACATGTTTTTTCCTATCTCTTAAATTTGCATGCGCGTACTCGATCGTTTTTTCATAGGCATCTTGAAACCTATAACTTTCTGGATACGGGTGGATTGCGGCGCAAAACACGCGACCAGTGTTTGTCTAGCCAGAATGTCCACTCTTGAGGATATAGTCTCAGAAGATGTTCAAGTTCACTAATCCAGTTTTGAGTTGTGGATACTAGATCCCCTCCAGCCATAACACTTTGGCCCAAAACCAAATGCAATTCCGTTTCGGTCTGCACTACAGTCGCAGGTAGTATCGGGACCCCTGCCTTTTGGGCATATCTTGCTGGCCAGGTTTGAACACCAACGATCTCACCGAACGCCGACACAGCGGCAAGATCACGTGCTGGGCTCAAGATTTGCGTGGGCGGCTCATCAATGCGATCAACCATCGCGACCACGATCCCGCCTCGCTTTAATGTTCTCAAAATGATCCTTGCAACGGAAGTTGGATCCGCTTCCCGCACATCTACAAACTCGCATCCAACACTATGATAAAGTTTATGTTGAGCTTCGGCACGGTTTTTGTCTTTTGACACCCGAACAATCGATAATATGGGGTACGAGTTCGAGAGGCATCGGGCCATCGGTATCGCACCGTGGGCGTGAGGTAAGACGAGGATAAAACTCCCATTCTCAAAGAGCCGTTCAAATCTTTCACGATCCTGGACAATTAAAGTTTCGTCGATTTCTTCACCGAAGCCATGCCGTATCCTTTCTGCACGATCAAAACCCAGCAAAAGCTTCCGCACGTATTCCTTAAACAATCGCCTAGGTGAGGGGTGGTCCACATGCGCCGATAGTGCGACTGCGGTATATCGGGCATGATTTCCCGGAAGCACGTAGATCAATCTAAGAACCCAACCGACAACGGCATAGGAGAACTTTCTGACAGGTCTGGAACGTCGGGCAAGCCAGCCGGAAAACGTTTCATAGGCGAGAAATATGCGGTCTTTTGTTTTGGAGAAACTCATATAGGCTGCCCAATTCTGAAAATACTAATACACAGTAAGCGATCAGTTTCTGCAACATCCTCATTTCTGCCTAGCCGCGGTACAAAAAAGGCCGAGCAATTATGATTGCCAAAATGTCAGCTTCTTCCGTTGGCACCATGAGAGTTCGCACATACAGAAAATGTCCAAAAACTGTTTACCTTAGAATGCCGTGAGTGAGATTGAGGTCCGCTCAGGACTCGAAGCGGTTTCGCGCTCTGTTTTGAATAAAGGCTGCTTAGCAGTCAATCTCGCTGCGATCTTTGTTCAACGCGCGATTGGCTGCTTCAAAAAGATCACCTAGAGCGAGAAGAGAAGGTGCTAGGTCGGCTACGTCAATTTCACCATTGTCGACCGACGGCCCGTCAAAACCAATTCGAAATGTACTCAGTGCTCAAACCTCGTTTTCGTCCTGTATTACATATGGACTCAGGTGGAGCTACGGATTTCTGAACTAAGCCAGGAATGGCTATTGCACACAAATGTTGCGGGATCGGTTTGAATCCCCCCCCCGACGGATTCGAACTTTAAAAACAAGAAGTTTTTTATCTTCAATCATTTAGGGGAAACCAGTGGCGGACCGAGGAACCGCCCTTACGTTGGCACAATTTATCTCCATACAGAGCATTATTTATTGAAAACATGAGATATTTTAAGATTCTCTGAAATTTCCTGTTGCAAACTGTAACGCCCAATATCATACTTTTTGGCGGGTAGGTTGGCGGGACAGGAACAGCAGGAATCGAACTATGCCAAAAAAGGCCAGAGAACTTTCTGCTCTTGAGGTAAAACGGCTTGAACACCCCGGCCACGGGAGCAACGCCACCATTGCTGTCGGCGGCGTCGATGGGCTTCTCTTGCAGGTCACGCCAAGCGGCGCTCGGTCTTGGTTGCTCCGGTGCAAGGTTGGCAACCGGCGACGTCACATTGGTTTGGGCGGATATCCCGACGTTCCGCTGGCAGAGGCGCGTGAACGAGCGCGAGAGGCGCGCCAGATGATCCGCGAAGGGACCGACCCCGTTGAGCAACGCAAAGCCAACAGAGCGGCACTCATAGCTGCTCAGAAGCGCGGCATGACGTTTGCTCAGGCGATGGAAAAGTTCTTGGTGGGCAAGCTGAAAGAGTTTGAAAACCCCAAGCACAAGAAGCAGTGGCGCGCGACCTTGGACAAATACGCCCTTCCGGCAGTCGGAAACATGCTGGTCGCGGATATCGAAGTCTCGGACGTTCAACGCATCCTGGAACCGATCTGGCTGACCAAGAACGAAACCGCGTCCCGACTGCGCGGGCGCGTCGAGGCCGTTTTGGCATGGGCCACGGTTGCAGGGCACCGGGCAGGCGACAACCCGGCCAGGTGGAAAAACAATCTGGACGCAGTTTTGCCGAAGCCGTCCAAGGTGGCGAAAGTCGAACATCATCCAGCCCTCAATTTGGACGATGTGGCGGATTGGTTTGCTGACGTTCGATCACGTTCCGGTTTCGCCACACGAGCGCTGGAGTTCATGGCAATGACCGCGGCCAGGTCCGGTGAAATCCGCGGTGCGGTGTGGTCCGAGTTCGATTTGGACAAGGGATTGTGGATTGTGCCGGCGGAGCGCATGAAGATGCGAAACGAACACCGGATACCGTTGACCGGTGAGGCCGTGGACCTGCTGCGCAATCTGGACCTGATGCTGGGCAGCGAGTTCGTGTTCCCCGCTGCAAGGGGCGGGATGCTGTCGGACGCGGCCTTATCCGCCTGTATGAAGCGGATACATGCGGCCAAACCCGACCGTTATCTGGACCGCCGTTCCGGGCGTCCTGCGGTGCCGCACGGGCTGCGCAGCACTTTCAGGGATTGGGCGGCGGAGCGGACGGAATATCCTAGCGACATGGCCGAAATCGCGCTGGCTCATTCGGTTGGTTCGGAAGTTGAACGGGCCTATAGGCGCGGCGACATGATCGAGAAACGGCGTGGGATGATGGCCACATGGGGGCGCTTTCTGTGCGGTGAGGCTAGTACCAAGATCTTGAAGATGGAGGTAGGGCAGTGACTGAAAGATTCATCGGCTTAGATGGGTATCCATGCGACTTTGCGGCCAGCCCTGTTGGGAAAAAACTTATATCCGCAATGAAATCTCTGGACGGAGCAGAAAGCATTTCCAACGCTGAAATTACTGCGAAAGCGCGAGCAATCTATTCGGCGTCTGAGTTCGGGAAAAACCAAGAGCTGCCCAGAAACCGGAAGGCCACTCGCAATAAGAGTGAAGACGAACTAAGGAAATTGTCGAAGATAACTGACAGCTTGTTGCAGCACATTAGCAATATGCGCGAACCGGCGGTTTCTGCGTTATACCGACAAGGCTGGGACTTGTTTGCTGTTGAAAGGGCGCTCGAACTTTGGCCTGAGGGATCGTTACGCGCAATCTCTGAGCTTGACGATGACCAAGGCCATTTTGGCGCGCCACAGAAGGCAGCTGCGGATAACGTCACAGCAATGGTTGCCGCATATTATTCCCAGGCTACCGGTCGCAAACCAACCGTGATCAAAGATGTTTATTCCAGTGAAGCATATGGGCCGTGGCCAACCTTTTTAGATCAAGTGTTCAGCGCATTGAAAATCAAAGCCAGCGCCGAAGGCCAAAGTAAAAAACTATTTGGGAAAAAAGGGTAGCAAGAATCCACCCCTTAACTCCCTTGGCCAGAAGGTCGGTCTTACGTGTACTTGGTTTGGTACCAGCAACAATCAGGTGCCGACATGACCGATACATACCTCACTGACACTGACATTGCGAAGCGTTACAACATCGCCCGACCGACCGTCTGGCGCTGGCATCGCGAGCGTCCCGACTTCCCCCGCGTTGTTCGGCTGACGCCCGGTTGCGCGCGCTGGAAATTGTCGGATCTGGAAGCCTGGGAGAAGGCCCAAGCAACGGAATCCGCAGCATAGAAAACCCCCGCCTGGGACAGTGCGGCGGGGGTTTCGCATTTCAGATGCATGGAGAGCGTCTAACCGCGAAATTACCACTCTGCGCCGTCAAGGGTAAACCTTTGAGGCAAGAGCAATGCAGACACTTCAAGTCAAACTATTGATGCGCTGCCACGGGTTGACAGAAGCCCAGGCAAGCGCGTTGGCCTTCCTGATCTGGGGAGGTTGAACCATGGCGGAAAAGCGGAAACTCACCCGGCAGGAGCAGTGGCGTCGGCACAACCCGAAAAAGGTTTGGGCGCATGTTGCAACCCAATCGGTCCTGCGGCGCGGCCTGATCCAGCGCAAGCCATGCGAGATCTGTGTGGAAGAAAAG
This sequence comes from Ruegeria sp. HU-ET01832, assembly GCF_040371315.1. Lineage (NCBI taxonomy): Bacteria > Pseudomonadati > Pseudomonadota > Alphaproteobacteria > Rhodobacterales > Roseobacteraceae > Ruegeria > Ruegeria sp. HU-ET01832. Next base: position 10,569 of record NZ_BAABWL010000008.1, read on the forward strand.
GCCGAAGCCCATCACCACGATTATGACCGCCCCCTTCTGGTGAAGTGGCTATGCCGCAAACACCACAAGCAGGCGCACAAGCTTTCGGGGGCGCTGAAGTGATGGCCGGCAGTATTGGCATTTTCGCACAACATGCCGAGGCATATGCTGACGCTGGCCTGCCCGCCTTCCCGGTGGACACACGCAACAAGCGGCCCGCAGTTCGGGGATGGAAGAACGCCACCCCTCAGCGGGCGCGGACATGGGCAAACATTCCTAACCTCGGCGGTGCCGATGGCCTTGGTATCGTCATGGGCAAACCGTCAGGCCTGACCGAGATTGACGTTGACGGTGTTGGGGAGGCTTGGCTTGCCTTGGCGGTGGAGCGCTTCGGGAAAACACCCGTTGCCATCCGCACAGCCAGCGGCAAGGCAAAGCTTTGGTATCGCCACAATGGCGAAGGGCGGCACATCCGCCCGTTCCAAGGCCAACCGATAGACGTGCTGGGAAATGGGTTCACCATCGCACCGCCGTCATGGCGAGAGGATCTAGCAGCATCCTACACGTTCAAATCTGGCGGTCTGCATGACGTTGCCAATCTGCCTACGATCCCCTCAGAGGCGTTAGAGGTTGTCTCTGGGCATCGGGCAATTCTCACCCTGCCCGGTGAACGCAATCAAAGCCTATGGCGCTACTGCATGGCTCAGGCGCGCCATTGCGACCGCTTAGACGATCTCGTGGATGTTGCACGGACCTGGGCCAGCGCCTTCCCCGAGCCGCTGTGCGCAGCAGAGATTGAGCGCTGCGCACAGTCCGCTTGGAAATACGAGGCCACGGGCCGCAATTTTCTCGGTCTTCGCAAACCCCAAGTCACCGATGGAGACCGGATTATGGATGACCTCATAGACCATCCCGAAGCCTTCACGCTGTTTCAAATGTTCCAGCGCTGGCATGGCAACCGTTCGTCGTTTGCCATTGCACCAAGGGCCATGAGCGAGGCCGGAAGCCCGCCTTGGTCACGTCACAGGATCGCAACCGCGCGCGATGTTCTGTTGCAGCGGGGCTTTATCGAGGAACTGGCAGCCCCAGACAAGTTGCGCCGAAAAACGGGCCTCTATCGCTTAGCGACTGACTATCCCAGATCTGAGCACAATCACTATACACCCCTTTCCCCCCGCTATGGGCACCAGTCTGGCGAGGGCTTGGGGCAATCATTCAACCAATCGACTGCAAAGGAGGTCGGACAATGACGACCGAGAACGAACTGCAATTTCAGGTCGAGGCCAATCGCTCAATGGCAACACCGGAGCAGGCGCTTTCCACCTTGGATCAGGTCGACGGTAAAATCGCCATCTTCAGCTCATCGGTGTTGAGTTCAATCACAACGGCTCAGGGGGGGGGTGGTTTGATCTCTCAGGCTATCATTCAGGAAACCGTCGCCCCCGCTCTTTGCACACATCCCCAATTCAGAAATTTGAGGTAGAACATGCCACGACCTAAGACACCTATAGCCAAGGCCAAGCTGACAGGGGCTTATGACAAGCATCCAGAGCGCTACAGAGGCCGTAACGAGCCCCAAGGGCTGGCTGAGCTTGGCGAAGCTCCAGACTATCTCAGCGAAACAGAGAAAGAGGCTTGGACAGCCTTTGCAGAAGAACTGCCGTGGCTCGTTTACAGCGACCGCGCGTTGCTTGAATCGGCCTGCATTCTAAGGGCGCGAGTTCGGGAAGAAGATGTGGTGACCGCTTCTCTGCTACGCGAGCTTAGATTGCACGTCAGTGCTTTGGGTGGTTGTCCGACGAACAGGAGCAACATTCAGGTGCCAGACGACGAAGTCGATGACGAGTGGGCGCAGTTTCTCTAAGGCCAACGTCTGCTTTGGCTTTCAGAGCAGCCGTTCAAGCAAGTTGCAGCGAATGACTGCATTGAGCCCAAAGTGACTGATGCTGCGCGGCGAACGAAAGTCCGGTCTACCAGAGTGCTTAGTTGCCCTAAGGCTTTGTCGCAATCTGGCTTACGTAAGACATGAAACCGAAGAAGGTCTTCTCAGCCACCCGGCGTCTTGCCTCCGCCTTCAACGCCTCCGCTGTTTCGGGAAACAGTACGCGCTCTTCGATCATGCGGTCAGCACCTCGGTCTATGACAGTCAGGAAGTATGTCGCTTCTGCTTCGGCGACGTATCCATGCCCTCTTCTTGCCCCAAGTTGAAAGCCGGTCTTGGCGAGCATTCCGGAGACCTGACGCATTATCCAAAGGTTGGTGACATTTTGATTGATCATGAACCGAATGAGTTGATCCAGCGGATCGAAATCTGCAATCTGCGCCGTCGCTGTGTCGTAGTCGCCATCACAAATCGCCAATACACCACCCGGCTTCAGGATGCGGAATGCTTCCTGAACAACAACTTCGGGGTCAGGCACGTGACACAACAGGGTATGCATTAGGACAACGTCGAATGATGTGTCCTCAAACCCCGTGTCCTTTGCATCGCCGATATCGAAGCTGAGCCGCGCATCATCTCCAAAGCTCTTTTTCGCCCGTTCAACCATCACCGGTGAAGGTTCGAGCCCATGCGCTGTTTTCGCGCCTGCAACGTCCAGTAGGTCCTTAGTTACGTGGCCTGTACCGGACCCGAGTTCCAACGCACGTGCATTGCTCGGGAGCTTTAACTCACTCAAGTAGGCCTTGCGAATTGCGACCTGTGCAGGCTCAAGGCAACGGGCTTCCATCGCTGCTGCAATACGTTCCTGAAGCGCGGTGTCTTGTGCGCCAAGATCAGAATATGGATCAGACATGGCTTAGCTCTCAAAATACATCCTGCAGAAATGCTAAACACACTTAGCCACGAAATCAAAAGAAGCGGACCTGTGGGCAACCCGATCAAACGGCAGCAAAGTCCGCATAGCCGTCGCTCACAGCGAGTGCGGCGACTGTCTTCTTCAGAGTCCAATTTGACCGATGCTGCTCGATACCCCAACTACAGCAATGCGCAGTATGCGGACTTTGCAAAGTCTTTGGTACGGGTCGCAACAGAAGCCTATTTTCGCAGTATTGAACAAGTGCCCATTCTGTGGAGAACTCTGTTGTGTTCTCCTATTTCGATGTCGCGCTGAAACTGACAATTGTTCAAACGGTTATCGTGCCCTGAGGAGAGTTTCAGAAGGGCTTTCACCAAACAATTCACGATAATTCTTTGCGAAACGTCCAAAGCTTACAAATCCGTATTTCAGTGCGGCCTGCTTGACAGATTGAGGTGGGTCAGAAGGATCTGACAGCCACTCTTTAGCGCCAGTCAGTCGCAACTTATAAATGAACTGCATAGGTGTAATTCCATAAACTCCTTCAAACGCTTGATATAAGGTGGTTCTTCCTACTCCGGCGCCTTCACACAGAGTAGCCAAATTAACATCTTCATATCTGTTCTTTCGCGCGAATTGGAGAGCTCGACCCACAGTCTTAAAATCGCGGCTTGGAAGCAAATTCTTGTAGGCCTTCTTAGGCACGCATTCGAGAAGAAATTCGCCTAGAAAGGAAAACATATCTTTTTCATGTGTTGGTGGCATAAACAAACCGCCAGTGAAGTCTCTATGGAATTTAGTGACGGAAAACATGCGTGTAATGCGGGATTTAAGTTGGTGTAGTTGATTGTCGTGGAGTTGCATTAGCACGTGGTTCGGGTCGATCTCGATGAAATTAGATCCAGCAATGCGGTGAATCGCTTCGATCAACCGCGTTCTGCGTATTGCAAGCATAATGGATGTACGGTTGCTAGCGCTGGTAGTGAACTCAACTCTGCCATCAAGCAGGAACACATCTCCTGGTGCTGCTTCCCAACCATCCAGTTTGTAGGTTCCTTGCCAAGTGATTGGCAGGACAAGCCCGACCCAGTCTTTTGCAGCGAGCATTCTCCAAACTGTATTGGCATCACATTTGACCTTTGAGAGGACAGCGTCGGCGCCAAATACCATCTCTGCACCCAAAGCAAGCGGCCCACCACCCAGTTGAACCAACTCGGTCTCTCTGACCGGGAAGTCATTCATATAGGTGTGAAAAGTCGTTTTAGGTGACCACATTGCAATCAAAAATCTTTCAGACTCTCGGCGGTTATTCTGAAGAGTGTAATTCACGAACTTTAGTTGTCCCAACATTAATGCAAACTCGAAGTCGCAAAAATTTTAAGCAACGGAAGAATCGAACACTGAATCCTCTTTGATGAGAGCATCTTTCGTGGAAGCATCGCTAATTAAGCGGGTTAAAACCATTTAAATGCAGGAACTTAAGCAACTTTCTCCGAGGGCTTACGAGAGCTCGGTTCTCACGACCATTGGAGCAAATAGGTAAAGAAAAGGCGGGGGAGTTCCCCTGATGGGAGGCAAGAATGAACAAGAAACCATTAATTTCAGCAATTGGGCTTTCTCTTCTGTTAGCGCCATTTGCTTACGCCCAATCCTTTGACATCGTAATCAAAAATGGCCGCGTAATGGACCCCGAAACGGGTTTCGACGCTACGGCCAATGTTGGAATCAACAACGGCTTTGTTACTGAAATAAGCACTGACAACTTGGAAGGCATTAGAGAGATTGATGCGTCCGGACATGTGGTTGCGCCTGGGTTCATAGATTATCATTCACACGGTCAGGACCTATTTGCCCAACGCCTATATGCTCGTGATGGCGTAACAACTCCCATGGATTTGGAAATCGGTCAGTATCCGATAAACAGCTACTACGACTATTGGGACGGAAAATCGATTGTAAACTACGGCGCCAACGTATCCCACGCTTTCGCCAGATTGGCTGTTCTGGATGGATTGGACCCCGGGGGAAGGGTTTTTTACGAAGGTTCGGCCACGCGCGCGATGGATGATGGTCAGCAGTGGAAAACGAAGCTGTATGATCCCCTGGACGAGGCCGCAATTTTGGAGGCGGTCGAAGAAGGATTGCAGCAGGGTGGTATCGGGATTGCATACCCGATTGGGTACTACACCGTTGTTGGAAGTCCGGAGGTCATGGCCGTTACTTCTCTAGCGGCAAAGTACGATCTCCCGATAACAACACACGTTCGGTATCTCTCTCAAATTCCACCCAGCGGCTTCATGGGTATTACCGAAATGCTGACAATTGCCAGGGAAAACAACGTTCCGCTGCTGGTTCACCACGTTCCAAGCAATTGCCTTGGCTTGACAGAGAAGTGTTTGGATTTAATCGACAACGCACGTGCGCAAGGGCAGAAGGTCATCGGTGAATTCTATCCGTATAATTACGCAGGAACCTACGTGGATGCAGACTACAACAAGCCCGGATATAAGGAGCGATTGGGCGTTGAAGCGTCAGACTACATTGTAACAGAAACTGGAGAGCCGCTGAACGACGAAGAGTTTGATCGACTGCGGACGGAAGCGCCTGAAACACAGTTGCTAATGTACACAATGAAAGACGAGTACATCATGGAGGCGATGACCAGGCCTGGTGTAATCGTTGGTTCAGACGCGATGCCCTACATAGTCGACGGCGGGCTGAATGGTGATTTCGAGACGCCGTACGGTGCGGGCGCCGGGCACGCTCGGGGTGCTGGTACTCATGCAAAAGTACTCCGCATGGCGCGGGAAACTGGCGCCATCTCGCTGATGGACGCGCTTTCTAAGATGACCTACGAGCCAGCGGCATTTCTGGAAGACCACGTCCCGCAGATGAAACTTCGCGGGCGCATTCAGGAGGGCTCAGTCGCGGATATTACAATTTTCGATCCGGAAAACGTGACCGATAATTCCGGGCCGGAAAACGGAAAAAACTCTCTCCCATCGTCAGGTATTCCCTATGTGATAGTCAATGGCACCATCGTTGTGGACGACTCAGTGGTTCAGAATGTCTCGGCCGGCGTACCGATTAGAGGCGAGGTGAGCCAGTAGCCATAGCCGGTATACCCGACTCAAAACAACAAATGTCACACCTCATCAAGCTCCATGGCGCCGCTTAACCGAAAAATCTTTGACCGGTAGAGAGCCCTCCAAATCAAGGAGAACATCATGACTTGCAACAGATTATTCGGAGCAATTTTTTACACGGCCTCGATCTTTGGAGCCACAGCGAACGCGCAAGATAGCTCTGTACTCATTACCAATGTTGATGTTTTTGACGGCGTAAATGAAACGCTCATAGAAGATGTGAACGTCCTCATCGACGGCAATATTATCTCAAAGATTTCGCAAGAAGAACTTTCGGCAAACGACGGCCTGGTTGTTGAGGGCAATGGGCACACTCTGATGCCCGGCATCATTGAGGGACACTCTCACTTAGCTTTGTCTGGGATTACGTTCGCTGACGTGCTTTTCGAGTTGCCAGGTTACCAATCCATCCGTTCGGTCGATACGGCTCGAAACATGCTGATGAATGGTGTGACCACAGCACGCGATATGGCCGGTGAGGTTTTTAGCCTCAAGCGTGCGATTGACGAGGGTTCTATTGTCGGACCTCGTATTTACCCGTCAGGTTCAATGATATCTCAAACAAGCGGCCATGCGGATTTCAGATTTAGGAACGAGCGCAACCCATTGCTGGGTGGAGAACCGCCAATCACCGACTTAACGGGAAACAGTACACTGGTAGATGGGGTCCCAAAGGTGCTCGCCGCGACACGCGAGCAACTGCGGCTTGGAGCATCACAGGTCAAACTTGCTATTGGCGGTTCAGTTAGCGGACCCAATGACCCATTAGACACTACGCAGTTTACGTTTGAAGAAATCCAAGCAGCTACAGCAGCCGCTGAAAACTGGGGAACTTACGTTACCGTACACGGCTACACTCCTCGAGCCGTTAATCAAGCAATTGATGCCGGAATTAAGGTGGTCGAGCATGGTCAACTTCTCGACAAGCCAACGTTGGAGAGGATGGCGAAAGATGGGATCTGGTTGAGTATTCAACCGTTTACGCTATGCAGCGAGCCTGGACTGAATGATGCGCAGAACGCAAAACAAGCTATTGTGTGCCAAGGTACGGGATCAGTCTATGAGTGGATCAAGGGGCTTCCTGAACTAAAGGTTGTCCACGGAACCGACATCTTTATCAGCCCTGGGCCAGGAATTGGTGTCAGTGAGCAGGTCGAACAGATGGAACGGCTGCTGGACTGGTTTACGCCCTACGAAATACTGAAAATGTCGACCGGTAACTTTACAGAGTTGCTCCAGCTTTCCGGGCCAAGAAACCCATACCCAGGTGTGATCGGGCGCGTTGAAGAAGGCGCGTTGGCAGACTTGTTGCTAGTCGACGGCAATCCTCTCGAAGACCTAAGCTCAGTGACGGATCGCGAAAACATCAAAATCATTATGAAAGACGGGGTGATCTACAAAAACACTCTCGAGTGAAGATGTTGTACGCAATCGGAAGGGATGAAAAGTGAATTTTCTCGAACCCAAAAATCTACCACAACTTACACTATCTACCCTCGCCGCAGCGACACTTACAGCATCCACGGCAGCAGCTGAGGAAGATTGGCAATGGGGTGCCCAACTCTACTTCTGGGGAGCGTCCGTTGGGGGAGAAACCACAACTGGTGGCAATGTCGATATCAGCATAGACAAGATTGTCGAGGACCTGAATTTTGGTGTCATGGGCACTCTCGTCGCGCGAAACGACCGATTGTCTTTGATAGCTGACGTCATCTATCTTGATGTTGATGAGTCTGATAGCACTTCCGTCAACTTGGGCGGAGCAAGTGTTCCAGTTACTGCGGATATTGGTCTCAAAGGCTTCATAACCACACTTGGAGCCGGCTACCGCGTGCTTGAGACTAGTGGTGGGTCTCTTGATATCACCGGTGGTGCAAGGGCCTTGTATTTAGACGGCGACGTAAGTGTTAGTGGACTTGGCGCTCCAATCGCCGAGTCGGAATCTGGCACAAACTGGGATGCGGTTATTGGCTTCAGAGGTGAGACAAATATCAATGAGTATTGGTATTTCAGCTACTACGCAGACATCGGCACCGGCGACAGTGATCTAACGTGGCAAGCAGCGGCAGCCATTAACTACAGGTTAAATTCCGTCGACCTAACCGTCGGCTACCGATACTTGGACTGGGACTTAGGCGAATTTGGACCTTTCAGTGAAGTTACCCTTTCCGGCGCATTTTTGGGAGTAAAAGTACCTTTCTAACGTTGCGGTACGTAAAAGTTGAGCCCCGCGAAACTCGAATGGTTCAACTTAAAAATCTGAACGGAAGGGATTAGCCGGATGCCAAGATTCTCGATGCGCGGAGCCGCAATGGCTTTTCTTACATTCGCTTTCTTCTTTGCGGCAGTGCCGTTGCTGGCCGCAGAAGATAACCTTGTTTCGTGGGATGCCCTTGTGCCCTCGGTAGAGCCTTATGACGACCCGTTTCTGGAAATGAAGTACGAGCATAAGTCCGACCTGCGGAAAATTCTGCTTGACCAAATTGCCAAGGAACAAGGCCAAAATGACCCCGAAGCTAGCAAAGCAGCCGAGCAGGCCCGCAACAGGTTAGATGCAGCTGGGCTCAATGCTGACCAGCTTTTGGAACAGCGTCTAGTTGTCATGGAGCGGCGCGAAGAAGAATCAACGGGTGTGACCACCAGACTCCTAGGTGCTGAGCTGACTTTGGACGGCTATGCGCCGCCACTGTCTGTCACGGCGGGAAAAGTTTATGAATTCCTTCTGGTGCCTTGGATAGGCGCTTGTATCCACACTCCGCCTCCACTGCCAAACCAGATCGTCCATGTGTCGGTCCCAAAAGGTTTGATTCTAGAAAACCGTTTTCAAAGTATTCGTTTGTCCGGCGTTCTGCGGCACGAGCCTGGGGTACATCAACTGTTCCTCGTCGACGGATCTACTGACATCCCTGTGTCATACAGTATGGCAAACGTCACAATATCCGGAACGCCGCAGAATATTGTTGCATCATCAATGTCGGATCTGCCTGTTCTGGACCGCGCGCAGGTATGGGTAAACAGCCTTTTCACAACGGCCATGACATCTATCCGGAACGGAGAAACAACCGGGGCATTGTTTACAGCCTTATTTCTTGCCTTCGGATACGGCGCTTTACACACCTTGGGCCCGGGGCACGGAAAAGCGGTCGTTATTTCCTATTTTATCGGCTCTGGCGGTAGCTTGCGGCGCGGACTCGTGATGGGCTTCCGTATAGCAATAATTCACGTTGTTTCGGCCGTGGTAGTTGTGTTCTTGTTGGATTTCGCCGTACGTCAAACCACTGGTGCAGCACCTTCAGACTATCGAGCCATTCGCCTAGTCAGCTACGGGCTGATTATTGCGATTGGTATGTTCATGCTATGGAAAGCGCTTTCAGCAACGCGGCTTGCGTTGAAAGCTGGGGATCTCGGAGCCCAGGCACATGATCACGATCACCACGATCACCATGTTCACGGATGCGCCGCCTGCGCCGCGAGCACTGCTCCAGCGGGCAGCGTTTGGATCGCGGCGGCTGTCGGTATAGTGCCGTGCACCGGCGCTTTAATTGTCATGCTTTTTGGGCTTGCAAACGACTTAATCGTACCAGCAATTCTGATGGTTTGCGCAATATCACTCGGCATGGCTATGGCAATGTCAGCCATTGGCATTGCTGCCCTTTGGGGCCGCAGCTGGGCCCATGGCCGCTTTGACATGACGGATAAGCGGCGACAAACCTTCGAACTGAGTACGCGCTTGGTAGGTGCCATTTGTGTTCTTGCAATCGGCGTGACCCTATTCTGGATCAACTACAAGCATTCACCCGTTGCGACTTTGCCTCAAGCAGAGTTGGCTTCAAGCTTTTATTAGCGAGAGTTTTTGTAAATTGACGACAGCAGGTTTACTCGCCCCGCTTCTATTAATCTTGATCTGGCGAGCGGTACGTCGAGCTAGAAGAATTCAACATGTTCTGACAGCTCACCTGTGGATCTACGCAATTTGGAGAAAAAGCGTTCCACACATATTTGCTCTCGGTAACAAAGTGAAACGATTTGGTACTGTCAAACTTGAGAGTTCGCAGACCAAGGACCTGTCGAAAGCAACATGTAACCTTGAGCTAAGCGGTCGGCTAAAATCCTTTTTCGTGGCTTCCTTATTGTTGGTTTTACCCTCAACCCTGTGGGCCTTGGATCCAGCTAACCGAGCCGTGAGGATTACTGATGATGTAGCAACTGACTCCGACGTGGGCGTTCGAAGTGGAGATTTTATAGCTGCACCTATTCCGTTTTCGAACGAAACGATAGGAAGTGGCGCAACACTTGGCGCTGGATACCTATTTGCCCTCCCAGGATCAAAGACTTCCGGTATTGGTGCCGGATACTTCGGAACGAATGAGGGATCCTCGGGATATGGAATCGGAGGAACGGTTAACTTCAATCAAGGGAGATGGACTGTAGGTGCAATTTATGTAGATGCCGATTTGAATTACGATCTACCGATATCCGGCAGCTTTGAACTACCTTTAACGCAGTCAGTTGATGGTTATGCCATTCGTATGGAGTATGGTTTCACAGACACGACCAAAATCGGGTTTGGATATGCTTTTGCGGATTCTCAGTTGTCACTCAACTCCGATTTCATCCGCCAACTCCCAGATTTTCTACAACCCGATTTGCATATCCTATTGAAAAGGCTGACATTCGATGTTGTGCACGACACAAGGGACGATACCTTTTATCCAAGTTCAGGACTGTTGGTGACCGGCAACTTCTCGTATGGCGATGTCACAGACAAAATTCTCAATGATAGACTGACAATAAGTGACAGAAACTACGGTAAAGGTGTCCTTTCGTTGGCGTCCTACAATCCGGTGGGACGGAAAGGCGTTATCGCTTGGCGGGCGGTAATGTGCGGTGCAGCTAAAGAAGCTCCATTCTTTGATGGGTGTGGTGTCGGATTCGTCGATGGGTTGAGGGGGTTTTCTGCATTTGATGCTCTCGCTGACTGGTCGACATCCGCACAGATCGAATACCGCGGCCGCCTCTCTCAACGTTTCGGATATGTCTTGTTCGCAGGAGCAGGTGGTGGTGGATCAGGTTTGGATTCCTTGTCATTTGACCGAGGTGGTGCCGGGTATGGTGCAGGCTTGCGTTATCGGTTGTCGAAGCAGAACAGGCTCGACTACTCTATCGACTACGCCTTCAATGACGATGGTGATGGCTTGCTCTATCTATATATCGGCCAGCGTTTCTGAGACGAAAATGAAATCTGGGGCAAATGAGAAATTGATTCAAGCAAACGGCTTTAACTGTCTTGGCTCTGACTCCAAAAAAATGGTCCCAGCCCGTGTCATCGCTAAAATCAAGGTAAGCGTAGAAGATACCGATGTCTAATCCATCCGATGTTTTGACGGCAGAGTCAACACAACTCGTCCTCGCCTTTGCGGCCGTCGTTTTTCTTCTTGTTTGGCGCCTTGCGTTGCTAAGCCCACACATTCGAAATTGCGCGCGCGTTCATCTTTGGCCAGCAGCCATACTTGACATGTTCCTCCTGCCAGCTGGGGCACTTGGACTTTATGAGTTAACTGCCGCCCTGTCAGAAATCGGTGAGTCATTCTACTGGACGCGACATGTCCTGACACTATCCGAACTCCTTGTGTACCTCGCTGTCGCATCCAGTCTCGCAAGGCTGGTTGAAACCTGGGTTCGATATCACACGTACAGTGGCCACTCTGGCCAACACTCGCATCTTACACTGACAATTCTCTATGCACTCTTTTGGCTCATCGGCGTTTTGGTCTTTCTTGCAGTCAAGGATATAGCACCAACCGAGCTGTATTTGTCGACAGGGGCTGTTGCCGCAGTTTGCGCTTTTGCAATGCAACAAACTCTTGGTGACTTTTTTGCCGGGATAGCCGTGGGAATGGAACGGTCTTTCAAAATCGGCGATTGGCTGCGGTTCGATGATGGAACGGAAGGCAAAGTCATCGACATCAATTGGCGCTCTACTCGGTTAAGAGGATGGAGCGGAGGAACTTATGTCATTCCAAATGGACAGCTGTCACGACAGCGTTTTTTGAACCTTCACGGTCAAAACAGCCCATATGCGGAAGTGTTCGAAGTACAAATTTCCAACAAAGCAGACCCTACCACCATAGTTAATCTGCTTTCGGATGCGGTTGGAAAGTGTAGCACGGTCATGAAATCACCACAGCCGTCAATTCGCTTGAAGAACGGATCAAGCCAGCCCTACATCTACTATGCATGGGTATTTTTCCCTAACTATCCCAGCATGTTCCAAGGCCGGGAGGAGTTGTACACAAACATCCATGAAGCGCTGCTGAACGCCGGATTGGAAGTATCTGCGGATGTTTACGAAATCAACAGCAACAAAGTATCGAACAAAGACTAATCGTTCTCCCGCAGCACCTTTTGTTATTCATCCGATCTTCGAACACTCGAATACACTTAACAGTTCCACCGCTTTTTGTCGGATGTCAGGAACGGCGTCGCTAGATCAGTGTTAGACGGGTCATGTGTGGCTTACTGCAAAATTCCCCTCTAAGCGACTTTCGGATACGTACCTCTTCCTGCATCTCTGGAGTTGCGAGTTCCAGTATCGAATGTCCGGTTTGGGCTGCGACCAGTCAATCATGCAAGCCGCAGAGAACGGAAACACTGAGCCCATAGTGCTCAATGCCGCTGCGTTATCAAACACCCCATGATACATGCTTGAGAGCTACTGGAAAGCCCACCGGTGGTGTGGCTTTAGAGTGCGAGGCTTAAAGAGGTCTGATACTCTAAAGGCAGCATCATTTTCTATGTGGGAACATATCGTGCTCGATCCGATTCAGCCGAAAAAAGAGAGACAAGGCATTGCATGTGCGGGGAATTGGATACTTGATACAGTTCACTCAATTTCGCACTGGCCTGAAAAGTCAGGTCTAGCACTAATAAAAAACCAGCATGTCGACCTTGGTGGCGGACCCGCCAATGTAGCCTTGGGCCTGAAAGCCATGGGCGTGTCTTACCAAGTAATTCCAATTGGTCTGATAGGCGCAGGCGCTTTGGGCGACGAAGTCTTGCGTCTATGCGCAGAAGCGGGGTTGCCTTTAGACGGCCTACTGCGAACAACGCGTGCAACAACATCCCAGACCCATGTGATGAACGTGCAAGGTGACAGCCGCACCTTCTTTCACCACCGAGGTGCTAACAGTTTATTTGATGCGGCGTCGGTTAATATTGATGAGCTATCGGACGCCGGGATTAAGTTATTGTATCTTGGCTATTTAACGTTACTAGACAAACTGGATGAGGTCCTGCCAGAGGGCAAAACTAGAGCAGCATTGCTGTTGTCAGCTGCCCGCGCCAAAGGCATGAGCACTTGCGTTGACCTCGCATCGTTCAGGTCCGACGCCTACGCGGATATTGTGTCAAAGACGCTTGCCGAAATCGATTTTCTGTTTGCGAATGAGCTCGAAGCCGAGGCGGCAACAGGCATTAATCTCACGCAAAAGTCTGATCCCAACGAAATGATGAAAGCAGCTCGCTTTCTAAAATCCGGTGGGGTCAATCGAGCGGTCATTATTCATAGCCCAACGCAAATCGTATGTTGTGAAACCGAGGTTGAAATTGCCTTCGCGCCGGACCCGATACCTGCTGAAGAAATCATCAGCCCAGTGGGAGCGGGTGATGCTTTCTGCTCCGGCGTTGTTCATGGTCTCCATGAAGATTGGCCCATTGAGAGTTGTCTTAAATTTGGTGAGAAAGTTGCCGCCGCCTGCTTGTCTGGGCATACCGCCACCGATGGACTCAAAACAATCTCAGTTCCGTCGAAACCTCCATAGAAAAGTCGCTCAAACCAAAAGCGGCTATGTCCGCATCTTAGAGGGTGCAAAGCTCATAGTGAAGGTCCGCTTCGGGCTGTCTCCAGTCATCTAAACGGGAGGCAGCGAAGGTCGATTACGAGCCCATACCTACCAAATGCTGCACACTGCACGAATGGCCACTTTCGAGCCGACCTACGCCCGAATCTCTTCACGCATAAACTCCACAAAGGCCCTTACACGCGGCTTTCGAAAGGCCGAAGGTAACTGCACGCTTTGGATCGGCAAAGTGCGGGAATGGAACTCCGGAAAGAGTTGCACAAGACGTCCGGTTTCAAGGTCGTCCCCCAAAAACACATCTGGGCATATGAAGATGCCGCTCCCGGCACGCGTCGGTACGAGGCAGGCGGGAGGACTGTTTGCCAGAAATGGGCCAGAGACAGGCACCTGCACGGTTTGCCCTTCGATCTGGAATGGCCAGCGGTTTGGATCGGGGTTGTTCGCATCTCGAATGCAAATGTGGTCCGAGAGTTCCGCAGGATGTGAAGGTGTGCCATGTTCTTCAAGGTAGCAAGGAGTCGCGACGACTTTCATATGCGTTTCACCGAGCTTGCGAACGACCAAACTGGAGTCGCTGAGCGCGCCGATCCGTATTGCGATATCGAAACCGCCCTTGGCCAGATCAGCATAATGATCCGACAAGTCCAATTCGACTGTGACGTCCGGGTGTTGCTCTACGAAACGGCTTGCTGCTTTAGCCACCGCCGTGTCGCCATAGGTAAGGGGCGCCGCCACACGAACGATGCCCTTCAAGCCCTCTGAAGCGTCAAACTCAGTCTCCAACTGCTCCAATTCAGCCAGCACCCGTCGCGCTCCTTCCAGATATCGCTCCCCCTCGTGGGTCAACGACATAGACCTGGTGGTGCGATGGAGAAGATTCAGCCCAACCATGTTTTCGAGCTGGGCCACACGTTTGCTGACCAGCTTGTTTGAAATGCCAAGCCGTTGTCCGGCGGCGGCAAAAGAACCGGATTCCACAACAGCCACGAAGCTCTGCATCCCGTCGATCCGGTCCATAGCATTGTCTCCATTTGTGCGATACACACTCGCTCTTATCGCCATTTCATGGAGAAAAGACCATCGCTAAGTTCCTCTCAAGCTGAATCGCAGGAGAAAAGAACATGGCAACGTCAGACGCCCCCATCTCAATAGGTCAGGTCGCCCTGACGGTGCGCGATCTGGATAAGACCGCAACCTTTTATGAAGACGTGATCGGCCTTGGCCTAGTCGAACGCAACGGTGAAAGCGCCCGCCTCGGCACCGAGGCCGGCACGCTGATCGAGCTGCGCCAGGACCGCAATGCCAAACCCTTTCCCAAAGAGGCGGGGCTGTTTCACACCGCATTTCTGTTGCCGTCCAAACAAGACCTCGGCGCATGGCTGATCTACGCGGATGAGCGCGGTGTTCGCCTGGATGGCGCATCCCACCACGGTGTCAGCGAGGCGCTGTATCTGAACGATCCCGAAGGAAACGGCATCGAAATCTATCGTGATCTGCCTCGCGAAGCGTGGAAACGCCAAGGCGATACCATCCACATGACAACGCACCCGCTCGACCTGAAATCACTAACGGAGGATGCCACACAGTGGCAAGGCGCACCGCAAGGCACAGTCATCGGACACGTTCATTTACGTGTCGGTGATGTCAGCAAGGCAGCCAAGTTCGTTACTGACGAGCTGAGTATGGTTCAGACATTTGAGCTGCCCTCAGCCCGCTGGTTCGGGTCCGGTGGCTACCATCACCATCTTGCCGCGAATGCTTGGCAATCAAAGGGGGCAGGCCCGCGCTCTGTCGAAACCACAGGTCTCGCGAGTGTTGAGCTGTTGGCTGACCCCGCAAGTCTCACGCCCGGCCAGAAGGTCGATCCCTGGGGCACAGAATTCACGATCACCTCAGTGCAGGCTTGCGCCGCGTGAATGTCGTCAAATCAAACCAAGAGAGGACTACAACAATGACACCTAAAGAACTCGTAATGGAGGCCGTAGCCGCCATTTTTGTCAACTTCGACGCAACTGCCGCCGAACAGCTTCTGGCAAAGGACTATATCCAGCACAACCCAGCCGTCCCCACGGGGGCTGCGCCGATCCTTGGCTTCATTCCTGGTCTGAAAGAAAGCGGGATCGAGGTGGATATCCACCGGGTGATCGCGGAAGGCAACATGGTTGTCCTGCATACGACCTACAACAACGCTCAGGCGTTCGGTGCTGACACTCTGGTGGGGTTCGATGTTTTCCGCGTCGAGGACGGAAAGGTTGCAGAGCACTGGGACAACCTGACCCAAATTACACCGCCAAATCCTTCGGGGCATACTCAGACCGATGGTTCAACTGAGATCACAGATCTGGACAAGACCGCTGAGAACAAAGCGCTGGTCACAGACTTTGTGAACACCATCCTGAAAGATGGCGACGTTGACCGGATCACCGAATTCCTGTCCACGGAGACCTACATCCAGCACAACAGCAACATTGCTGACGGTCTGGACGGTTTACGTGCTGCTCTTGCTGGCATGGCCGAGCAAGGCATCCAGATGATCTACACGGATGTCCACATTGTTGTGGCCGAGGGTAACTTTGTCTTCACCGCCTCTGATGGAACGTTCGCTGACAAACCAACAGCGTTCTATGATCTGTTCCGCGTCGAAGACGGCAAGATCGTTGAGCATTGGGACGTGATCGCCGATATCCCTGCGGAAATGGCTCATGACAACGGCAAGTTTTGATCGGGTGCCAATATGAAAGCGTTCCTGATCACCTTAATGATGACGCTGGGAGGCGCGGCTATGGCTCAAGATGCTGGTGTAATCGAGATTGTGACAATGGACCTTGCCGAGGGTGTTTCAGCTCAAGCGTTCGAACCGGTCGACAAGGCCATTGAGGACGAGTACGTCAGTAAACAGCCTGGCTTCATCTCCCGGCAAGCCGCCTTCGCAGACGACAAATGGGCGGTTGTCGTCAATTGGGAAAGCGCGGAGGCAGCGCAAGCATCCATGGACAGCTTTGCCTCTGCTCCGGCTGCTGAGAAGTTTATGAGCATGATCGATGCATCTTCTATGTCGATGAAGCGCTACCAACTGGCACGGTAAGAGCCTTCATACTAACCAAAGCGCCCATGGAAACATTGGTGCTTTGTTGCATTTTGATCATCAGCATTCATCACCGGACAATCGGGCTATCCAGGCGGACGGCAACTCTGTCCGCACAGCAGACATTCATGCTTTGGACAGCGAATGTCTTCTTCGAGCCCGAAGCGGACACCGAAAAAATGTCAGACGACGCCAAAAAGTAGCGTCGCCCGATAGTCGCGGTTGTCGCTTTATTCTACCAGTTCCAGATCACCGGGACGCCAGGTCTTGTCGAACCAAGGCTCGAGCGGGCCGTAGAGGCGCATCATCACGTTGAAGCTTTGCCCGGGCATGGTTTGCGCCCAGTTGTTCTCCCAACCTTCTGGGGCTTCTGGACCAAAATAGATGCTGGTACTCCCATCCTCATTAGGTTTTATCCCCGGTCTATTAGAGTCGATACCACCGGATTGCTGGTCAGTTTCAAGGATTGACCGAGTCTGTCCGCTATACAACATAAACGACGCAAAGTTTTCGGCGGGAACCGGCGCCGGTAGCGTTACCTTATAGGTTTTTGAGCCGTCAAGGTACTGTCCGTTGCTGTCTCGCGCTGTCATCGCATAGACAGACCCCGTCCCGACCGGTGGCGAGGTCATCGCAGGCGTTATGCCCGTTGCCATATAGAAAAAGTACGACCGATCATCGAGGATGCGCGCGCCGTCCTCAAGAAAAAGATAGCTCTGGCGTTGGAACGGTGAGTTCCATTGCCGGTCTTCATAAAAGAAAACTCCCGGATCGCGCGAGGCATACGTGATCGCTCGCGCCGTGGCGTTTGCGATTGCTGCTGCCTCCTTGAAAATGGCCTGCATACGGGCATCGGGTTCGAAGGGCTCGCCCTTCCTGATCCCTATGGAAGCAAACGTTCCTACAATTTCCGGACTGAACGCACCAATTGGATTGTTTTCGAGTGCGACGTGGATCTCTTCAAAGAAGTCTTCGTTGTTCGCGTGAACAGTGTTGTGTTGAACACCGGAGATATTCAGGAAAATTTCCGCGGGAGGATTGTCCGCTTCACTAAGCGGATAGATATTCAGACCCGCCTTGATCTCGGCAACAGGGCCAGCCGTATCTCCGTCTGCGTCTGGCGAGCGTCTTAGCAACAACCAGTGCTCATATGTCTTTGTGCGTAGTTCGAAGTAGCCCTCGGGCACCGGCGTTTCATCGTCGTTGTGCAAAAGTAGATACTTGCCACCTTCTCCCTTATCCGCGCCAAGCGCCCCGATATCCGTCACATAGTCAAACGCGGCGTCATCAAGCAACCCAAGCAGGCCTGCCGGAACCTCAATCACCATCGGGCCATCCGAGATATCGACATTCGAACCAATGTAGATTGTGGTTGTATTGGGCGTCAGCCAGATGGACCGCGCGTCCAGCAGGTCTTCTGCAATCACGACGTCATTGGGATTGACGCCCAAGTCTTCGTATCCCTGAAACATAGCTCGAAGCGAAGCGATCTTCATGCCATCCAGGAAAGCCGTCGTTGCTCTGATCAGATCAAGGTTGTCGAAGACTTTCTCCACCGTCTCAGGTGATGGCATACCATCGAAGAATTCCAGATCACCAAGCGTCTGGGTCTCGACCTTGTCTGGTGTAAGAACATTCTCAGGAACGTCGGCTTTGAATTCTTGGGCTGAAGAATGCGATGCGAGTATCAGGGCAGTCAGCACAGCTAACGACTTTGTTTTCATTGTTCGCTCCATTGGGAATTACTGTTTGTTTTGATCAGTTTACTTTTTCTAGATCGCCTAGCATCCAGCCACTCTCCAGCCATCCTTCTTGCGGCCCATATAGACGAAACAAAAGGAAGTACGGCTCTGTGGTTGGTATCCAGTTGCTTTCCATGCCTTCCGGTGCTTCTGGTCCAAAAAAGATGTCGTAAGAACCGTCTTCATTAGCCTGCATCGCATCAGTGTCGCGCTCGGACAAACCGACAGGATCAACGTTCCGAATGAAGCTCTTGGTCTCCATCGAATAAACAATCACGGACCAGAAATCGTCGGCAGGTGTATCCGCTGGGACGTTCAGTTTATAGGTCTGATTGTGATCGTACATTTCCCCGTCGCTGTCGCGCAGGCCTGTCAGATAAAATGTACCTCCGCCCAGTTGTTTCGGCAGGTATGTAATCCAGAAATAACTGCCGCCCGCACGCGCATCCACAAGGACTTCGGTCTCAGTCTCATAGGGGAAACCAGCCTCGGGTTGACCATCCGCGAAATCCCAAATCAACCACTGGCTCCTCATCTCGCCGCTATCGTCGACCCAAAGTGGGATCATGGCTTTCCCGGGCGTCACAAAGTAGTTCTGCATCGAGGCGTACGCGAGCAACAATCCCTCGTTCATTGCCTGCATTTGAAGTTCACTTGGTTCGAAAGGCTTTCCCTTCTCGATCCCGAGATCTTTCAGAAAATTCACCATAACCTTGTCTTGTGGACGGATCGGGTTGTTTTGAACGTAATCGTTCAGGTCCTGAAAGAATGTCTCGTTGTAGTATGGAAGCGAGTCGTACGGCACTTCTGACGCTTCGAGATAGTTGTTGGGTGGCGGATTGTCGGCCTCGGACAGGTAGTACACTTTGATCGTCTGAGCGTACTCGGCCGCATCGGCGTCCGTTCCGCCATTCGTCAGTTTTGGCCGGAACGAAAAACCATATTCGTAGGTATCTGTTTCAAAGGGAAGGTATCCCGCTTCAGTTAATTCCTCCAGCGACATTTCCCCTTCGTAGCCTGGGGGTAGCATGAGGTACTTGCCGCCGACACCTTCATCGAAACCATCGGGACCTACGTCCACAATAGGAACATCCCAAGCATTCACGATTGTACCGAAGTAGTTCACCTTGTCGGTGGCAGCGGGCACTTCAATGACAAGGGGACCGGGTTCGGAGGTCATTGAAGCCCAAGCATAGGCCGTAACATCGTTGGCCGTAAGAAACCCATGTTTGGAGTCGAACGGCTTGTTGAGATAAATGATGTCATTGTAGTCGCCACCGAGGTCGCGGCGAATGCCCTTGAGGAAATCGATCATACCGGCGGCAGGCATTCCCCAAATGGCCGTCTGGGTGGCACGCTGCACCATAATCTTGTACTCGATGTCCTCGACCTCGGCTGATCGTGCAAGGATGTCGCCCGTGTCGTTGAAGGACTGGGAGAAAACTGGTGAAGCAGAAATACCTGCGCCGAGCACCATTCCCAAAAAATGCATCGAAAAACCGCCGTGTAATGGCCGAAGTATTTTCATATTGCAATGCTCCCTGCTGTTTAGGGAAAGCTTGCACATCCGTTCAGCCGATGCGTATCATTTCACGACACGCGGGCGAACAAGCGGGTTGACGGATTGAACCTACCACCGATGATTTCGGCCAAGGCCTTGGGCGCGATGCCCCAGTTTGTGCTTGAGGCCGCTGGGGAAAGACGCTTGTTGCGTGCTTTTGACTCTGCCGATCTTCCTGTTCACTTCATTGAGGAAAGAGGCGGTTACATCTCGGAGCATGCCTTGGCGACCTTTGTGCACGAAGCCGCACGATCCACGGGACAACAAAACATCGGATTGTTGTGGTCACCGTATCTCACTGTCGCTGACTACGGCGCCTGGGGGAGTTACGTTCTTTCTGCTCCAACGCTGGGGGCAGCGCTAATACGAGCTTCTGCCGTCATGCCATTTCATTCGTCCACGGATCGCGCGTGGCTTGAAACTTCGGGCACTAGCGCGCGCTACTGTTATCGTTTTGGACTTCGCTCGCATTTCGCGTATCCGGACATCGGTTTCTCGGCCGTTGGGGTTTTTCTGAGCATATTCCGCGCGTATTTAGGAAACGATTGGAAGCCATCGGCCGTGCTCTTGGACTTCCCGAAAGTTCCTGGGTTTGTCGAGGCAGAAGACACTTACGCTTGTCCTGTAATCTGGAACGCCACCCGCCTTGGGGTTGAGTTTGAAGCTTCGGCTTTGAGCTCCGAAGCCGCGCCCAAAAAACTTAGCGGAGGCTCGACAACTGTCGGAGATATTTCACGCGAACGATTGGGCGGCCCACCTCAAACACTTAGAGGACAAGTCGAGGAGGTGGTTTGGCAACAACTTCATCGGGAGGAAATGTCGATTGATGCCACCGCGCGTTCGCTCGATCTTGGCGTTCGCACACTACAACGGAAGTTAGCAAGCGAAGGGGTTCGTTTTCGCGAAATCGTCAACGATATCAGGGTAGCAAGGGCCGAGGAACTCCTTACAGATACGCGCGAGACAGTCTCCAGTATCTCCTCCATGCTAGGATACGAAACCGCAAATAATTTCAGCCGCGCATTTAAGAAGGTAACGGGATTGGCACCCTCTGACTATCGCCAAAGGAATTCCGGTCATACTTGAATGGTCGTCTGCAAAAGCAAGCCGTTGGCGTCTGCATTGCTCACAAATTTAAGTTCAGGTTGGATGCGACGAGTAACCGCGTCCAGCCCGAGTAGGGCGGGAAGCTAACCTAGTTCGATCACTTTATACGTTTTCTTTTAGGATCAAGAAACAAAGTGAACTGGAACAATGACAAAGTTGCAGACTATTTGCTTGTAGAGGTGATTCTATCTGTTGCCCCGCGTCGATTACCCTAGGATAGGATCAACGCGGGGCTGTAGGAAAGTGCTAGGTAATCAAATGACGCCCGCACTCACTACGGGAAACATTCTGATATTTCGATGCTTGCTCTATTTATGTATCCAATTTGGATATTTGATAGATCCAACTGCTTAAAAGTCGGAGCATGCAATGCGCACACCCCTCGAGATGGAGAGCTTTGGTCGCGAGTTAACCGAGCACCTTCTTAGAATTGTACGGTTGCTTATGTTGGTTGATACTTTTTTGGAGCTATTCCAAACAATTACTCAAAAAGCATCCACGAGATGGAAAATACTTCTGTAAATGCAGCGACGAGCTTTTGTAGTTCTGTTTTGGGTGCAGCCCCTAGTCATTTCCAGACACGAACCAATGGAACTGGCGAAAAAACCCACGGTCGTTCATGGGATGGGAGACGACAGTGGGTATCAGTTAGGGGTATGATAGGTACGAAGCCATCATGAGTTTGGATCAAAACTCCCACAAAAGATTTGTATTTTGAAAGAAGAGCTTGCGAGTTGTTCAGGCTATAGGTGTTCACCGACGTTCCGCAGTGCTTTTCGAGCAGTTGTTTGCAAACGACGCTTTCACTCGTTGAAATGAATTCACATCGAAATATTTGCTTTTGTTGCGTCGTAGGTAGCTTCGCGACGCATCATCTAATTGGGAGGAATACATGAAATATGCTGCCATTTTTGCCGCCGCGGCAATCTCCGCATATGCAACTGTTGCCGCTGCCAAAGACCCGGTTCCGGCAAGTAGCGACAACTTCGAGATTTACAGTGAGGTTGAAGGCTGGACGGTTTATGCTGACAACGACTCTGGTACATGCCTGATAGAAAAAGTCTTCGAGAGCGGGAACGTCATGCAAATGGGTCTAACCAAAAACCAAAAACACGGTTACTTGGGAGTATTCACGCAAGCTGACATAGACATCAAAAACCGTCAAAAAATAGAAATAGCAATTGACGACTTCGTGTATGAAGGTCGCGCAAAAGGCATAAAAAGCAAGAAGCTAGCGGATGACTACTCTGGTGGCTATATCGTTGTAAAGGACGCGAATATGGCGACTGCCGTGGCCGAAGGACAGACTTTGATCGCATTTCCAAAGAAGTCCGCAAATTTCATTGTGGACCTAACCGGTACAAAGAAGGCTATGGAAGAAGGGCGTAAATGCAACCTTGCACTTGCCAGCTAACTTAGGCCGTCGCTCAACCTCAAAAAAGTTGAGTCGCCTTTTCGTCAAACCCTTTGTGGCCCCGCAGTTTGCGGGGTCATTTATTCGTCATTTTTTGTCTCTTCGCCTCAAGCATCAAGGTTTTGGTTAGCCCGCCGAAACTGGTGCGGGCGTTGTTTAGAAAGCAACGAATTTTGGTTTATCCGAGTGAGTGGCCAGATCGAGTGCGATATTCAAACAAGGCAACGCGGTCTGTTATTTCCCGTGTCTGCTTTGACCGAAACTCTGCCGTTCAGCAGATTTCAAAGAACGTCCAGCGCCGTTCAATGCAGACGTTCAGGCGAAATTTCTCGGAATGACCACCAACAATGACCGCTATCCGTTCCTAAGCCGTCATCTGACTTAACGACTCAGATGACTGACTTGAGCCCAAATTGCCCAATGCTGCGCCAAGTACAGATGACGGCAATGCGCAGTTAGCAGACATTGCAAATCTGCAAAGTCCACTCTCAATCCGCCAAAGGCGCGATCCTGATCGATAACCGATTTTTCAACTATTGCACGCTTTCAAAGCGGAAACTCATCAATTGAATTGTGACGTGCGTTTAGAGGCTAAGAAGCATTGGACCTTTGCTGTTGACGGCAAAAAATCAAAAACGCTTTTGGCCATAAGTGAGTTCATTCGACGATCTCCACCATGAGACCTTCCGGAGATCGAACCACTGCTTCATAATACCCGTCGCCCGTTTGCCTCGGTTTGGACACTAGCAGCCCAGCGTGTTTGAAGCGACCTGCGACCTCATCAACCTTCGATACACTACCTACTGAAAAGGCAACGTGTGCCCAGCCACCTTCCTCGTGCGAGCGAGGTTTTACCCATGGTCCTTCCATTAGTTCGATGCGAACGTCATCGTTTGGCAGCGTGGCGAAGCGGGAGGTAAAGCCGGGGCGGTTCACACTCTCATACCGGTCGCTGAGTTCCGCTTCAAAAAACTCTACCCAAAATTTCGAGGAGCGCTCCAAGTCTGTTGTCCAAAGAGCAACGTGGTTCAATTTCATCCCAATCTCGCTCGCATCTATTCAGTATTGACGGACGTCGCATAAGAGCATATGCGGTTTATTGCAATATTTTGAAGGTTTCTGCATGAATCTGAATGTCCCAGACACTCGTCAACTCGAACTGGCTCGGCGCTTGCAGGAAGGTCAACAAGTCATTGCGGTCGAGGCTGCTCAAGAATTTGACGTGTCAGTTGATACGATCCGGCGGGATATTCTCGCCCTCGAAGCAGAGGGAAAGGCCCAACGCGTTCGCGGTGGTGCAGTGCCTTTGTCCACTCCGGCACCGCCATTGCATGAAAGACTGTCGGGAGATGTCGCGCCTGACGCGAAGCTGGTTTCTGCCGCTATCCGAGAGATAGGCAGCGCGGCGACACTCCTGATCGATGGAGGCACGACAACACTTGCCATAGTCGAACACTTGCCCCACGAAGAGGGTCGCCTTGTGATCACACCGTCGCCCTGGATTGCGATTGCCTGCCAGCGAAAGAACGTCCCGGTTTACGTTTTGGGTGGTAGTCTAAGGCCGCAAGGCGGCATTGCGACCGGAGACACGGCAATCGAACGGGTTGGGGATGTCTCGGCAGATGTTGCCATTCTGGGAGCATGCGGACTGGATGCTGAGTTCGGTTTAAGCTCGGACGATGCAGAAGAAGCCATGATGAAGAAGGCAATGCACCGGGCCGCAAGCCGCACTATTGTTGTGACTAGTCACGCGAAAATCGGCCTCAGAGCCCGTCATCGAACAGTAGCGATCCCAGAGATAGATGCCGTTGTAACAGATTCAAACAACGCGACAACAGATTTGCTCGCGTCCCATACGCGTGTGGTGACCAAATGACCGACAGTTCTCGTGTAAGTGAACTGACCCCGAGAATTGGCCAGCCGACCAATCATTCGGCTACAAACTCGGCGCGTTTAGCCACACGTTTGGCCTTTTTTACGGCGGGTTTCTGCCTGGCCTGCTGCGCGCCCCTTTTTCCCTTTTTCAAAGAATCCGTTGACGTCGATAAAACGCAATTTGGGCTACTCCTGCTTTGTCTTGGATTTGGATCTATAGTCGCCATGCCGATTACCGGTGTCTTGGCAGCGCGCAGTGGAGCGCGTCCACTTATTTTGCTTGGAGGCTATGGTCTGATCGCCATGCTTCCCCTACTGGCACTATCGCAAACGCCAATAGCTTTGGGTGCAGCTTTATTCGTTTTCGGAGCATCACTTGGAACCATCGACGTCGCAATGAACGTTCATGGCGCGGAAATTGAAGCTATCGAAAATCGCTCACTTATGTCGAACTTTCACGCCCAGTTCAGTATTGGTGGGTTTTTCGGCGCTGGTTTGGTTACACTGTTGTTGTCGTTGTCCATCCCAGTTCTGGCTTGTGCCATCGTGGGGGCTACCGTGGCATTGGCTTCAATGCTGCTGGCCCGCTCCGGGTTTTTGGAGGTCAGTGGCAAGGATCCGGAACCCATTGTCGTTCCGCGCGGGGTTGTTCTGCTCTTAGCCATTTTGGCGGCAATCACGTTTTTGATCGAAGGTGCTCTGCTGGACTGGGGCGCTCTTCTGATCATTGATCTTGAACTCACCGAACCCGAAAGCGCCGGCGTCGGCTACATATTGTTCTCTATCGCAATGGTATTAGCCCGCCTGACTGGTGACCGAATTGTTGAGCGATTTGGGGAATATCTCGTGCTGCTGGTTGGCGGATCAATCGCAGTTCTTGGCATCGCGAGTATTCTGCTATCGACCAACTCGGTTGTTGCTATGCTTGGGTTTGTCTTGATTGGGCTCGGAGCCGCGAATGTGGTGCCGATCTTATTCAGCGCTGCTGGACGTCAAAACTTGATGCCACCGGGGATTGCTATCGCCTCGGTTACTACAACGGGGTATGCAGGCATCCTTATGGGGCCAGCATTGATTGGTTTCATATCTGGGGCATCGACACTGGCGACGGCATTCTGGATTCTTGCGCTGCTCATGGTATCAGTTCCGATTTTCGCGAGACTGGTGGCAAAAGTCTGAACCCAGCATAGGCAACAGTCTCGATAATTTTCGTCAGTACCTACTCAGTATTTCAAGTATCATATTCCGCGTTTTGACGTCGTTGTGGAAAATCCTGTCGGCGAGAAACTCATGCCATACGCATTTTAGCGACGAGCCGTTTGGCTTATTCTGGTTTTCCTAACTGATCGCGCGCAACGGCTCGGAGAAAAAGCGTATGAGTACTCGCGACTGGGGCGGCGAAAACAACAGTATTAAGGCTGTTAACCCTTCGGCTCGCTTCACGTCCGCTAACTCAACTTGGTGAATAAAGATCAAGCACGGATAGCACACGTGAACGAGTCTCAGGATCTTTCACAAAAAAACGTTCTACAACGCTGCGGGCAGGGAAGTCTGGCCAAGTGTCCAGCATTTCGACAATTGCCTTCTCCGCCCCCACAGTATTACCTGTTTCGTGATAGGCGGTGGCGAGCAAAAAGAGGCTTGGCGGACTCACAGGATGGCCTCGCTCTGCTGCTTTGGAAAAGGCATCGATGACTTCACCATAGTTCTCCAACATAAGTTGTGCAGCCCCATAGATGTTGTTGTATGCGAAACGACCCACGCCTAGTCGAGACCGTTGTGGATTAGAAACTTCGGCCATTAACACAGGATCATCTACAACTAGGGCCGTGATGCCTATCAGATCCAAAGTATGTCCGTCTTGAGGGCTAAGATCCAAGGCAATTCGGGCACGTCTAAGCGCTCCTTCACTATCTCCAGTCACAGCAAGGGTCCAGCCATGAGCGGCTTGCGACCAACCATCCAAGGGATCTAGCGTGGTAGCGCGTTCTGCCATTTCCAAAGCTTCAGCAACTAAAGCGGTTGAAGCGTCAGCATCGCTTGTCAGAAGTGACTTAAGTGTGAGCACCTGGGCCGAACCCGCATAACCTGCAGCAAGTTGCGGATCGAGGTCAATCACATACCGAAACGTTTCCAAGTTAATGGCTTGCCGTCGGAGGTCGAACAAAGGAAAAAACAATCCCCGTGTTTGCTCAGCTAAGTTTGCAGCCTGAACACTGGTGAATGACTTCTCCCGAAGCGCAGCCAATTCTGCGGGGTTTTTATTGGTTGCGAACTGTGTGTTCGATTGGGAACCGCGTAGTCCAAAATATCCTAGGACACATGCCAACAAAAGCGTTGTTCCGATGAGCGGTAACAGGAATTTGCGACGCCAGAAACCGCCAGAGTGCGATGATGCCGACTGGCTTTGCCCGCTACTTGGCTTCGTCGCGACGGATGGTTCAAATTGTGGTCGATACCCCCCGGTTTGCATAGTTATGCGTAAAGGGTCTGATTTGCCCGCGTCACTGTAGTAGTTCTCCAAGGCACGCCTAAGGCGACGGGCCTCAACCCGAACGAGGTTTAGTGCCCCACCGGTCTCGTCAAGCTCCTTATCGTAGACATCTGTCGCGATAACTTTGCCCTTTATGGAGCGCCCGTGACCGTCAAGTTCCTGTTCGACAATGTATCTTAGGAAGGACTGCAGCCTGGGTGAGCCAGCAAACTCTGCGGATGAAAGGACCCGCTCAAGTGTTCGCCTAATTTCTTCAGCCTCTATCATTTCCCCAGACTCACATCCATTTTCTTATTTTTTTCAGTGTTTTAATGACCATCCCGCCTCTCTGAATCTAAGCTGAACTCACCCCTAGCTCACCGTAACTCACTTTATTTCCGCTCCACCCACCTTCTAACATATTGGCTAAAGTGAATACAAAAAGGCCACACTCAACCATGAACTGCAGGGAACTCCACGCCCTCATACCTGAGTATTCCGAGGCGGCTCTGTCCCGAGCGCTAAGGAACGAAAATGTACGTGAGGCGGTGGAAGACCTTGATGAAGTTCTTAAGCATGTAGCCCTCTCACCAGAAAAGTCTCCTGTACGAAAAGAATGGGAGACTGTTCGAGACGAGCTGCTGTCCGAAATTCGACGACTTACGCAGAGGCTCAGCGATGCTAGTTGATATCGGCGATGGTTAGGAAACGCAGGTCCTTGTCTTCAGGAACCAAGAAAAACAAAAAACTGTGCACCAAAAAAACTCTCGGAGGATCCAAAAATGAGCCAATCACGCAACCCTTACGGGCAACGCCCCGGCGGTGGCATTACGCTGCCGGAGTATTTCCGGCCGACACCCGGCTGTACAAGCAACAACTTTTTCCCACCCAACGAGCTTTTGCCAAAAGGCGAGATGCGGATTTGTTTTCCGGGTAGCACGCCTTGGCCTCCGACGATGGTACAGTCCGGCACATGCATTGTCTTGGAGCTGGGGAACGGTACTCCATTCCCGCGCCGCCTGTTCTTTGATTTCGGCAATGGCTGCGTAAGGAATATTATTCAGCTTGGCATTTTGCCGCCGATGGTGCGCGACATCTTCATCAGCCACTTGCACGTCGACCACTATGCAGACCTGCCCTACTTCATGCCGTTCCGCGCATGGTCGGGAGGCTGGCGTAACGGTTTGCGCATTTTCGGCCCATCAGGTGACCGGCCAGAGACGGGCACCCAATATATGGTCGACAAGATGCATGAGATGATGACATGGCATCTTGAGAACTTTGACCACTGCCCGATTGGCGCCGGCTACGACACCGAAGTTGTTGAGTTCGACTACAAAGACGAAGGCGGTGTGGTTCTGGAAGAACCCGGTTTGAAAGTCACGCACTGGGCGCGAAGCCACGTGAAAAGCGGTGCGTCAGCATATCGCGTGGATTGGGAAGAAGCCGGATTGTCCTTTGTCTGGACAGGCGACGGGCGCCCTGATGAAAGCACAATCGAGTTTGCGAAAGGTTGCGACATTTTCGTGACCGAAGGACAAGCCGATCTGCCGCAACTACTCAACTACAAATACGGCACGCCAAAAGAAGTTCTGGAATTCACTCTGGATACCTACCACACGCCTTACTATGCGGCGGGATATCTGATGAACGAAATTCAACCTCGGGCTGGCGTGATCTGCCACTACACCGAGGAATCGGCGGGCGAAGCCATCGCGGAAATTCGCGCGCATTGGGATGGTCTATTCCTCTTTGGTGGACCAGACACTAAGGTAATCAACGTCACAAAGGATCGTATCTGGGAACGCATGGCCCTGCGTCCGGAAATGCCGGCGATGCAACCACCAGATCCCAGAACGATACCGTTCCCGGATGGCGAGATGCCGGATTACATTCAGATTCCGAAACCGCGTTTGCCGCGTGAGGAACAACAGGATGCCTTCCTGCGGGAACGGGAACTAGATCCGGCCCTCTACATGCCTGAGGACGTACTCCGTCCACTGACGCAGCACTACGACGAAGAAACTTTCCGATTTGACCTCCACGCCCTGATTGCTGCGCGCGATCATACGGATTGATCTGATTATTGACCAAAAATAAGCGCCGCGTTTCTAAGCCACGCGGCGCGATCACAGTTCTTGCAAAGGATGCAGCCATGAACAACGCCCCAAAAGAACCTGTCCCACTGACGATCCTAACAGGGTTTCTGGGTGCGGGGAAAACTACTCTGCTGAACCGGATTTTAAAGGGTGAACATGGGTTGAAAATTGGCATTCTTGTGAATGATTTCGGCTCGATCAATGTCGATGCAGAACTGGTTGTCGACGTCGAAGATGGAATGATTAGCCTCGCGAACGGCTGCGTCTGTTGTCAGATCCGAGATGATCTCGTTGAGTCGGTCGCAGCGTTGATCGAGCGTGATGATCCCATTGAGTACATACTGCTTGAAGCCAGCGGAGTTGCAGATCCGGCAAGCATCTATATGACCTTCGTGGATTCGGCATATCGCGATCTGATACGGCTTGACAGTGTGACGTGTGTCGTCGACGCCGATCAAGTCTTTACTTATGACGACCCGGACCTTGCCAAGCTCAAGCTGCAGCAGATCGGATTTGCGGATCTTGTAATCCTTAACAAAGTTGATTTGGCAGGAGTCGAGGAAACTGCAAAGGTAAAGAGGTGGATAGACGGCTTCTTCTCAAGGGTTCGCATCGCTCCTGCCGTCAATTGTAACGTTCCACTCGAAATCCTGCTGTCTGTCGGTCGTTTCGATGTTTCTCGCGCAATGGCTGATCAAGCGCATAGCCACGACCACGAACATCATCATAAGCACAATCACGGTTCTTTCTTTAGCACCTGGAGTTATACGCGCAACGCGCCATTGCAGCGCAAAGCATTGGAACGAATGATCAAGAGAGAACTGCCTTCAAATATCTATCGCTGCAAGGGATTTGTTTACCTGGATGACGACCCGAACAGCCGTTATTTGCTGCAAGTTGTCGGGCGGCGGGTCGAGTTGACAAAAGACCGCCCTTGGGGGGGCGAGGATCCGGCAAACCGGATCGTTGCCATCGCACACAAAACAACTCTTGATCAAGCGCACTTGTGTGAGTTGTTCGATGCTTGCTCTGGTTCGTCTGTCGGGAACGAAAATAGCGAAGTTGTAACTGTCGCAACAGGATAGTTACCATGCATGAGTTGGAAATCCTGATCGTTCAAGCGGCGAGCTACATCCAGGTTCTATTCGAAGCGGCGAGCGTCATCGTTGTTGCTGCTGGAGGAATCGCCTTTGCACGAGCGTTCATTATGCATCGGAAGTCGGATGCCGAGCCTGTCGCACGGCGCATCCTTGGAAAATACCTGATTGTGGCGCTCGAACTGCAACTAGGCGCGGATATTATAGCGACTGCAACAGACCCAACAATCGAAGAATTGGCGAAACTGACAGCCATCGCCTTCGTCCGAACCTTTCTCGACTATTTCCTCGTTCGGGAAATTCGCGAGGAGAGAGTCGAGGATAAACCAAGTGAAACCTGATTTTCTGACTGAGGCCTCCAATGGACTTTGACGACGAGGACATGCCGCACCGTTCTAACAATCAGTTGGCCGGTGAACGAACAGATCTGGCGTTCGAGCGGTCCCGGCTCGCGTCGGACAGGACAACCATGGGATATATGAGAACGGCTACGTCGCTCATTGGGTTTGGCTTCTCTATACCTGCACTATTCAGAATTCTGACTGAAGTGCCTGGGTTGGAAGAAGTTCCGGTGGAACATGCACGTTTTGTCGGATTGTTCATGCTGATACTGGCGGTTCTGATGCTGTCAGTTGCGCTAGTTCAGCAAATTACCTTTCTCAAGCGGATTTCTGATATCTCTGGAAAGCCATTTCCGATTTCACCAGCGCTGGTCTCAGCCGGGTTGATCTTGGCGGTCGCTATTTACGCTACGATCAGCATCCTTTGGAATGTGGAACCATTGTGATGGAGTCGCCGCTGCCCTTTGAGCAATCCGTCACCCTGTTCATCCATATCTTCATTACCCTGGCCATGCTTTGCATCGGGATGAGTGCCACGCTGCGCGAAATGAGTGCTGCGGTTCTGGAACGCGAAAAGCTAACGCACCTGCTTGCTGCAAATGTCTTTATACCGCCCGTCATTGCAATCCTGATTATCGGAATTTTCCCCCTACCCAGACCGGTCAGCGCCGTTTTGTTTTTGTTGGCGGTCGCCCCCGGCGGCATCAACGCTGTCCAGTTTTCGACCAAAGCGCCGGGACAAGTCAGCGCGGCCGGGGCCCTGCTGGTTTTACTTTCAATCATCGGCTTGGTTCTTGCGCCGTCGGCCGCTCAGGTCGTTTTGCCAACCGCCGCACTGGAACGTGTCGCTTGGGACCAACTAGTGATCCGCATCGTGGGTGTGATCGGAATTCCCTTGCTTCTTGGGATTTTGATCCGACGATTTTACCCGGATGTCGCCGAGCATATCTACAAACCGGCGATGCTTATATCGACAGTCTCCTTCATTGCATCTGTCGTAGCAAGTATCAGCATCCGGCAGGAAGCCGCTGTTGGATTAGGACCTTCGAGCCTGATCGCGATATTGGTTTTTATTCTGTCCCTAATGGCGCTCGGCTGGTTTTTAGGCGGCGAGAATAAGGAGTATCGGCAGGTGCTTGCGACCTGCACAAACCTTCGCAATGTCGGTCTTGTCTATCTACTTGTGGATGCGTGCTGCTTTGATCCGGCCTATTCAGCGAGCGTTCTGGCCTTCATGATGCTGATGGTTCCAATCAACCTTGTGTTCACTATTGCCTGCGCAGTGGCAAGAAAACGGCATAGCCAATCTGGTAGTGATGACAGAGGCTCCAATACATGACGATTGGGCGAACGACATCGCGAAAATATCTTGCAACCATGCTCGCTATAGCTGCTTCCACTTCTTGGGCTCAGACCGGAGAAGACGAAAAACTATCGGATGATCCGACAAAGATCGTAACGAAAATCGGCGTTCGTTATAGTGACTTTGGCACCGTATTCGGCTCGGTTGCTTTCGGGCCCGTAACGAAGATCAATGTCTCGGTCTCAGAAGACGATCAGTGGCGCGTTGGTGGCTCTTATCTCTTCGATTTTGGAATAGTTAATTTCTCAGCGTCCGAGCAAGAGCTGGAAGGTGGCGTCAAACAAACGCAATACGCCATAGGGACCTTTGTACCGCTTGCCGCGTTGGGCGTTCAGCCTAAAGGATGGCTTTTGTTCCCGGCACTGGGAGCAAACTATACCGACGGTCGGATCGGTAATAGCGACATTGAGTTTGCTAATGCCTTTCCCGCTGAAATTGCCAGCAAGGGCGGTTATATCGGTATACTTGGCCTCAAGCCATTGTCAGAACGATGGGTTGTGAAGACCGGTGGTGTCCTATCTGCCGGTTCCAACGATTACTCTGGGTACACCGTTGGTGCGGGCGTTACCTTCAATGCGTCGCCGAACGACAGCATCAGCGTATTTGGCAGCCATATCGACAACACTTTCGGAACACGTGATCTGGTTGGCATCAGCTATACGCACGAGTTTTGACGGCAACTGAACAAAAGAAACACAGTGAGGGCAATTCACGATGCTCATTATTCTCGGTCTTTATTTTGGTATTGTTTGGCTGGTTTTTGCGAAGCTCAAAATCCTGCCTTGGAACGGGTTCTTCAAGACAGTCGTGTACGGTGGAGCTTTGGTCATCGCGTTGGTTGTTGTTGGAGCCTTAAACCACACGACACCATCCGGGACTGTGTCCGTGCAAGGTGCTGTCATCAACATTGCACCGAACGTATCCGGCCCAGTCACTGAAGTAGCGGTCACGGCAAACCAACCGGTGGCGAAGGGTGATGTATTGTTTCGAATAGATGACACCACCTACGCGGCTGAAGTTGCCCGACTTCAAGCCTCGCTCGCATCAGCACAGTCCGCAGCAGACCAGTTGCAGACAGACTATGAGGCGGCGCTTGCAGAAATTGATTCTCTTGAAGCCCAACTTTCTTTCGGTTTGCAGCGTCGCGATGACATCGTCCAGCTTACCGGACGCGGTGCTGCAGCTGAGTTCCAATTGCAGGAAGCCGTTTCAACGATTGAGCAACTTGAAGCCGGGCTGCGAGCAGCACAAGCGCGTAGGCAGAGCCTTGAACGACGCATCGCGGCTCAGGTGGACGGAGTCGACGTCGGTGTCGTTGAAGTTCAGGAGGCGCTGGCCCAAGCTGAGTGGGCATTGCAGCAGACGGTCGTTCGAGCGCCGGATGACGGTGTTGTAACGGCGCTCTCACTCCGCCCAGGCAATCGTGTTACGACGTTACAAGGCGCCGTGAATTTTCTACTCCCTTCAGATCGGCTGCTCATTGCGGCGTTGCCGCAAAGCAGCTATCCCAACGTGGCAGTTGGCGATACGATCCGGATTGCTTTGGGCACTATGCCAGGTCAGGAATTTGAGACCACAATACGGTCAATCCCTCCGGGAACACGAGAGGGCGCGTTGGATACGAGGGGCGGGCTGCCTAGCCTGCGCGAACTTACAGGCGCGTCGAGCTACATCGTAACTATCGATATCCCAGAAGGCCTTCCGTCTGATCGTGCACAGCTTGGTACGTCAGGAACCGCATTGGTAATAACCGAAGGGGCTGGCGCAATCTCAGTGCTGGCGGAAATCCTGTTTTGGATCAACAAGAAACTCAACTACATCTGAGCCCAAATTCGATAAATGGGACAACCCGGCCTTGCAAACACAGGAAACTAAATGCGGCTGATCAGAGTATGCTTGATTGCGACAACAGTGATTGCACTAACCGTAGTTGGCTTAAGGTTGGCTTTTCCGCTGCCTGAGCAGAATTTTTCGCGGCAAACGCTGAAACTGGATGCCGATTGGGCCGGAGCATTGGGCGAAACCATTCAATATGCTCTTGATCGCAACCCCGGTCTCGACGGGGTTCGGCCTTTAGGCGATGGACGCGCCGCATTTGCGGCCAGGGCTATCCTTGCGAAAGAAGCGGCCTCCTCAATCGATGTGCAATACTATATCTGGCAAGATGACGTAACAGGCTTGATGCTTCTTGACGAGCTTTGGGCGGCAGCAGAACGCGGTGTTCGCGTCAGACTACTGGTCGACGACAACGGTATCTCAGGGTTGGACGATCTGCTTTCAGAGCTAGACACGCTCCCCAACGCGAATGTGCGTATTTTCAATCCGTTTACGCTGAGAAAACCCAAGTTACTCTCTTACGCATTTGACTTCAGCCGACTGAATCGGCGGATGCACAACAAATCAATGACTGTAGATGGAGTCGCAACGATTGTTGGAGGGCGCAACATCGGCGACATCTATTTCGACTATGGGAGTGGAACGCACTATCTTGATTTAGATGCGATAGCCATCGGGCCGATTGTGGACGAGGTTTCTAAATCGTTCGACGCTTTTTGGAACAGTGCATCTTCTTACGATGCTGGACTATTCTTAGATCCTCCAGCCGTGGGCAGTCTGCAAGCTAAGGCGGATGCGGCACGGCGAACGGCCGTAGGCGCAGGTTACCAAAAGGCAATTCAGGAAAGTGAACTGGCCGACAACATCGCAGCACATACTCTGAAATTTGATTGGAGCGAGGTTACACTTTTTGCCGACGATCCGGCGAAGGGCTTGGGCGAAGTCAAAAGTGAAAACCTATTGGTCGAACAACTGATCGAATTCGCTAAAAGCTCACGGACCTCACTGGACCTTGTTTCGGCATACTTTATTCCTGGTGAAAGAGGCTCTAGCGTCTTGGAGGAGTTGGCCAAGTCAGGTGTTAGGGTCCGTATCTTGACCAATTCTTTGGACGCGACAGACGTCATGCCGGTTCACGCTGCGTATATGCGTTACAGATATGATTTGTTGAATAGCGGAGTAGAACTGCTGGAGCTACGTGCCTTGCGGCGGGAACATCGCGACAGAAGCCTGCCAGAGATCCTAGCTGGGTCGGCATCAGGGCTGCATGCAAAAACCTTTGGGGCGGATGGCGAGCGGATCTTTATTGGCTCATTTAATCTCGATCCAAGGTCTGCGCATCTCAACACTGAAATGGGCATCATGATCGAAAGTCCAACGATTGCTGCATCACTAACAGAGCAATTGAACAAACCGGAGTTTTCGTATCGCGTTGAACTCAATAACAGAAATGAATTGATTTGGGTTCAAGAAGAACAAGATGGCACAGTCACTGTGCATACTACGGATCCGGAAACCAATGGCCTACAGAGAGGTCTTACTACAGTCGTCAGGTGGCTACCGGTAGAATGGATGCTGTGAGCAGTTTTTTGAATTGGTTGTATCATTGAAAAGGTTATGCTCCCTCTTCCATTCCGTACCAATGCGCCTTTTTAGTGTTCGACGTAACGCTAGACTGTTTCAGATTTTGCCGATTTTGACCAAGAAAGAGAGTGCATGGAGCTAGGTTGGACAGAATTGCTTTTGACCTTTTTGGTAGGCATGGGGCCGCTGAAAGCAATGTTGGTGTTTATCGAGAAAACAGAAGAATACGATATGAAAACCCGCGACAAGGTGGCGTTCGTCGCTGTCGCAACGGCCGTAGGTTCTGCGATGGCCCTATTAGTATTGGGCGCAGGCTTACAATCGCTCTTGCATTTTAGCCTTGGGTCGCTGGGGCTGTCCGGCGGGCTTATTCTACTGTTGTTCTCCGTACGGTTAATTTTGGAAACAAAAGACGATGAAACGTCAGAAACGCAGGATCCTGTAGATCTAGCAGTATCTCCAATTGGTCTGCCACTCATCCTCAATCCCGTAGGGGTAGTGGCGCTTGTGACCTTTTCGGCAGAGGCGACTGACATGGCCGCTTTGGTTAATGTCGGTATCGCAATATTGGTCATTGGCGTGGTGGACATATTGGTTCTGTTGGGAGCCGGTCGGCTTGGCATATTCATTCCACATGCAATGATTGCGCTGTTGGAAAAGCTATTTGCAATTCTTGTTGCTGCACTTGCCGTGGAAATCATGGTTGATGGTGCGCGATCATTGGGTCTTTTGTGATGACATTTTATGAGTTCACATGCCGCGCTAGGCTTTCACTTTTCCACAGCCAAATAAACCACACGCCCGAAGGCGAACGGTGGCCTGGTCCGCATGCCGGAAGTTACAAAGTTCAGTTTTGAAGGTCCGCTTTGGGCTGCGAGCGGGAGTAGGCGTCTGAAGGGCTAAAGTCAGATTTGTCCGCAACACGAAAATTGCAAAGCCGGATTTTGAAGGTCCGGTTTGGGCTGAGAGCAGACATTAAACAGATAGTGTTTAATGGCAGCAAAGTCCGCATAGCAGTCGTCCACACCGAGTTCAGCGAACGTCTGCTTTGAGCTCATAGCGAACGATGTTGAGGTTGCCATCAACGTCAGCGATGCGCAGAAACCGGACATTGCAAAGACTATTAGACCGCCCAGAGCGGCCACTCGGCGCTGCACCGCGCGTCGAGCGCTTGTGAGTCCTGAACGCAGCTGCGCTGGTTCATTTTGGTGACGACAACTATTGCAGTTTGAACATGGAACTGCGCATCTCTTTGAGGATGACGTGTTCATCGATCCAAAGCTGCGAGGATTCGAGCATCTCGTTCGTATGGATCCTCACGGAAATGAACGGCCCCATCTTCGACCCAAGCAGTCCAATAGGTCAAAAGGACCGGCATGGGCTCGGGTAGGTTAACGCGCGTTGTCTTCCCGCTATCCAATATGGATTGCATCTTTTGCCGACTCCAGTCGGGCTCTCCCTCCATCAAAAGGCTGGCAAATTCGAACGGATACTCAAGACGAACGCAGCCGGAACTTAGGTTCCGCTCATTTCGGTCGAAAAGACTGCGGTCGTTGGTATCATGCAAGTACACTGCATATTTATTGGGAAACATGAACTTGACTAAACCTAACGCATTGTCTGGGCCCGGCTGCTGAACCAAAGTCACGGCGGGGTTCTTTGCCCCCCAGTTGACAGCGTTGGCAGGAATTGTCTGCCCGTCTTTGTTCCGAACTACGTAATTGTTGCGCGCCAGATAGGCTGGATCCTTGCGGATCCGCGAAAGCTTGTCTTTCCGAAAAATCGAGGCGGGAACGGTCCAAGTCGGATTGAATTCCATGTATTCAATTTCATCTCGGAACACTGGGGTTTTGCGGTAGGCTGAACCTGTGATTGATCGGGTGGTCCAAAGCGTCCCGCCAGATGTGACCAAGTAAGTACGAGCGCCTGCAATATTTACCAGCACGAACTCTTCGTCGATTTCCCGCATGAGCCAACGGCCTCGTTCCAGGCTGAGGCGCAACTTGTTTATGCGATCTTCGACAGGTTTGTTGAGAGACGCGAAAGTCTTACCACCAACGACGCCATCTGCTTCCAAGCCATGACGATTTTGAAAGGATTTAACCAACTGCACCAAGTAATCGTCATAAACCCAAGCTGGATCTATGCCGTTTTGCCTGATTTCTGGAAATTCATTTGTTCCATCGTAGCCTTCTGTCGCTAGCCTTTTTCGCAGTTCGGCGACGGCAGGATCCACCATTTCCGGCTTCAGAACTGTTTCTTCGGGGACTTTGTTCCAGCCTCCCTTTGATGCAATAGCTCTGTATTTGCGCAATGCATCAACGAGCATCGTATATTGCGCATTGTCGATATCGATGCGTTCAATCAAAGCGCTGAAGCCTTCACCTTGAAGAAATTGGTTCAATACAATGGAAGGGTCTTGTTGAATTATTGGTTTTGAGAAGTTCCAATCGTCGTCCAACGCGTTTGGATCGACTTTTCCAAAAACCAAATGATGCACGAGTTTTACTGCGGCGTCGGTTGCCAAAATGTCGAACAGCGCTTTATTTGAGGCATCGCCAGCCTGTGAGTCTTTGAATGCGGATCGAAGCTCTTCTAGCTTGAAATCACTCGGCGTAAAGCCCTGATCAATTGCTCCATCCAACTCCTGAAATAGTTCGTCGACCAATTCAAAACTTGTCCAAGCTGGCGCAAATTCTCTGTCTGTATAGAAACGAGGCACAAGGATTCCTGCGTCCAAACTCTTACTGTTAGAAAGTGTGCCACTCGCATTCGTATTTGACCGTAGCAGCGCTTCTATCTGCTCCGAGACTTGGTTTGCTGCGCCTAAATTGGGGCATGTCATCAACGTTGCAGTTAGTGCAGTTGCAACTACTGATTTAAGACCTTTCATCATCCGCCCCGCCACCTTCAATCTAT
The DNA here is from genome assembly GCF_040371315.1 of Ruegeria sp. HU-ET01832. Classification (NCBI taxonomy): domain Bacteria; kingdom Pseudomonadati; phylum Pseudomonadota; class Alphaproteobacteria; order Rhodobacterales; family Roseobacteraceae; genus Ruegeria; species Ruegeria sp. HU-ET01832. The sequence continues at coordinate 48,847 of NZ_BAABWL010000008.1, forward strand.
ATATTGGTTCTCCATCGGAAGATACTCCAACATTATGTATAATCAAATTGGAATTTATTGGTCTCGGATCTTGCTCGCGCCGCATCGACGACAATTATTTGCGAATGGCTGCGTTGCCCGTAGAACAGACGGCGGGTGAAAACTTGAGAACGTCTGCTTTGGGCTAAAACAGTCGTTGCCGATTGAAGCAATGAGCGATTGCTTAGAACCTTTCGAGAACAGTGCGCCAAAATTGGATCTACCTTTGGCACGTTTTGTCTGCGGTAGTTTGCGAGCTTTGGCATTTGGACCAACTCTACGGCTTAACACCAGCTTTCTTCAGGCCTTCGACCAAAAGCGCATTGTGTTCGGGTAGACGGAAGAGGATCAAAGCGCCGGAGACAATGCTGTCTAGAAACGCTGGGGCAAAATCCGCCAGCGCCTGCTCATGTGGCAGGCCTGCTTCGGCACGCCCGAGGTGGGCGGCACTGGCGATCATAAGAGCCCGGCGGATCGGCGCACGCGGCGTCATCTGAATCGCGCGCTCCCCCCAACGCATTGCGTCTTCAAAATCAGCGTCGGCGAAGGCAGCTTGGGCGAGCGCCAGATAGGCGTCTCCTACCCAGAGATCAGTGTCGCGTGGGGAAAGCTGGAGGGCAAGGTGGGCATGTTCACGCGCCTCTGTGGTTCGCCCGACCAAAGACTCATGCCAGGCCATGAAGAAGATGTTCCGGGCAAAGTTCGGGTTCAGTGTGAATCCCAAACTGAAGTCGGCGTTGGCCCCGTCAAAATCCCCACGGAAATGACGAACCACACCGCGAACGCATAAGGCGCGAGGGTCGAGTTGACCACCAAGAAACAGAGGTTCAACGCTTTTCTCAGCTAGGCCCAGGTTTTCGGTGGGGTCCTCATCGAACTGGTATAGATAACGCATCAGGTAGGCAAACGCTTTGATCCAATGCGCCTGGACATTGCGCGGGTCGAGATCAATGGCGCGATCAGAGGCTGTTATGACCTCATCGAACTTATCCTGAGAGTAGAAGCCTCCTGCGTAGAAGATCGCCATTGCACGTAGCGAGAGGTCGTAGGAGTTGAAGTCGATATCTCGAGCCACAGACGCGCGATCTATTTCGGCAATGGATATCTGGGGGGCGATGGCGCCGACCACGCTGCGTGTAATCTCATCCTGTAACGCGAAGATGTCGTCTAGCGTGCGGTCGTAGCGCTCGGCCCAAACATGGGCTCCATTTGTGCAGTCGATGAGTTGGGCAGTAATGCGTACGCGGTTTTGGGCTCGACGGAGGCTACCCTCTAGCATGTAGCGAACACCGAGTTCACGAGCGACATCTATATGGGTGACGGGGCGACCTCTGAACGAAAACGAGGAGTTGCGGGCGATGACGAAAAGCTCGGGAAAGCGCGAGAGCTCTGTGATGATGTCTTCGGAAACGCCGTCACAGAAGTATTCCTGTTCTGGATCATTGGACATGTTCTGGAAGGGCAAGACAGCGATTGAGGGTTTGTCAGTGGGTTGCGATTGGTATTGCGTGGAATCAGATTCGCCCTCCATCGCCAATCTGTAGGCGCGAACTGGCTTCGAGATGTTTTTGAGCGCTACTTCGCCAAGGTCTATGATGTCGTGTTCAATTTTGCCTCGAACCTGCCGGCATGCGTCGTCAGACAGAATGACACCGCCTGGGTCAGCGACGCCTTCGAGTCTGGCGGCAAGATTAACACCCTCGCCATAAATGTCGCCCTCGTCCAAGATTACGTCTCCAATGTGCAAGCCTATTCGGAAGCTGATCCGGCTTTCGGTGGGGCTCTCGGCTTCGGCGGCGTGCAGCGCCTTCTGGAGCGCCGCTGCGGCCTCAACGGCAGAAACGACCGAGCTAAAAAGGGCAAACAGGCCATCACCGGTAAGCTTGATAATCTCACCTCCGGCACTTTCGATACCTGGATTGATGATGTCCCGGCGTAGGTCTTTGAGACGAGCAAGTGTTCCCGCCTCGTTAGCCGCCATAAGCCGTGAGTAGCCGACCATATCGGCGGCAAGTATGGCGGCAAGTCGGCGTGTCATGCGCATTTCCCAATAGCAACCTTTTTTCGAATCTATCAAGTTCGGTAGTAGTGTGCCAATTTTCGAAAATGTCCGGTTTGGGCTATCTACGGTCCTTCGGTGAAAGCGGGCCAATGGCGGCGAAGTCCGCAACCCGGTCATTCCTCAAGTTTTCGTCGACTTCCGCTCTTGTGCGAAGCTTTTGTTGAGAGCGGAAAGCGCGATCTTTCGCGACCAAACGACTGATCAGCGGCTCTTAGCTGTCATCAGAGAATAACAGTCAGATGACCGGTTCGAGCTCTGAGTGCGTTTTTCCGCGCGATGAATGATTGTCTGCAATGCCGTGATTGCGGGACGCCATCAATGCTGAGGCATTCCGGAAGCCTCCATCGCGACAAGCCAGCGATCCAGTGCCCCGGGGGCGGTCCACATCCGGGATTCTATGCCCTTCACCCGCGAAACGGTCCAGTCAGGGTTCTCCGCAAGATAGTCGCTCATGGCTTTTGCCGCATTGTCTTTGTCGCCAAGGCAATGGTGAATGGCCGCAAGGAGTTTGTTTGCCGCGACCGGCATCGAGGGCGCTGATTTGAACGAGTCCAGAGCGGTGTCACAGTCCCCTTTCTGCCACAACGCCCACGCCTTGTTCCATTGCAGGTCAAAGTGTTTGAGCGGGTCAATGCGCTCCAGCTGACCAAGTGTCGCCAGGGCCTCATCCGTCTTGCCCTGATATATCTGCGATACCGCGAGCCCGTTGCCAACGATGGTGGACGAAGGATTCAATTCGATCCCGCGCTGGAATGCGCGTGCCGCGTCTTCGACATTGCCGTCGAACATCAAGGCCCGCCCGAGCGCATGGTAGGCCAGGAAATTGTTGGGATCGAGCTCGACGCCCCGGCGGGCGAGATCGTTCATCCGTTTGCGCAGGGCCACTTCGTCGCCTTCGATCCAGCCATTGTGGAGCCCGATACGCAACGACAGGGCCTGCCCCAAAAAGCCCCAGGCGGAGTCCGGGTAGTCCTTCATGGACTGTTCCTGTTCCTCGATATTGATCAGCAGGTTTTCGCGGGTGAAGTTGCGCATGATCCGGCTTTGCGCTGCATTCGAGATCATCAAGGCGCTGACATCGCCAGCGGACATGCTGGCATCCGCGGTATCAATCACGTTTGTGCCCACAGCCTTGGCGATTATTCGGCTGATTTCGCTGTTTGCCTCAAGCATCGCACTCAGCGGCACGTCGAACTCATCCGCCCAGATATGGGCTTCTGTTGCGCCGTCGATCAACTGGGCGGTGATCTTCAGCCGCGAGCCGTCATATTGCTGGCTGCCTTCAAGAACCAAATCGGCCCCAAGCGCCTTGGCGATCTCACTAATCCCTTGAGGCGAGTCGCGAAACTGAAAGCTGGAGCGGCGCGAAATGACCGCCATCTGTGGAAACCGTGCCAGGGCGGTTATGATGTTTTCACTGATCGCGTCGCTCAAGAAGCCCTTGTGCGGCTCGACAGAGAAATCCTCAAACGGCAGGACGGCGACCACCGGTGCATCGATGTCGTTGTCAGGGCGCGTCAGAACATAGGCGGTGATCAGGGCGAAAACCGCGAGGGCGGCCACCATCGAATAGGCGCCAAGCCGTTTCTTCGAAGTCGTGGAGTGGGTTTCCGGGGCGGGCAGGACCAGCCTGTAGCCCTCACGCGGAACAGTTTCGATAATGCGTTTTTCGGTATCGCCCACCACGCGCCGGATTTCCGCGATGCATTGCGCGACGCTGTCGGCTGCAACGGCGCGGCCTGACCAGATCTCGTCGATCAGCGCTTCGCGTGTTACTGTCTGGTCGGCTTTTTTTGCCAATGCCACAAGGACTTCGCGGGATTGATGCCTCAGCTCTATTTCGTTTCCGGCCAAGTCGTAGACCCGGCCGGTTGTCCGCTCGACAATCACGGTTCCCAGGCGGATTTCGGAAGATTTCAAGGTTTTTCGTTTGGTAAATCGCACCGGCTGGTCCTCCAATTCGACCATCGCCAATGCCCACTGTCTCGACTTTTTCGACAGTGGCCCTTCGGCAACGGGGAGGAGCATCTTCCGCTCCCACGAACGAGGATACTTGATGAAACGTGTGACGAAAACAGCGAACCATCTTCTAATGCGAACTGCACGTGCGGGCCTGCCGCCGCGCATTCTTGCAATTTCAATTGCATTGCTTCTCGCCAACTCGGCTGTTGCCGAGAGTTTCGATTTGACCACACCTCGTGCAGATGCCCCTGTTCGCCATGCGGACGGAAGTGAGAGTTTCCGGCTTCTTCCTGGCGAGTGCAGCGATCGTGAATATTTTTCTGACGAGTTACAACGCAACACCTCAGATTGTGGCCGCTCCCGAAACAGGATCGAGTACTTCGAAACATCGTCATCTGGCGCCGGAGACCGGCGTATGTACGAGTGGGAGATCTTCATTCCGGAGGATTTCAGCTACAATGCACTCAACGCACGTTTGACCGTCGGCCAATTCGAAACGGGCGCCGATATGCTTTATGGTTTCGAACTGAATAATGATGGCTACACCTTCCGAGCACGCGACTGCATCTCTGCGGACGATTTCGGTGACTGGCACAAGGTCTCTGTGCGCATCCAATACGATTCTACGCCGCGCAAATCCCTCAAGGATAAAACGCCCGGTGTGTTTGTGGTCGAATGTGATGGAAAGGTTATTGCCGACTCATCTGGCAGACCCAATATGGCCGAGGGCGGCGAGATTCAGTTCAGATATGGCCTCTTCGGTGCCAAGAATATCCCTGACACCGACAACGTCTCGGTATCATATCGGAACGTCCGAATCTCGGAGTGGTAAGGGCTGCAGGCCACGCAAAACCGGCGCCTTCGTGTTCCGGATACTCTCGGCTATGCGCCGTGTCCGTCACGTGTCGTGCGTCTTGATCCCCCCCTTACATATACGGACCCGCTCGAAAAAAAGCGGGAACCGGTTCTTGGGTAAGATAATTGGCAGCAGGCGGCGGACACCCGACTTTGTAGCTTGAAAGCTCAGTTTCGCCATCCGTCGAGTTGGCGTATTGATATTCGCAATCATGGCAGCGGAGGCTGCACACAGAGGGTCCAAAAACAGCTCTATCTCTTGGAAGCTGACCTTGGTACGATGCGCCGCGAAGGTCAGGAAAGTCCCGCAAAGCAGATATTGAGCAGATTCCACGAAATGTCCGCTCCGAGCCCGAAGCGGACAAACTTGTCGTGAAGTGGTATAGTGTAAAAATAGAGGCGCTCATGCATCCAAGAACCGCACCTTACGGAGGACGGATGAATGATCATGCGCATATTTCAAGTCGTAACCAGGCCAGGCAAAGAGGAAGAGTTCGGAAAGTTCTTTCATGAAACTGCGATGCCCTTGATGAAGGGCACCAAGGGCATCGTTAATGTGCTTCCTGGAGCCCCGCGCACCGATACACCAAGGGAATTCAGCTTTGTCATGGTGTGGGACAGCCTGGAGTCACTGAAGGCATTTGTCGGCGAGGACTACCAGAGCCCACACATCGATCCTGCAGAGGCAGAGTTGGTCGAGTCACGGTCGATCAAGCACTACGACCTAGTCGAATAGAAGTCGTTGATCGCAGTTTGAATCAGCCGTTTGGAGGATGAGATGCTTAAGGGGAAATGCGGCTGCGGCGCCGTAACATATCAAATGACGACACCACCAATGTTCGTGCACTGCTGCCACTGCAACGAATGCCAGCGACAGACCGGAGCAGCCTATGTATTGAACGCAATAATCGAGGCCGATCGGGTAAAATTCGAGGGACCCACCACAGAACATGAGCTTCCTACTCCGAGTGGAAAAGGTCAGATTATCACTCGTTGCCGCGATTGCGGTGTCGCCGTGTTCAGTAGCTATATGATCCGCCTCGGCAAGCTAAGGTACGTGCGAGTCGGAACTCTGGACGAACCGGATCATTGCCCTCCCGACGTGCAGGTATTCACAACCAGCAAGCAAGCCTGGGTGCCACTAAGCAAGGACATTCCCATCTTCGAGGAGTTCTACAAGTTCGATGAGGTGTGGCCGCAGGCATCGCTTGACCGCCTGGAGACTGCGCTGGCCTGACCGGACTAGTCGTCAAGGCAAGATGGCAGTTCCGTCCCGTTTGAGCGTCGTTGGTGGGTTTGACAGGCCAACTAACTCGACCAAATCTTTCAAATGGCCGCTCCGAACCCAACTTGTGAATTTGATTTTCTCGCTGCGCGCCACACAGCACAAATTTCGCCGCAATTGCGCAAATTCTTTGGCTGCCGTGCAGAAGGAACAGCCAAAATTGCGCATCCGAAGCAAAATCGAAAAGGGCAATTACCGTTGGTCGCCAGGTCTGATGGAGGGCGCCACCACAAGCCGTGACGCTCTTGCGCGTCCGCTTGAACCACAAGAGATGGTTGATTTTGTCATAGAACATGGGGAGCCGAATTTTCCGCCTGGTGCGGAAGGTTCCTGGAGTTACAGCAATACAGGATACGTGCTTCTCGGGATGGTCATCGAGAAACTGGAGAAAAAGCCGATTGGAAAGTCGTTCGAAACGCGGATCTTCGGACCTCTTGGCATGAACAAGACCTATATATGGAACGGTATTCCGAGGCCTGAGTTTGGATTGCCACGGTCATTCCTTGAAGGCGACCACTACGAAACGACCGACTGGAACATGACTCAGGGGTGGGCTGCTGGCGCTTTGATTTCAACCGTCGACGATATGCATACCTTCATTGAAGCGCTTGTCGCAGGTGAACTCTTCCAGCAACCGGAAACGCTGTCAGAAATGATGAATACCATTCAAACCACACATCCGGCGCTAGCCGGATACGGGCTGGGGCTGGCGATGAAAGGGGACAATCTTTGGGGCCACGGCGGTCAAACCCTTGGTTTTGAGTCTGAGGTGGCCGCATTCGCGGACCGAGACATGTCGATTGTGGCCTGGGCTACGTCTTCGAGTAATGCCCTCGGATTTGGTGCGTTGTTGATTTCAGATGCCCTTCGCAAAGCAGGCGCCCTGCCAGAATAAATGTACGGGGGACTCCAAAAATCTAACTTACCCGTCGTACCGGGTGTACTGCAGGGGTCTTGTCACGTAAAACCAGTGTAAACGGTTATCCTTCCTTCCAAAGGTTTTGTGGTCTGAAAATAGGTGTGATTCATGAGGAATAGACTGCGCATCTTTGGCCTTGCCAGTCTTGCTTTGGTTGGCTTTTCATGGCTTGGGGAGATGGTTTTCTATGGCGATGTCAACGCAGAAGGAGTCCTTCAGGAGAGCCTCTTCTTGCCTCTGACATTTATCTTTGCGGCGCTCGGCGTAGCGCTTGTCATGCTATCGATCATCCTGGATCGGCGTCGATAGAGCGCCCTCATTATCAACGGTAGGGAATGCTGAAAAATGTGAAGCTGTCGGTCTGTGTGACCATTGTCGCTCCTGTTTCCACCATCAGGCTGACCCTCGCAAGTGCAGCAATGTGAACGCCAAAAAGGAGTATCGTATGATGTTTTTGAGAACCAGTGTCGCAACTATGGTTGTGGCAATTTGGGCAACGTTGGCAGGCGCGTCTCAACACGTCACTCCCGGGACCCTGCCAGAAGGGCCAGACGGCGACATAGATGCACTCACTGAGGAGCAGTTCTCCGTGGATGGATCGGCGTCCAGCGCGAAGGTATTCACGTTCGCGAACGGATCACGGTCTCTCCACTTCATTCCGATGATCCACCAGGCTGAGCCCGCGTTTGTCCGGCGTCGTATCCCTGCCCATAATTCATTCCGCTGTGCCTGGAGTCATATGGTTCGTTGTGGAGACCATCTCTGTAGCCACGTTCAAACTGTGCTTTTGCCTCAGAATTTTTTGGTTCATAGCCTTCGTGATAGTGGTTCTTGTTATGTGCCAAAGCAGCAATTCCCAGAATGGCCGCAGCGGCCAAAGCAGTCTTTTCGTCGTCGCTCAATGCAATTGCAGAAGTTGACGCCAAAGGGCCAACGAATATGGCGCTGGCCGCAATAACACGAATGATGTCTTTCATTTAAATTTTCCCTCCAAAACCTGAATTTCTATAAGATTGCTTTGTGCCTTCAGCTTTGACGTTTCCCAGATTGCAGGTCATCGATCCTGCAGGACAATATCCCATCGCGCTGGGTTTTTAGGGTCTTGTGCCTCGATAAATGCGTAGTGGGTTTTATTCCAAGGCAGCACCCGGTTGGTCAGGTTGTCCAACACATAATCTCCTTTGGATGTTCTAACGACTAATACAGCATGACCTTCGTGGTGAAGATCCAACACTGCAGCGAGAAGTAAGTGATCTGGAGAGACGCCCATTTTCTGAAGTTCAATCTTCTTGAGCATCGCGATGTCTTCGCAATCTCCGCCAAGTTGTGAGGGCAGTGCCCACTTTTCCAGAACATGATACTGGCTCTTATCAGACACCTGCGGAGTTTTTTGGTTAATGCTTTGGTTTACCTTTTTTATCTTCTTCCACTCAGCATCAGTAATCTGATGAGGTTGCGGTGATTTTTGACAAATTGGCGGATAACTCGAGCAGACACCTTCAAACCCTTTTGGCGCCGGCCATTCCCGACCCAAGTGCATAATGGTATCCGCATTGGCGGCAGGTGTCAGAATGACAAGAACACCACAGAGCTTAAGAAGCAATCCGAACCGGCCAATCATTCTCAATACTCCCTAATCTTGTATGCACAGCTAAGTTCAACTCGACCAAAAAACTAAATCACTTTTGTATGAACAAAAACTTAAGATCAAGAGGCCTCCCGGTGTCGGACACATTGGTGTCCATTTAGGGGCGGAAGCGTTCCTCATACGCCGGTCTGGTCAAGGTCGGCTTCGTCCGCAAAGCGGTCGTTCAGACACAACGCAGCGGACGGCTGCTCTGAGCCCAAACGCGCATCCGTATGCAGCGGGCGCTGGAGCGACATGCAAACGGGCAAAGACTTGGTTCACCCTGAGTTTTCCAGCCCCACTTCGTCGAGGCATTTTTTGTGGGTAAAATCGATGCTGCGCAGGAGCAGATTGATTGCCTGTAAGAAGGGATTAAGAACTTGAGGTATTAATGTAATTTGAGATTGGCGGGTAGGTTGGCAGGCGAGTCGCGCCCCCAAAAATTTTCTTACTGCAAATCAATGATTTAATGCACCAAGTGGCGGACCGAGGAGGATTCGAACCCCCGACCCCTTGATTCGTAGTCAAGTACTCTATCCAGCTGAGCTATCGGTCCGCGTTGGTGAGGCGGTGTTTAGACCCGGCGTTAGATACGTGCAAGCCGATTCTGTAAAAAAAAATCAAAAAGTCACGTCGCCCCGCGGGAGACGGATTTCAAAGGTCGTTCCCATCGGTCCGGTTTCGGATAACAGCAGATCTCCACCGTGTCCGCGCACCAGCTCCTGCGAAATCGCCAGACCAAGCCCCGATCCTCCTTTGCGCACGCCCCCCTGAAATGGTGTAAACAGGTTTTCACGGGCCTTGGGCGGAAGACCGGGACCGGTATCTTTGACCTCGACGCACCAGCTGTTCTCATACTCACAGCCCGAAATCGTGATTTTCCCCGGCTTGCCCGACGCCACAAGTGCCTGACGGGCATTTCGGACTAGGTTCATGATAACTCGGAAAATCTGTTCTGGGTCTGCTCGCGCAACCAAATCTTCAGGCAAATCGTTTCGGATCTCAACGCAGGCGTCCGCCACAGCTAACTGTTCGCTGGCTACGACGTCATCGGCGATAGTATGCAGGGGGACCACCGTCAAAGTCGGCGCAGGTTCCTCAGCCCGGCCAAACGCGAGCGTCCCTTCACAGAGAGAGACAGCACGCGTAATCGAATTTACCAGTTTAGGAGCCATACGGCGCACAAGTGGGTCATCACTGGATTCGATCCTGTCCGTGAACAGCTGAGCCGACGTCAGGATATTCCGCAGGTCGTGGCTGACCTTGGCCACCGCACCACCAAGTTGAGCAAGGCGCTCGCGTTGCTTCAGAGCCTGGGTCAGTTCGGTCTGCAACTGTTGCAGCGCCTCTTCCGCCTCGCGCAGCTCGGTTACCTTAGAGTTGGGGGAAATGATTCCCCGCGCGTCTTCGGGCGCACCCGCGTAGCGCTGCATGTATCCGACGACGCCCTTAATCGGACGAACCAGAACCACCCGCACGGCAAGGAACAAGAAAAACGCAGTAATGATTGAGATTACAAAGGACAGGCCAAGTATCCGCAGGCCGTAATCTGTCATCGCCATGTGTAACGGCTTGCTGTCAGTGGTCACCTCGATCAACAAACCCGCCCCTTTGACAGGTTCTCCGATCACTCGGATGATCTCGTTTTCCGGCGTGAACAGGCGCGCCACGGCGTCGCGGATCAAAACCCAGGGGGTCGCGTCTCGCAGATCAAATGTCTTGATAATCTGTTGAGGGATTGGCGAGGACAGCATCAGTTGCCGCACCTCGTCGCGCCGCAATACCACGTTGTAAACACCCGCATTGGCCAACAATTCGGCCTCAAGATCATCGGCTAGCATGTCATCTGCCAGCAGCGCCAGCGACGCAATTTGGGCGCGTTCAAGCCGGTTGAGCAGAAAGTCCTCGCGAAACCGAGCAATCGAGGGGACAAAGATCAGGATCTCGGCCAACATGACGAAGACCGTGGTCAGGATCAGAAATCGGCCCGACAGCGAGTTCACTTTGCACTCTCCTCCCGGTCAGGGCATCCAGCGCTGGACGAACCTGACCACTCGTTTAACTGTCTGATTCTCAAACAGCCTTGGCGAGAAATAGGCACCTGCCACGCGTTTGTTAAGCTCTCCGATCGTCGGATAGGGCGAAACCATCGCGGCTATCTGTCCCATCTTTAGGTTATTGGCCAATGCCAGAGACCACAAGTTGATCAACTCACCCGCCTGATGGCCCACGATTGTCGCACCCACCGGGCGCCCTTTTACGACCATGACCTTAATGAAGCCTTTCGTCTTGCGCTCAGATATGGCGCGGTCGTTGTGGTGATAATCAAAGCGCGCGAATTCCACCTTGTCACCGTGCTGCGCGCGTGCCTGCGCCTCGGTCAGACCAACCTGCGCCAATTCGGGATCGGTATAGGTGGCCCATGGTATATGCGCGGTTTTCGCCTTGGAGGGCAGACTAAACAGCGCAGACCGGATGATGATGCCCGCGTGATAGCCCGCGACATGAGTGAATTGCAGCCCACCCGCGACATCGCCGATGGCATAGACTTTCTTATTTGTGGTGCGCAGCGAGTCATCCACCTTGATACCGGTGCGCGTAGGTTCGATCCCCGCCGCCTCAAGGTTCAACCGGTCAGTATTGGCTTTGCGCCCCGCGGCCAACAACAGGTGCGAGCCCGAGTAGATCTGGCCGGTCTCGGTCACAACCTCGACCTTGCCGTCCGCGCCGCGAATCTGTGCGACCATGGCTTGCTCGTGAATCTCGACACCTTCGGCGCGCAACGAGTCCAGCACGATCTCTGCCGCCTCGGGGTCGTCCTTGCCCAGCGCCTGCATCCCCTCGATCACGGTGACTTTGCAGCCCAGACGGATATGGGCCTGCGCCATCTCCATTCCGATCGGGCCGCCGCCGATGATCAGCAGATGCTCGGGTTTGTCGCGCAGATCGAAGATCGTCTCGTTGGTACAATACGGCACCTGATCCAGACCGGGGATCGGCGGCACCAACGGCGACGAGCCGGTCGCAATCACCACCCGGCGCGCGGTGATCAGATGATCGCCCGCCTGCACCTGCGTGGGCGACACGAAGTGACCATATTCGCGGATCACTTTGACGCCGAAACCTTCGAACCGTTCCTGACTGTCCATCGGCTCAATCTGCGCGATCACATCATGCACGTGATCCTTGGCGGCGGCATAGTCCACCTGCGGCACCACATCGGCCACGCCCAGCGCGGATGAATGCGCCTGCCCATAAGCCGCCTTACCGCTGGCGATCAGCGCCTTCGAAGGCACGCAACCAAAGTTCAGGCAGTCTCCACCCATCTTGTGACCCTCCAGCAGGATCACATCCGCGCCCATCTGGCTGGCCCCGGCCGCAACCGACAGGCCACCCGACCCGGCGCCGATCACCAGGATATCCGTCTTCAATTCTTGCATAAGATCAGGCGTCCTTTTTGCCGCGCACAGCTTTGATCACGATGGGCAATGCCGCCAGTACACACAAGCCAATGATAGGCCCAATCACGAACGGCTCCCACAACAAGGACACATCCGGTGTTTCGCCCCGGTCAAACACACCCCCCAGGCCAACGCCAATCCAAGTATAGACGATGCCGCCCGGAATAATGCCCAGCGCGGTAGTGAACAGGAAATTGCGGAACTTCACTCCCACCAGCGCAGGCACCAGATTTGCAACAAAGAAAGGCACCACCGGTACAAGGCGCAACAGGAACAGGACCGAGATTTCGTTCTCGCGCAGCCCGTCCTTCAGCTTTTTGACCGTTCCTTCCGAGGATTCCAGTTTCGCTGTCAGAGACTCTCCTAACCCCCAGCGCGCCGCCAGAAAGATCGCCGATGCGCCGATGGTGGCCGCGAAAACGTTGAACACGGTGCCCGCAAACAGGCCAAACAGGAACCCGCCTGTCATCGAAGCCACGGCGGCACCGGGCAATGAGAATGCGACGATCACAATATAGATTGCCACGAATGCACCTGCCATGGCCCAATAATTCGCATCCCGCCACGCCAGCAGGGATTCGCGATTGTCGCGCAGGGTCTCAAAGGTCAGGTAATCGCCCAAAGTGAAGAACCCCGCCACGGCTACGGCAAGAATCACCAACAATGGAATATGGCGCGCAAGCCCGCTGCGGGGGGCCTGAGTTGTATCGCTCATGTCTATGTCCGGTTTTGTGCGTTTCATCTACGCTCAACATGCGACGTCGCGCAGCGCTGCAACAGGGGCCTCACGCCGCCTTGATGTTTACGGTAGGGAATGTGAGGGTTTCAGGCGGCAAAACCGTCAAATTGAAACTTTTCAACTGTGGCGGTTACAGAATTGTTGCAAAAGGCAGCAAAACCCCCACCTAGGGGTTTGACTTACCCCCCGCCACCCAGTAGAGGACGGGCTTCGAACACTAGGGCAAGGCGAATCTGCGCCGCACCCGACCGCTATAGATTGGAGACGGAGCGATGAAACGCACCTATCAGCCTTCGAACCTGGTTCGCAAACGCCGCCACGGTTTCCGCGCGCGCATGGCCACCAAGGCCGGCCGCAAAATCCTGAACGCACGTCGCGCACGCGGCCGCAAGTCGTTGAGCGCGTAAGCCGCTCGACCTTTCAGGTTATGAACATGACGCCGCCGGAGGCCCCTGAGGATGGTTCACACCAACCCAGAAAGCCTCCGGCGGCGTCCGTTTGTGTGTCTGAACCTTTGATCATCCTCAAAAAGCGATCCGATTTCCTGAAGGCCGCCCGCGCGCGGCGGCAGGGGACGTCGTCGATGATGGTGCAGGCCCGCAAACGCGCCCCGGACGAAGGATCTGGGATTCGCGTCGGTTTCACCTGCTCCAAGAAGGTGGGCAATGCCGTCGCCCGCAACCGCGCCAAGCGTCGCCTGCGCGAAGCCGCACGGGCCGTTCTGCGGGTGCATGGCCACGACGGCTGGGACTATGTCCTGATTGGCCGCGCCGAGGTGACGGCGAACCGCCCCCATGACGCGCTATTGGGCGATCTGCGCTATGCCCTGCGCAAAATCCATAGTGACCGGAAATGACCCCGCTGGCGCGCGTCTTTGCCCTGCCCGTCAAGGCCTATCGCCTGATCTTCAGCCCATGGGTCGGGCACAATTGCCGCTATCAACCCACCTGCTCGGCCTATGCGCTCGAAGCGCTGGAAAAGCATGGGGCCATCAAAGGTGCATGGCTGACCGCGCGCCGTATTGGTCGATGCCATCCGTGGGGAGGCACCGGATATGACCCGGTGCCGGATGAGTCCGACCACCGCTAGGTCAGGCTTGACCAAGTGCAAACCCGGCCCGACACTCGGCCCATGACGACACGCGCCCGCGATACCCTGCCAACCCATGACGTTCTGAACCAACCGCCCGAGCTTGGCGATAGCGACCTCTGGGCCTCGGACCCGGTGCTGCAAGTCTGTATGAGCCGCGCGAACGGGCGCTATGAGCCACTGTCTGCCTATGGGCGCAGGTTGGGTGCCGCTCAAACCCAAGAGGCCGCGCGCGACGCGAACCGGAACGCTCCGGAACTGCGTCTGTTTGACCGGGGTGGGCGACGGCTGGACGAAGTTCATTTTCACCCGACCTATCACCAGATGATGCAGATCAGTCAATCTGCCGGATATGCTGCCTTGCCCTGGGATGGCGACCCCGGCGGCCATGCGACCCACGCCGCAATGGTCTATATGGCCAGCCAGATCGAGCCCGGTCATTGCTGTCCGCTGACCATGACCTATGCGGCGGTGCCTGTGTTAAAAGCCGACGCCAATATTGCCCAACGCTGGATGCCCAAACTGAGCGCGCATACTTACGATCCCACAATCCAGCCGATAGCGCAGAAACACAGCGCCACGCTGGGCATGGCGATGACCGAAAAACAGGGAGGCTCGGATGTCCGCGCCAATACCACCACCGCCACGCGGGACGGTGATCATTGGCGGTTGCGCGGGCACAAATGGTTCTGCTCGGCCCCGATGTCGGACGGGTTCCTGACGCTGGCGCAGACCCCGGGCGGGCTGACTTGTTTCCTTGTGCCACGCTGGCTGGAGGGCGAGCGCAACGCCATCCATCTGATGCGCCTGAAAGACAAGCTGGGCAATCGCGCCAACGCCTCGGCCGAGATCGAATATCACGACTCCCTAGCATATCAGTTGGGCGACGAGGGCGCGGGCATTCGCACGATCCTTGAGATGGTGCATCACACTCGGCTTGATACCGCAATGGCCCCCGCCGGGCTGATGCGCGCTGCTCTGTCTTCGGCGCATCACTGGGTCAGCCACCGCAACGCCTTTCAGCGCCGCCTGATCGACCAACCCCTGATGCGCGCCGTTCTAAGTGATCTGGTGCTGGATTGGGAGGGCGCGCTGACCCTCGGGATGCGCGTTGCGCAGGCGTTTGACGGGCAAACCTCCGAAGACCGCGCCTTTGCCCGTTTCGGTGTTGCGCTGGCCAAGTTCCTCAACAACAAACGCTGCCCCGTGGTCGTAGTCGAAGCGATGGAGGTTCTGGGCGGCATGGGGTATGTCGAGGACACGCCCCTTCCCCTACTCTACCGCGAGGCACCCCTGAATGGCATTTGGGAGGGATCGGGCAATGTGATCTGCCTTGATATCCTGCGAACGCTGGCGCGTGAGCCTTTGGCCGCCGAGGTTTTGCAGGCCGAACTGGAGACCGCGCGCGGCGCAGACCGCGCCTATGACGCGGCCTTGCAAACCTATCGTGACCAATGGCCTGGCCTGCCCTCTGAACCCGAGGCGCGCTGGTTTGCTGAACGCACCACTCTGTTGCTGACGGCTTCGCTACTGTTGCGCAACGCCCCATCCGCCGTGGCCGACGGGTTCATCGCGACGCGCCTGACAGGTGACAGCGGGCGGGTGTCCGGATCAGTACGGGGGCTGGACACAGATGCCTTGCTCGCACGGCTGGGCTAAGCGTCACCCTTGCCCGGTTGCGCCAACTATTGTAGGGGCTGCGCATGTTTGACGAAGCTGACGATATCCACCCGCTCTTTGCCGGCGCGCCCTCGACCACCGAGTTCAAGAAGCTGCGCAAGCGCATCGTGCGCCAAACCCGCGAAGCCATCGAGCAATACGGGATGGTGGACCCGTCGGCCCATGACAAAGATGGCAAACCTCCGCGTTGGTTGGTCTGCCTGTCAGGCGGCAAGGACAGTTATACCCTGCTGGCAGTGCTGTATGAGCTGAAATGGCGCGGTCTTCTGCCCGTCGATCTGCTGGCCTGCAATCTGGATCAGGGGCAACCCGGTTTTCCCGCCACTGTCCTGCCCGAGTTTCTGGAACGGATGGGCGTACCCCACCGGATCGAATATCAAGACACCTATTCTGTCGTGATGGACAAGGTTCCCCAGGGCCGCACCTATTGTGCACTTTGCTCGCGCCTGCGCCGTGGCAATCTCTATCGTATTGCGCGTGAGGAAGGCTGTTCCGCCGTCGTATTGGGGCACCACCGCGACGACATCCTCGAGACGTTCTTCATGAACCTGTTCCACGGCGGACGTCTGGCGACAATGCCGCCGAAACTGGTGAATGAAGAAGGCGACCTGTTCGTGTTCCGCCCGCTGGCCC
This sequence comes from Ruegeria sp. HU-ET01832, assembly GCF_040371315.1. Classification (NCBI taxonomy): domain Bacteria; kingdom Pseudomonadati; phylum Pseudomonadota; class Alphaproteobacteria; order Rhodobacterales; family Roseobacteraceae; genus Ruegeria; species Ruegeria sp. HU-ET01832. The sequence continues at coordinate 65,177 of NZ_BAABWL010000008.1, forward strand.
ATGTGGCCGAAGCCGATTGCGAGAAATTCGCCAACGCAATGAGCTACCCAATCATCCCCTGCGATCTGTGCGGCAGTCAGGACGGGTTGCAGCGTCAGCAGGTGAAACAGATTCTCGACCAGTGGGAAAAGAACAGCCCCGGTCGGCGACAAGTGATGTTCCGCGCTTTGACAAACGCGCGGCCGTCTCATCTTTTGGACCCAAAATTGTTTGATTTCGCAGGGCTTTCTTTAGAACCCGGCGAAAAAGGCAAAATTGCTGACGAAATTCCACATCTGCGTTAACGTCTGACTCAGATTGCTTTTCTAGGGTTGACCACAGCGTGCGACGCCCAAGAAAAAGGCCCGTAATCTGATGTGGAAAAATATCTCTGTCAGCAGAGTTCTGAATGTCCTGACAACCGTACTCAGCGGCCCTCAGGCCTTGGCTTTCATCCCTGCGATCAGCCTCGCTGCCTTCTGGATCGGCGGGGAACGCGCCCTGGTCATCGTGGCCCTGTCCCTACCGGTTCTAGTAGCAATCATCCTGACGGCTGCAGATACTGCTAAGTCACACGCAGACCGAAGCGAAGCCAACGGCCTTAAATCTATCGGCAGTTTCGCCTCGGAAATCGAGGGGTTCTATCAAACGGCGCGCAATATCCGCGAAGAATCCGCCTGCCTGATCGTCGCTTTGGACAACTTTGACGAATTTATTGATCTGCACGGGAATGCGGCGGCCAACCATATGGCAGAACAATTCTGTGCCCGCGTTTTATCTGCCATCCGTGCGCAGGATATTGCCACGCAGCTGGACCCGCACAAGATTGCCATTGGCTTGCGGCCATCAAAGCACCTTGACCTTGAGGCTTGCATTCAGATGTCCGGTCGTATCCAATCTGCCATTGAAGAGCCCTTGACCCTCAATGGTTCTGGAATCTACGTCTCATGCTCGATCGGGTTCAGCTTGCTAACCTCTTTACGCGACGGCGGATTCGAAATTTGGATCGATGCAGCCTCATCCGCGCTGGAAGAGGCGCAAAGAAATGGGCCCTCGACCATACGCGCTTATTCCAACGAAACGCGTCGTCGATCGCGCATTCGTGCAAATTTACGTAAAGAGTTCGACGCGGCTCTGGACAGCGGAGAAATCCGTCCATGGTTCCAACCGCAAGTCTCGACCGATACCGGACGCGTGACCGGATTCGAGGCGCTGGCCCGGTGGGAGCATCCGCAAAAGGGCGTGCTGGGTCCGAATATCTTCTTGCCCTTCGCTGAGCAGGCCGAGCTGATGGAGCGGTTTGGTCAGGCCATGCGCTACCACGCGTTCACAGCGATGCAAAAATGGGATCGCGCCGGGGTTATAGTGCCGCGGATCGGGATCAACTTTTCATCGGACGAGTTACGGGATCCCACACTCATTGATCGGCTAAAATGGGAATTGGATCAGAATGATCTGACCCCGGACAGATTGGCCGTAGAAGTGCTTGAGACAGTGTTTTCTCGCAGACAGGATGACGTGATCACCCGCAACGTGACAAGTATGTCAAAGCTGGGCTGTTGCATTGACCTTGACGATTTCGGTACAGGTCATGCCTCGATCGCGTCGATCAAACGTTTTGACGTCTCGCGCATCAAGATTGATCGTTCTTTTGTGACAAAGGCGGACAAGGACGCCAGCCAGCAGCAAATGGTCAGTGCCATTCTCACAATGGCGGAACGGCTGAATTTGGAAACTCTGGCTGAAGGTGTGGAAACTCCGGGAGAGCATGCATTGATGGCCCAGTTGGGATGCGATCACGTTCAGGGTTTTGGGATCGGAAAACCCATGCCATTCGAAAAAACGCTGGACTGGATCGCAGCGCATCAGAACAAGGTGAATGGAGTTCCCAAGATAGGGCGGCAAACTGGCTCTTGATCGGCCAATTCCGCATGAAAAACCCAATCCGCGACGGTTTGACGGGCGAATCCGCTTGACCTTTGGGGCTGCACTCTGTTGAACCCACCGGGTGTGTTTCACTGCTTAAGGTGGCTGTCCCAGATGGACGATCAGAATAAGAATCTCATCCTCGCAACCGCGCTCAGCTTTCTCGTGATCCTTGTTTGGTTCGTGCTGTTCCCACCGCCGGAACAAACCGCGCTGCCCGATCAGGCTGAAATCAGCGCCACCGACGCGACCGAGGTTCAGACGCCCAGCGCCACAAACGCGGGCACGACTGGTGAGGCGACAGCTGCTGCAGAAGAAACGCTGCCCGATGCCGAAGCACCACGCATTGTGATCGACACACCTCGTCTGGAGGGCAGCCTCTCCCTGTCAGGTGGCCGCATCGATGAGCTATTCCTGAAGGACTACAAAGTCTCGATCGAAGAAGGCGCGCCGATTGTGGAACTGCTGTCCCCGGTCGGATCGGAATCGGCCTATTATGCGCTGTACGGCTGGGCACCTGGCGCAGGTGTTGCGGGCACCGATGTCCCGGGCCCTAACACGTTGTGGACTTTGGAAAGCGGTGAGACGTTGGGCGTCGACACGCCGGTCACGCTGAAATGGGACAATGGCAACGGCCTGACCTTCCGCCGCACAATCTCGGTGGACGAAAACTATATGTTCGACGTCACCCAATCGGTGGAAAACAACACGCAGGCCGAGGTGGGCATGGCCCCCTATGGCATTCTGGCCCGCCACGGCATCGGTGAAGACGGTGACCTGCCCGACCTGAAGAATTTCTTCATCCTCCACGAAGGGGTCATGGTTATGGCCGACGGCGTGCTGGACGAGATCGACTATGGCGACGTCCGCGACTTTGACATCGACCCGAACGAGCGCGCGCAAGCCGAGGTCTTCCAGGTCAAGGAAGGCGGCTGGGTCGGCTTCACTGATCATTACTGGATGACCACTCTGATCCCCGAAGAAGGTGCGACCTTCAAGGCTGCTGCGAAATACGACGCCCGCCGCAAGATTTATCAGACCGAGACAGTCCTGCCCACACTGACCGTCGCCCCCGGCGCGACAGAAGAAGTGACCACCCAACTGTTCGCAGGCGCGAAGGAATGGGAAACCATCCGTGAGTATCAAGCCGAAGGCGTACAGAAGTTTATCGACAGCATCGACTGGGGCTGGTTCTATTTTCTGACCAAGCCGATCTTCTGGCTGCTGCACAACATCAACGTTCTGATCGGCAACATGGGCTGGTCTATTATCGGCCTGACCCTGATCATCAAGGCGATCCTCTTCCCGCTGGCATTCAAATCCTACGTCTCGATGGCGAAGATGAAGGAACTGCAGCCGCAGATGGAAGCCCTGAAGGAGGCCGCAGGCGACGACCGCCAGAAGATGCAGCAAGGCATGATGGAGCTGTACAAGAAGGAAAAGGTGAACCCCGCCGCAGGTTGTTTGCCGATCCTGATGCAGATTCCGATCTTCTTCTCGCTGTACAAGGTGATCTTTGTCACGATCGAACTGCGTCAGGCCCCATGGTTTGGACCATTCCAGGACCTCAGCGCGCCAGACCCAACCTCGATACTGAACTTCTTTGGCTGGCTACCGTGGGCCGGTCCGCAGCCCGATACACTGATGGCGCTGATCTTCATCGGTATTCTGCCGCTGTTGCTGGGTGTTTCAATGTGGCTGCAGCAAAAGCTGAACCCGGCACCAACTGACGCGACTCAGGCGATGATCTTTGCGTGGATGCCGTGGGTCTTTATGTTCATGCTTGGCAGCTTTGCCAGTGGCCTGGTGGTCTACTGGATTGCGAACAACACGATTACATTTACCCAGCAATACCTGATCATGCGTAGCCAAGGCTACAAGCCGGACGTGTTCGGAAACATCAAATCAAGCTTCAAACGAACACCGAAGACGGATGACAAATGACAGGTGAAGTAACCAACCTCTGGCGACATCCGATCAAAAGCCATGGCCGCGAGGCCGTGCAGACCGTCACTTTGAGCCCCGGGCAAACCATGCCCGGGGATCGTGTTTGGGCCGTCGCGCATGAAGCGTCGAAAACGGATGGAACCGAATGGGCACCTTGTGCCAATTTCAGCCGCGGTGCCAAAGCACCGTCGCTGATGGCAATCTCGGCCCGTACCGAAGGTGATACCGTCACACTGACCCATCCCGAACGACCCGAGCTGCACTTTCAGCCCGACACGCAACAAGATGCCTTTCTGGATTGGGTCAAGCCGCTGATGCCTGCGGATCGTGCGGCCTCGGCCCGAATCGTCCGAGTGCCTGGACGAGGGATGACGGACAGCGATTTCCCGTCGATTAGCCTGTGCAACTTGGCCACACATCGCGCGGTCGAGCAGAAGTTGGGGCAAGAACTTTCCCCGATACGCTGGCGCGGTAATATCTGGTTCGACGGGCTGCCCCTGTGGGAAGAATTCGAATGGCTCGGCCGCGAAGTACAGATCGGGCAGGCTGTGTTGCATGTCCGCGAGCGTATCACCCGATGCCTTGCGACGACTGCCAACCCCGATACAGGTGCACGTGATGCCGATACTTTGGCGGCGCTCAATACCTGGGATCATCAGGATTTCGGTGTTTACGCCGAGGTGATAAGGGGTGGCGAGGTCAAAACCGGTGACAAGGTTCAACTGCTATGACCACCCTGCCCTTTCCCTTAGCCGAAACACCGGATGAGTTCGCGCAAGAGCGTGGCCGCAAACTGTTTGCCGGCGAGTCCGAGTTTGTCAAAGGCGTGGTCGCCATGAACGGCTTGCCCGCGCCAGACCGGCTAGAGGTGTGTTTTGCCGGGCGTTCGAATGTGGGCAAGTCCAGCCTGATCAACGCGCTGACCGGCACCAAGGGATTGGCGCGTGCCTCGAACACGCCAGGCCGCACACAAGAGATCAACTTTTTCACCCAAGGCCCCGAGCTGTATCTGGTCGACCTGCCCGGCTATGGCTATGCCAATGCGCCGGTCAAGGTTGTCGAAAAATGGCAGCGTCTGCTGAAACAATACCTGAGCGGACGTCAAACGCTGCGCAGGGCCTTTGTTCTGATCGACTCGCGCCATGGGGTGAAACCGGTGGATGCCGAGATCATGAAGCTGCTGGATACCAGCGCCGTGACCTTTCAATGCGTGATGACCAAGGCCGACAAGGTCAAAGCCAACGAGCGCGAAAAGGTTCTGGATCAGGTACGCGGAGCGCTGTCGAAACACCCTGCCGCCTTCCCTGAAATCGTGCTGACCTCGTCCGAAAAGGGCGACGGGATTCCCACGCTGCGCTCTATCATTGCGCATCTGGAATAGCTTGCCCCTTGGCAGCACCGGGCAAAGGCCCTAACACGGAATGCCAGAGGGACAGCAGCCATGAAGACAAGAGATATGAACCGGGACTGGATCGCCACCGCCGCCACTTTGAACAGCGCTTTGCCGTATCTGCAGCGTTATGACGATGCCATTGTCGTCATCAAGCTGGGCGGACACGCCATGGGCAGCGACGAGGCGATGGAAAGCTTTGCCCGCGACGTCGTACTGATGCGTCAGGTCGGTGTGAACCCGGTGGTCGTCCACGGTGGCGGCCCGATGATCAACGCAATGCTAGGCAAGTTGGACATCCAGTCCGAATTTGTAGGCGGCAAACGCGTGACCGATAAAGCCACCGTCGAAGTGGTCGAGATGGTCCTGTCTGGCCTTGTGAACAAGCGCATCGTCCAGGCGATCAACGATCAGGGCGGCTCGGCTGTGGGCCTGTCGGGCAAAGATGCCAACCTGATGGTCTGCGATCAAGCCGATCCGGCCCTTGGCTTTGTCGGCTCTCCGGCGGACATGAACCCGAAAATCCTGCACGACTTGTTTTCGCATGATGTGATCCCGGTGATCGCGCCACTGGGTGCAGGCCGGAACGGAGAGACGCTGAACATCAATGGCGATACCGCCGCAGGCGCGATTGCCTCGGCACTGAAAGCGGATCGCCTGTTGCTGCTGACCGATGTTTCGGGCGTCAAGAACGCTGCGGGCGAAGTCGTAACCGAACTGAAGGCCGGTCAGATCCGCGAGATGACCATGGAAGGTACGATCGCAGGCGGTATGATCCCCAAGACTGAAACGGCGCTGGATGCTTTGCACAGCGGCGTAAGGGCGGTGGTCATTCTCGACGGTCGCGCGCCCAACGCGGTGCTTTTGGAACTGTTTACCGAACACGGCGCAGGGTCACTGATCCGCCCCGACTGACCCCCCCACAGCGGAGAAGAGATGACGCGACAAGCCCCCGCCTCAGCCTATAAAGCGGCTATCAGCTATGGCTGGGTGGGACGTGTCGCGCATCAGGCCGGGTTAATCACCATGGGCGCGACCCATCCCCGTACCAGCGGAGCCAAGGGGCTGGACGGTGGCACTCTGGTTCTGTTGGGCGCGGGGCCAGGCTTTTGGCCGGTCCTGAAAGCGGCCCCGGAATGGAACGGCCCCGATCCTGTCGACCGCTGGTCAACCCGCGTGATTGGACAAATGGCGCTTGATCTGGGGGCTGATGCGCATTTCCCTTTCGGCGGCCCACCTTATGCACCTTTCATCGACTGGGCGCTGAAATCCGGGCGAACCTTCAGCAGCCCGGTGGGCGCGCTGGTGCATGACACCGTGGGTATGATGATCTCATACCGGGGTGCGCTGCATTTCGCGCAGGAGTTCGAGATACCCGAGGCGGTAGCACCCTCGCCGTGCACCACCTGTGCCGCGCCCTGCACCTCGACCTGCCCCGTGGGCGCGTTGAACGATCAGGAATTCTATGACGTGGGCGCATGCCATGCGCACCTCTCCACAGACGAGGGCCAAACCTGCATGACCGGAGGCTGCCTTGCACGTCTGTCCTGCCCTGTCAGCGCCGGCGCCAATCGCGACCCCGAGCAGTCCGCCCATCATATGAAAGCGTTCCACCCATCATGAGCCTGACTCTGATCCTTACCCGCCACGCAAAATCCAGTTGGGGCGATACAACGCTCGAGGATCATGACCGCCCCCTGAACAAACGCGGCCGGAAATCTGCACGCGCCATTGGCAGGTGGTTGAATGAACACGGATGGACGCCGGACGAAGTACTCAGCTCTACGGCAATCCGGACGCGTGAAACATGGGATCGCATGGGGCTGAATGCCGACAGGATTTGCTTTCACCGCGCGCTATATTTGGCCGAACCCGAAGACATGCTGATTGAACTGTCGGGCGCGACGCAGCCAACGGTCATGATGCTAGGCCACAACTCGGGCATATGCGAGTTCGCCCGCCGGATCGTTCGTCGTCCCCCAGATCACCCACGTTTCTTGGATTATCCGACATGTGCGACTACCGTGATCCAGTTTAGCATCAAGGATTGGGCAGATATCGACTGGCGAAGTGGGGATGTTATGGGCTTCACCACACCGCGCGAATTGCTGGAATAGAAAAAGGCGAGGCCGAAGCCCCGCCCTTTCCTGGATTTTCGCCGGATCAGTGACCCAAAATCTGACTGAGGAACAGCTTGGTCCGTTCGCTCTGCGGGTTGTTGAAGAACTCTTCGGGTTCGTTCTGTTCCACGATCTGACCGGCATCCATAAAGATCACACGGTTGGCGACCTGACGGGCAAACCCCATCTCGTGCGTGACGCACAGCATGGTCATGCCTTCCTCGGCCAGTTCGATCATGGTGTCGAGCACCTCTTTGATCATCTCGGGGTCCAGCGCCGATGTGGGCTCATCGAACAACATGATCCGCGGCATCATGCAAAGCGATCGCGCAATCGCCACACGCTGCTGCTGACCACCCGACAACTGGCCGGGGTATTTCAGCGCCTGATCGGGGATTTTCACCTTTTCAAGGAAATGCATCGCGCGCTCTTCGGCTTCTTTCTTGGGCGTCTTGCGCACCCAGATCGGGGCCAGCGTGCAGTTTTCCAGAATGGTCAGGTGCGGGAACAGGTTGAAGTGCTGGAACACCATACCAACCTCGGACCGGATCTTGTCGATGTTTTTCAGGTCATTCGACAGCTCGGTCCCGTCCACGATGATCGTGCCCTGCTGATGTTCCTCCAGCGCGTTCAGGCAGCGGATCAGCGTGGATTTGCCCGACCCTGATGGCCCCGCGATCACGATCCGCTCGCCCTGATTGACGGTCAGATTGATGTCGCGCAGCACGTGGAAAGACCCGTACCACTTGTTCATGCCGTTGATTTCGATGGCGACCTCGTCGCTCACCTGCATCTTCGAGCGGTCGATTTCGCGTTCAATTGCAAGTTCAGACATGTGTTGAACTCCTTAACGATGGTCCGTGGCAAGGCGACGCTCGAGCCACTGGGAATATTGAGAAATGCCGTAGCAGACGACGAAGAACAGAAGCGCGGCAAAGCCCAGAAGCTCCCAATAGACGCCGTTCCATTCGGTTGACGCTAGGATGGGTCCCCGGATCATGCCCACCAGATCGAACATCGAAATGACCGAAACCAGTGTGGTATCTTTAAACAGGCCCACGGCCACGTTCACGATACCAGGGATCGAGATCTTCAGAGCCTGCGGCAGGATGATCAGGCGCATCGCCTGCGGGTAATCCAAACCAAGGCTATCTGCTGCCTCGTACTGCCCACGTGGAAGCGCTGCCAGACCGCCCCGGATCACCTCGGCGATATAGGCGGCCGAGAACATGGTGATCATGATCACAACACGCAGGAACAGGTCGACCGTGCTGTCAGGCGGGAAGAAGTAGGCCAGCATCACCGAAGCCACGAACAGCAGCGTGATCAAAGGCACGCCACGGATGAATTCGATGAAGATGACACAGACCCATTTGATCAGCGGCATCGACGACTGACGACCCAGCGCCAGAGCGATCCCAAGCGGCACTGAAAGCGATACGCAGGTCAAACCCAGCATCATGTTCAGCATAAAGCCACCCAGATCACGGCTTGGAACGGCGGTGAGCATAGCACCTTCGTTTGCACCTTCCGGGATCAGAGCCCCACCGATATTCCAAACGATCAGAGCCACCACTATCGCGCCAAAGAACCCAGCGGCAAAGCTGTTACGGCCAAGTTTCTGGAAAACGACACCCGCGGCAACAAAACCAAGCAGCGCCACGATTGGAACCAGAATGCTGCCACCCCATATCAGCCAGAAGGCGATGAAGGGATACAGCGCCGTGAACACCAGAAGTTTGCGCGGTAGGTCAAAAAACAGAACCGGCGCCAGCGCCACCAACATAAGCACAAAGGCCAGATTTGGACGCCAATAAGCTTCTGCAGGGTATTTGAACCCATAGATCAACTGATGCCAGCGTTCGGTCAGAACTGCAAAGCACGCACCGGTTTTTCCATCCAGAATCTCGCGGCATTGAGCAAGCGAGTCCGCGTTCCACACGCCGTTCAAAATCCATGGCAACGTGTTCTTGAGAAGCACATAGATTAGCAAGATGGATAGAACTGTCAGTATCGTGTTTGTGACACCCGAGAACAAGTTCTCGCGCAGCCATTTGACAATACCCGTCTGGTTTGCCGGCGGTGGAGAAGGAGGAATAGTTCCTTCAGCCACAAAGGCGATCGGGTTTGTTGTTTGATCAGCCATGCTCAGCGCTCCTTCAACTTGACGGATGCGTTGTAGATATTCATCACCATCGAGATCATCAGAGAGGCTGTCAGATAGAACAGCATCAGCAGCAAGACGCATTCAATCGCACGACCCGTTTGGTTCAACGTGATACCGCCCAGCGTCGCAGTGATGTCCGCGTAACCCACCGCAATCGCCAGAGACGAGTTTTTGGTGATGTTGAGATACTGCGAAATCAGCGGCGGGATGATGACCCGCAAAGCCTGAGGCAAGATGACCAGATTCATGATCCGACCCTGACGCAGACCCAATGCGGCGGCTGCCTCTGTCTGACCTTTCGATATCGCTTGGATACCCGCCCGGACGTTTTCCGCGATGAAGGCACCGGTGTAGATCGACAATGCGAACCAAAGCGCAATGAGCGGACCACCGACCTTAATTCCACCGCTGAAGTTAAAGCCTTTCAGCGCCGGGACATCCCAAGTCAATCCCATCAAAACCATCAACAGAGCAAACGGTACCAGCCAAACTGCCAGCTTGACGACCAGAGTTTTGGGCCGTTCGCCGGTTTGCTCTTGCTTCAAAGTGGCACGTTTCTCGATTTCACGAGATCCGAACCAGGATCCGATCAGAACCACGACAACCAGCAGCCAATTCAAGACCGTCGCGCCAAACAAGCCGTTTGTAAATTCTGGGCGGGGAATATAGACGCCACGGTTGGTGAAGGCGAACAAATCAAACAGCATGCTTGAAGTCGGGTTGTCGCCTCGGAAAGCCCGCGGCCCCGGCAAAACTGCCGTCATGATGGTGAAAATGATGATGATCCAGATGAGAACCGGAATATTCCGGAAAATCTCAACATACACAGCCATCAGCTTGGAAACGAGCCAGTTGTTCGACAAACGCAGCACACCTGCGATTACGCCAAACACTGTGGCCGTAATACATGCCAAAAACGCAACCAAAAGGGTGTTCAGAATACCGACAACAGCCGCTCTTCCGTGCGAAGACTGGCTGTCATACTCGATCAGTCGCTGGTTGATGTCATACCCGGCAGGGTCGCCCAGGAATGTGTAGGAGATATTGAGCCCCGCGGCCCGAAGGTTCTGGATCAGGTTATTACCCAGATACCAAATACAAAGCGCAATGACGATTGCCGCAATCACCTGGAAAGTAAGTGAGCGATAGCGGGTATCGTTTATGAGCATAGACAACCGAAAGTCAGCTTTCGGTGGGTCAGTCATAGTCGACATATTATGGGATCCCCGTGCTTTTCGGACGCTTCCTTCCCGGCAGGGTTTTCCCCGCTCCCGAGCAGTCCGTAGCATTCTGTTTTGGAAAAAGGGCGCAGGTTAACCCCGCGCCCTTTTCAATGGATTTTAGCGGAACGGCGGCGAGTACAGCAGGCCGCCATCGGTCCACTGTGCGTTCAGACCGCGTGCCAGACCGATTGGAGTTTCTTCGCCGATGTTCTGCGCGAAGACTTCGCCATAGTTGCCGCCCGATTTGATCGCTTTCATAGCCCAGTCAGCATCCAGACCCAGCATCTCGCCCAGAGTACCTTCGGTACCCAGCAGACGGTTCACTTCCGGGTTGTTGGTGCCAGCGGCCATCTCGTCGATGTTGGCTGAGGTCACGCCCAGCTCTTCAGCCGAGATCAGCGCGTTCAGAGTCCAGCGGACAACGTCGCCCCACTCGTGATCGCCGTGACGGACCAGCGGGCCCAGCGGCTCTTTCGAGATGATTTCGGGCAGCAGGACGTGCGCCGACGGATCTTCGAATGTGGCGCGGGTTGCGGCCAGACCAGATGCGTCGGTGGTGTAAACGTCACATGCGCCAGCCAGATACTGCTGCTGCGCTTCAGCGTTGGTTTCGATCGGAACCGGCTCGTAGCTGATGTTGTTCGAGCGGAAGAAGTCCGCCAGGTTCAGCTCGGTGGTGGTGCCGGTCTGGATGCAGACGGTTGCGCCGTCCAGTTCCTTGGCCGAGCTGACGCCCAGCGCCTTGGGAACCATGAAGCCCTGACCGTCGTAGTAGTTTACGCCTACGAATTCGAACTTCAGGTCCACGTCGCGGCTGAACGTCCACGTGGTGTTACGGGCCAGCATGTCGATCTCACCCGAGGCCAGCGCAGTAAAGCGGGTTTTACCAGTTGTCGGAACAAACTCGACGGCGCTTGCATCGCCCAGAACGGCTGCTGCGACAGCACGGCAGACCGCAACGTCAAAGCCTTTCCATTCACCATTTGCATCGGGTGCAGCAAAGCCAACCAGACCGGTGGTCACACCGCAGTTCAGCTTACCGCGCGCTTTGACATCATCGACAGTCCCCGCTGTCGCTGCGCCTGCAGCCAGGCCGGCAACTGTCGCCACGCCCAAAATTACGGATTTTTTCATTTTTACCTCTTCCTGATTTTCCGCCCCTGTCCAGAGACGGTTCTGTCCGGCACCTTTGGCACCGGAAAGGTTTCCCCAAAGGTGTCTCCCCTTTAGTGGGCTTGAGTTTGGTCGCATTCATAAACAAACGTCAAGGGTCGGATCAGCGAAAACGATGGATCACCTTGCAGATGTCCGCGTCTTTGGCGGAATTTCAGGCGTCAGGGCTCAAACCGAGAGATCAAAGAACCGTTTGGCGTGTAGGAACGCGGCGCGTTTGACTTCGGACGCAGCATGCGCTTCGTCGTCATGGCCCCATTGTTCAATTTGCCAAAGTTCGTCCAGCCGCGAAATTTCCCAGATGTCTTCCACCGCGCGCCAATTGGCCGAAACGGCGAACCCAAGGATCAGCGACCCGGACAGGCTGACCAGATCGTGGAAGGCTGCAAGCTGGAAGTCATTGAAATCATGGACACGCTGCCTCAAGCTCTGCAGGGTCGACGTGTCCTGAGGTCTGTGCAACACACCAGCAACGGGGACCAAACGCGCAGCGAGTGTCTCTGCCGCCCAATCCAGCGCCGGGTCCCATTGCTCGGCTTGCCGCTGCTGCAACTCTTGCGGGTGCGTCGCACGGTAACATAACAAGTCCGAATCGCCGTAATCAGCCAACATGTCTGCAACTTCGGCGTGCTGATAGTGCACCTTGTCGATGGCCGCATTGGCAGAGCGGGTGAAGGGCATGGTGGTCGGGTCGACTTCTTTTTCCTGCGCGTCCCACTCGGCGGCAATTTCCTGCGCCATGGTCTGCGTAGGCACGATCAAACCCGCCTTGGCGGGCGTTTTCACCCGGCGGCCATCCAGCTCGACGGTAAAGCCGCCTTCAGCCTCGACCACTGCGCTTTGGGTCCAGAATCGTTTGGGTTTCCAGTCGCTCATCGTCTCAGGTCCAGATTTGTTCCAGCGCATTGGGCAACTGGTCAAAGGTTTCAATGATGGTTGTCGCGGCCTCTAGCGCGGGGCGCGCGTGATAACCCCAGGTGACGCCAACGCTGGGCACGCCCGCAGCGGTGGCCATGTCCATGTCAAACCGGGTGTCGCCGATCATTACGGTATCGATTGCCTCAACCCCAGTCTCGGCCCGCGCGGTGTCAATCATCGACGGGTGCGGTTTCGAGGGGTGATGATCCGCCACCTGCCGCGTGACAAAATAACCCTGCAGCCCGTGCCCTTCGATCAACGCATCCAATCCGCGCTGAGACTTCCCGGTGGCCACGCCCAGCAGAACTTCGGGGATGGCGTGCAACGCCTCAATCACCTCGCGGGCACCGGGATAGAGCGGCGATCCCGCCATACCCTGTTCCAGCCGATGTGCGTGGTACGCCTGTTTATACCCCTCGACCAGCCGCACCTGATCCGCATCCGAATGCTGCGGCGCAAGCTGCGCCATCGCCTTGGGCAGCGACAGGCCAACAATGGACAGGATCGCCGAGCGATCCGGCACCGGCAAGGACAGCGCGTCGAAACTGGCCGTCATCGCGGCAACGATGCTGCCCTGACTGTCAACCAGAGTGCCATCCACGTCGAACAGCACCAGACGCAGCGGTGTGCTCATTGCAGTTCCTCGAACGGGTCGTCAGCGGCCAGGTCCTCGGTCCAGCCGAAGGTATCCCAGCTGTGTTTCATGTGATCCGGCAAGGGGGCTTTCACGGTAATCGTCTTGCGCGTCACCGGATGTTCGAACGAGGCCTGCCGCGCGTGTAGGTGCAGCTTTTTGCTGATGATCCCGCCCAGCTGCGCGCCCCAGCCATCGCCGAGGTTTTCCTGACCCGAGCCGCCATATTTGCCGTCCCCGATGATCGGATGACCAATCGCCGCCATATGCGCCCGTAGTTGATGGGTACGGCCGGTGATCGGCTCCATCGCGACCCAGGCAGCGCGCCCGGCCACACGGTAGAGCGTGGCATAATGCGTATGCGCCCGTTTCGCGCCGGGGGTGTCATTCACCTCGTTCAGATGGACGGGGATCATTTTCTCACCCTCGCCGTGCTTGCCGTGACCAGCAGCCTTGACCAGTCCAGTCTTGATCTCACCCAGATAAGGGGTCGGCACACCGGCGACCAAAGCCCAGTAAATCTTGCGCGTATCGCGATGCCGGAAGGCCGCCGTCAGCCCCTTGGCCGCCTCGCGCGTGCGGGCCAGCAGCAGCACCCCGGAGGTGTCCTTGTCCAACCGATGCACAAGACGCGGGTTCTCGTCATAGCCAAAGCGCAGCGCCTCGGACAGGCTGTCCACATGGCGCGTCTGGCCGCTGCCGCCCTGCACCGGCAGGCCATGCGGTTTGTTAAGCGCCAGCACGTGATCGTCGCGGTAGATGACACAGGACTGGATCATTTTGGCATCCGCATCCGAAATGCGTCGCTTGACCTCGGCCGGTTTGTGATCGGCATCGGGCAGCGGCGGCACCCGCACGACCTGTCCGACCTCAAGCCGGGTCGCAGCTTTCACCCGCCCGCCGTCCACGCGGAGCTCACCCTTGCGGCACATCTTTTCGATGCGGCCCTGGCTGACATGTGGAAACAGGCGGCGCAGCCACCGATCGACCCGCTGGTCGCCATCGCCTTCTGCCACGGTGATCATCTGTACGCCGCTCATGCCGATATCCCTTTCGCGCGCCGGATCCGCGCGGGTTGTGTGCCATTCAGTGCCATTGAAAACATGCGCGTCTGTGGCGTGACTTACCGGCAGAGTCAACCCGGTCAGATATTGGTAAAGTCACCCCCGCGCCCGGCCCCATCCCGGAACCTGCCCGCCCCGGTGGTGCCTTCGCGGCGGATCGCTTCCAGCCCGTTGGCCCATTCGACCTTAAGCGCTTCGCGCACCGGCATCCCCCGCGTTTCGATGATCGAGCGGCGATCGGCTCGCACCGCCTCTTGCGGAAAGCGGGCGATTTCATGCGCTATGGCCTCGGCTGCGGCACGGGCCTGTCCATGGGGCACGATCTTTTCGGCCAATCCGATATTGTAGCACTCCTGCGCCTCAACCTTGCGACCGGTCAGAGCGATTTCCAAAGCTTTGCCCTGCCCGACTAGGCGCGGCAACCGGACTGAACCCCCATCCATGAGCGTGATCCCCCAGCGGCGGCAATAGACACCCAGGTATGCGGTTTCCGCCATCACGCGGATATCGCACCACAGCGCCAGCTCCATCCCGCCAGCCACAGCCGCGCCCTCAACCGCGCCAATCACGGGTTTGGACAACTCCAGCCTTGATGGCCCCAATGGCCCGACCATCGAGGGCGCCGAGCCGATGGGAAAGGACAGACGGTCAAAATATGCCTCACGCAATTCCGGGTCAGAGAGCGTAGCTGCCAGTTTCAGATCCCATCCAGCGCAGAAATTTCCGCCCTTGCCCCAAAACACAGCCACCTTGGCCGGGCTGCCTTCAAATTCCAGAAACGCATCGACCAGCGCCTCGGCATGGATAGTGTCCACGGCATTCCGGGCCTCGGGGCGGTCGTGGATGATAGTCCAGACGTCATCGGTTTTGTCTATGGATACGGTCATGAGCTTCCTCCCTGAACTCTCATGACCCAAGCCAAGCGCGATTTTACCGCCCTGTCGCCCTTGACGCAGCGGCACTAACGATTGCGTTGGGCCCGTAGCTTGGCGAAATACTCCAGACGTTTCTTCAACTCTCGCTCGAACCCGCGCTCGACCGGCTGGTACAGGTCCGGGCGGTCCATGCCATCGGGAAAATAGTTCTGGCCCGAAAATCCATCCTCGGCGTCGTGATCATAGGCATAGCCCGCACCATAGCCCTGATCTTTCATCAACGAAGTAGGTGCGTTCAGGATATGTTTGGGTGGAGGTTCGCTACCCGATTTTCGCGCCAGTTCGCGAGCAGCCTTGTAGCCCGCATAGGCCCCGTTCGATTTGGGTGCCAAGGCCAAATAGACCACCGCCTGCGCCAGCGCCAATTCGCCTTCGGGACTGCCAATCCGTTCATAGACTTCCCACGCATGAAGCGCCAAAGCCTGTGCCTGCGGATCGGCCAGGCTGATATCCTCGACCGCCATGATGGTCAGACGCCGCGCGATATAGCGAGGGTCTTCACCCCCTTCCAGCATTCGGGCAAACCAATACAACGCCGCATCCGGGTCTGAGCCACGCACCGATTTGTGCAGAGCCGAGATCAGGTTGTAGTGCTCGTCCCCCGACTTGTCGTATTTCGTCGCGCGCCGCATCAGGCGGGTTGCCAGCACCTCGCGATCCAGCGGAGTATCGACTTTCCACGCCGCAATCTGTTCGATCAGGTTCAACAACGCCCGCCCGTCGCCATCAGCCATCTCGTGCAACGCCTCACGTGCAGAGCCGGTCAAAGGTAGAGCCTTGCCCAGCTCCTTTTCAGCGCGCTGGGTCAGACGTTCCAGGTCGGCCAAATCAAGGCGTTCCAGCACCAACACTTGCGCGCGGCTCAACACAGCGGCGTTCAACTCGAACGAGGGGTTCTCGGTTGTCGCCCCCACCAGTAGGATCGTGCCGTCCTCCATATGGGGCAGGAAGCCATCCTGCTGGGCCTTGTTGAAACGATGAATCTCATCCACGAACAGCAGCGTGCCCCGCCCGTTCTGATGCCGGATTTTCGCGGCCTCGAACACCTTTCGCAGATCGGGAACGCCCGTAAAAATAGCACTGATCTGAACGAAATGCAGATCGGTTTCCTGCGCCAAAAGCCGCGCGATGGTGGTCTTGCCCACCCCCGGCGGCCCCCAGAACACCAGACTGGACAAGCTGCCCGAGGCCAGCATCACCCCCAAAGGCGCATCAGGGCCCAACACATGTTCCTGCCCGATCACCTCGGCCAGTGTCTGCGGGCGCAGCCGGTCGGCAAGAGGGCGATGCGCGGGCGGCGCAGACCGGTCGCCCCCGGTGTTGAACAGATCGCTCATAGCCGGAACCGCAGCGAGACCGATCGCCCACCGCGCAGCAATTCAAACTGAACCCGGCGGCCCGGATCGGTCAGCGCGCGGGTAACGTCATTGGGATGCGCAATCGCGTTGCCGTTGATGCTGTTAAGAACATCCCCAACGCGCAACCCCGAGCGCCCGCCATACCGCCCAGCATCCAACACAACCACGCCGGTTTCCGTCAACCGCAGGCCCATCTTGGCGATCACCGCCGGGTTGATACGCGAGATCACCAGCCCCGGCATCACCGTCCGATCATCCAGCGTGGTTTCATCCGCCGAGGGCGTATCAGGGGCCGGGATCAGGGCAACCTCGACCTCATCCTGCGTCCCACCACGCAACAAGGTCAAAACCGACGTGCCACCGACGCCGGCAACAGACATGCGGAAATTCATCTCGGCGGGGGAATTGACTTCATCCCCGTCCACATGCGTCACCACATCGCCTACACGCAACCCGCCCTCAGCCAAGGGGCTGAGCGGGTGGAGGTTGGAAATCACCACGCCCTGTGGGATCGCCATACCCAGAGATTCCGCGATATCTGCGCTCATGTGTTGACCCGAGATCCCAGCCCAAGGGCTGACGAACTGGTCATTACCTGCCTGCGCCTGCCGCAGGAATTCGGCCACCAGATTGGCCGGGATCGCAAAGCCGACGCCGTTCGATCCGCCCGAACGCGTCAGGATCGAGGTATTGATCCCGATCAGATCGCCATTCACATCAATCAGCGCCCCACCTGAATTGCCCGGATTGATCGCCGCATCGGTCTGAATGAAATAACCCCGCGCGTTACCGGTGGCCGTGCCCGTCCGCGCCAGACCCGAGATGATGCCCGAAGACACCGTCTGCCCCACACCAAACGGGTTGCCGATGGCGAGCGCAAGCTCACCCACCTCAACCTGATCGGAATCGCGCAGCGGCAAGTAAGGCAGCCGCTCAGCGTCCTCCAACCGCAAAATGGCGATGTCGCTTTCCTTATCGCCCAGCACCACCTGCGCCGAGAACTCGCGCCGGTCGGTGGTGACAACACGGATTTCTGTCGCCGTGCCGACCACGTGGTAATTTGACACCACATAGCCGTCGTCAGACAGGATCACCCCCGATCCCAGCGAGTTCTGTACCCGCTGTCGCGGCTCATTGAACCCGCCGCCAAAAAAATCCTGAAAGAACGGGTCCGAGAAAAACGGGTTCGCCCGCCCCTGCCGCACGATCTTGGCATAGATATTGACCACCGCGGGCGCGGCCTCTTTGACTACAGGCGCAAAGCCTAAGCTGATCTCGGCCTGCGATTGCGGCACCTTGGTTTCAGCATGGGCGGGGGTTTGCAACAGGGCAAAAGGCAGACAAAGCAAAAGCGCGCGGAGCATGTGACCCTCATGGATGTTTACGGATTGATATGTCCGCAACACCGACCGTTTGCAAGATCGCTATGAGTTTGCAGACCGACCATAACCGGGACGCCCGGTGCCGCTTTGGGCCACGTCGAAGTTCCATACGATTGCCATATTGGTGATCACAGCCCCAAGGAAGGAATACAGCAGTTGCGACGGGCTAAGCACAAAGGCCGAGGCCAAAAATACCATGACATCGACCGAAAGTTGGAACCACCCAGCCTTCAGGCCGGTCTTATGTTCCAGAATGATCCCCAGAATAGTCATCCCGCCCGCCGAGGCATTGTGGCGGAAGATAGCAATCAATCCCATGCCGCTACACGCACCCCCAAGAACAGCGGCGACCAGCGGGTCAAGCCGTTCGAAGATGACTATCTTTCCCAACAGTTGTGAAAGCGTCGAAATCCCGATCACCACGACAATCGTCCGAATAGCAAAAACTGGGCCGCGTTTTACCCAAGCCAGTATCAGAAACGGGATACCGATTAAGAAGAACAAAGGGCCAAATCCAATCGGCAAGACATAGGAAAGCAAAAGCGCAAGACCCGCAGTTTGCCCTGTCACCAAACCAGCCGCTTTAAGAAAAACGACGCTAAGGCTTGTCATGACGATACCAAAGGCAAGGCCCTGAACATCAAATACGGACATGCGAACGGACACGAAAAGCTCCGGTTTTAGCGCAGGAAGCAAACCTGCTAGGTTTATCGCACAATTAAAAAGAAAAACCCCCGCGTCTGGGACGCAGGGGCCAAAGTCAGAAAGCGAAGCTTTCTTATTCTTCGTCTGCGGCCTCTTCGGCGGCAACGCGAGCCTTGTCGGCTGCGCCTTTGGCGTCGACGTCGCGATCCACGAATTCGATGATCGCCATCGGAGCCATGTCACCATAGCGGAAACCGGCTTTCAGGATGCGGACATAACCGCCCGGACGCTCGGCGTAGCGGGGGCCCAGAACTTCGAACAGCTTGGCGACGTCTTTGTCTTCTTTCAGCTGAGCTGCGGCCTGACGACGGGCGTGCAGGTCGCCGCGCTTGCCCAGAGTGACCAGCTTTTCGATGATCGGGCGCAGTTCTTTTGCCTTGGGCAGAGTTGTTTTGATTTGCTCATGCTCGATGAGCGAGCCAGCCATGTTTGCAAACAGAGCCTTACGGTGCTCATGAGTACGGTTCAGGCGGCGGTAACCACGTGCGTGACGCATTGTTCAATTCCTATCTTGCGTTTTTGCTTTGTCTGGCCGGCGATGCGTGTCACCGGCTCTCCTTGGGGCATCATCGCCCATACAGTCCCCGGCAGCCCGGGCATTGGGGAAGACGCGCTTAGAACGCGTCTTCGAATTTCTTCGCCAGATCTTCGATATTGTCGGGCGGCCAGTCCTCGACATCCATGCCGAGGTGCAGACCCATGCCGGACAGCACTTCTTTGATCTCGTTCAGCGATTTGCGGCCGAAGTTCGGGGTGCGCAGCATCTCGGCTTCGGTCTTCTGGATCAGGTCGCCGATATAAACGATGTTGTCGTTCTTCAGGCAGTTTGCCGAACGGACCGACAGTTCCAGCTCGTCCACTTTCTTCAGCAGCAGCGGGTTGAACTCCAGACCATCGTCCTCGTCCTGGCGGCCAGCCGATTCCGGCTCGTCGAAGTTGACGAAAATCGACAGTTGATCCTGCAGGATACGAGCCGCATAGGCCAGCGCGTCCTCGGGTGTGATCGAACCGTCGGTTTCGATCTTCAGGGTCAGCTTGTCATAGTCCAGAACCTGACCTTCACGGGTCGGTTGAACGTCATAGGCAACCTTCTTGACCGGCGAATAGATCGCGTCGATCGGGATCAGGCCGATGGGTGCATCTTCGGGCTTATTCTTCTCAGCCGAGACGTAACCCTTACCGGTGTTGACAGTCAGTTCCATGAACAGGTCGGCGCCATCATCTAGGTGGCAGATGACGTGATCGCGGTTCAGAACCTCGATACCGGCGCTTTCGCTGATGTCACCTGCGGTGACAACGGCTGGGCCTTTGGCATTGATCGACAGGCGCTTGGGGCCTTCGACTTCCATGCGCAGCGACACGCCTTTAAGGTTCAGGATGATGTCGGTGACGTCTTCGCGGACACCTGCGACCGACGAAAACTCATGCAGAACGTTGTCGATCTGGACGCTGGTGATGGCCGCACCTTGCAGCGAGCTCATCAGAACGCGGCGCAGCGCGTTACCCAGAGTCAAACCAAAGCCACGCTCCAGCGGCTCAGCAATCAGCGTTGCCTGACGCGCAGGATCGTTTCCCGGCTTGGCGTCCAGCTGGGTTGGCTTGATCAATTCTGCCCAATTCTTGTGGATCATGTAATCCCTCCATTCCTGTCCGCGCCCCATGACCAACAAGGTGCAGACGCCCGAGGTTCAAAATGACGTGCTGGGGCCGTGCAAAAACACAGCCCCAGCTCAATTCAAAATCGCTTAGACGCGGCGACGTTTCGGCGGGCGGCAGCCGTTGTGAGCGATCGGCGTCACGTCGCGGATCGACGTGATGTTGAAGCCCACAGCAGCCAGCGCCCGCAGAGCCGATTCACGACCCGAACCGGGGCCCTGAACTTCGACTTCCAGCGTCTTGACGCCATGTTCCTGCGCCTTTTTGCCTGCATCTTCTGCAGCCATCTGAGCGGCGTAGGGTGTCGATTTCCGCGACCCTTTGAAGCCCATGGTACCGGCAGACGACCACGAGATGGCGTTGCCTTGTACGTCCGAGATCAGGATCTTGGTGTTGTTGAAGGTCGAATTCACATGGGCAACGCCCGATGCGATGTTCTTACGCTCTTTGCGCTTAACGCGAGTCTTATCACGTGCCATCAGTCAGACCCTCCCTTATTTCTTCTTACCAGCAATGGCCTTTGCCGGGCCTTTGCGAGTACGAGCGTTGGTGTGGGTACGCTGACCGCGAACCGGCAGGTTGCGGCGGTGACGCAGACCGCGATAGCAGCCCAGGTCCATCAGGCGCTTGACGTTCATCTGAACTTCGCGGCGCAGGTCGCCTTCGACGGTGAAGTTTTCGTCGATATATTCGCGAATTTTCAGAACTTCGGCGTCGGACAGTTCGTTGACGCGACGGGTCGCTTCAATGCCAACGGCTTCGCAGATCGCTTTGGCCGAGGTGTTGCCGATTCCGGTGATATATGTGAGGGCGATAGGTACCCGCTTTGCAGTCGGGATGTTTACGCCGGCAATACGTGCCACGTGTCACTTTCCTTTTCGTTGCGGTTCCGTAACTCCAGAACCTTTTTTCACAACGCTTTACCGTGGCAGTGTCGCCAGAGGGTTCAGCATTATTCGAGGTGGTCGGGGCGGTTGGGACGAATCCCGCACGCGGTCTTGATTCCCCTTGGGGATGGGGGTCGATATGGGCTTTTGGCGGTGCCGTCAAGCCCATATTCAAATGCGGGTCAGGTCAGGCGTCCAATGCGGCTGCAATCGCGCCCTGAACCTCGTCAATCTCGCCCAGACCATCGACCCAGGACAGGTTGCCCTTGGCGTGGTAATAGCCGATCAGCATCGAGGTCTTTTTGTAGTACTCCATCAGGCGGGTCTTGAGGCTTTCCTCATTGTCGTCCGCGCGGCGCTTGAAGTCACCTTCCTTGCCGCAGTTCGAGCATTTGCCATCCGCCGGGATCGGTTTGGTGATGTCGTTATAGACTTCACCGCAACCGCCGCAGGTTGACCGAGCCGTGATACGCGCGACCAGCGCGTCGTCATTCACTTCCATCGCGATGACTGCGTCCAACGTCTCGCCGGTGCTGTCCAGCAGCTCACCCAGCGCATCGGCTTGGGCCAGAGTGCGCGGGAAACCGTCAAAGATGAACCCGCCTTCAGCGCCTTGCTCCAACTTTTCGCGGATCAGGCCGATCACGATCTCATCGGTCACAAGCTGGCCCTTAGCCATCACCTCGGCCACGCGGTTGCCCATTTCGGTGCCGCTGTCCTTGGCCTCGCGCAACATGTCGCCAGTGCTCAGCTGGACCATGCCGCGGGTTTCAACCAGGTGACGCGCTTGCGTTCCTTTACCTGCCCCCGGGGGGCCGAGAAGAATGATGTTCATCGACGAGCGGGTCCCTTCCTGCCGCGTTTCTTACCTTTGCCACGCAGTTGGGACTTTTCAATAAGCCCTTCGTATTGATGCGCCAGCAGGTGGCTCTGGACCTGTTGGATCGTGTCCATAGTCACAGAGACGATAATCAGAACCGAGGTACCGCCGAAATAGAACGGGATGGCAAACTGGCCCCGAAGAATTTCAGGCAACAGACAGACCGCCGCCAGATAGGCCGAACCCAGAACCAGCACGCGGTTGACCACGTATTCCAGATACTCGGCGGTTTTCTTGCCTGGTCGAATACCCGGCACAAAACCGTTCTGCTTTTTCAGATTGTCCGCCACATCGTCCGGTTTGAACGACACGTTGAACGTGTAGAAATATGCAAAGAACACAATCATCGAGGCGAAGAACAGCAGGTACAGCGGCTGACCGGGGCCAAAGTTGGCCAGCAGCCACGACATCACCGGCCCGTTGGTTGCGCCCGAAGAGAAGGTCGAAATCGTCACCGGCAGCAGCAGCAGCGAGCTGGCAAAGATCGCCGGGATCACGCCCGCAGGGTTCACTTTGACCGGCAGGTGGCTCGAGCCGCCCTCATAGATCTTCATACCGGCCTGACGGCGCGGGTATTGGATATGGATCTTGCGCAAAGCGCGTTCCATGAAGACCACAAAGGTAATCACGGCAATCACCATCACGATCACACCGATGATCACAGCAGGGCTGATCGCGCCCGAGCGGCCCGAAGCAAAGAACTGTGCCAGAGCAGCCGGAACTTCGGCGATGATGCCCACGAAAATGATCAGAGAGATACCGTTGCCGATGCCGCGTGCGGTGATCTGCTCACCCAGCCACATCAGGAACATGGTGCCACCAACCAAAGTGATCATGGTCGACAGGCGGAAGAACAGGCCCGGATCGGTCGCCAGATCGCCCGATTCCAGCGACACCGCCAGACCATAAGCCTGAACGGTGGCCAGCGCCACGGTGCCGAAACGGGTATATTGGTTGATTTTCTTGCGGCCCTGCTCGCCCTCTTTCTTGAGCTGTTCGAGCGCGGGAACCATAGATGTCAGCAGCTGCACGATGATCGAGGCTGAAATGTAGGGCATGATGCCAAGGGCAAAAATCCCCATCCGCCCCAGCGCCCCGCCAGTAAACATCGAAACCATACCGCCGATGCCCTGCCCCGCTTGCTCCATGAACTCGCGCAGTGCTTGGCCGTCGATGCCTGGGACCGGAATGAAGGTGCCCAGACGGTAGACGATCAGCAATGCAAGCGTGAACAGGATGCGGTTGCGCAGATCGGTGGCTTTCCCAAGGGCAGACCAGCTTGTGTTGGCTGCCATTTGTTCTGCTGCTGATACCATAAATCGGTCTCTCTTATGAAAACACCGCCCGGAACCGTTTTCCGGCTCGGGCGGCGTCTTGGAAAACTCTGAGGTCTATGTAAGCGGGTCTTTGCCCGCTCACAAGCGCTTACTCTGCCGCAGCGGCTTTTGTGACCGTCAGTGAGCCGCCCGCTTTCTCGACTGCCGCAACGGCAGATTTCGAAGCACCGGTTACTTCCAGGTTCACTTTGGCGCTGATTTCGCCTTTGGCCAGTACGCGGATGCCGTCCAGCTTGCGACGAACCAGACCGGATGCGACCAACGCATCCTCGGTGATCGCAGCCGATGCGTCCAGCTTGCCGGCGTCAACGAATTTCTGGATCAGGCCCAGGTTGATAACGGCGAATTCCTTACGGTTCGGCTTGTTGAAGCCACGCTTGGGCAGACGCTGATACAAAGGCATCTGGCCGCCTTCGTAGCCGTTGATGGCCACACCCGAGCGGGATTTCTGGCCTTTGATACCACGGCCACCCATTTTACCTTTGCCGGAACCCGGACCACGGCCAACGCGGGTCCGTTTCGGTGCGGCGCCGGGATTGTCGCGCAATTCATTCAGTTTCATTTCGCTTCTCCTTAGCCGGATGTGACCCCCGAAGCGTGATGGGCCAAACGCGGCGTTTCTTGGTTTTGATTCTCATGGCCACAAGGCCACCGCAGCCCGATACAGCGTTGCGCCGATCTATGCAAGTTTGTTGTCAGGGCAACCCGAATTTCACGTGTCTAAAATGGGCGCTGCTGCCGGGTCGATACCGTGTTTTTCAACCAACTGCCCGACTAAACTGTTCGGATCAGGCACTCCTCCGAAACGGTTGCGCAAAATCGACCTCATGCGCCTGCCGTAAAAATGGATCGATACCGTATCGCCTTTGAGATAGGGTGACAGATCAACATCTGGTCGGGCAAGAGCCCGCCTCCGGGTAAAATTGACCGGGTAAAAGACATGCTCTGGCAGTGCGTACCGGATTTCTCCGGAGGTGTGCAGCGCCCATAAAACAGCACCCGGCCCCCAAGCGCCCCAATATTCCTCGGGTACATTTATTGGAGAGCCACTGTCCAGTGCGGCCTGCAACGTTTGTCTGTGTCGTTTTGGCAACCAGGGCGGGATGCGAAACGGATCCTGAGTGAATTCGTTCAGCAACGCCAGCGCCTCGCTGTCTGGCGGTAATTTGAGGACGCCAATTCCCATCGTTCCTTCAAGATACGCGTAGTAATGCCCGGTCTCTGTTTCGAAGGGTTTGATGCAATACGCATCCGTGTCAGCCCAAATCAGGTCCGGTTCCTGCGCCAGCATTCTGTAGCGAAATTTGTCAGCGTGAGGTGCAGGACTGCCGGTTCGACCATGGGTAACGAATTCGCTATCCTGCAGAACTTCTCGCGCATCACGTTGCTCGACCCCGTCAGGGACATTTGAAACTGTCCCGTAGGTGTAAAGACGGACGGGTTGCCCAACATCCAAGAAAGACTTGATGCAGAGCTGCTCGAGGTAGCTTAGCGGGCCATCGACCCACAGCATGCCAATCTGGAATTCTGTCACCCTGTCCAGCCCTTCATTCGTCCCTAATTCGCAACGTGTTTGGCGGATCATTGCGCGGGCTGCAACGCAGGAAGTCCGATTTCAACGCCATCGTGTCAAACTAATCACCCAAACGCAAAGAGGCGCCTGCCGGCGCCTCCTGATCAAAGCCTTCGCGTGTTCGCGTTTTGGTTAGGAGCAATACGCGTGTTCGCGTGCGATGTCCTTGATGTCACAACGACGCACACCGATGTCGTTCAATTCACGGTCGCTCAGACCCTGAAGCTCGGAATAGGTGCGGTTGTACTCGGCGCGCAGGGCATATGCCTCTTTAACGCGGGCGACGAGCGTTGCGATGCGGGCGCTCAGGCCAAAGCCCTCGCGAGTAAATGTTGCTGTGTTAGCCATGGTTCGATTCCTTTCTGAGCCCAAGGCGAATTCCTCGGGATACTGTTTGCGTTCCTGTTTGGGACAGCGTTCAGATAAGGAGGACGGGTATCGCTAACAACGGATGTTTCGGTCTATCCGGTATGCGTTGGGGGAATGGCCCATAATTGGGTGCTTGGCACTACTTAAGGCCCGATCCGCTTTGCGGACAAAGCCGACCTTGGAACTTGCAATTCTTTGGGGTGCTCCGACGCCTTATTCACTCTTGGAAGGGAATGCTTGTATAAGCTCCGACCTCGTCATTTCCTGTGCGTTCGTTGAATGCCCTGATCATTTCGTTTGTAGCTTCTGCTGCCCCGAGGTCCATGCTCTCGAGATCAAATTCGGAGAACGGGAACTCTGCAGCTGAGTCAGGCGGTTGCTTGGGCATTTGTACTGGTGCCGGGAAAGACTCTTCATTGGGCACTCCTTGACGAGTACGAATACTATCTTTGGTTACATTCCAGGTCATGAAATCAGCCGCCAAGTCCAATGGCCCATCATATGTCTCTCGGATTGCTGAATAGACGGCCAGCGCGATGTCATGATCGTTTTGGAAGTGGTAGCAAACCGCCAATCTTGGTTCCGTTTCGGACATAATCTTGCCGAATGCTTGCGCGGAAGTGTGCCCTTGAGAACCAACAAAAATTGCTTCGGAAGGGGCAAACCCATATTTCTCTATCATGAAATCTGGAGGGGTGAAGCACTCATGAATTGCAAGGTCCGCACCTACCGCATGCTCTCTCCACCATCGCGTAGGTAGCGTGTCGGATGAAAAAGCAAACTTCAGACCGTTCCATTCAAGTAGAAAACTAACTGATTGTTCACCATGTATGGCCGGCAGGGTTCTGACCTGAACACCGTTTTCGTCAAAAATGACGTTATTCACGATTTTCCAATCGAATTCGTTAACCTCAAGTTGCAGCCCTCTGGGGTCGACCGCCGCCCCACGAGTCGCTTCTTCCCATGCCCACATTTTCTTCATGTGATCTGCCCAAGACTTTGTTCCCCACTCAGGCTTGATGCCTTCGGGCCCCCAAAGGCGAACAGGCGTTAGACGGTTGTTTACGGGACCGGTGAAATAAAAGGCTGGAAAATCGCCAGCATGATCTAGGTGCAGGTGACCCAAGAAGACTTTATCCAGCTGATCCAGTGGAATCCCAAGCGCCATGATCCTTTCATAGGATCCCTCTCCCATATCGAAGATAAACTTTTCGCCATTTCCCAATTCAACCAAGAAACATGCCGCAGCTTGTTTCAGACGCGGCTGTGGCATACCGGTGCCACAGGCGACAACTCGCATTTCGTCAGGACCCAGAGCCTCGGTTCCTGGATAATAAACAGTTTGGTTAGGAAACGGCTCCGTCCTAGACCATTCGGCTGGATCATTACTTTGCGCGCCTACAGTATTCGCCGAAGCCAAAAAAAACGTAGATATTAACGCCAAAATACAGTTTCTGTTTTGGGCGGAAAAAGCCATTGCAATTGCCTCCGATTAGGACCACCGGGAATTTTCAATAGTGTGAAGCCGACTCATAATAGGATCGCAGATTTTGAATACGTCTGGCAAGGCCTCAAGAAATCGGCGGGTCTAAGGTAGGGCTTTCTTTAAACTTCTGTTGCCGCATTGGGCTCAAAGCAGACATATATTACAAAAAAAACGCCCCCAAAAATCGGAGGCGTTTCTTTGTTCGATAGAACTCGCGCTTAGCCGCGCTCTTCGATGATCTCAACCAGATGCGGGATCTTGTTGACCATGCCGCGGACCGAAGGCGTATCTTCCAGTTCACGGGTGCGGTGCATCTTATTCAGGCCCAGACCGATCAGGGTTGCGCGCTGTTCGGCGGGGCGGCGGATCGGAGAACCGATCTGCTTGACGACGATGGTTTTTGCCATGGTACGCTACTCCTTACGCTTCGGCTTCAGCCGGTGCTTCGTCCCGCTTGGGCAGGATGTCAGCAACTTTTTTGCCACGACGTGCGGCGACCGAACGCGGGCTCTGCTCTTTCTGCAGGCCGTTGATGGTGGCGCGGATCATGTTGTACGGGTTCTGCGAGCCCAGCGACTTGGACACAACGTCCTTAACGCCCAGCATTTCGAACACGGCACGCATCGGACCACCGGCGATGATACCAGTACCTTCAGGTGCGGTGCGCATAACCACTTTACCAGCGCCGTGACGGCCTTCGATGTCGTGGTGCAGAGTACGACCTTCGCGCAGTTGCACGCGGATCATCTGACGCTTGGCTTGCTCAGTCGCCTTACGGATGGCCTCAGGTACTTCTTTCGCTTTACCTTTGCCAAAGCCGACGCGGCCTTTCTGATCGCCGACAACCACCAGAGCGGCGAAGCCAAAGCGCTTACCACCTTTTACGGTTTTCGACACGCGGTTGATTGCGACCAGACGATCTGCAAATTCCGGAGCTTCTTCACGGTCGCGACCACGGCCCCGACGGTTTTCACGTTCTGCCATTTGGCATCCCTTTTCTCATGTGGCGCATACGGCGCCGTTTTCTTCAATCCAAGTGAGCTCCGACTAACGTCAGGGCCCCCGGATCATCGGGGCAGCCGCCAAGCTGCCCGCAAGTCTTAGATCTTCAGACCACCTTCACGCGCGGCGTCGGCAACTGCCTTCACCTTGCCGTGGAACAGGAAGCCACCACGATCGAAATAGGCCTCTTCGACGCCTGCCTTCTTGGCACGCTCGGCGATGGCCGCGCCCACTTTGGTGGCCGCTTCGACGTTGTTCTTGCCAACAACACCCAGATCTTTTTCCAGGGTCGAGGCTGCGGCCAGGGTCACGCCACGAACGTCGTCGATCAGCTGAACGCTGATGTTCTTGTTCGAACGGTGAACCGACAGGCGTACGCGGCCGGCGTTGACTTTGCGAAGTTTGTTCCGAACGCGCAGGCGGCGCTTCAGAAACAGGGTTCTTTTGCTGTTTGCCATTGTCTGCGTCCTTACTTCTTCTTGCCTTCCTTGCGGAAGATGAACTCGCCCTTATACCGGATGCCCTTGCCTTTATACGGCTCGGGACGGCGCCATTCGCGGATTTTGGCCGCGACTTCGCCCACCTGCTGCTGGTCGATACCTTCCACAACGATCTCGGTCTGCTTAGGCGCGGTGATGGTGACACCTTCCGGAGCAGTGAAATCAACATCGTGGCTGTAACCCAGGTTCAGCTTCAGGGTGTTGCCCTGCATCTGAGCCCGGTAACCAACACCCTGGATCTCCAGCTCTTTTTTGAAGCCTTGGGTCACACCGGTTACCAGGTTGGCAACCATGGTGCGGCTCATGCCCCACTGCTGGCGGGCACGCTTGGACATGCCACGGGGGTCGATCTTGACCACGTTGTCTTCAACCGACAGCGTGACGTCGTCGGTGGCGGTGAAGCTGCGGGTGCCTTTCGGACCTTTCACTTCGATGGTCTGGCCGGACACAGAGGCGGTAACGCCGCTGGGCAGCTCGACCGGTTTTTTACCAATACGAGACATTGCAGACCTCCTTAGAAGACGGTGCAGAGCACTTCGCCGCCAACATTGTTGGAGCGAGCGTTTGCGTCCGACATCACACCTTTCGGAGTGCTGACAATCGACACGCCCAGACCCTGACGGACCTGCGGGATGTCATTGACGCCCATGTAGACACGACGACCGGGTTTCGAAACCCGCTTCAGTTCGCGAATAACAGGGGTGCCTTCGTAGTACTTCAGGCTGATTTCGATGGCCGGATGACCGTTTTCACCGGTCGTCTTTTCATAGCCACGGATGTAGCCTTCGTCCGCCAGCACGTCCAGAACCCAACCGCGCAGCTTGGAAGCCGGGGTGGAAACGGTGGACTTGCCGCGCATTTGCGCGTTGCGGATACGGGTGAGCATATCGCCGATAGGATCATTCATATCTATGTCTCCCTTACCAGCTCGATTTCACCATGCCGGGGATCTGACCAGCAGAACCCAGCTCGCGCAGCGCGATACGGCTGACCTTCAGCTTACGGTAGTAAGCGTGGGGACGACCGGTCAGCTGACAACGGTTGTGCAGACGGGTAGCCGAGCTGTTGCGCGGCAGTTTCGCCAGTTTCAGACGCGCTTTGAAGCGCTCTTCCATCGGGCGGCTCTCGTCATTCGCGATTTCTTTCAGCTCGGCACGCTTTGCGGCATATTTGGCCACCAGGCGTTCGCGCTTCTTTTCGCGTTCGATCATTGCTTTTTTAGCCATGTCTCAATCCTCGCAGCACTTAAGCGTTGAAGGGCATGTTGAAAGCTTTCAACAGGCTCTTTGCTTCAGCGTCGGTATTCGCTGTGGTGGCAATTACGATATCCAGGCCCCAGACCTCGTCGACCTTGTCGAAGTCGATTTCCGGGAACACGATGTGCTCTTTCATGCCCATGGCAAAGTTGCCCTGACCATCGAAAGAAGGCTTAACACCGCGGAAGTCACGAACGCGCGGCAGCGCGATGGTGATCAGGCGATCCAGGAATTCGTACATCCGGTCACCGCGCAGGGTCACTTTCGCGCCCAGCGGCATGTCTTCACGGACGCGGAAACCCGCGATCGACTTCTTCGCCTTGGTTGCAACGGCCTTTTGACCAGCAATCGCAGTCAGATCTTCGACAGCAGCTTTCGCTTTCTTCGAGTCTTTGACCGCCTCAGCACCACAACCGATGTTCAGAACGATTTTCTCCAGCTTGGGCAGCTGCATGTCGTTCTTATAGCCGAACTCTTCTTTCAGAGCGGCACGGATGGTTTCAACGTACTGAGCTTTCAGACGCGGGGTGTAGGTTGCGGAATCAAGCATCGATCACGTCCCCTGTGGTCTTGGCGAAGCGCACCTTCTTGTCACCTTCCATGCGGAAGCCAACGCGGGTTGCTTTGCCGTTTTTGTCCAGCAGCGCCAGGTTCGACAGTTGGATCGGGTTTGCCTGAGGCAGACGACCACCTTGCGAAGTTTGCGACTGACGGGTGTGACGGATGGCAATGTTGATGCCTTCGACAACAGCTTTACCGGCTTTGGGGTCAACCGAGGAAATGGTTCCCTCTTTGCCCTTGTCCTTACCGGCCAGCACGACGACCTTGTCGCCTTTGCGGAGTTTAGCAGCCATGATTAAAGCACCTCCGGAGCCAGCGAGATGATTTTCATGAAGTTCTTGCCGCGCAGTTCGCGAACAACGGGGCCAAAGATACGGGTACCTACGGGCTCGTTGTTGTTGTTCAGAATGACGGCGGCGTTGCGATCAAAGCGGATCGCGGTGCCGTCTTCGCGACGGACTTCCTTGGCGGTGCGTACGACGACGGCCTTGCGGACGTCACCTTTCTTTACGCGGCCGCGCGGGATGGCTTCCTTCACCGAGACGACAATGATGTCGCCAACGGAGGCGTATTTACGCTTGGAACCACCCAGGACCTTGATGCACTGAACTCGGCGTGCGCCGGAGTTGTCAGCGACATCCAGATTGGTCTGCATCTGGATCATGTGGTTTCTCCCGACCTGTGGGGGCTGGTCTCATTAGATCCCCCAGGGTTTCGACAAATGGAAAAATCCCGGAGGCTTACGCTTCCAGAACTTCCCAACGTTTCGTCTTCGATTTCGGCGCGCATTCGATGATGCGTACGGTGTCGCCGACCTTGAAGGCGTTCTTTTCATCGTGAGCCCGGTATTTTTTGGACTTACGGATGGTTTTCTTCAGAACCGGATGTGTAAAGCGGCGCTCTACCTGAACGGTTACGGTCTGTTCGTTGGCGTCGCTGGTCACGGTGCCTTGCAGGATACGCTTGGGCATCTGATTACTCCTCGGATGCCGCTGCAGCGGCCTTTTCGTTCAGAATGGTTTTGACACGGGCGGCATTGCGGCGGGCCGCTTTGATGCCGGCAGTGTTTTCCAGCTGACCGGTTGCCTGTTGAAAGCGCAGGTTAAAGCTTTCTTTC
Organism: Ruegeria sp. HU-ET01832; assembly: GCF_040371315.1. Lineage (NCBI taxonomy): Bacteria > Pseudomonadati > Pseudomonadota > Alphaproteobacteria > Rhodobacterales > Roseobacteraceae > Ruegeria > Ruegeria sp. HU-ET01832. The sequence goes on from NZ_BAABWL010000008.1 coordinate 96,722, forward strand.
TTCAGGTTGGCCAGTTCCTCGCGGAGCTGGTCCGGGGTCTTGTCACGCAGTTCTTGGGCGTTCATCGCCTTTTTCCTTTGCTCAAAACACCAGAAGGCCCCCTGACAGGGTCACCTTGGACCTGGTGGATGAATGATAGACATACGAATCGCCCGACAACGCCGGGAGATCGCAGGATGCCGCCGTATAAGGGTTTAGGGGATAGGTGGCAAGAGGAAGTTTGAGCTATCGACAGTTGTCAGACTTCGGCGAGTCCTTAACCCAACTAACACGTCCGGGCTACCCGAATACCGGCGGACATGACACCGGTATTTACCCGTTCCTAAGAAAACACCAGAGCAAATTAGAAGAAGTCTAAAATTGTGCCGCGCAGCCAGTTTAGAATTGATCTAAATCAAAGTGCCTGACTCAAAGTAAACTAAATAGTTCAGCAGGGAGATTACAGTTATTGGAGCAAACAATGAAACTGAAATCCAGTCTCACTCATGCAGCAATGATCACGGTCTTGGCTACAGGTGCTCAGGCGAATGACTTGCGCAACGAAGCGCTTGATATTTTTGAACCCCTGCCCTCGACCATACCTGCGGTGAATGATAACCCGATCACTGTCGAAAAGATCGAGTTGGGCAAAGCCTTGTTTTTCGATCCGCGCATGTCCGCATCGGGTGTGTTCTCGTGCAACTCATGCCACAATCTGGCGACTGGCGGGGACGACAACCTTGAAACCTCGATCGGGCACGGCTGGCAACGTGGCCCGCGCAACTCCCCCACGGCCCTGAACTCGGTTTTCAACGAAGCGCAGTTCTGAGATGGGCGCGCCGAAGACTTGGCCGCGCAGGCGAAAGGCCCGGTTCAGGCCGGTGTCGAAATGGCCAACACACCGGATAATCTGGTGCAAACGCTAAATTCGATGCCGCAATATGTGGAGTGGTTCTCTGAATCATTCGAAGGTGAAGAAGACCCGGTAAACTTTGACAATTTTGCCAAGGCCATCGAAGCATTCGAAGCCACCCTTATCACTCCTGCCCCGTTCGACGCCTGGTTGAACGGTGACGACAACGCCATGACCCAAGAGCAGCTGGCCGGTCTGTCCCAATTCATGGACATGGGCTGCGCCGCCTGCCACTCGGGCGTCAATGTCGGCGGTAGCGGGTACTACCCCTTCGGTCTGATCGAAAAACCCGGCGCGGATGTTCTGCCCGTCGGCGATAAAGGCCGCTTTGCCGTGACTGAGACCGTGGACGACGAATATGTGTTCCGCGCGGCACCTTTGCGGAACGTCGCATTGACTGCACCCTATTTCCACTCAGGCAAAGTATGGGACCTGAAAGTCGCGGTTCAGATCATGGCCGAGTCGCAACTGGGTGAGGAACTGGGCGACAACGAAGCCAACCAGATCGTTGCCTTTCTGGAAAGCCTGACCGGCACTTTGCCTGAAGTAACTTATCCGGTGCTGCCGGCCGAGACGGCGACGACCCCCCGCCCTTCGGGCGAGATCATCGCCGAATAAACACCTAAGGCAGGCCTAACGGCCTGCCTTTTAACCTTAAAGACCAGACGACCCCTGAGCATGCCACCTTGGACATAGCGGATGCATGATAACACCAAGAGACCGCAGTATGCTGCCGCGCAAGGTATTAGCGGATAGCTTGCAAGGGAAAGCTCATTCTCCCACTCACCCAGTCTGTCGCGATGGCGATATGCATGGCCTTTTCACCCGATAGTGATAAGAAAATCCGCAATGGCAGGCGCTATGCCTAAAATACATCTTTTCAGTCCGGCAATTTTGACGGTACCATCTAGAAGCAATAACACTTTAAGTTGCACCAACTTTCAAAACAGCATTCAGCGTCGCATCCATTTGTGACCACATAGAACTAGCAAAATTTGAGTTCAGCCAAAGACCGCCAACCATACAGGAGGTTTGCAATGAGAGTTCTTTTAGTCGACGACGATATGGACATCTTGAAGGTGCTTTCGCTTGGGCTGGCCTCGAATGGAAGTTTCACTGTAGAGACAGCATCGTCCGCGATTCAGGGCTTGGAAAAAATCGCTCACGCTGACCGTCCGTTTGATTTGTTCCTTCTAGACATTCAAATGCCCAAAATGACCGGGGTCGAGCTATGCCGCCGGATTCGATCTTTGCCTGACTATCGTTACGCGCCGATCATCATGGTCACTGCGATGTCGGACAAGAAACATGTTGACGATGCCTTTGCCGCAGGGGCGACAGATTATGTAAACAAGCCGGTGGACTTCGATGACCTGCGACTACGCATCAAGCAAGCATTGCAGTCATCGGCGCGTGTTGAACAACTTGACACGACTTCGCAAAACATGACCAAAGCCGTTGCCCTCAGCGACGCAATAACAATCGACGATGTAGATGGGGTTCTAAAAGTACATTCTTTTGAAAACTACCTGACGCATCTTGGCAGGCTGAAGTTCCGGGCGACCAAGCTGCAAATCCTGACAGTTACAAATATCGCGTCCATCTACGAAAGATGCACATCACAGGAATTTATTGACGAAGTGACCGATATCGCTGAGTGCATCTCAGACGCACTTTGCGATCATGCGCCGATGATCACCTATTTCGGACGGGGAATCTTCGGTATCGCCACTCATGGTCATTACGTTGATTCCATCGTCAACGTTTCAGACAATATCCGCCGTCAGATTTTGGAAACCGGGTTGGTGTTCCGGGACGGCAGCCCCGTGCAAGTTGAATTTGACGTCATCGGAATTGGCCGCAAAACCTTTTTGTCGCCCCACACCCAAGTGGCCTTCGTCGACCGTATGATCGGAGAACTGAAGACAGCCGCTCAATCAGATGAGCCCCTTTTTCAATAAGCGTGGGATGTCACGCTTTCGACGTTATTCCCACTTGTAGTTGAAGCTGACGCTGATGCGTTCTTCTTCGGCCATGTTCATTGGCACTTCGTGGCGCAGCCAGCTTTCCCAAAGCAGCACGTCCCCGACTTGCGGCTTCATATAGATGAACGGCTGCAAATCACGCCGCCCGCCTTTGACCCGCGTTGGCGCGGCCATCATGCGGCCCGAGCGAGGGTCTTCCAGTTTCAGTGCGCTCGCGCCTTCGGGCATAGCCACATAGGTCGTGCCCGAGATCACGCTGTGCGGGTGCAGGTGGCTGGAGTGCATTCCGCCCTCGGGCAGGATGTTGATCCACAGGTCTTCCAGCTTCAGCGCGCCCTCGCCCAGATCGAACTCAAGATCCTTGGCAAAGGCGGCGACGTGCTGGTCCAGCGCAGCGACCACATCGGCAAAGATCGGAAACCGCCACGGCAAATCGGTCAGCGAGGCGTAACTGGTGTAGCCGGGATAGCCGTTTTCTTCACACCATTCCTGTCCGGCCTCATCATCCTCGACGATGACAAGGCATGAGCTTTCCAATTCCTGGGCGTCGATCTTCGGATCGAACTCGGAGAGGGACGCGCGGTAGAGACGGGTTACGAAGAGTGATTCAATCTGTGCCATGGGCCGGGCATACCCCAGTGTTTTCGGCAAGGCCAGTCGATTAGCTTTTGACGGGCCCTTTGCCACAGCGTGGGATCGGGCGACCGCCATCGGCATAGGCAAGGCACAGAACGATCTCATCCGGTTTAGGTGCGTCCGGGATGTTCAACGTCATCGTGTCGAAATGGTCGAACGACCAAGGGTTGTCCTTGTGCCCCAGCGGCAGATCAATCGCGCAACCCGGCGCGCCCAGCTTGGCGTTCGAAGGGATCACGGCCTCTCCTCCGCCAGCTGCCGCGCGCATGGGCGCGCCAAGCTTGGGATGGATCACCGCCCCGCCCTGTTCAAGATCGCCGTTTATGCCGATGATCGCTGCCTTGCCGTAGGATACCGGCGCACCGTCCAGTTGGAATATCGCTTCGGAAGCGAGGTCCGGGCCAAGAAGCGCACCAATCTCAAACAACTCTGAAAGATCATCCGAGAACCGTCTAGCCACAGGGTTCGTGAACACCGCCAGCGCAGCAACCCGGCTGATCAGATCGCAGGGCTGGCCCAACTGATCGGTGGTTATGATTTCCTTGACGAACATTTTTTTGCGCAACTGAACCATAGGGCCCTCCCATTTCTACCGGGCAGCCTAGGGGCGCAGTGAGACGAGGTCGACGGTTTTTGCGGCCCTTAATTTCACAAGCGCAACAGAAAACCCCCGCCGGTTTCCCGACGGGGGTCAATCTTGTAACGAACGGGGTTGCCCCCGGATCGCTTACCAGTCTTCGCGAACCACGACGCGGGTCTTGATCGGCAGCTTCATCGCAGCCAGGCGCAGGGCCTCGCGGGCGATGTCGTCATTGACGCCGTCGATCTCGAACATCACGCGGCCAGGCTTGACTTTGCATGCCCAGCGGTCGACCGAACCTTTACCTTTACCCATACGAACTTCGATCGGCTTGGCCGTGACCGGAGTGTCGGGGAAGATGCGGATCCAAACACGTCCCTGACGCTTCATGTGACGCGTCATGGCACGACGTGCAGCTTCGATCTGGCGTGCAGTTACACGCTCAGGCTCAAGAGCTTTCAGGCCGTAGGTGCCAAAGTTCAGATCAGAGCCGCCTTTGGCGAGACCCTTGATCCGGCCTTTGTGCATCTTGCGGAATTTAGTACGCTTTGGTTGAAGCATATCTTTCCCTCCTTAGCGACGACCGCCACCAGCACCACGAGGTGCAGGGCCGTCCTGGAGTTCCTGTGCTTTACGGTCACGTGCCTGCGGATCGTGCTCCATGATCTCACCTTTGAAGATCCAGACCTTGATCCCGATGATCCCATAGGGGGTCATCGCTTCGGCATGTGCGTAATCGATGTCGGCACGCAGAGTGTGCAGAGGCACGCGACCTTCGCGGTACCACTCGGTCCGTGCGATTTCGGCGCCGCCCAGACGACCAGCGACGTTCACCCGGATACCCAGGGCGCCCATGCGCATGGCGTTCTGAACCGAGCGCTTCATAGCGCGACGGAACGAAACACGACGTTCCAGCTGCTGAGCGATGGACTCGGCAACCAGCTGCGCGTCAAGCTCGGGCTTGCGCACTTCGACGATGTTCAGGTGCAGTTCGCTGTCTGTCATCAGGGCGATCTTCTTGCGCAGAACTTCAATGTCCGCGCCTTTCTTGCCGATGATGACACCCGGACGTGCTGTGTGGATCGTAACGCGGCACTTTTTGTGCGGACGTTCGATGATCACACGGGCGATACCGGCCTGCTTGCACTCTTTGTTGATGAACTCACGGATCTTGAGGTCTTCCAGCAGAAGATCACCGTAGTCCTTGGTGTCGGCGTACCAGCGGCTGTCCCAGGTGCGGTTGACCTGCAGGCGCATGCCGATCGGATTTACTTTATGACCCATTAGGCTTGCTCCTCAACTTGACGCACCTTGATGGTGATCTCCGAGAACGGCTTCATGATCTTGCCGAAACGACCACGGGCACGCGGACGACCGCGCTTCATGACCAGGTTCTTGCCAACCCATGCTTCGGCGACGATCAGCTCGTCAACGTCCAGGTTGTGGTTGTTTTCGGCATTCGCGATTGCGGACTGCAGGCACTTCTTGACGTCCTGCGCGACACGCTTGTTGCTGAAAGTCAGGTCGGTCAGAGCCTTCTCAACTTTCTTGCCGCGGATCATTTGCGCAACCAGGTTCAGTTTCTGCGGGCTGGTGCGAAGCATGCGGGTTTTCGCCATTGCTTCGTTTTCAGCCACGCGGCGGGGGTTCTTTTCCTTGCCCATGACTTACTTCCGCTTCGCTTTTTTGTCTGCGGCGTGGCCATAATAGGTACGGGTCGGCGAGTATTCACCGAACTTCTGACCGATCATGTCTTCCGAGACGTTGACGGGGATATGTTTCTGACCGTTGTACACACCAAATGTCAGACCCACGAACTGGGGCAGAATGGTGGAACGACGCGACCAGATTTTGATGACTTCGTTGCGGCCCGACTCGCGCGCTGCTTCGGCTTTTTTCAGCACGTAAGCATCGACGAAAGGACCCTTCCAAACAGAGCGAGACATGGATTAACGTCCCTTCTTCTTGGCGTGCCGCGAGCGGATGATCAGCTTCTGGGACGCTTTGTTCTTGTTGCGGGTACGCTTACCCTTGGTGTCCTTACCCCAAGGTGTAACCGGTGTACGGCCACCCGAGGTACGACCTTCACCACCACCGTGCGGGTGATCGATCGGGTTCATTGCAACACCACGAACCGACGGACGCACGCCTTTGTGGCGCATACGACCGGCTTTACCGAGGTTTTGGTTGCTGTTGTCGGGGTTGGACACGGCACCAACGGTGGCCATGCATTCCTGACGGACCATGCGCAGCTCGCCCGAGCTCAGACGGATCTGAGCGTAGCCGCCATCGCGACCAACGAACTGAGCGTAAGTACCGGCCGCACGTGCGATCTGACCGCCTTTGCCGGGCTTCATCTCGATGTTGTGGACGATGGTACCGATCGGCATGCCCGAGAACGGCATTGCGTTGCCCGGCTTGATGTCGGCTTTTGCCGACGCGATGACTTTGTCACCAACAGCCAGACGCTGCGGAGCCAGGATATATGCCTGCTCGCCGTCTTCGTATTTTACCAATGCGATGAATGCGGTCCGGTTCGGGTCATATTCGATCCGCTCGACGGTTGCCGCGACATCAAATTTATTCCGTTTGAAGTCAACGATCCGGTAGAGACGCTTTGCGCCACCGCCGCGGCGGCGTGAAGTGATCCGTCCGGTGTTGTTCCGGCCGCCCGATTTGGTCAAACCCTCTGTGAGAGACTTGACCGGACGTCCTTTCCAAAGCTCCGAACGGTCGATCAGCACCAGCCCGCGCTGGCCCGGCGTCGTCGGCTTGTACGACTTGAGTGCCATGCTTTCTGTCTTCCGTTTAGCAAGTGCAGGGGGTTTCCCTGCTATGTGATAGGCCCCCGTAGGTGCCAAGGGTATAGGGCCCCGAAGGTCCCCGGTTACAAATATCAGAGGCCCCGGAACGAATCCGAGGCCGCAAGATTGGGAGCATTTAGCAGTGTTGGGGGTGGGTGTCTATAGGGGAATCTTGTTCAAGTCTTAAGCTGCAGGCACAGATCGCAATGTGGACGAAAGCGCGCCTAAGTTTCTCTGTTTAGTCATGCCCTAAAGAATCGGGCTGAAGAGGGAGCACCTTCAAGGAATAGGTTGCCAGATCTGATTTTGGGTTTCTAAATGACGAATTGATATTTTTCAGGAGGAATTATTTATGGATCGCAGGGTTTTCATTAAGGCGGTTTGTTTAGGCGCAGTTGGTTTGGCTGGACAGTTTCCACTTTTTGCTTCTGCCCAAGAAATCCGCCAAAAGATTAAGCGAGTATCCAATTCCGTTGGAAAAAGCCGCCGTGTTCGAATCGAGGGTGAGAAAGCGTGGCATTTCACATTGACCCCGAATGGTAGAGAAAGCGAAATCGCCGCGGAAGCTTCTGGTCGCCAGCGCGAAGAGCTTAGAGATTACTCTAGTAGCGCACGCGGAACTGTAATTTATAAACTTCAATTCATGCTTCCAAACATAGATGATCCAAATGGGCAGCTCGAAGCCAAGTTTATTTTTTTTCAACTCAAACCCCGTGACAAGCGAGGGGTTGGGTTCAATCCTTACCTCACTGTCGAGATACCAAAAAACTATCGGAGCCAGGGTCCAAAAGTAGATTTCGAATTTCAGGATGGAAAGGTTCGCGAAGTTCGCTCAGGCAAACCAGTAAGCCCGAACAGATGGCACGCTCTGGAAGTAATCGTTAAGTGGAGTGCCCAGCGTGACGGTTTTGCAGACGTTAAACTGGATGGCAGGACCATTGCACGTCACGATGGCTTCACTGGTCCTGATATCGGCGACCCATTACCTAACTTTGGCATCTACCGGTCACATCTTAACAACGTCGATCCTTCACGATTAGAAACTATCAACTTATATGTTCGTAGATATAGTGTGGAGCGCATAGCCAACTAGTACCCTCGGCGGCAGTCTGTACCACCGGGGCCAAAATAGAAGTAGCATCCGATACCGCTGCAACATTTTGGCTGAAAAAATTTGTTTAACCAAGCGCGGAACACGGCAGAAGGTCGCCGCGCCAGCGACTGCCCGTCCCGGCGGGCTAGCGCTTTGGGGACATTTGCGCCTCGCTAAAAGTTCGGATGTATTTGGCACCATAAAGCGCCCTGATCGACCGTTGCAGTGCCATCCCACGGGCAGTCTTCAGCGCGTGTCATAGCTTTGTATGGGTAAGTCAGGTCAGAAGCGACATGCCCCTTACCCATAAAGCGCCCGCGCCTCGGCGAAGGACAACAGGCGACGGCTCTTTTCGTCCCACAAGTGCAACCGCGCATTGGCGAGGCTTTCGCGGATGGTCATCCGGTTGCTGTTGGCCAGCTCATCATGATCGCGCAACACTTCGGTCAAGCGATAGAATGGAATGCGACTGTACAGATGGTGCACATGGTGGATGCCGATATTGGCGCTGAACCACTGCAATACGGTTGGCAGAATGTAGTGCGAACTGCCGTGCAGGGCGGCCTCGTGCAATTGCCAGTCCTTATCGGGATCCCATTGCGTCTCTTCGAACTGGTGCTGCACGTAAAACAGCCAGACACCCGCTGTCGCGGCCAGCAGGGTCGATGGCAGGAAGATCAGCAGCAACGGCATCACACCGCCGAAATAGTATATGGCCAGCAGAGCCAGAAGGATTGCCAGATTGGTGGCCATAGCACTGATCCAGAATTTCAGGAGACCCGTTAGGCCAAGCGGTAGGCGGTTCTGCAGCAGAAACAGGTAGCCGGGCCCTAAGCCAAACAAGGTGACCGGGTGGCGGTAGACCCGATACCAAAACCGGTTTAGAGGCGTCAAAGCCAGATACTCTGCAACGGTCAGAGTGTGGATATCGCCCATCCCGCGCTTGTCCAGATTACCCGCGCTGTTGTGATGGGTAGAATGCGTACGACGCCAGACATCATAAGGCGTCAGGGTCAGTACACCGATCACCCGACCGGTCCAGTCGCTGAGCATCCGGTTGCTGAAGAACGCCCCGTGCCCACAATCATGCTGGATCGCAAACAGACGCAGCAGAAAGGCTGCGTTGAGAACTGCAATGGCAAAAGCCAGCCAGTAGCTGATCGACAGTGACATCCACGACAGCGCCCATAAGGCAATAAATGGCACGATACTGACGCCAAGCTCGAACGCGCTACGCAACTGGTTCGGCTCTCGGTATTTGGCCAGTGTCGACACCCAATCCCGCGCTGCGGTCACTTGCGGATTGCCCGGGTTCGGTTTGATGGAATGTGTCATGCGCCTGCCGTGTTTTCTATCTTCAACCGGATAACCTTCTGACCCGGCGTCGCAAGCGATTTATGCAATTGGCCTTTTAATCCGAGGTCAAATTTATGTGTCGCCGCCATACAAAAAAACCCCCGCTTTCGCGGGGGTCTTCCATTCTTTCCATAGACCGTTCCGATCAGAGACCGGTAGATACGTCGATGGTGTTACCCTCTTCCAGGGTCACATATGCTTTTTTGACGTCTTTCCGACGACCCAGCTGGCCGCGGAACCGCTTGACCTTGCCTTTGGTCACGGTGGTGTTCACCGCTTTGACCTTCACACCAAACAGCGCCTCAACGGCCTCTTTGATCTGCGGCTTGTTGCTGTCGATCGCCACTTCAAAGACAACCGCGCCGTTCTCGGACGCCATGGTCGACTTCTCAGTAATGATCGGCTTGCGGATCACGTCGTAGTGTTCTGCCTTCGCGCTCATTTCAGACGAGCCTCCAGTGCTTCGACAGCCGCTTTGGTGAGCACCAGAGTGTCACGCTTGAGGATGTCATAGACGTTTGCGCCCATCGACGGCAGGATATCCAGACCTTCGATGTTCTTGGACGCTTTCAGGAACCCTTCGTTCACGGTCGCGCCGTCGATGACCAGAGCACGTTTCCAGCCCAGGTTTGCAACCTGTTTGGCCAGAGCGGCGGTCTTGCCTTCGGCTTCGGCGTTCTCGATCACAACCAGTTCACCTGCTTTGGCTTTGGCCGACAGAGCATGGCGCAGGCCAAGCTTGCGGAACTTCTTGGGCAGGTCGTGGCCGTGCGAGCGTACGACGGGGCCTTTGTAGATACCACCACCACGGAAGATCGGCGCGTTGCGGTCACCATGGCGTGCGCCACCGGTGCCCTTTTGGCGATAGATCTTCTTGGTCGAGTAGCTGGTTTCCGAGCGGGTCTTGACCTTGTGGGTGCCGGCCTGCGCGTTGTTGCGCTGCCAACGGACCACACGGTGCAGAATGTCCGCGCGCGGCTCGAGACCGAACAGATCGGCGTTCAGCTCGATGTCGCCGGCTTTGCCGCCGTCCAGTTTGATTACATCAAGTTTCATGCTTCACCACCTTCCGCGGGAGCTTCTTCCGCAGGTGCTTCGGTTGCAGCCGATTTCACAGCAGCCGGGAAAGGCAGGCCTTCCGGTGCTTTCTTCTTCACGGCGTCCTTGACGGTAACCCAGCCCGATTTCGGTCCGGGAACGGCGCCTTTGATGAAGACCAGGTTCCGGTCGGCGTCGGTTTTGACGACCTCCAGGTTCTGGGTGGTAACACGGGCAGCACCCATGTGACCGGCCATCTTCTTACCTTTGAAAACCTTGCCCGGATCCTGACACTGACCGGTCGAACCGTGCGAACGGTGGCTAATCGAAACACCGTGCGAGGCGCGCAGACCACCAAAGTTCCAACGCTTCATCGCACCGGCAAAGCCTTTACCGATCGAGGTGCCCGAAACGTCAACTTTCTGACCTTCCAGGAAGTGTTCTGCCGAAATCTCGGCACCCACTTCGATCAGGCCATCTTCCGACACACGGAACTCGGCCAGCTTACGCTTGGGCTCGACCTTTGCAGCAGCATAGTGACCGCGCATAGCTTTCGAGGTGCGTTTTGCTTTGGCTGCACCAGCACCCAGCTGAACGGCGGTGTAGCCGTCTTTGTCAGCGGTACGCTGTGCAACAACCTGCAAGTTGTCCAGGTGAAGAACGGTCACAGGGATCTGCTTGCCGTCTTCCATGAACAGGCGGGTCATGCCAACTTTTTTTGCGATAATACCAGAGCGCATAATCTATACCCTCCGATCTTACGACTGCAGCTTGATCTCGACGTCCACACCAGCAGCGAGGTCGAGCTTCATCAGCGCGTCAACGGTCTGGGGGGTCGGATCAACGATGTCGAGCAGACGCTTGTGCGTACGGATCTCGAACTGGTCGCGGGATTTCTTGTCAACGTGAGGGCCACGGAGAACCGTGAACTTCTCAATCTTGTTCGGCAGCGGGATCGGGCCGCGCACGTTCGCGCCGGTCCGCTTGGCAGTGTTGACGATCTCTTGCGTGCTGGCATCCAGAACGCGATAGTCAAATGCCTTCAGCCGAATACGGATGTTTTGGCTTTGCATAGATACAGCCTTTTTTCAGGCGTTGAGGTTGAGAGGAGGACAGACGCGCATCGCCAACCCTCTTCGAACCCAAAAGGCGGGAATCACCCCGCCTTGACGTTCTTATCGAGAACTCGCGCGTATTAGTTGGGTTGGTGGGGTTTGGCAAGGGGTTTGTTGGCCTTGTTGGACCTAAAAGGGCGACAGGAGCCGGCGCCAAAAACCAGTCTTTAGATTGAACTTCGCAACGATAGTGCGCAGCAGGACTACGAATGAGCTAAACAGCCTGCGCGCGACAATCATTGAGCCTAAGAAAACCAAAATGACACTTGATGGATTTCACCCCACGCAACGACTAGCACGAAGCTTGACGGTAGTTATTTTAGCCGCGCGTTTACGCGTCAGGCTCTGTTAGGCAACTCCGCAAGCGTGACTTTGAACCGCTTACGCTCGCGGCAAAAGTCGCTGTTGTCACGTTCGATTTCCTGATCGTCGCCTCCAAGTATGGCGGCGCGCATGTCCTCCAAATCCTTGCTGTGAAGGATTTGCGTTCCATAGTTCAAGAATTCAAAACCAAACATGATTTCCTCCTGCTTACTTCAGCGGTTCGCTAGATACGCGCCCCACTTTTTGTTTCATTTCACATGTGGGTTTCTTGTCTTTCCGTTAGGTGGACGTAGGATTAAGAAGCCTCAATCCGTTTCAGTTCTTGGGCGACGGCGGGCATTCTAAGCGTTTGCTCCCTTCGAACACATTCAGATTCACCTCGGAAAT
>NZ_BAABWL010000009.1:0-81940 GCF_040371315.1 Ruegeria sp. HU-ET01832
CCTTGTAAAGCTGGTCGATGTTGGGGATGGAAATGGCTTTCAGGATGCAAATGATCCAGCAGGGCCAGAAGCGCCAGTTTCCGATGGGGACGCAACTTTCCGTATTGAGTTAACCAATACAGGGAATGTGACGCTTACTGGCATCACTATTAGCGATTTCGACAGCGCCACTGGAGAGATCGATTTGTCTGGATTCACTCTTATCGAATCCGGCAACCAAGACGGTATTTTGGAACTAGGTGAAAGCGCATATCTGGAATACACATTGCCGCTCGTGGCGGGTCAGCACTTGAATATAGCTAGCGTTACTACAGACCAAGGCGCCGCTGATGAGGACCCCGCCTATTACTTCGGTCTTGAAAGCGAAGGTCCGGGCGTGCGTACTCCCGGCGGATGGGGAAACAGCTTCAAGCTGCTCAATTATTGGGATGGTGTGGAAGGTAATGAGATCGAACCGGAAAAAGACGAGTTCCCAGACGGCGAACTAACGTACAACGTTCGCTACGACAGTAACGGAGACGGCGACATAGATGAGAATGACGAAATCTATAATCCAGACAACGACTTGGGTACTGTAGACGCGTTACTAATCGGAGACTACAATAAAAATGGTTATGCCGATGATGGTGAAACCGTAATCTTAATAGATCTCGATGACGCTCTTGATCTTGTCCGGAACGAAGCTGACACTCCGAAGCAAAATAAAATAGATGACGTTGGTCGGCAAGCTGTTGCTACATGGCTGAACTATCTGGCTGGAAATTCAATTACAGATGGCGACGCAGATATTGATAGCGACGACGCAGAGTACTGGATCGATCAAGCTGTGGGATGGCTGCTTGAGCATGGCGACGGAGCTCCAAAGCCCAACGGTGACTCAAAGTTTGATTTGAACGGTCCAATCGTTCGGGCCAGAAGTGAGGCTTGGAAGAGTGAAGGCAAGGATATTTTGGACGCACTGGATGAATACAACAATGAAGGCACTGTAAACGGTGAAGTTAACGCGTTGGATGCCGATGAGGCAAATTCTACGTCAGCTTCGTTACTTTTTGGTGACCAATTCGACTACTTATGATTCTTCCAACAGAAAGGGTCGTTTATGTGTGGTCATAACCAAGTGGGATGAGGAGAAAAGGCATTCCTCATCTGCCCCAACGTACAATTCATAGGCATTCGGGAGGTCTTTGGGGGGCTACAGTGTCTCGTACGCACCTGCAAGAAGGCAAAGTCATCGTAAGTTGGTAGATTGACCAACTGCTGATCGTTCCGTCATGTTCGAACCTGAGGTATTGAAGCGTTAGCTCCAATAATAAGTGAGGTATATTTGGTGGTAAGCACTGTATTGAATTGATTTTTATTGATATTTAACAGAAGTTTACAGAAAATATATGGTTGCTCCTCGGTCCGCCATTGGTATCCTGTTGAACGTCACGCGAACCTGACCCAACCGTCACAGTTGGACCAGAAACAAGGTGAACGTTCGACATCGGAAGGCGCCCCAAATCAAATATTCTTTCCACTCTAGAAATCAGATGCCAGGCTGAGATTAGATGCTGTCAAACATCATTGGCCGAAAGCAATGCTCAGCAAGTCGCTAAGATTCGACGTATTGTAGAAGATCTGGGCAGTGAGGTCGCGACCCCTGATGAAGCAAGAGAAATCCTAGACTTAAAGGGAGGAGACCGCGTCGCCTTCTAAAGGTACGATGACCAAAATCAATTCTAGTCGATTTACATTTTTGGGTTTTCCGAAAGCCCAAGGAGATTGAGCCATGCGATTGAAAGTTCTGATATTCAGTGCGCTTCTGACAGGATTTGCGACCGTGCAGGCTCATGCGCAAAACGCGCCACAAGACATCACCAATCTATTGTTCGGCAACCGGTCCGGAGACTGTTCGGATTATGCGGGAGTGTATTCCGCTTCTGTGGAGGACGTAACGCGCCAAAAACGGTTTATCTCTGAAATCGAAATATCGGCAAATAACCAGCACTGCACCCTCGGGACCTACGGTATCCCCAATCATGATTTCAACGGGCCTACAGTCAACTTCGCTAACAATGTACTCGAATTGCCTGGCACTTTTCGGATTCCCAGAAATCCCGAAAAGGCCCGTAACCAAACCGCGCTGTCGCAACGGAGTTACGACGCCATTTTGTTGAATGGCGTGCCGGTCGATTTGCTTTCGGCTGGGTGTTATCGCCCGAGCGGCCCGCGAGCAGATAAGAACGGCAATGTGTTGGCAGGGTGTCGAGACACTGATCCTTGGTTGCTCGATCCGCCGTCCTAGGATCAGTATTTTGACGTAGATCTTCACAATGCTCACGCCCAGCCCGATGGGAGATATCACTACCATTCCAATCCAAATGCTCTGTTTTTGGATCACGACCTTGATAAACCGTCACCTGTTATTGGCTTCGCAGCTGACGGCTTTCCGATCTACGGGACGATTTTCAAAGACAGCGACTGCAAAATTAGACCTGCGATCTCTGGCTATGAACTCAAAACTACACCACAACCTGCTCCACCTACAGGGCCGGGTGGTACGCCGGACGGGACATATATCGACGACTACGAGTTCACAGAGGCTGGCGATCTAGATAAGTGCAATGGCATGACTGTGGATGGCCAATACGGATACTATGTCACGACAAGCTACCCGTGGGTGCTCAACTGCTTGGTCGGAGCACCTGACAGGTCATTCGACAAAAGGTGATCTCTAGCCCCGATTTCGGAGATGCAGTTTTGACCTATCCTGGATTGACCCAGACACTTTGCGTTTTCTTCGCGATGCTAACGGTATTGCGAAATCGCTCGCAATTCTAATCTGATTGGGATTGTCGTCCGTTTAGAGCGGTCAAAGTGATTCATTGAATTTGAGACTGCTGCCTTGGGGCTCAAATCAAATGATCTTTGCACCCAAGCCTTTTAGCCAAGCGTTCCTGTCGATCTATCGGATCATGAGAAATAAAATACTGGGGCTTCAAATGACTTGGCCCCGGAAAACTGTGGGTTGCGACGAAGCGACGAAAACACAATGCTCGCTTCGCCGTACACTGTAGTTATTTTAGGTAGGTGTTGAACCAATCAATAGTGCGGTCCCAGGCTAGGTTTGCCATTTCCTCGTCATATCGAGGCGTACTGTCGTTATGGAAACCGTGGTTGGCATTTTCGTAGATGTAGGCTTCGTATACCTTTCCGTTGGATTGCAGAGCGGCTTCAAAATCCGGCCAACCTGCGTTGATGCGGTCATCAAGTTCTCCCATCTGAATCAGCAACGGTGCCTGAATTTTGGCTACATCCTCAACTGCTGGCTGGCGACCGTAGAATGGCACGCCCGCTGCCAATTCGGGGTAGGCCACGGCAATTGTGCTGACCACACCGCCGCCGTAGCAGAAACCCACAGCGCCGACCTTTCCAGTGCAATCATCTCGGTTCAATAGGTATTCAAATCCATTGAAGAAATCGTTCATCAATTCGACCCGGTCCACTGTCTTTTGCAGCTCGCGCCCATCCGCGTCGTTGCCTGGGTATCCTCCCACTGACGTCAGACCGTCGGGGGCCAGTGCCATAAACCCGGCTTTTGCCAACCTGCGCGCCACATCCTCGATGTAAGGATTCAGGCCGCGGTTTTCGTGGATCACCAGCACCCCGGGCAGGGGCTCTTCAACGCCGGCAGGTCGGACAAGGTATCCGCGAACATCACCGGTTCCATTCGGTGAAGGATAGGTGATGTAGTCCGCGTGGATATCGGGATCGTTGAACGACACTTGCTGAGCCATCGCGTAGTTCGGGCTGAGCATGTTCAGCAGCGCGACCGCTGTCACGCCGCCGACCGCGAACTTGCCTGCGCGGTCCAGGAATTGGCGCTTGGTGATCTTGCCGTGCGCGTAAAAGTCATACAGGTCCAGAAGTTCCTGGTCGAAGTCTTTTGCCGTCATGCGAGTCATTGTGGATCTCCTGATGAGTTTGGCAGTCTGAAGGGTGGGTAGTATCCGATCTGAAGGTCTTGATTTGATTGAGCCTCTGGATGGGCATCCTAAGATAACGCCGATGACAGTTCCTTGTTCGCGTACCGTTCGCGCATCGCGTTCTTTTGAACTTTTCCCATAGTGTTTCGCGGCAACTCCTGGACGAGCTCGTAGCGGCGAGGATGTTTGAATCGCGACAGTTTGTTTCTGATGATCGAGTCGATCTGTTCCACCTGAAGCTGTGCTCCGGGCTCGGCAACCAGAGCGGCAATGATTGCTTCACCGAAGTCTTTGTCGGGGACGCCGAAAACCGCCGATTCCTGGACGCCATCGACATCGTTCAAAACGTCTTCAATTTCTCTAGGGTAGACGTTGTAACCACCAGTGATGATCAGGTCTTTTGACCGACCTACAATCGACAGATAGCCATCCTCGCTGTATTGGCCCAGATCTCCGGTGACGAAAAAACCATTTTCCCGAAGCTCTTCAGCCGTTTTTTCGGGCATTTGCCAATAGCCCAGAAAAACATTGGGGCCACGTACTTCGATCATTCCGATCTCGCCCTGGGGCAGCGGTTCTCCAGTTTCAGGGTTGGTTACGATCACCTCAGTGCCGGGTATGGCCTTACCAACAGTTCCCGCGCGACGCTCACCGCCATAAGGGTTAGAGGTGTTCATGTTCGTTTCGGTCATACCGTAGCGCTCAAGGATACGGTGGCCGGTGCGTGTTTCGAACGCCACATGGGTCTCTGCCAGCAACGGGGCGGAGCCGGAAACAAACAGACGCATGTTCTCTGTGATCTCATCGGTGAAACCGTCATCCGCCAGCAATCGGGTATAAAAAGTGGGGACTCCCATTAGAAGGGTCGAGTGGGGCAATTCCTCTAAGATCAAACCAGTGTCGAATTTTTTCATCAGCCGAACTTTGGAACCGGCGAGTAGTGATGTGTTCATCGCCACGAAAAGCCCGTGCGTGTGAAAGATGGGCAACGCGTGAATCAAGCGATCAGCGTCGGTGATAGCCCACAAATCCACAAGGGCTTGGGCATTGGACAGCAGGTTTCGGTGGCTGAGCATCGCGCCCTTGGACCGGCCCGTGGTACCTGATGTGTAAAGAAGCGCCGCGAGGTCGTCCGGCGCGCGATCCACAGTTTCGAATACACAAGGCTGTGCGTCCGCTTCGCGGCTCAAGCTTGGATTTTCGCCGCCTAAGGTCAGCAGCTTTGCACCAGACCGGGTCGCCAATTGTTCGAATTCAACTTTGTCGTGGCTGTCGCAAACGATTAACGCAGGTTGCGCATCAGAGATGAAATAGTCCAACTCTGCCATGGTATAGGCAGTGTTTAGGGGCAGGTAGACAGCACCTGCTTGAACCGAAGCGGCATAGAGCGCAATCGTGTCGGCCTGCTTGGGCGCTTGCACAACGATGCGACTGCCAGGGGAAACTCCGCTGTTCTGCAAGACATGCGCGATTTGCGCGGTGCGCTGCAGAAACTCATCATAAGTGACCACCTGGCCATTATCGAGTTGCAGGAATGGAGCCGTGTTGCCCTCGTGGCGGGCAAACAAACTGTCGTAAAGTGTATTAGTCACGCTGTATTTTCCCTAGGCTTTACCGCAAGTGTCGCAGTTGAAGCCGCGCGAATTGAACGCGAGGCTTGGATCGTGGCACGTGTCGCGAATTCTTCGTGGTAACGTTCTGTTTTGTTCAAATCGTAAAGGTAATTGACCATCGCACCTCCGGACTGGGCGCGTCCGTTTGGCGACTGATCTGCCTGGGCATGCAGTTCATGAAGCTCGGCACCATTTCCCAAGTGAAAGCGCGCCACAGGGTCAAGCGGCATTCCATCTTCGCGCTTGGCGAACATCAAGTACCGGGCGGCCATCGCGCGCACGTCCTGCGGTGTTGCTGTTTCTGCAAGCACGGCCTCGGCGGCATGCCCGTGTTCCGGGTTGTCTGTTTCACCAGCCAACCACCGGTTTAGCCCCGGTATCGGCGACAATGTCACAAAGGTATCAAGCCCGCGAAGCTCCCGCGAAAGCTCGGTCACAACCTGCTTTATCAATAGATTCCCAAAGCTGATGCCCGCCAAACCCTTTTGGCAGTTTGAAATGGAATAGAACGCCGCGACTTTTGCCTGCTCGGCTTCGATCGGTTCTCGTGCTTCGGATAGAAGCGTATCTATTGCATTCGGGATTTCAGCGGTCAGAGCGACCTCAACAAAAATCAGTGGCTCATCTGGCATCGAGGGGTGGAAGAACGCAAAACACCGACGGTCTGGCGGGTAGAGCCTTCGCCGCAAATCGTCCAGATCGTTGATCTGGTGCACCGCTTCGTAGGCGACGATCTTATCCAGAACGCGGGCAGGGGTGTCCCAGCTGATTTGCTTTAGGACAAGAAAGCCCCGGTTGAACCAGCTGCGCAATAAATGGACGAAATCGATATCTGTTCGCTTGAGTTCCGGTTTGGATTTGAGAAAGCGCAGCAGATCAACGCGCATGGCTACAAGTTCCTGCGTCGCACCAGGCGGCTGGTTCAGCCGTCGCAATAACTCTTGCCGCCGTGGCTCTGAAACTTCACTAAGTCTTTCATAAAGGTTGACACTTTGGTCACTGGCGTAGAGGCGCGCTGCTTCAGAAAGCTGATTTGCGTCCAAATCTAGCTTGTCATTCAAGTAGACAAAAAAGTCTAGTTTCTCCGCATCATTCAGGATGCGGTAGCGCTCAAGGATCGTAGACGCGAGCGTGAATCCTGAACCTTCACCTTCCGCAGACAAAAGCGCCTCACATAGTTCGGCAATGGACCGTTTGTCATCCTTGCCACGCCTTTTGTCGGGACGGTCCAGCAATTGGTTTAGTAGATCACCCAGAAACCAATTCCGCTGCATTTCAGGGCTCCATCTGGCTGCTAAGGTACTCACCTGTTCGGCGGTAGTGATCGATTAGGTGCCGAGTTGCGCTGTCTGCGTCGTGATTTAATGCGGCGTCCAAGATTTGCTGATGTTCGGCGGCGATGTCTCGCTTTTTGTAGCTCGACCCGCCAGCCGCCAGATAGCGGTAGCGAATGTTCAGGTCATAAAGCTGAGAGCAATACCGCAGCAGCAACGGCAGTTTCGAATTATCCAACAAGGCCATATGAAACGCTTTGTGAGCGTCCTCAAAGTCCTGCGCCCCGTTCTGGCTGGCCTTTTTCATATGATGGTGACGTAAGACAAGCCGATCTTCCCAGGGCGCATCCGCATTGGTGATGGAAGCGCGCAACGCGGTTTCCTCAAGGTTGCAGCGCAACAGAAGTATTTCTTCAAAGTTACACTTGCTGACTGGCGCTGCCCGAAATCCGCGCTGATCAATCCGCTCGACCAACATGTCCGAAGTCAAAAGGCTAAGCGCTTCACGAACCGGACTAGCGCCAGTGTCCAAAAGCCCGCGAAGCTGTTCGATCTTGAGTTTTTGACCCGGAGGTAATTCTCCGGTCAGGATCATTTCGCGCAGCCTTCGATACGCTCCATGAGTGGCTGATGTCTCTTTGCCCTCAGTGTCAAGCATGGCGTCCATATCCGACTGTTCCTATTTCGCGGCTAATACTCTTGAGTGCACTTAACTGAAGGCACTTGTTCCAGTGGATAGACCAACTGAAAGGTTCAGCGAGCCTTCGTTGATCAACCAGCGCCGAAGTACAAAACTACGTGCCCCACTTTTGTGCATAGGGTCGTCTTCGGCCAGCTTCTGGGCGGATTCAAGATTGTCGGCGCGATAGATGATCAGGCCCATTCCTTGCATATGCTCGCCGGTTTCATCCGACATGGGGCCTGCAAAAGCCAGCTGCCCCGAACGTTCCAACTGCGCCTGATACGCCAAGTGATCTGGCAGTGACGCCTTTACATCTTCGGGCGCTTTGGCTGGCGTGCTCAGCGCGACGTAAAGCTCCAAAGCAAGCGCGCCGCGGCTTTTTGCTTCTGATTTGTAGTCTGCCCAAGCAACCATTTGCTGCCTCCAAAAATATCGATATTATTTGACATATGGCAAAATAGTCGGCAAAAATCAAGCGAACTGACATGGATGGTGAAAATGAAATACCTGGTGGGAGAGACTTCGGAAGGCACAGCGGTTTTTGCTGTAGACGGCGAAAACGCAGTGAATCTAACGGCTTTGGACCCTGCTGTCGGTTCGGATTTGATGGGTTTGATAGCCAAGCCTGAATTGGCCGACTCACTTGCCAGCAAAATTGACGCGGCAGACAGTGTGCCCGTGTCTTCCATCACTCCGGCATTGCCCGTTACCGCACCAGGAACGATCATTTGCATGGGGTTGAACTACACGGACCACATCAAGGAAGGCGGGTATGATATTCCGGAGTATCCGACGCTGTTCATGCGCGGGAAGAACTCGATCATGGCGGCGGGGCAACCCATGGTGCGGCCTACCTGTTCCGAGAAGCTCGACTACGAAGCCGAACTTATGCTGATCGTTGGAAAGCGCGGACGCCATATCTCGGAGCAGGACGCACTGGATTATGTCTTTGGTTACACTGTATTCAACGATGGTTCGCTGCGGGACTATCAGCGCAAAACCGTTCAGTGGACGCCCGGCAAAAACTTTGATGACACGGGCGCGATCGGCCCTTTTACCGTGACTCCGGATGAGTTGCCCGAAGGGGCATCCGGTCTGAAGATCGAAAGCCGTGTGGGTGATGAAATCCTTCAAAGCTCGAATACCGCCAACATGATTTGGGGGGTTCGTCAGGTCATTGCGACGATTTCGGAATATACTACTCTGGAGCCGGGGGACCTGATTGCGCTAGGAACGCCGCCCGGTGTCGGACACGCCAAAAAGCCCAATCCCCGTTGGCTGAAGCCCGGCGAAACCGTTGAGGTCGAGATTGAAGGCATCGGAATCTGCGCAAGCCCAATCATTGACGAAAAGGACGCCAAGTCCAAGGTGGCTGCAGCATGAGTGCACCAACCGGAGCAGAGCTGGAGGCACTTCGCGCCAAGGCGCAGCAAGATCACCGCGATCTGCGCGAGCGCATTCCACGCTTGTCGGATGACGCGATCGCGTTGATCTTGCGTGAATCCAGATCGCATTACGCGTGGACCAACAAGCCTGTTTCTGACGACATACTTGAAGAGATCTACGACATCACGATCAACGGTGCGACCAGCATGAATACGTTGCCCGCGCGCTTCGTTTTCGTGAAAAGTCCCGAAGGAAAAGAGCGGCTTGCAAAGTCTTTAAAGCCGAAGAATGTGCCAAAGATGATGGATGCTCCGGTCACGGCGATCATTGCCTATGACATGGAGTTCTGGAAGGAACTGCCCTTTCTTTTCCCGCACGAAGACCGTCGGCCATTGTTCGAAAACAAGCCCGACTACGTGGCAGACACGGCCTTTCGAAATGGCACGCTTCAGGGCGCTTACTTCATGATTGCGGCCCGGGCGGTCGGGTTGGACGTCGGCGCCATGTCAGGTTTTTCGAACAAGATCGTCGATGAGGAGTTCTTCGCGGGCACGACGCTCAAGTCCAATTTTCTTTGCAATCTGGGCTACGCGGACGAGACCGGATTGTTCCAGAAGCTTCCACGTTTTCCATTCGAAAAAGTTTGCTTGTATGCATGAGGAGGTGACGCTGTGGCTATGAAAGTGAAACCCGTCGTGACTTACCGCACGACAGCTCAGTGCCCGACTCATGCGCGGACAGAAATACCAATTCGCGATCTTGAAGTTGTTGTCGATGAACCCGTCGAACGCGGCGGGACAAATCTTGGTCCGTCTCCGACCGAAACCGCAATGGCAGCCCTGATCGCCTGTACGAATGTCATCGGGCACAAGAACGCACATCGGTTGGGAGTTGACCTCGGCACTGTGACAATCGACGCGAAATGCAGGTTGGACCGGCGTGGGGTGCTGATGGAGGAGGAGATCGATGTTCCGTTTCCGGAAATCGAACTCACCGTGAATTGTGAGACGCCCGCCAGTCAGGAGGAGTTGACGCGCGTGGGCGAGGAGACAGCCAAGTATTGCGCCATCGCAAAACTGTTTGAAGCGGCAGGCACGGACCTGGCCGTAAACTGGGTCAAAACAAACAAATAATGAAATGACCTGTCTTTCTGGGAGGAGAGAAATGAAAAACTGGACCAAACGCAGCCTAGTGGGCGCTGCTCTGGCAGGCGTCATGGCGATGCCCCTCGCGGCAGAAGAGACTATTTCAGCTGTTGTGATTGATGGGTACCCAGATCGGGCCTTATGGGTGAAGGAATTCACCAACTTCTTTATTCCAGAAGTGGACAAGCGGCTGGCTGAGTCCGGTAACTACAAGATGAACTGGCAAGAGAATTACGGCGGTTCGATCGTTAAGCCGAAGGGCGTTTTGGAAGGTGTACAACTTGGTCTTGGCGATATTGGGATCGTTACGACAATCTTCCATTCTTCTAAGCTGCCCAGCCAGGGTATTTCGGGATCGACACCTTTCGTGGCATCGGACTCCCGTGCCGTGGCTAAGGCAGTTGATGAAATCGCGCGCGAATACCCCGCGATGCAGAACGAGTTTGCTGCGCAGAACCAAATTTACCTGGCAACTGGCGTCGTACTCGATACCTACCAGGTGTTCTGTACGGAGCCGGTTACGGCTGTTTCTGACCTAGAAGGCCGAAAAGTGGCCGGAGCTGGACTTAACCTTCGATACCTTGAAGGTATCAAAGACGCGGCCGGGGTACGTGGTGGTCTGACCGATTTCTACAATATGCTTCAAACCGGCTTGGTTGATTGCGCAATGCTTTGGCCCGAGGCTGCCAAAACATTCAAGATCGCCGAAGTGGCTCCTTACATGCTCAAAGCTGACTTGGGTGCGGTGAATTCCAAGACGATCACTGTGAATTCTGACTACTGGGCAAAGTTGCCCGACGAAGTCAAAGACGTTCTTAAGGCCGTCGCCATTGACTACCGTGATCATGTGGCCGGTATCGCTATGGACCGCGCCGCGGCCTCAAGGGATGCCTATACCGAAGCCGGCGGAACGATTGTCGAAGTTTCGGACGAAGAACGAGCGGCTTGGGCCAACGCAATGCCCAATGTTGCACAGGAATGGGCTGCCACGCTGAATGAAAACGGCGAGCAAGGCGACGCGATATTAGCCGCCTATCTTGGAAAGCTGCAGGACGCCGGTTTCACCGGAGTACGCGACTGGACGGCCGAATAACTGGCTGGCGATCCACGAAAGGGTCCTTTTATGCTGAAGACCGCAGTTGCTGGCTTGTCGCGGGTCGCCAATTCGCTTGCTATCGCCGCCAACGCATTGGGTACGCTTGTCGTCCTAGCGTTGGTGGTCATTCTGAATGTTGACGTCATTGCGCGGGGCCTGTTTTCGGCCCCACTGCGCGGAACCTATGAGATGGTGCAATTCTCGGTCGTGATGATCGTGTTCCTGCAGCTGGCCGACGTTGTCAGAGTGGATCGATTGACGCGCTCAGATGGGTTTTTGAACCTGCTACACCATCGTCGCCCCGGTCTGACAGCCAACCTGAGGCGCATCATCAACGCCATTTCGGCAATCTTCATGGCCTTGATCGCCTATGTAACCTTCCCTGAATTTCTTCACATGTGGGAAACACAGGACTACTTCGGAGTGCCCGGTCTTTTCACATTGCCTTGGTGGCCGGTCAAACTGGTCATCGCGTGCGGTACTGCGCTTGCCTGCGTGATTTTCCTGCTCAAGGTCGTCACGGCGCAGGACCGCCCGCAACTTATTCGCACCCCAGAGCATGACGAGGCCGCAGAATGACGCCGATTGAGATTGGCCTGATCTCGGTCGTTGCGATAGTCTTTCTGATCTACGCGGGCGTCTACATTCCGATTGCTCTGGGCGTGGTCTCCTTCGTGTCGATCTGGCTGATGCGGGACAACTTCACGCTTGCGCTCAACCTGCTGAAGGTTGCGGTGGGCGACAGCGCGATGGAATACAGTTTCGCGACAATCCCGCTGTTTACCTTTATGGGCCTCATCGTTTCAAAAGCGGGACTAGGAAGGGACATTTACGAGGTCATGACCATGCGATTTCGCAAGGTCAAAGGCGGTATCGGAATGGCGACCGTCGGAGCAAATGCCGTGTTTGCGGCCGTTACCGGGTCGTCCATTGCGTCCGCATCAGTGTTCACCAAGGTCTCGGTCCCGCAGATGATGGCGCAGGCATATAATCCACGTTTTGCGGTTGGGGTTGTGGCCGGGTCGTCGGTTTTGGGGATGATTATTCCACCCTCGGCGATGCTGATCATCTATTCCTTTGTCGCCGAACAGTCCGTAGGGGACATGTTTCTGGCGGGAGTAATACCCGGTATCATGCTGGCAATAGCTTATGTAGGCGCGATCTGGTTGATGGGCCGTTTTACACCTGCATTTGTGGGCGGCCGGGTCGTCGAAGACACCGAATGGATGTCCGGGCGCGAGATCGCATCCAAGACCCTGCCAACATTGTTCATTATCACGGTAGTGCTCGGTGGCATTTACACAGGATGGCTAACCGCTGTCGAGGCGGGTGCAGCTGGGGCACTGGTTGCGCTCGTGATCGCAGTCGTACGCAAATCCATGACACCAAGAGCGTTCTGGGACGCGTTGCTGGAAACCGGTCACATTACAGCGGCGATTTTGTTCCTGATTACGGCGGCTTCAATCTATAGTCGCATGCTGGGGCTGGCCGGGCTGCCTAATCAGTTGCAGGATTTGCTTGCGGGGAATTCAGCGTCCTTTTGGTCGATCATGCTGCTCTACGTCCTCTTGATGCTTTTTCTGGGAACTTTGCTCGATACGGCGTCCATCATTCTGATCGTCGTCCCGCTGTTCCTGCCCATGGCCGAAGCCCTGGACATGTCGTTGATCTGGTTTGGCATTATCACTGTGGTCGGCGCCGAAATCGGGCTTTTGACCCCGCCTTTGGGCATATCTTGCTTCGTCATCAAATCGACGATCAACGATGACCGAATATCGCTCAAGGATGTGTTTATGGGCGCACTTCCCTTTGCGTTCGTGATGCTGATCGTTCTGTTTATTCTGATCGAGTTCCCGATCCTCAGCCTTGCCCTGATTTAAGGAGGCGCAGATGCGCTCTGTTACCAAAGACAATATCACCGACGTGTTCATGGGATACCTGTCCAAGGACACCGATCCGCGGATGAGAGAAATCATGGGGTCTCTGGTCAAACACCTCCATGACTTCGCGCGGGAAACCAACCTGACACATGACGAATGGCGCGCAGGAATAGCTTTTCTTGAGGGGTGCGCCGCCGTAGAGACAGAAGACAGGCACGAGTTTGTTCTGGCCTCGGATGTACTGGGCCTGTCGTCTTTAGTGGATATGCTGCATTCCAGCCCTGACGCGACCAGTTCCTCCGTGCTGGGGCCATTCCATGTCTCTGGCGCACCTCCGTTGCCGATCGGCGGCGATATGAAGCGCCACTACGGTGGGCCGGTTCTGCTTGCTGAAGGCGTTATCCGGAATACCGAGGGTAATCCGATTGCGGGCGCAGAACTTGATATCTGGCAAACCGCGCCGAATGGAATGTATGCAAGCCAGGACGAAGAACAGGACACCTATTCTTTTCACGGCCTGATGACTACCGGTGACGACGGTAAGTATGCATTCACGACCGTCAAGCCAGTTGAATACACGGTACCTTCAGATGGACCCGTCGGAGACATCCTACGGGCGTGTGGGCGCCATCCTTGGCGGCCTTCGCACCTACACTACATCGTCAAGGCTCCTGGCTACCGTTCTTTGGTGACCGAGATTTTCCCCGACGACGATCCATATCTAGATCAGGACACGGTGTTTGGAGTTCGGGACGATCTGGTGATGACCTATGTCGAACGGCCGGCTTCAGAATTTCCGGACGGCATGGAACTTTCTGGTAAGATCACCGAACCATTCTTGCACGTGAAATTCGACGTGACGCTTGCCAGATTCTGAATAATATCGAGGAGGCATGTGGTGCTGAAACAAATCTGCATTTTGAGTGCCGCGCTGTTTTGCAGCAGTGCCATCGCACAAGAGCGCCCGATCTTTGATGCGCATATTCATTACAGCCACGATGCCGTCAAACTGGTGCCACCAGAACAGGTGGCTAAAATCCTTCGGGATGCGGGCGTGCGGAAAGCACTGGTTTCCAGCTCGGATGACAATGGCACTCAGCTTTTGTTAGCCGCGGCACCGGACATCGTCGTTCCAGCACTGCGCCCCTACCGTCGTCGCGGTGAAATCAACACCTGGATGCACGATGAAACTGTAATCGACTATTTGGAAGAAAACCTGGCCAAGAATGACTACGAAGCCATCGGCGAGTTTCACGCTTACGGGGACGACATTAAGACGCCGGTTATTCAGCGCATGATTGCACTGGCGAAAGAGCGGAACCTCATTCTACACCACCACGGCGATCGAGAGGCAGTGGACCTGATCTTCGAAACCTGGCCTGAAGCTCGGGTATTGTGGGCGCACTCTGGCTTTGATGATCCAGCGAGCGTTGTTGACGCGCTGGACACGTATCCCAGGCTTTGGGCCGATTTGGCGTTTCGTTCAGACATGGCTTCACGAGGCAGAATTGACCCCGATTGGAAGGAGGCTTTCGAAGCCCATCCGGATCGTTTCATGGTTGGTACGGATACATTTGCCCCGGAACGTTGGTACTACGTAGGACCTCATGCCGATTTTTCGCGTGAATGGATGGACTTACTGCCGGACCAGATTGCGGACAACATCGCCTTTGCCAACGCAGAACGTTTGCTGGCATCAAAATGATCCGTTGCGCTGTCTGGTTTATGTTTTGGTCCAGCACGGCTTTTGCTTGTGACGCAATTGGGCAACGTATGATTTCGGAAGTTCAAAACGCACCCGAGGTTTATCTGTCCGTCGATGAAATTCCGTTGGCTGAACCGTTTTCCGTACTGGTTTCCATTTGTGGTCAAACTACCGTGGGCCAAATGCGTGTGGATGCAATCATGCCCGCTCATCGACACGGTATGAACTATTCCCCCAAAGTTAGCGCATTGGGCGGCGGAGCGTTCCGTGTTGATGATATGCTGTTTCACATGCCGGGTTTGTGGGAGTTGCAGGTCGATGTCGACATCAATGGCCAATCAGTTTTCTACTCGTCAGAAATTACGCTGAAATGAAGCTGTGGTTTACAGCTGCGCTAATAGCCCTGACAGGTGCAGTGCGTGCAGAGGTCTTGTTGTCTGCAGACGAAATTGAACAAACGCTTTCCTTTGGGCCCTGGCCACCATCCTTCCATTCGGACTTAAGCAATAGAGTTTCGAACAATGCCGGAGCGATCGCGCTTGGAGAGGCCTTATTCAACGATCCGGTGTTGTCCGTCGACGGTGCATTTTCTTGCGCAAGTTGTCATGATCCGGAACAGGCATTTACAACGCCAGAGGCGCGGGCGCTCGGCCGTGTACTGTTAGATCGAAACACTCCATCACTGCGGAACCTGGCCGGACTCCGCTGGTATGGGTGGGGTGGCAAAAGCGATAACCTTTGGGCAGCCAGCCTGCATCCGATCATCGAAGAACAAGAGATGGCGCACAGCCCCGAAAGCCTAAAAACAGCAATCTCTGAAAGTGCCTACATTGATGACTTTGAAGCTATTTTTGGCGTCATCCAAAATCAAGGCCCAGAGCTTGTTCTGGTGAATACTGCAAAAGCTCTTTCGGCTTACTTGGAGACTTTGGTTGCCGACCGGACGCAGTTTGATGATTTCCGCGATGCCTTAGAGCGTCGAGATTTTCCAGCTGCCGCCTACTACCCCGAGGCAGCCCAGCGCGGTCTTCAGCTGTTTTTAGGGCGCGGGAATTGCGTATTTTGCCACAACGGCCCGAGGTTTTCCAATAATGAGTTCCACGATGCCGGTGTACCATATTTTCTGAATGAAGCCGAGGTCGACGATGGTCGTTTTGGTGGATTGAACTTTTTGCTCTCAAGCCCCTATACACTGGACGGCGACTGGAATGACGATCCTAATAAGCATGGTGCTTGGGCGGTTCGAAATGTACGCCGGAGCCACGCTGATTTTGGAACCTTCCGCACGCCCAGCCTGCGCGGAGTGGCTGAAACCGCTCCGTACATGCATGACGGCAGCCTAAGGGATCTGAACGCTGTGATCCGGCATTACAGCAAAATCAATACGGAAAGGCTGCACACTGATGGTGACGCCATTCTCTCGCAATTGAATTTGTCTGAGCAAGAGATCGCAGACTTAGTTGCGTTTTTGATGACGCTGTCCAAGGCGTCTTACTAAAGCGTTTGTATTTAAAGCCCGGGAATGGGCTATTTGGCAGGCTGGTCCGGCGACTATCTTTAGCAGTGCCGATGAAGGGGTGCTGCTCGCTCTGGGTCAGAAATGCTTGACGTTTGGGTCGGAATTGAAAGATGTGGTTGAACGATTTGTTGAGGTTTTGAAGTCGATTGAGTCCAATATCAGTGACGTTCCACAATCCTGTTGAACGTCGCGCGAACCTGACCCAACCGTCATAGTTGGACCAGAAAAGTGGTGAACGCTCGACATCAGATGGCACCCCAAGTCAAACAGTCTTTCCACTATTAATATCAGATGCCACGCTACGATTAGTTGCTGTTAAACATCAGATCGCTTTGATTGCGCGCTACAACTGACCCAAAATCGTGGAAAAGAGCCATGGCAGAAATTGTTCAATGTGTTCGGCTACCTCACGTTTTGCGAAAGTGACAAGTCGCCGCGTTAGTACTAAGTTGAGACTTAAATATTCAAGTATTTGACTGCCCAGCTTCTCAGCTTCACCCAGCGCGAGTTTCATATGTCCAAGTTCAAATTTCCTACCGCCTTTACCATTCTGTTCATTCTGATTGCCGTCGTGGCGGCCCTCACATGGGTTATTCCGGCCGGTGAGTATGACCGTCAGATGAACGAAGCTCTGGGCAGCGAAGCGCCTGTCCCGGGCACCTACCACGAAGTCGAGCCGAACCCTCAGGGGCTTACGGCGGTCATCCTTGCCCCGATTGCAGGTATGTACGACCCTGGTCTTCTGGGAAGTTCATCCAGCGCCGCAATTGATGTCGCTTTGTTTGTTCTGGTCATTGGTGGTTTCCTGATGGTTGTCACCAAGACAGGAGCTATCGACGCCGGTATCGGTTGGTTGCTGCACAGGTTGGCTGGGCGGGAAATCCTGATGATCCCAATCCTGATGATCGCCTTTGCCTTTGGCGGGACAAGCTATGGCATGGCGGAAGAATCCCTCGCGTTCTACGCTCTGATTATTCCGGTCTTCATTCGGGCGGGGTACGACTCCTTGACCGGGGTCGCGGTGATCATGCTTGGCGCAGGCATTGGGACCCTGGGCTCAACCTTCAACGCATTTGCGACAGTTGTTGCCTCGCAAGGTGCGGGTATTCCGTTCACGAACGGGATAGTCCTGAGGTTCATTATCCTTGTCCTTTGTCTTGCTGCAGGCATCGCATTCGTCATGCGATACGCATCACGCGTGAAAGCCGACCCGTCATTGTCCGTGGTGGCCGATCAGGCCGAGGAAAACCGGGCGCATTTCCTAAAAGGTTCGGAAGGCGATGATACGTTCCCCGAGATGACCAAGACGCGTTCGATCATTCTGATTCTTTTCGGGATTACCTTCGCCATTATGATCTATGGTGTTGTCGCGCTGGGGTGGTGGATGGCCGAAATGTCCGGTCTCTTTCTGGTGATGTCCATCATCGTTTGGTGGGTCGGGAAAGCGGACGAAGGGTCCAGAATGGACGAGGGGGCTTTTGTGGAAACCTTCGTCGATGGAGCGCGCGATTTGCTGGGCGTTGCCCTGATCATTGGCGTCGCGCGCGGTGTTGTCGTCATTATGGACGCGGGCAAAATTACCGACACGATCCTTGCTGGAGCCGAGGGGTTTGTCTCGGGGCTGAGCGAGTTCGCCTTTATCAACGCGATGTTTGGTATTCAGATCTTGATGTCATTCCTGGTGCCGTCCTCGTCAGGGCTGGCCACGCTTTCGATGCCGATCATGGCGCCACTGGCAGACTTTGCGGGCGTCGGTCGTGACCTTGTGGTTACAGCGTACCAGTCGGCAAACGGATGGGTGAACCTGTTCAACCCGACATTTGCCGTCGTCATGGGTGGGCTAGCCATTGGCCGCGTGTCATACGACAGGTGGCTACGTTTTGTTTTCCCGCTGCTCGTAATTCTGGCCGTGATCATCTGCGCGGCACTCACCGTTGGGGCCATCACTGATCCGGGGATCGACGGGCCCACAACCGAGACTTCAGACACAACATCGAACTGAGCCGTCGCAATGACCGATCGCTCCACCAAAGAGACAACATCGACATCCGGTGCCCTTGGGCTGACGGCCTGTATCGCTCTGGTCGTTGGAAACATGATCGGGTCAGGGGTGTTTTTACTGCCGGCATCGCTTGCTCCGTTTGGGCCAATTGCAATTGGTGGGTGGATTCTGACTTCGGCAGGGGCGCTTGTTCTCGCGATCATTTTCGGAAGGCTGTCACGCGTAGTTTCGAAACCCGGTGGCCCCTATGCCTATTCGCAAGAAGCGTTCGGAGACTTTGCAGGTTTCATTATTGCGTGGGGGTACTGGATCGCACTTTGGACCGGGAACGCCGCCGTCGCCGTCGCGTTGGTGGGATATCTGGGATTCCTGTTCCCTATTATCATCGAAGTGCCAATGTACGGCCTCTCGACTGCGTTGGTTGCAATCTGGACGCTCACCTTGGTCAACATCCGGGGGGTCGAAGGCGCTGGTTTAGTTCAGATCGTGACCACCGTGCTCAAACTCGCGCCGCTTATATTGATTGGCACATTGGGTATCTTCTGGATCAACACCGAGAACTATGTTCCGGTCAACCAAAGCGGCACCACGGCGTTTACGGCGATTTCTGCCGCGGCTGCTCTGACGCTTTGGGCCTACTTGGGTCTTGAATCTGCGACCGTTCCCTCTGGCGATGTTATCGAGCCGGAAAAGACCATTCCGCGCGCTACCGTGATCGGCGTGATTATCGCCGCAAGCGTCTATATCTCGGTAACCGCCGTTTCGATGGGCGTCATTCCTGCCGAGCTGCTTGCTGTTTCCGCTGCACCACTGGCAGCCGTCGGTGAGGTGATGTTTGGTCCCGTTGGCGGCGTCCTTGTTGCTGTGGGCGCGGTGATTTCGACCTTTGGCACTTTGAACGGCTTTACGCTGCTCAGTGGCCAAGTCCCTTACGGTGCCGCTTTGGATCGCGTCTTCCCCGCAGCCTTGGGCCAAAAATCCAAATTTGGAACGCCTGCTAATGCGTTAATCCTGTCGAACGCGTTGGCCTCGGTTTTGATTATCATGAACTATGCGCAAGGGCTGGTCGCCGCATTCAACTTTGTCATTTTGCTCGCCGTTGTCGCCAGCCTGTTGCCCTATGCCATCTGCTCTGTGGCGGAGATTATGATCCGGCTGAAAGGCGGGCAGGTCCTGCATGGCCCGGAATTGGCCAAGGTCGTTGTCCTCGGCGGCCTGGGCTTCATCTACTCAGTATGGGCCTTTATCGGGTCCGGAGCGGAAACCGTACTAATTGGCTCTGTATTACTGCTTGCAGGTGTTCCCATCCATGTTTGGGTCCGCTGGAGCCAGGCCAACGACGACGAAGATATTCAGACAACTGTAGCCTCGAAAGGAGATTTGCCATGAAGCTCGGCGTTCATTCCGAGATCGGAAAGCTCAACAAGGTGATCGTCTCGCGCCCATCGCTTGCACATGATCGACTGACACCGAGAAATTGCGAAGAGTTGCTGTTCGACGACGTCATATGGGTCGAGCAGGCCCGCAAGGACCACGCAGAATTCTGTTCCCTGATGCGGGAACGCGGGGTCGAGGTCTACGACATTCAGGATCTGCTCGCCCAAGCTATCGCAGACGACCCCGCAGCGCGCGCCTTCCTGTTGGACCGTCTGATCACGCCCAACATGGTCGGCCTGGGCTTTTCCGTAGAAATGCGTGCTTGGTTGGACGAGATGGATGCCAAGCTACTTGCTCGCCATATGCTCGGCGGCATCATCTTTGCAGACCTGCCCAAGGGTATGATCGACGAACAGTTCGGTGATCTGGTTTCTCTGGGCGACTTCATTCTTCCCGCGATCCCCAATGCACAGTTCCAGCGCGACCCCTCCTGCTGGATTTTCGATGGCGTGACGACGAACCCGATGTTCTGGCCTGCTCGTAAGCCGGAAACCTTGATCATGCGTACGGTGTATCGCCACCATAAGATGTTCAAGGACGCCGAGTTCGAGTTCTGGTGGGGCGATAGCGACGACGATTTCGGCCTCGCCTCGGTCGAGGGTGGCGACGTTCAACCGGTGGGCAACGGCACTGTCTTCATAGGGATGGGCGAGCGCACAACCCGGCAGGCCGTCGCTCAGGTTGCCGAAGCGCTGTTCAGGAAGGGCGGTGCCGAGCGTGTCGTCGCCTGTGCGATGCCCAAAAGCCGCGCAGCCATGCATCTGGATACGGTGTTCACTTGTCTTGACCACGACAAGGTCACTGCATTCTCGGAAGTCGCGGACCAGATCACCTGTATCTCGATCCGCCCGGGTGACCGCGGGGACTTGGATATCCACGTGGAAAAAGGGCACCTTT
Organism: Ruegeria sp. HU-ET01832; assembly: GCF_040371315.1. Classification (NCBI taxonomy): domain Bacteria; kingdom Pseudomonadati; phylum Pseudomonadota; class Alphaproteobacteria; order Rhodobacterales; family Roseobacteraceae; genus Ruegeria; species Ruegeria sp. HU-ET01832. The sequence continues at coordinate 20,605 of NZ_BAABWL010000009.1, forward strand.
TCGACGTCTACAAAGAAGCGCTGGGGCTGAACTCGCTGGAGGTCATCTCGACCGGTGGCAATGAGTTCCAAGCCGAACGCGAGCAATGGGATGACGGGAATAACGTCGTGGCCCTCTCGCCCGGTGTTGTCGTTGGCTATGCGCGCAACACGTTTACGAACGGCAAGATGCGCGCAGCCGGCGTCGAGGTGATCGAAATCTCGGGTCAGGAACTGGGGCGTGGTCGCGGTGGTGGCCACTGCATGACCTGCCCGATCGACCGCGACCCCGCCTATTGAATTTACTACGGGTGCAGCCCCCTGCGCCCACTGATTTTTTGTTAGGGAGAGACAAAATGGCATTCAATCTCAAAGGCCGTAGCTATCTGAAAATCGCCGATTTCAGCCAGCGTGAAATGCTGTACCTGCTGGATCTGGCCCGCGATCTGAAACGCGCCAAATACGCCCGCGCCGAACAGCCCTCGCTGACCGGCAAGAACATCTGCTTGATCTTCGAGAAGACCTCGACGCGTACTCGTTGCGCCTTTGAAGTGGCGGCCTACGATCAGGGTGCGAACATTACGTATCTCGATCCATCGGGCTCGCAGATCGGGCATAAGGAGTCGATGAAAGACACGGCGCGCGTTTTGGGCCGCATGTTCGACGGGATTGAATTCCGCGGTGCCGGTCAGGACATGGTTGAAACGCTGTCAGAATATGCCGGTGTTCCGGTCTATAACGGCCTGACCGACGACTGGCATCCGACCCAGATGCTTGCCGATATGCAGACCATGATCGAGCACGCTGACAAGCCCCGCAAGGACATTGTCTATGCCTACTCAGGCGACTGTCGGTCGAACATGGGTAACTCGCTGCTGATGTTGGGCGCGATCATGGGCTGCGACGTCCGGATGATTTCTCCGAAAGAAACCCAGCCCCATGACGATGTGCGCGACTTGGCGATGGAGCGGGCTGAAAAGACCGGCGCACGTGTGACCATCACCGACGATACCTCGGCCGTAGAGGGCGCGGACTTCATTCATACCGATGTCTGGGTGTCGATGGGTGAGCCTAAAGAAGTCTGGGCTGAGCGAATCAAGCTGCTGAGCCCTTACCAGGTCAACATGGATCTGATGAAGAAAACCGGTAATCCAGCCGTCAAGTTCATGCACTGCCTGCCCGCTTTCCACAATCTGGAGACCAAGGTCGGTCAGGACATTCACGAACAGTTCGGCATCACCGAGATGGAAGTGACCGAGGAAGTGTTCGAAAGCGACATGAACATAGCGTTCGAGCAAGCCGAAAACCGGATGCACACCATCAAGGCGATCCTCGTCGCCACATTGGGAGCCTGAACCATGGGACGCGTTGTTGTAGCACTCGGCGGCAACGCGCTTCTCAAACGGGGTGAGGCGATGACAGCGGACAATCAGCGCAAGAACGCGAAGATTGCCGCAGAAGCCCTCGCCCCGCTCTGCGAAGCGCACGAAACCGTCATCACTCATGGCAATGGTCCGCAGGTCGGGATGCTGGCCTTGCAAGAGATCATGTATACGGATGTCGAGGAGTACCCGCTGGACGTGTTGGTCGGCGAAACGATGGGCATGATCGGCTATATGATCGAGCAGGAGCTTGGGAATATCCTGCCCTTCGAGCATCACATCGCCACCCTGTTGACCATGATCGAGGTTGACCCAAGCGACCCGGCCTTTGACAACCCGACCAAGTTCATCGGTCAGGTCTATTCCGAAGCGGACGCCAAGAAAGAGGCGGCTGACAAGGGCTGGACGGTGAAACCGGATGGCGAGTACTGGCGACGCGTTGTGCCGTCACCCCGCCCGAAACGTATCTTTCAGGTCGAACCTATCCGTTGGATTCTGGAAAAGGGCGCGACCGTGATCGCTGCTGGCGGTGGTGGCATCCCGACGATGTACGAGGCAGGTGCTGAACGGAAACTGGTCGGGGTCGAAGCCGTCATCGACAAGGACTTTGCCTCGTGCCTTCTGGCGCAGAACCTTGGAGCAGATTTCTTTGTTATCGCTACAGATGCAGAAGCCGTGTTCCTGAACTGGGGAACGCCTGAACAAACAGGTATTAGATCGATCACTCCGGATTCATTGGATGAGTACGATTTCCCCGCCGGGTCAATGGGCCCCAAGGTCCAGGCTGCACAAGACTTTGTGCGATCCTCGGGCGGTCGCGCCATCATTTGCGCCCTCGCAGATGTTCCTGCAGCCGTTCGCGGTGAAAAAGGGACAACCGTATCGATGGAGGCGGGGAAAACACAGTTTCACTAAGCCCCAAGAATAGGCCCTGTTCATTATGATGCCCTCTATGGGACGTGAGGGACGACGTTGCACGCTGCGCGACACGAGATCGCGCATAGGGGGTGTAAGGCCACAAATTTTTACTGTCTCTGAAGTTCTTGTGGGCGGAATGCCGGCCAGGCAAGATGCTGACCCTCTGCCAAAATATCGTTGCGGCTATAGCGCGGAACTCGGCAGACTTTATGATTTTGGTCCTAAATTTATGACGCTTCGCAGGCGGTTAGTTTCTCAACTGCTGATGTTGCGAAACGAACAACAGGCGCTAAGCCTACTATTGAGCAAAAGGGGTTTAATTGTCGCGCAATCTTGAAGCCACTAGAATGGAGCCCTAAGCGCGGAATCGGTGGCCTCTGGGAATAGCCTTTGGCCAAAATTTGAACATATATTTTTAAAAAGCACCATACGGTAGGAAGCGCAGTTCTGTTGAAATTTCGAAAGTTGGCAAAGTAGTAAATCTAATTTGAAGACCAGCTGCTTTGTCCGCGTTGTAGGCATTCGTTGAATTCTGTCGAACGATCGCGTTGCGCCTAAAGCAGACGTTTTGGCACGCTTTCCTTGCCAAGGCTTATGGCAGTCAACGAAGGGTTGGCGTGGTTCTATAAGAGCCTTCAGCTCACTGTCCTTGCCGTTCCAGTTACGGGCTCATCGTTTGGCGGGAAGGGCAAGTTATAACCCGATTTGGAGCAAACGAACTTTGGGAAATACATTAATAAACATTTATGTTTAGGTGAAATTTGCGAGTAAATTGACGTAAGGTAAGTAACTGTAATAAATCAACAAATTGAACTCTTTTTGGTCGTGAAAACAACCACTTCAGAATGTGCGACAAAGTCTTAGGTCATCTAGAGACGTTTAATTTTGCGCCAAGACCTCCAAATAGCCACCAGCCTTTGAATTTCAACCGTGCCTGCGCGGGCGTGAGCTTCGTCCGTATGGCCCCTACTCAAACAGGATGGTCCCAATGAATTTTATTCTGCGTGGTAGCCTGGTTACCCAAATCACCATCGGCCTAGTCGCGGGTGTTCTGCTTTCCACCTTTTGGCCCGCTGCCGGGTCAGCCGTCGGCTTGCTTGGCGATTTCTTCGTCGACGCATTAAAAGCCGTTGCACCCGTTCTGGTGCTGATCTTGGTTTGCGCTGCGATCACCAACCACAAAAAGGGCAGCGATGCCCGTATGGGCCCCGTGGTACTCTTATACCTAATCGGAACCTTCGCAGCTGCTCTGGTTGCGGTTACAGCGAGCTACATGTTTCCGGTTACTTTGCATCTGACCGGCACGCCCGAGCTTTTGGATGCGCCGGGCGGTCTTGCCGAGGTAGTTAAGAATATCTTGCTTAAAATCGTGGACAATCCAGTAAATGCTCTGGCAACCGCAAACTACATCGGCATTCTAGCTTGGGCCGTTGGTCTAGGACTTGTTTTCCGTCACGCCAGTGACACAACCAAGACCCTGATGTCGGATCTGGACGGCGCGATCACCAAGATCGTCGCAGCAATTATCCGGCTGGCTCCAATCGGTATCTTCGGTATCGTGGCTTCGACGATTGCTGAAACCGGCTTTGAAACACTTGCAAGTTATGGCCAACTTCTGGCGTTGCTGCTTGGCTGCATGATTTTCATGGCGCTGGTTGTCAACCCGCTGATCGTGTTCCTGCGCATCCGCAAAAACCCGTATCCGTTGGTTTTCACATGCCTGAAAGAGTCCGGTATTACCGCGTTCTTCATGCGAAGTTCGGCGGCCAATATTCCTGTGAACATGGAACTTTGCCGCCGTATGGATTTGGATGAAGAGACTTACTCGGTCACGATTCCAATCGGTGCTACGATCAACATGGCTGGCGCTGCGATCACTATAACTGTCATGACGCTGGCAACCGTTCATACAATGGGTATTCAGGTTGATTTCATCTCGGCCGTGTTCCTCAGCATCATTGCCTCGATTGCTGCCACCGGGGCTTCGGGCGTAGCAGGTGGATCACTGTTGCTGATCCCAATGGCCGCCAGCTTGTTCGGCATCGACAATGCAACGGCCATGCAAGTGGTGAGCATCGGCTTCATTATCGGCGTGTTGCAAGACTCTGCGGAGACTGGTTTGAACTCATCGACCGACGTTCTGTTCACCGCGGCGGGATCGTACAAACAAGGAGATCCTTACCCACGAAAGTTGGCCGAGGCTCAACTGCCCGCTTAGGAATTGCGTGAAACACTTCAACCGCTGGCACTGGTCGGCGGTTGAAGAACGGATCGGTATGCAAGACAGGCATCGGGTGCAAGTCACTGAACAATCGCATCGAGCCCAAACCTTAGTTTCGGCTTACTTTAGAATTTTTTGTTCAATTGCCGGTTTAGACGCACGCAAACTTTGGTGGAGGAGTTACGCTTGATGATTAGAGACGCTAAGATTGCAGTTAAGCAAACAGGCAGGTTAACGTTATGCGCAGTGCTATCTTCCTACATTTATTTACATTCTTCCTTGGCGCTATGGTCGTTTCTGAGTCCGCATCGGCAGCTTCTCTCGGACAATACGAGGTTTTTGGCGTTGAAGAGGGAGACATGCTGAAATTGCGTGCAGGACCGGGAATAGGGTTCAACGTGATAGCGGGCTTTCCAAATGGAACCGTTTTACGAGTTCACAGTTGCGAGCAGACCGGCGGCACCCGTTGGTGCCGGGTCTCCTTGAAACGTGCGCGTGGTCTAAAGGGATTTGTATCTTGGGCATATTTGCGAAAACTATGATTTTAGCTTTGCAGGGTGCCACCTTAGATATCTAGGTCTTGTCAAAAGAACCTAAATTAAGGCGGTTAGGATGTTTCCCTAACTTCGGCATATTTTGTACGACAGGTAACGATTGAACTGGATTGCAGTGACTGTCGTCTATTGGTGCAGTTTCGTTCCGGCGACCCAGAACTCATTCCGCCTCGATTGGACACTCGCAGCCAAGAAATCTACGAATAGTCTGACCCGGGCCGTGTTCTTCAAGTCGCGATGTAGCAGTAACCAGATGCTTCTGTAGGGCATGGGTTTCTGAAACGGTGCTCTGATCAGGTTTGGGTGCCGGTCTCCCAGATTGCACGCAAGGTATGCCATGCCAAGCCCGGATGCAGCTAGCCGGGCATCGATGCCATTATTCCAGCGCAGTTTGACCTATCGACAGATTTGGGCGTCTCCGGACAGTTCAATCACCCAGACTTTCTCGCGGCCATTGCAAAGGTCGAAGCTGCCGCAAATAATGCAGGTATCCCGCTGGGTAACGTTGGGCTTGCTAAGCCTCAAGCCGATGCACTTTTCGCCAAGGGATACCGTATTATTGCGGGTTTTGACATTCTGTGGCTCAAAGCAATGGCTGCAGAAACACAGTCCTGGACGAAACAAACTTGACGATGGCGGATAGGATCTTGGGAAAGTGCGTTAGCGTCTAGATCAACATTCCAGCCTCATATACGGGCGACAAATTTGCTCAGATGTAAAGCCCGCTAGAACAGACCTTTGTACAGATGCAACGAATGTCCGCTCAGTCCGCTGAGCGGACGCTTGAGCAGCTTGTCGACAACGTCTGCAATGAATTCAAGCGGGATGCTAGACCTGCAAGAGAGTGGAATCCTGCTCAGTTGATCTCGGGTTCTGGCACTTCTGCGCCGAAGTCTGTCCGCAAGTAGTCGAAATCGCAGCCCTTATCCGCCTGCTCGATGTGCTCTGAAAACATCTTTCCGTATCCTCGCTCATAGCGAGGGGGCGGAGGGGCCCACGCGCTACGGCGGCTTGCAAGGTCTTCCTCCGATAGATCGACGCGCAGAGACCGTCGGGGGATGTCCACTTCTATGATGTCGCCAGTCTCGATCAATGCCAGCGGTCCACCAACGAAAGCCTCGGGTGCCACGTGCAGGATACAAGCCCCATAGGACGTGCCAGACATCCGGGCATCCGAAAGCCGCACCATGTCGCGATGGCCCAGTTTCAGGAGTGCCTTGGGCATCGGGATCATGCCCCACTCTGGCATGCCTGGTCCGCCCTTCGGCCCAGCGTTGCGTAGAACTAGAACATGGTCCGGCGTCATCGGGTAGTCCTCGTCGTCGATGATGGCCTTCAGGTCGGCGTAGCTGTCGGCAACGATCGCGGGGCCCCGGTGGGTCTGGAATTTCGGATCCATCGCGGCGGGCTTGATCACCGCGCCATCCGGGGCGAGGTTCCCGCGCAAAACGGCCAGGGACCCTTCGTGATAAACTGGGTTTGAGAGCGGTCTGATCACGTCGTCATTGTAGTTCAATGCGTTCACGATGTTCTCACCCATAGTGCGGCCGTTCACGGTGAGCACTGACAGGTCGAGCTTTTCGCCCAGCTCCTTCATTAGGGCAGGCAGACCACCGGCGTAGAAGAAATCCTCCATCAGGTAGTCCGTGCCGGAGGGGCGGATGTTGGCGATGACCGGCGTCTCGCGACCGATCGCATCTAGATCGTCGAGCGTCAAATCCACGTCCGCGCGGCGGGCCATGGCGATAAGATGGATGATCGCATTGGTCGAGCATCCCGTGGCCATGGCGACAGTCACCGCGTTCCGCGTGCTTTGTGGCGTCATGATCTTGTCAGGCGTCAGGTCTTCCCAAACCATCTCGACTGAGCGGCGTCCGCTGGCGGCAGCCATGCGCTTGTGACCGGCATCGGGTGCGGGGATCGAAGAGGCCCCGGGCAGGGTCAGGCCCCAACCATCGGCGATGCTCATCATGGTCGCGGCGGTGCCCATGGTCATGCAGGTTCCGTAGCTTCGCGCAACACCGCCCTGCACGCCGTCCCATTGCGTCTTGGTGATGTTACCTGCGCGGCGTTCATCCCAGTATTCCCAGACGTCGGTGCCCGAGCCGAGTTTCTCACCAGCATAGTTGCCTCGGAGCATTGCGCCGGCAGGCATGAAGATGAAGGGCAGCCCCATGCTGACAGCGCCCATGACCAAGGCAGGCGTAGACTTGTCGCAGCCGCCCATCAGGACCGCCCCGTCGATGGGGTGGGAGCGCAAGGTCTCTTCAACCTCAATCGCGCCCATATTGCGGTAGAGCATGGATGTGGGCTTGAGAAACTGCTCTGCGAAAGACTGCACGGGCATCTCCACGGGCATACCGCCCGCTTGGTAGACGCCCTTCTTGACGAAATCAGCCCGGTCGCGAAGGTGATGGTGGCATGGCGAGAGATCCGACCATGTGTTGATGATTGCGATGATTGGCTTGCCGTCCCAATCCGCCCCGTCGAGGCCCATCTGCATAGCACGCGAGCGGTGTCCCATGGACCGCAGGTCGTCAGGTGAGAACCAGCGAGCCGAACGTAGGTCTTCGGGCCTCTTTCTCGTCATTTCATTCTCCTCCAGAATCGAAAACATGTACGGGATCATGGTAACTTTCGTCCTGCACACCAGAACGAGACCCAAAATATCGTATCATCGGAGTGGTGCCCAAAGACACTAGAAATGACCGCGGCCTCCAACAGTTTGCAAAGCGGTACAGTCACGGTGATTGTGCTGAGCTAGACAGACCTGCCAATCTATAAAAAGGAACTGTCGTTCCGCGCCGTTCAACCGCACTCGCTCCCAACAGATGAATGGCCGTTTCGTCCGCAAAGCGGTCACTCAGACGGATCGCAGCGAACGACCGCACTGAGCCCAAAGCTGCCACTACTGCAATCGCCAACGATCGCCATTTATTGGACTTGGGTGCCGTGTCAGTTCACTTCCAATTTTGGCTGTGCTTTCAACTTTTCCGGCGATTGGGCCGAAGTCATTTAAAGCCGTCCGGTTAGTCTTCATTGTTGATTGTCAGGTTATTTGTCGTCTTGGAGATTCCGAAACCGCCGCACCAGGTAATCCACGAACGCTCGGGTTTTCGGCGCTAGATTGCGCTTGTCGGCAAACATTGCGACGATATCAGTGCTGGGTGGTGCGTATTCCGGCATAACATGGACGAGTTCGCCGGATTTAAACTTGCAGTCTGCGATGTAACAGGGGAGCCGCGCGATCCCTATACCAGCCAGAACGGCTCTGAAGACGACATCCGTGCTGTTTCCCTCAAACCTGCCCGTTGCTTCAAATTCATCGCCTACCGTGGGTTCGATGCTTTTCCAAGTGTTCCTTTGGCTTCCTCCTGCTACCCTTAGGCAATTGTGGTCGGCCAACTCGGCAAAATTCGACGGTGTTCCAGACCGCTCAATGTATCCAGGTGAAGCACAAAGCATCCTGCGGCTCCGCATGATGCGCCTAACGACCACATCTGGGTTCTTGCGTTGTTCAGCAAAGCAGATTGCTACATCGAACCCTTCACTCCGAAGGTCTATCTCACGGTCGGTTAAATCCAACGACACTTGAACCTCGAGATTCTCTTCCATGAATTCAGGCAGAGCAGGGATCAGCTGGGACTTGCCAAAGGCAACCGTGGACGCGACTCTTAGTAATCCGCGCGGGATGCCGTCAAAGTTATGTATCATCGCTTCGGCTTCTTTGAATTTATCAGCCATCGCTTTGCATTTTTCGTAGAATGCTTGGCCTTCTTGCGTCGGGGAGACACCTGTTCTGGTGCGATTCAGAAGGCGGTAGTGCACCTGATCTTCGAGCAAGCCGATCTGCTTGCTTACAGCCGATGGGGTTTGTCTCATTGATCGTGCAGCCGCAGATATGCTTCCCTGCTCGACAACCGTCGCAAAGATTAACATTTGCGCAGAAATATCCATGCAATGACCCTTGCTGTTCCAATCTGGCATGGGGCCTTTGCCAAATTGCCAAATTGAGAGCGCTACCAAACTCGCCTATCTCTGCATTGCAGCATAAATACTGCATTGCAGCAATGGACGAGGTAATATCATGGCAATTACTCGATCAAACAGCGGGCTGGATGTCGTTTTCGAAGCTGGCCGCACGTTCTTTCATCAAAAATTGGACACGATGCGAAATGCACAGTCCAAGCGCAGGATTTATCGCGCAACGTATTATGAGCTCTCAGTTCTGTCTGACCGCGACCTGACAGATCTGGGCATCCCGCGCAGTAACATCAAAAAACTTGCTTTGGAGGCCGCCTATGGCTGTTGACACCCAGACGGTTGGTACAAATCGCGGTCACACTATCGCCCAATCAATCAGCTTCTTGGCGTGGATCGGATCCACAGCAAATGCTGCCTTAAAGGCACTGCAAATGGCTCGAATGCTCTCCACACTTTCGAACATGAGCGACTATCAGCTCTCTCAGATCGGAATTTCGCGATCCGATATCCCAAAATATGCCGCAAAGTTAATGGCTGACTAATTGATCCGAGGTTCTCTACGTCAGAGGGCAACACGAAATTTGCTGATTCTCGCTCCTCCCAGAGTAAGCCAGCATGCGCGGGGGCGAAAAAGCCAACAGGGAGCGCCAACGCACGGGCCAGCACTTTCAACTCCTCCCGAAAGTGCTGGCTCGATAATTTTAGACGAATTTGCAGGACCAGAGCTAGAACGACTTGCAGGCGGAAAACAACGATCCGCACTACCCACCACAGGACAACAGGCTTTGCTTCGGCTTCAGCGAACACCTGTCCTATCGGGATCAAATCTCGGAATAGCCCAGCCTTGAAAGAGCACCGGCGACAGCCGGTTCCGTCGGATCTAGTCTACCTTCATGCGCCCATTTTTTGATGCAGATTTCAGTGTCCTCAGGTCTTTCAAACTCCTCGCCTTTAGCCAAAATCACCACAGCGGCTTCACACGCAGAAAGTCCCAAGGCCTCACACACGCCCATTGCGTAAAGCTGGTCATCTCTTTCCTGAACTGCTGAAGATACTTTCATGGCCGAAAGCGCAATATCTACACTAACTTCATAAACCATCGTATTTTAACGCCTTTCCTAACTCAAAACCCTGTGACACAATAAATTTAATGCACTTACTTTTGGCGATTATTAAGTGATTGTTAGGTCTTCTTAAGCCTCTTAGTTGGTCGGGTTTTGTCAGAAGGATTCGTGTCGAGACGGACTGAGCATGCAAGTTCGTTGCGTAATTATTAGGCGGCTTTGTCCCACGGAGCGATCATTCGACCCGATCTGACGAATGGCTGTCATTCGGACAAAACAGCCAAGGTGAAACTAGCTTACACGCCCCTTTTGACCACCCAAGTCTTGTTGAGCACGGGATGCAACTCAGAACTGGATTGCAGTTCTTCGCGCGTGAGCCCGTAGTTGAGATAACGTTCCAAATAGAGCGCGGTCATTTCCGGATCACTCGGATTGGCAAACCATTGACGTGATCTGAGGTTCTAGGGCTTCATACGTGACATGCGTGTCTCTTAAGTCTTGGTCGTGTTTCGGTTAAATCGTTCGACCATTTAACATACCAAACAGCGCGAAAAGCGGATCTTCATATTTGAGCAGCGCTCAGTAGCGGAAACCGGTCTGGCTTCACGTTTTTGAAACGCGCTTCCCAAAATTCACCGCCAACAGACTATGACAGTCCACCACCACGCACCTGGGCCAAAGCGTCTTTCGAAGCAGCAGCCATCAAACGGGCATCCGACGCGATTGTGACGAACTGGAACCCCATTTCGATGCGCTTCAAAGCGTATTCCGGTGTTCCGTTATGGCAGCCAGCGAACTTCCCATACTCTTTTGCCTTGGCGGCTATCAGTTCAATGGCCTCGGCCACGGGGGGCTCGACCTCATCGAATGCCGGGCGGCAACCTAAAGCCAGGGAAAGATCGGAAGGTCCAATGTACACGGCGTCGAGCTCTGGAACCGACAGTATGTCTTCAAGGTTGTCGAGACCTTGTAGAGTCTCGATCATCGCAAAGACGACGATCGTGTCATTGGCATGCAGTGGGTAATCTGAACCTCCGTACAAGAGGCCTCGGGTCGGCCCAAGACTCCTTGTTCCGTTGGGCGGGTAGTGTGTCCACGCCACAAGATTCTCGGCATCTTCGCGGTAATTGATCATTGGGCAAATAACGCCGTAAGCCCCGGCATCGAGCACCTTCATCAAAATACCGGGCTCGAGCCACGGCACGCGCGTAACTGGGACGGTATCGGTTGTCGAAATTGCAGTAAACATCTCGACCGCCTTCTGGTAGTCGATTACGCCATGTTGGATATCAACAGTAAGCGTGTCCCATCCCTGATGCGCCATGGTTTCGGCCGAGAAACCGCTTGGAATCGCCAGCCATCCATTAACTACAGGCCGTCCGGCGGCCCAATGCTCTCTAATTTTGTTTGGTCGCATCAGTTTACCTTTTCAGAATGTCCACCCATATGGGCTGATCGGATTGGAGCTATTCTTCAAGAATGCCCTGACCACAGAACTCTCCGCCCTGATAAACTGCGGAAACTTCGTCTTTCGCAGGTGGGGTGCATTCGGCATCGATACGGGCGCGAAACGTCTCGGAGTTGTCTTTTGGCTTCCAGCCCAGAAAGCTTGTTTCACGATTGTCCCACCAGGATGCGTCGTTGTTCGAAGCACCGTAGACAATCGGACATCCCAAGCGTGGAATAGTGAAAACACTCTCTATAAGAGATATCAGGTCATCGTAACTCAACCAGGTTGCAAGCATGCGATGGTTCTTTGGTTCCGGAAAGGATGAACCGATGCGGACCAACGCTGTCTCGATCCCAAACTTCTCAAAATAGAGCCTTGCGAGAGCTTCTCCGAAGACTTTTGACACGCCATAAAGACCATCGGGCCTTACCTGTGCATTTGCATCAAGCCGCGATGTCTGTTCGTGAAAGCCAATCGCGTGATTTGAACTGGCAAAGAAAATCCTCGGCGTAACCGACGATTTTCGGGCCGCTTCATAGAGGTTGAAAACACCGTCGATATTAGATTGTTTTATAGTTTCCCATGGGGCTTCAATCGATTGCCCCCCCATGTGAACAATCCCTTCGCACCCTTCGACCATGGCCTCAACCGCATCTTTGTCGCCCAGATCACAATATACGATTTCTTCATTTGCGCCCGCGGGGCCCACATCCTCGCGCGCGCCAAGGCGAATTGTGGTAGCTAGGCCGTGCAAGCGAGACCTGCAAACCGACCCAAGGTTGCCGTCCGCGCCCGTTATCAAAAGTTTGTTTAGCATTTTGTATATCTCACTTTTTGTTCGCGGCGATCAAGTTGCTACAGATTGGAAGCCGTAGAGTTCTTCGGCGTTTTCTACGAGAGCGAGGTGACGCGCGCGGTCGTCTGGAAACCAGCTCAGAACCGTGTCGAGCAACGCGGCGTCATTAGGGTAGTCCGCAGTTTTTGTCGCCGAATTGTGAGGAAAATTCGTTCCCCATACGATGCGCTCGGGGGCATAGGCTGCCATGATCCTCGAAACTTTAGCTACATCCGAATAATGCGGTTCGCCTTCAATGGAGGACTCATAACAACCAGCAAACTTGAACCAGCATCTGCCACCGTCGACCAGGCGTTTGAGCATTCGGATTTCATCGCCATCAGGCGCGAGACTCCTTAAGAATTTGCCATGGTGGTCCAACACCCATCTGGACCGTAGTTTTGAGAGCCTCTCAACATGGTCCGATATATTCGAGCCATCGAACTGAATCGCAATCATCCAGCCCGCGGCGGAAGCACGGGCATCAACCTCTTCGAGCTGGTTGAGACCAACCGCGCCCCCTGGCAGATCCACGATACGCGTCCCAACGGCCCCTCCATCCTTGAGCATTTCAAGCTCTGCATCAGAGGTTTCAGCGTCTATGGCGGCCACACCGCGTGCTACCTTGCCGGTTTCGTTGAGCGCTGCCAGCAAATTCGCATTGTTGGTCTGATGCGCGTTTCCTTGCGTGATGACAAACCGGTCGATGCCAAGCCGGCCCTTGACTTGTCGGTACTCTGATAACCCGGGCTGGCCCTCTGGCAGAGCAGGACCTCCTGGAAGTGCTGGAAACCCGGAAAGATAGACGTGAAGATGTGTATCAATGGCGCCTGCAGGCAGCTTGATTTCAGGGGCACGGCCAGAGAAGCTGCGTTCGATCATTCGGGGTCTCCCATGGCGAACTCTGCCAATGCGTCACGATTTATCTCAATACCCAGACCCGGTTTGTTCGGAATTGCGATCACACCGTTTTCATGTTCGATCGGGTGGGTGATTATCGCCTGCCTGAATGGGTTGTGCGTCCGATCAAACTCAAAAATCGGTTCGATTGGATTGCGTCGTGGCGGGTCTGGTAATAGGGCCGAAACAAACTGAAGGCTCGCAGCGATTTGCACCGCTGTTCCCCAAACATGCGGAACAACACGTACGCCGTGAAGAGCCGCCATATCAACGACCCGGCGCATCTCCGAAAACCCGCCAGTGCCACACAAGTCTGGTTGGGCGATATCGATACATCCTGTTTCCAGGGGCTCGCGGAACGCGAACCTGCCATGCCAAGTCTCGCCACCAGCAACCGGAATAGGTTGACCGGCGCGTACGCGACGGTACGCGTCAAGTTGTTCGGGGATGACTTGTTCCTCTAACCAATCGATATCGAACTCTGCCGCACGGTTGCCCAGAGTGATCGCTTCTTGAAGCGAGTATCCGTGATTTGCGTCGATCATCAGACGAGTATGCGTTCCTATCGCTTCGCGCACCGCCTTGATGACTGCAAGATCTTCCTCCACCCCAAAGCCAACCTTGATTTTAACTGCGTGGAACCCTGCAGCGACCTGGGCTGCGCATTCCTCGGCATTGTCCGAAATACGATCGACCCCGTCGCGCCGGAATGACCCAGTCGCATATGCCTTTACAGTTTCCCGAACACGTCCTCCGAGAAGCACCGAAACCGGAACGCCAAAGTGGTGACCCTTGATATCCCACAAAGCGACATCAATTCCTGATAGCGCGGTCATTGTGAGACCGCGCTGCCCTTGGTCTCGTAGGAGATTATACAAGCCTTGCCAGAGAACTTCCGTGCCCAGCGGATTGCGGCCAATCAAGTAGGGCGCATAGGCCTTTACGATCGCAGCGTTTGGCTGAGCTGGCCCCAGGCATTCTCCCCAACCTGTTGTTCCGTGGTCACAGATAATCTCGACCAAAACATGTTGGCGCCGCGTGAAACGAGTTGCTGCGCTCTCGAAGGCGGTCTCAAGCTTGTAGTCAAGAAGATGTGTATGGACCTCGGAGATCTTCATTTACACACCTCCAACTGGGCCGCGTCCCGAGCCAAAGTTTCGATACCCGCCCAATCGCCCACAGCGATAAGATCATTGGGCGCCACCCAACTGCCTCCAACACAAACTACGTTCTTCTGCACCAGGTATGAACCGGCATTCGCCGCGCTGACCCCACCCGTAGGACAGAAGGAAATTTGCGGCAAAGGCCCCCCAATAGCGTTGAGTGCCGATACCCCGCCCGAGGCCTCGGCTGGAAAGAACTTGAGCATATCATAGCCGCGCGCCAAAAGACGCATCGCCTCAGACGCAGTCGCGGCCACGGGCAGGAGCGGCAATCCTTCGGCTTCACAAGCCGCAAGAAGTTCATCGGTTGCACCCGGAGAGACACCGAAGGTAGCGCCCGCCTCTTTGGCAAACTGAACATCTTCGGGGGTTATCAGTGTGCCAGCCCCCACATGTCCATCCGGGACGCCGCTCATAATTCGAATGGCCTCGAGAGAGGCAGGGGTGCGCAACGTGACCTCCAGAGAGCGCAAACCGCCTGCGATAAGCGCCTCGGCCAATGGTCGGGCTGCTGCGACATCATCAACCACCAAAACCGGAACAATTGGCGCGAGTGCACAGATTTCTCGGGCCCGTAAACTCGCTGCCTTTGGAGAAACAGTCATCTGGACAAATTATCCTTTTGGTAGGTGCATCGTTTAACCGATCCGACTGTGAAGCGGAACGAGTTGCACGGCGCGTTTTCTAAGCCAGACGAGACAGTTAAAATTTTGGCGGCGGTCGCCGAGTTTTCAAGCAAGCCGGAATCCATACCGTTAAATGCTCCCAAAGCTGTCATACGCCGCGGGTTGATTTGTTTGTCGATCCGTTTCTGCCCCAGTTCTCTGCTGTTCTTTAAACCCAAGGCGATGATCCTCTTAGTGAGTGAGCCCTGAAGAGAAATGAGTTCCTTCCAGTATTGTACAATAAATGGCAGCGATTCAGACATCAGTCAGAGAGCCGTGCGCGCCAGACCTCAAATCGTTCAAGAACGTCTGGGTCGGTTGCAGGATAGAGTCCGATTACGGGGGTGTTTTTTCGCACCTCTTCCAGAACGAAGCGTTCGAACAGCTCCATTGGGCCTGCCTCGATCGCAATGTCATCGGCGAGGTGACGTGGGATAATCATGACACCATCGCTGTCACCCAGAACGATGTCGCCGGGGTAGACCGCCACACCGCCACACCCGATTGGCAAGCCGATATCAACCGCATGATGTTTCGTAAGGTTGGTTGGGGCAGACGGTTTTGCAGCAAAGACTGGCATCTCAAGTGCTGCGGCACCGTCGGCGTCGCGAATTCCACCATCCGTGACAACGCCCGCTGCTCCGCGCATTTCCAGTCGCGTTAAAAGGATCGAACCTGCCGAGGCGGCCGTGGCGTCCTGCCGACAATCCATTACCAATACTGCGCGTTCAGGACATGTTTCCACGGCCACGCGCTGCGGGTGATCTGGCTCACGAAACGCCTCGATCGGGTCGGTGTCTGGCCGTGCAGGAATGTAGCGCAGTGTAAAAGCCGGGCCCACAAGGGTGGGCTTGCCCTTGCCCAATGGGGCAACGCCTTGAACATAGGCGTTTTGATAACCGCGTTTGTAAAGCAGCGTGGCCACAGTCGCTGTGCTGACCTTTGACAAGCGATCAAGCGTATCCAGATGCAGTTTGATCGTTTCGGCAGGCTGAGGGTTCGGCAAGGGCTGGATCCTTCTGCTAAGGCTGTAGACAACTGTCGCGCAGGCTTTGGTTGATGGGAACAAGTGCACCTTTGCCTTGCACGACATGCCCTGCCAGTTTGCAGGCAAGCGCTATGCTGTCAGGCAAAGGTGTATCCGTTGCCAGCCCCGCCAGAATGCCAGCGTTAAAACTGTCGCCTGCAGCAGTTGTATCCACAACCGAGGCCAGAGGCGGAACATGGACTGAGCCCTCTGCGCCGCCGGTACGATAAAGGACCGTTTCTGCGCCATTCTTGACAACGATCGTTTCCGCGCCCGCCCTTGCATAGCGCTGCAAAGTGGCCGCGGGGTCCTTGTCGCTGAACCAACGTGCCTCGTCCTCGAACGATGGCAAAGCGATATCGCTAACGGCGGCCGCTTGCATGATGTTCTCGGTCATCTCAGAGGGGCTGTCCCAAAGATGCGGGCGCAGATTGGGGTCGAAGGCAATCCGTTTTCCGGCGCGCCGCGCTGATCGAGCAACGTCGAGCAAGGCGGCGCGCCCTTCAGGGTTCAAGATTGCCAGAGTGATGCCCGAGAAATAGATGAGATCTGATTGCATCATGGCATAGGCAAGTGCTTGCTTGTCTTGGGCCAATAGGCGTGCGGCCGACTGGCCGCGCCAATAGGTAAAACTACGTTCCCCGTTGTTTAACGTGATAAGATACAACCCCACTGAACTGTTTGGCACGATCCGCACCTGCTGGGTGTTGACTCCGCTTTCGCGCATCGCACCCAGCATCCGGGACGAGATGGCATCATCTCCGACGGCGGTAAAATAGGACAAGGGCGTTTCGGGTGTGAGTTGGGCCAGATACCAAGCTGTATTGAACGTGTCTCCGGCGAACCCCATTTGATACGTGCTTGGCGCGCCAGTTGGGGCCATTTCGGCCATGCATTCACCTATCGCTAGAATTCGCATAATCCGGTTTCCAGTACTTCGAAGTTTGACAAACGGTAGCGTTCGACAATTAGGTAACCTGTTTTTCAGAGGTCACGAAAACAGCATCCCACCATTGATATCGACATTGGTCCCGGTCAGATAAGCCGAGTCCTCGCTTGCCAGAAACGCCACGAGGTTCGCAACGTCCTGAGACTGGCCTTGCCGCTTGAGTGGCGCAGCAGCTTCTAGCCCGCGACGGCCTGCATCGGGAGTATGGATGTTATGGAAATCCGTGTCGATCATGCCTGGGCAGATTGCATTGACACGGATATCGGGACCCAGTTCTTTTGCAAGACTACGGGTGAGCGTCATGACCCCGCCTTTTGACGTTGCATAAGCCGACGCACCCGGGCCACCACCGTCGCGTCCCGCCTGACTGGCGATGTTTACAATGGCCCCGGATTTCATATGCAGCAGTGCCGCTTTGACCATAAGAAATGTGCTGGTCAGGTTGAGATCCATGACAGCTTGCCAGTGTTCAAGCGACATCTCGTTGATTTTCTTGCGCGCGATCAAACCTCCGGCATTGTTCACCAGAATTTCTAGGCTGCCATAGGTATCGGCTGTCTTGGCGATTAACGCATCGACCTCTTCAGGTTTGTTCAGGTCGCCTTGCATTGCAAACGCCTGTCCACCGATCTTTTTGATCTCGGCTACGGTTTCCTCGGCGCCGGCACTACTGGCGAAGTAGTTCACAGCGACATTCACTCCTTCGGAGGCGAGCTTGACAGCGCAGGCGCGCCCGATATCGCGGCCACCACCTGTGACGATTGCGGTCTTTCCCTTAAGTCTCATGGTTGCTCTTTCCCGTTCAATTGGTGCTGCTATGAGTGACTGATGGATCTGACGCTAAAGCTTGGCAAAATAGTCGAAGATTTCCGGTACGTTGCCGTCGCCCATGCCCGCGTCCGCGGCCGCCTGAAGGTTGTTCGCGGTTCCTTCAGCAATTTCGGCACGAGTGCCCAAGTCCTCGGCCAGCTTCAGGAAGTAACCAAGATCCTTGTTGGCGTTGTTAATCGAAAACCCCAAATCGCTGACACCATCCACCGCGTAGTTCTTACAAAACTGCATAAAGGGGGAATTGGACGGTCCAGCTGACATGATGTCAAAAAGCTGCTGTTTGTTTACCCCTGAGCGTTCAGCCACGGCAAAGGCTTGGCTCATGGTGCAAGCCGTAGTCATACCCATAAAATTGTTGATGAGCTTGGTCACATGGCCCGCACCCAGTTCGCCGAGGTGAAAGACATTTTCCCCCAGTACATCCAGGACAGGTTTCACCTTCTGAAAGGTGGCTACATCGCCCGCTGCCATGATGTTCAGCAAACCATCCTTGGCGTGCGCGGGTGTGCGTCCCAGCGGTGCGTCAATCATACCAGCACCTTTTGTGGACAAGTCTGCGCCGATTTTGCGAGTGGACGCTGGGATAGAGGTGCCAAAGTCAATGACCACGGCACTGTCCTTGATGCCTGCTAGGATGCCATCATCGCCGTAGATCAGGCTTTCGACGACATCCGATGTTGTTACACAAAGCATCACGATATCGCTGTTTTCGGCAAGCTCTCGTGGCGTTGTAACCTCTACAGCACCGCGGTCGACTGTGGCTGCGACGGCTTCCTTGTTCCGACCCATAACAACCAGATCAAAACTGTTGTTTTGCAGGCACTCTGCCATGTTACCGCCCATAAGACCGAGGCCGATGAAACCGATGACGGGTTTTGTCATATCTGACTCCTTAAACTCTTTCCAATTGGGCTTCACAGAGCGCCGTGACCCCTGCCTGCGCAACTTCGAGATCCTGAGCTGGCGAGCCCGAACTGACACCGATCCCGCCAACCACCTGTCCGTCGACCGTCACGGGAAGGCCACCTGCAACGGTCACCATTCGTCCGCCGAGCGTTGAGGATATTCCGTGTGCGGCCATGCCAGGCTGATTTGCTTCACCAAGAGCATCGGTTCCTTTTTGGATACCGGTTGCAGTGAAACTCTTGTCGATGGCCAAAATGATGCTGGTAATCTTGCCACCATCCATCCGCTCAAACGCGATGAGGTTGCCGCTTTCGTCTGTGACGGCAATACACATCGGCACGCCGATTTCCTGCGCCTTGGCTCGCGCTCCTGCGATCAACTTGCCCGCGTCATCGATGTCCAGGCGTCTTATTGTCAGCATCGCCCATTCTCCTTTGATTTAGGGACCAATGATCAAGTTCGGCAGTGTCAGCGATATTGCCGGTACAAAAGTGATCAGCATGAGCGCGGCAAAGATGGCGAGGTAGAAAGGCCAAATCGTTTTGACCGCTTTCTCCATCGGTAGTTTTCCAACAGCACACCCCACAAAGAGACAGGTCCCGACAGGTGGTGTGCAAAGACCAAGACCGAGGTTCACCAAAAGGATCATGCCGAACTGTAGCGGGTCGATGCCCAACATGTTCATCACCGGCAGGAAAATCGGTGTGCAGATCAGGATCAACGCGGCCATGTCCATGATCATCCCCAAGAGCAACAGCACAGCGTTGATCATCAACAAGATCAGGATCGGGTTTTCTGTGATACCCAACAGGAATTCGACTGTTTTTGTCGGCACCCGGTTGAACGTCAGCATATAGGCAAAGGCACCGGCGCAGGCGATCAGGATCATCACCATAGACGTTGTGCGCACCGAAGAGATAACGGCGGTTTTGAAGTTTTCCCAGGACAGGCTGCGATAGACAATAAGCGTTACTACAAAGGCATACATTGCCCCGAACGCGCCGGATTCAGTGACCGTAAAGACGCCTGACAAGACCCCTCCAACAATGATCACGGCCGTCAGCAAGCCAGGGATCGATCCAACAAAGGCGATGGCCAGTGCGGTCCAACCCGGAAACTGTTCGGCCTGATAGCCGCGCTTGACCGCCACGACATAGGCGGCAATCGCAAGGCAGCAACACATAAGGACACCGGGCACAACTCCGGCCAGGAACAGTTTTGAGATTGAAACTGCACCGCCTGTTGCAAGGGCAAAGATGATCATGTTGTGGCTGGGTGGGATGATGATCCCGGCAATTGATGATGTCACTGTGACGTTCACCGCATAGTCGGCATCATAACCTTTGTCTTTCATCACCGGGATCAGGATTGACCCAAGCGCCGAGATATCTGCAATTGCCGATCCGGAAATGCCACCAAACAACATGGACGAGAAGACATTGACGATACCAAGCCCACCGCGCACAGCGCCTACGGCGGCCTGCGCAAACCGAACCAACCGGATCGCGATTCCACCGTGAAACATCAGCTCGCCCGCAAAGATAAAAAACGGGATCGCCATTAGGGAAAAGACGTTGATCCCGGACACGATACGCTGGAACCCAACAAACATCGGCAATCCTTCAAACCAAAAGGAAGCCAATGCAGCGATACCAAGGGCGTATGCCACTGGAGCGCCGATGATGACACATAGGGCAAAAACCCCCAACAGAATCATGAGTCCCATGACTATCCCTGATCTATGTTGTCTTGGCGTTCGTCTCGGCCCAGAAACAGGCGGATCAGATGGCCAGTGGAAAAAAGGAACACCAACGCGCCGCTGATTGTCAGTGGCAAGGAGCGCAAGCCCTCTGACCATTGGATGAGCGGGATCAGGGTGTTCCATTTGAATATTGTCAGCTCGATCCCGTACCAAAACATCATGCCACCGAAACCTGCCATCAGGACATCAGTGAGCACGACGAAAACCGTTCGCACAGAGGGTGGGACTAAATTGCGGAACACGACAACAGAGAGGTGCGTGTGATTGTGCACACCCGCAGCCGCTCCGAGAAACGCGATGACCATAACCAAAAGCAGTGAAACCTGCTCAACCCAAGTGGGCGTGTTGTTCAGAACGTAGCGCCCGAACACCAGCCAGGCAAAGATCGCAGTCATAACCACAATGGCGACGCCAGACAGCAACATGCAAACTCGTGCGAGCAGATCAAGAATCCTGTCTATGTTGCGCATGGCGGCAGGGGCGGTATCGGGCTCTTGCATTGGATTTCCTCTGAGACAAAACGCCCGGCATCCAATTGGCGGAGCCGGGCGCTCAAAGTTGAACTGTTAAGACAACTTATTCAGTGGCTTGCGCCATTTCTACCAACGCTTTCATGTCAGGATTTGCAGCCAAGTAGTCTGCATAAACCGAATCCATTGCGGACTGGAATGGGCCTTTGTCGGCGATTTCATTGACGGTGATGCCGGCCGCTTCAACATCTTTACGCGCTTGTTCAGAGCCAATTGCCCAAAGCTCACGCTGGACCAATGCGGCTTCTTCTGCTGCACCGCGCACAGCGGCTTGCAATTCAGGAGACAGCGCATTGAATTTGGCCGTGTTCACGCAGATGCACTCGGGGATGATCAGGTGCTCGGACAAAGAATAATTTGTAGTCACTTCATAGTGACCGACATTCTTGAACGACGGGAAGTTGTTCTCCGCACCATCAACAACGCCGGTCTTCAGTGCTTGCTGAACTTCGGAGAAGGCCATTGGAGACGGGTTACCGCCCATGGCTGAAATCATCGATGTATAAAGATCGTTGTTCATCACACGGATTTTCAGACCTTCGACATCTGCGGGCGTGTTGATCGGCTTTTGGCTGTAGAAAGAACGCGCACCGGCATCAAACCATGCCAGTGGCAGAACGCCTGCTTCACCCATCGCAGCTGAAACAACCTCACCGGCGTCGCCTTCCAGCACGCGGAACATGTGCGGCACATCCTTGAAGATGAAAGGAAGCGATACAAGGTTAGCTTCTTTGACCATTGGGCCAATGGGACCGAGGTTGAAGTTACCAACCTCGATTGCGCCGATACGAACTTGTTCTAGGGCATCCGGTTGGGAACCAAGAACACCACCGTGGAACACATCGACGGTAACTTCGCCGTCTGTAGCAGCGTCAACCAGTTCGGCAAACTTGTCCATTGCAGCCGTGTTGGGATGGCCGTCGTTGTGGATATTCCAAGCCCGCCAGTTTTCGGCTGAAGCTGACGTTGCAATGAATGCCACAGCGGTCGCAGTTGCAAAGAACGATTTCGTGAAAGTCATGGGTTCTCCTCCCCGATTAATTTTGGACAGGATTTGGCTTTCATGGAATTTCAGAGACCGTAAGCCACGTAGCTTTCGATTTCCCCAAGAACCAGAATCGCTGCTGCCCCTAAAAGGACACTAGTATCCAAGTTGTGTCAACTGTAGGCTTTTAGTATGTCAGATTGCTTGACAGTCGAAAGCGCAGGACATTTGATAGGTGAAAGGCCTACATTGGTTCACTCAAGCAAAACAAAATAGAATATTCTATTTGGTTCAATGCCATAACGGTGAATCTGTAATTTGAAACGTGAATCAGATAGAGGGTGCAAGCAACATACCGTGGAAGAAATTGTCAGACGAACCACAACCGATGCGGTCTATGAAGCGCTACACGACGAGATCGTTTCGCTTGAAATTCTTCCCGGCACAAAGCTATCCGAAACAGAGGTAGCTAGCCGATTCGGCGTATCACGCCAACCTGTTCGCAACGCATTCACAAGGCTCGGCAACGAAGATCTGCTCTTAATACGACCACAAAAAGCGACCGTAGTTCGAGGATTTTCTATGGAGCGCATAGCTCTCGCGCGATTGGTTAGAATGGCGGTGGAGCTAGAGATTGTCCATCGAGCAATGGAAGTTTGGGACGCAACACGTGAAGCACAACTTGCAGAAAATCTCGCCTTACAAGAGCAGGCGATCAGTGACGGTGATCTATCGGCGTTTCACTCACTGGACTATGATTTTCACAAACTGATCTACGTGCTCAGTGGCAATCCGATGGCATTTAATGTAATGCTAGAATCCAAGCAAAAGGTTGACCGGCTTTGTATGCTCAGTCTTGAAAAGGGCAGTGCCGCAGACGCCATCCTCGCTGATCACCGAGAGATTGCAGAAGCTATGGCAGCAGGAGACCATGACCAAGCGCAAGCTGCTGTCAGAAAACACCTGTCTCGCCTCGACGAAACCATCGACTTCATTCACAAGACGCACCCGGGCTACTTTGAGTAACCGTGACCATGCGATCTGATGGTCTCAGGCCGTTCCTCGTTCCGGACGATTATTATCAATATTTAATTTCATGCCGTCCAAAAGCTCTTCCAAATCGGGACGTGCTGTAGGGCCGTTAGAGATAATCCCTTGTCCGCCAAATAGGTCTGTAACCGCCAACTAGCCCAAAAGCTCTCTGCACCCGGGGCTCGGCGCACCCCATGACAGGGGACGACGCTCTAGAGGTACCTAAGCGACTAACCTGTGGGGGGAACTCCTCTAAGAGCAAGGTTGATCGCGTGAACACCCTGAACACCAGATCGGAAAAGAGTCGAAAGTGGCTTCTACCAGTAACGATCAAACGCCCAATTTCTCCATTCTAGTATTCAGGGTATTCAAACGATATTTAAAGATTTGATAACGCTTATTTTTACCAAGAACACCGCCTAGTGGCGTCGGTGTTCAGAGTATTCAAATCAACCCCCAACCGTCCCATTTCCAGACATTTCCCTTCCCCGTGTGTGTTTTACTAAAACCGATCTTCCTCAGGACTCCGCTTAGCCGCATCTGCTTACGTTTGTCCAAGGCGGCTGGCGGGATATCCAGAGCATCTCGGGCTAACTCCCACAATGTCCACTCCCCTCGGCTGTAGGGATCGTTCTTCCACCAGTTGCGCACTCTGTCCTCCCACGGATCGATCTCACGAGCCGCGGCCTGCATCGGCTGGTAGTGCTGCTGCTCGAAGTCATGGTCCGGCCACCATTTCTCACCCGCCTCGAAGGCAACGACGGCTTCGGCGAACAGTTGATCCCGCTCCACCCGAAGCTGATCAACGTCGATCCGCCCCCGGACCTCAATCGGCCAGTAGCGCCGCCCGCCGTCTTGGTCATTCAGGAAGTTAGAGTTGTTAGTGGTGCCGAACAACACGCATGTACGGCCCACCTTGCGGTAGGTCCGAGCAAATGGGAACCGGACCTTATCGACACTGCCCGAAACAAACGCCTTTAACTCTTCCTTGTCGGTCTGCCGGGTCGGGGCCAGCTCGGCCAGCTCGACACCCCAGTGACCGACCAGATGCCGCAGCGCCTCTTCTTTCTTGTGTATCGACGGCGGAGTGTCGCTGAACCAGTCACCTGCCAGAATACGGCATACCGTGCTCTTGCCTTGGTTTTCTTCGCCGTGGAAAACCGGCATGTGATCGACTTTGCAACCAGGCTGCTTCATCCGAGCCACCAGCATCAATGGAATCCGACGGGAAACGTCCCGATAATAGGGTGTGTCGTCGGTGTGAACTGTCCGAACTAGCCAACTATCCAACCGTGGCTTGCCGTCCCAGATGAGTCCGTCCAGATAATCCTGAACTGGATGGTAGGCAAACCTGTGGGCGACCGCCTCAATGGCGTCGATAACGTTCAGCTTGGTCGCCCTTGGTAGCCCGTTGTGTTCGATTCCGGAACGGGCGGTAGTAAATATGTGGTCTTCCACAGTACCGCCTTGCCATTCCAGTTCGAACGTCAGCTTGTTGAACCGAAGCTCTGGAAGGATCGCGTCGAGGTTTTGTCCGAGCACGCGGATCGTATTGCTCTGGTTATTTATCAGCTTTCCGTTGACGTCTAGAAGCGGCGAACCCCAGTCTTCCTTTGAATCAGGCTCAGGGACGTCAGCGTGTGATAGGTAATCTTCGGCCACCACTGCCCACCCAGCGGCTTTGCCCGCTTCGGACTCGGAATAGGCCCAGTGGACCAGCCGGGGCAGATCGGCAAACCTTTCCTTCCATCGCGGAGTGTCTTTCTCGGACGACGCTAGGTAAGCAAGGCTCAGCTGCTGCGCGGTTCGGGCCTCAGTTTGATAGCCGCTGGTGGCCATGCGAATGGCATAGTCGAGCGTCGGCCCATGCAGGCTCTCGCCGCTCCTTATGGCAGCAAGTTCATCGCCTCCGGCCCAGTCTTCACCCTTTACGTGTTTCGATTTCCCGGTTGGCAGTAAAGCATCGGGCGGCGGCGGTAGGTCGGCAAGATCGGGCATTTCGCCGATGGGGTGGGATGTACCTTTATCAGTAACAGCTCCGGCTGCCCGGACGTATCCATTGTGGCCACGCCAGTCGAGCCCGGTCGCCGGGTCGTTCTGACTGTTGCGCAGCCCGGACCCGTCTGATTGGAAGTAGAGATGCAAACCATTGCTGTGGGTCTTGACCCTGCCGGGTGTCAGTTCTTCGGGCTCAACGCCAAGGCGTTTCAATTCGCCGATGCCGTCCTTGCCATCTTTCACGTCCACATCGAGGATGTAGAGCCCAGCCCCATCACCGGTAAGTACACCCGGCACGGCGTCGGGGAAGTCTGCCCACATCTGGTGAAGCTCCGCCGGGTCGGTCGTTGCCTTGTTCGGGAAGCCAGATAGATGCGGTGTTCCGGGACCGCGAGTCTCGCCGTTCTGTAGGGTCTGCGAATTGGCCCGCAGTGGATGGATCTTGTATCCCTTCTTTGCCAACTCCAGCGCTAGAGTCAGCTGGTTCAAGTCTTGTTGTAGATCTATGTTAGTTTTGTTAACATTTGGCATGGTGGCATGTTCCATTTGTTGCCCAGACCCGTTGCACAAGGTCGGACTGTTTCAGTGTCCCTCTGTCGTTTGATCGCGGCAGGGGCCTTCTCTTCGGGAGTGTTCAGTTCGATTCCGAAACGCGGAATCAAACTGCAGTTATAAGCCTCTGTGAACAGAAGCATTTCATATTGCGGGTGCCTTTGGTGGTATCGTTACGCCAGCATCGCTCCAAACACGTGAGTTGTTTGATTGCTGGGCGAAATAGAGACCAGTGGAGGTGGGACAATAATCCTGAAAAACCTAATGAAACTATGGGGATTTGAAGTGTCCCGCTCTTTTATAGGTCATTGGTATTTCATACTTATTGTATCCCGCCCCCGGGCACCACTTAAATTACACAAAAACAGATGCTTATCGTATTTCACGCGTTCAACGCGAAGCGCGTTTTCGCGTTTGGGTGACAATTTGGGTGACAGCTGACGCGTTTTGCACCTGATTTTCTTGTAAGCGGACATTGATGGACTGCTGCACGCGCTTCGTCGTCGCGCGCTGGAGCGTGAATTCCTTTTTCTTCCAGCGTGAAGATGCGGGCAGATTGCGCTCGGGTTTCTTCCAGAACCTGCAAAGTCTAGTTGTGAATGTCCGCTTAAGGCTGATTGCGGTCCTTTGGAGTAATAATGCGGATGCCCGCAAAGTCCGCATGGCAGTCGTTCGACCTGAGCCAAGCCTCTTTAAGAGGTCGTCCGTAGGCACCGAAAGGAATTTCTGAATTGTGAGTTTTGATATTGCTTAGCTTAACAAAGCGGACATTCGCTTGGCTCAGGTCGAACGACCGCTGTGAGGACAAAGTTGACGTTCAACAAATCTAATTGAAGGTCTGCTTACTGTACAAATCAGCACAAGATTAACGAAACAAGTGTCAGAGAAAAAACTCTGCCCGCTCCACTACCCAAACCATAGCTACCAGACTTGCGCATGCGGCAACTACCGCGCGAGAACCGACCCAGATACGGCCTGGTTGTTTGCGCAACAACAGCACCAATGGCCAAACCAATAGAACGATCATGACTTGTCCTGCCTCTACTCCAACGTTGAAGGCCAACAAGCTGTGCCAAACGTTCGGCGCATCAACACGTAGAATTTGGTGCAACATGAAAGAGAACCCAAACCCGTGTAGCAACCCAATGCCCGACGTGATGGCAAAAGCCTTCAGATCGCCGTGTCCTTTCTCTGGCGGCCAAACAGCCATTGCAGCAGCGTAGATTATCGAAAGTGCTATTGCCAATTCGACAGTTGGGATGAACCATGCTCCGCTCGGCGCGAAGCCAAAAAATCCCAAAATCAGAGTCACCGTGTGGCCCAAGGTAAAGCCTGTGACGCGGGCGAGAAGGCTGTGCAAGTTCAAGGCACCGATGATCATGCAAAGCACAAAAAGAACATGATCGGGACCTTCCAGAATATGCCGAATTCCCTCAACAAAAAAGGTCGAAGCGGCTGCGGTCGCTGATCCGGAGACATCAACCGGGGAATGCATTAGACCCCGTGCGCGAAACGTCCGAACTTTTTGCCCATTGTAGTCGAGGATCAGGTTTGCCGTTTCTTCTTGTCCAGGAAGCCCCGGATCAGAAGTGTAGGATAGACTGTAGGCACCTACCTCCCCCGTAAGAAAGCGCAGATGTACGTCCACCATCACCTCGCCTACATAAATTTCTTCAGGCGTTGGAAAATTGTCTCTTTGCGCAAGTGCCGAACGCGCCTCACTAAGCGTGGCAAATCCAGGTTCTTGCCCCAACGGGTGTAGTATTATCGAAACTATTTCTGCTATTTGTCGGCGACCGTCGATAGATAGCGAAAAGCCGTTTTCAGCTATACGAGCCAAACCGGACGGGTCCTTGTGAAATGCGGCCTGATCTAGGTAGTGCATGAGCACACCATCTTCGATCTGATTGTATGTGTACGGAGCGGGATCGGGCAAACCGTCCGAACCTTCGGGACCGACCAGTTCCGCGACCAAATAGGGCATCGGAAGGCGTAAATAGATATCTAGCCCATCTTCTGAGTGAGCCACATGATGAATACGTACATTTTGGTTGAGATTGAAATGGGACTCTGCTCTGCCCGCGCACAAAAGGATCGTGGCAAACAAGAACGTGGCAAAAAACAACCTTACCGCAACCACAGAATTACCCTCCTGTCTTGGCGCTGATAATCGTCAGGTCATCAAGCATCCAATGGTCGCCATGACGCGAAACGTCGAGCAAGCCACGATAAGAAACCGCTTGCCTATGCAGGTGCCCCCAGTGGCCTCCGCTTACGCGGGCTGTCCAACTGGCGAGGGCCTGATGCTGGTTTCCTTCTTCGCCGGGCGTGAAACTTTCGACACTCAGGTCGGAAATTGCTTCGACGCGAGCCATGGCCCCAGAGGGCAAGGTAACTGACAAACCACGACGCATTTCTGCTTGAACCTTGTCGCGATTGATTGCTTCGACATAAGGCTCCATCGCCGCCACGGAATTATCATCTTGCGTCTCAAGCATCGTGGTCCCGATGTTGGTTAACAGCCCTTCCACGATTTGACGCGTCGCGATTTCATCCGGCTCAGGCGCCGTCGACGGGTTGCCTAGGAAATACGTGACAATCGCAGCGGCACCGAATGCCCCGGTCAGGCCAAGCAAGACCAGACGCTGACCGTTTGTACGCTGCCACGAAAAATAGGCGCATATCAAACATATGAACACTAAGGCGAGCGCAAACGATGGAACCTGAGTTACGCCAGCGACGTTGACTATAACCGGGCTGGTCTTTGGGTTGGTCCAAGTTGTCAGGTGATTGTTCCAACTTACAACGGGATCGGATGCATAAATCTGCGAGGGGACCGCCCCTGCCGGATCTGAAAGGGTGATCGGAACAACATCCAAACCAACTGGGAAAAGCTCCCATGCCAGATCAACTCGGTTCGGCAAAGTCGAAACCGGATAAGAAAGGACGACGCCCAGTAACATCGTCTTTCGGTTTGCCTCGGCTTGATCCGGAAGAACACGCAAACCTTCGGCTCCAACTTTGATACGCGAGACCTGCACCGTTTCCGGTTTCATCGGTTTGCCGTCGACGGCGAGAGGGTTTCTCGTCTCAAAAAAGTCCGACACGCTAGACTTGATCCGGGCGACATCATCTGTGGTCAGTCGGTCAGCATCGCCAAAGCCCAAGTTCACCCAAGTCTCAAGGTCTTTCAAACGCAATATGACCTCGTGCCGGACGACACGCGGTTCCATCGCAAGAAAAGACATCATCGGAGATTTGTGGTGGCGAGTGAGGTTTGGATTCTCAAACTTGCTAAACCAAGGGTCTTCCCAGTCCGGCAGCATTGTTTCAGCCTGCGACAAATAGCGATAATCTGTTACTGGAACGCCCATATGCTCGGCCACAACGCCAAGTGAAGCCAAGGGAATCCCGTCTGGACTTAGGGGGGGAATGAACGTGATCTGTTCCGGCTTGCCATTGAACGGAAACTCCATGTCCACGTAGACGACATTTTCGCTACGCGGTCGCGGTCGATACAGAGTGCTCGCTGCTGTTTGCCGGGAAATTCTGGGGCGCACATCAATCGTATTCGTTGTGCTGATCAGTTTCTCTTCGTCTGCCCAGATCTGAAGGTTTTGCCCCGTACGCCCAGCCAGTGACGTTCCCGAACCATCATCTGGAATGACGAATATGGGATAGTCGTTCAAATCGACCTCAAGGAGAACCCGCACATGATCAGGCTGCACCGAAAGCTCAACAAAGTTCGGCGCGGTTTCTCCGCCGTAGGGGGACACGAGGTCCGCAATCGATTGGCTTGCCCCAAACGCAAGACTCGCAAGTACTGAGCCCAACCGAACCCATGTTTTGCTGTATTCGCCAATCTTAGAAATGAAACGCGACGGCAGCATAGATACCATTCTGGTCCACATCGTAGGCAAATTCCCCATCCGAACGGTCGGTGGAAAAGTCGATTCCATAGAACTGATAACCAAACCGCAGGGACGTGTTTTCCCAGCCTTTCCAGTCAAACCCAGCCACAACCAGGTATTGCAGGTCATCACCATTCACACCGAAACCACTCAGTTCAGCCCGGCTGGCGAAATTCCATTTGTCGTTGATTTCCGAGATATATCGAATTGCGATCATTGGTTCGAGCCATTCTTCTGTCCCACCCAACGTCATACCTGGGCCGGGGCCCGCTAAGTCGATTTCCTGTTTGATCCGGTTCCACTGAACCCCAATTGCGGCATCCGCTGCGTAGCGTTGGCCCGAGGCATTTACTCCGTTCGCAAACCGGTAAGCGCCCTGCACGTTGGCGAAGGTCTGCCGGACATCAACATCAACGTCCACCCTGCCACCGGGTAGAGTTCCATCTCCGCCAAGCTTTACGTAGTAAACTTCAGAAATGATCCCGAAGTCGCCGTTCCAGCCCTCGTAACGTACTGAAGCAGCGCCTTGCAGCACGTCCAGCACCTCGCTGAGGTTCAAGTCGAAATCGACGCTTGTTCCATCTATAGTTGACGTTCCCGTCGTGCGGAGCGGAAGGAACAAATAGGGCGTGATTGAGTGTCGCCAACCGCCGTCATCATCTTCAGAACGTGCAAGTGACTGGGCGTTTGCTGCGTGGGATATAGCAACAAGCAGCCATCCAACACAGACCAAATAGCGAGTAATCAATGAGGTATGTTGCATAGAGAATTCCGATCAGAATTGAAAGAACCGGCGCGTTATTAAGACGCGCCGGTCAAATTTGACTTTATTCATCGCCCGGATACGGGAACTCTTGGCCTAACGCTTCCGAAGCTTCTTCGTAGATGGGTCGCAAAACGTCGTCTACGTCGTCAAAACCACCCTTTGTGAACTCTGAGAACTCCATTACTTCTGGAGAAAGTCCAACCTTTTCCGCATAAGCGGTCTTGTCAGCAGGGTTTGGCGGCTCAGCTGGTGCAGCGAGAGGCGGTGCCCAAGTGTGCTCTTCCGTTGCTGCCATCCGAACCGTAATCGCGTCTTTCGTGACATTCCAAACCATGAAGTCATCTGCCAGACTTAGCGGACCATCATAAGTGCTGCGTATGCGCTCGAATACATTGTTAGAAGTGTCGAAGTCATTGAAGAAATGATAGGCGACCGCCATTCGTGGTTCGATATCGCTCATGACTTTTCCGAAGGCTTCGGGCGCCGTATGTACTTGAGTTCCAACCAATAAAGCGGACTCGGGTGTGAAACCCATCTTTGCTACAAGGTCGGGAACCGCTACGAAGCATTCATGGATAGCGAGGTCTGCGTTCTTAGCGTACTCCTTGAACCACTTGTTCGGATAAGTATCTGAGCTAAAAACAAATTTTAAACCATTCCATTCCAGTGCATAGCTGATTGCACCATCAATTGAATGGATGGCTGGAAAAGTACGAATTTGGACGCCATTTTCTTCGTAAATTACCTCGTTCTCTAACCTGTAATCGAACTCATTAACCTCCATTGAATAGCCGCGGAAATCAGTGACTCCTGCACGGCCTGCTAGGTCCCATGTGAGCATCTTTTGCATATGATCTAGTGCATAAGCAGTGCCAAGTTCTTCTGATGGTCCACTTGGGCCCCAAACCCGTAGCGGAATATTCCGCCCCATCAATGCGCCACCGATGAACAGGTCATGCAACGCGCCGAAATGGTCAGTATGAAGATGGCCGATGAAGACCTTGTCCAAATAATTATACGGGATTTGCAGGGAAGAAATTCGCTCGGCCGATCCCGAGCCAATGTCGAACAAGAACTTATCTCCGTTGCCCAGTTCCACAAGGAAACACGCAGCAGCCTGAGCCGCTCGCGTTGTAGGCATTCCGGTTCCACACGCGATGACCCGCATCTCGTCTTCGGCGAGATCTTCGGTATTGGGGTAGTACACATCGCGAGGGCGATCACGCACCATCGTAGGAGAAACTTCTTCTGTTTCCTGCGCGTATGCTGCCGAAGGGGCAATTAATTCGATGACTGCTTCAGTGACCGATTGTGGAGAAATAGCCCAAGCGCCAAATATCACGCCGATTGCGAAGTGCTTGCTAAGCCTCTCGTAATTCATACGTTGTGTCATGTGTAATCCTCCCGTCGCTTAGTAGATTGGCATGCTGGGAATGCGGATTTTCGCGCTCCGGCTCGCTGTTTTGGTTACAAGTCTGAGGCTTAGGAAACATTCACGTAAGTGACTCACGGTGAATATCGGCGTGACTCACGCGTCATTAATTGCAAAAATAAGAATGTGATGAGGTATTCCAAAGACATTTCGGACCGTGAAAAGCGCGCCGCCCTTGGCAGGTTGCTTGTTGACGCTCATCTGGATGGATCCGATAGACTTCAGGCGTTCCTGACGTACATCGTCGAAGAAGAACTTGCTGGTCGAGGAGACCAAATTCGCAGCAAGACTATCGCTCAAGATGTCTATGACCGCGATACCTCGGAGGGGACCGATCCGGAAAACATCGTTCGAGTCGACGCGCGGCGACTTCGCCAGTTCTTGGAACTGCATTACGAGGGCATCGGAAAAGATGATCCGGTACGGCTGTGTATCGATAGCGGTGGATATCGGCCGCGGTTCGAAAATGTTTCAGAAACAACCGCTGTATCAATCTCAAAAAAGGCCCTACGCTTTGGACTGCCCATAGGGGCGTTCACCATTGGGGCCGTCGTTGGTGCGTTGGTTGCAGTTGGTCTTGCCCAAGATGGACAAGAAACTGTTGCTGCCGAAGTGATTGGTTTATCTGCAACTGATCCCAACACGCACTTGCAGCGCGCAGCAATTTACGAAAAATCCCCTGCTGCATTACAAGCATTCAATTTGGCGCAACAAGCACGGACAATGATATTTCCGGTCTTCGACCGACAGCGCCAGTTGCTGGTTCTGTCCGTTTTCGAAGGCGTGATCGAGATCGATCCAGAATATTTCGGCGGATATGCCGGTGCAGCGCAGGCCCTCGCGTCCCTTGCGGTGATAACTCCGCCGTCAAACACCAAGAACGACTATGCGGATGCCGCCATGAAGATGGCGAGCCAAGCGGTTAGCCTTGCCCCAGACCAAGCCTGGAGCCAGTCCGCAAAAAGTTGGGCCAGTTTCGCCAATCGCGATTATGACGCCGCGCTGCAACTCGGTAGGCGGGCCTCAAAACTTGATCCTAACGATGGCGCCGTTCTCGACTTTCTTGGTGCTGTGGCGATGTTTACTGGCGAGTTTGGCGAAGCTATTGAAACGGCCGACAGGCTCTCTCTGCTAGATTCCAGAAACCAAAGGTTTGCAAATCGAAACATTTCCGGCGCGACGCATTTTCATCTGGGTGAATATCAAACAACGGTAGAACGCTTTGAAGAGGCAAAGCAACTTGGCGATCCACTCAGCGCACCTTCACTTGCATATGTAACGGCGGCGCTGTCAGCTATGGGGCAAGACCATGCGGCTAAAGCCAAACTAGCTGAACTTGAGCGTGCTTGGCCGGACGCACCAATCGGCGCGATGCTCAAAAGTATCCACAAAGATGTCGAGCATGCAGAAGCCGTAGTGCGCGAGTTACGTAAACAAGGCTGGGTAAGCCCTGTCCAATAGGAATTGTGTACAACAAAGAGGTACAAGGCGAAGGTCGAAACAGTCTTCACCAGAGCCAGTACTCCAGTCAAAAATAGTCTCACCAGCGCGGTGTCGGGATCGATATCGGAAAGCCAGAAAAGGGGCCTTTGCTAGGGAACCTGATTTTCGCTGCAGAAAAGCGTTTGAAAGGCGTTCTTGTCGAAGCGGACATTTGAGATTGCAAAATGCAACAAATCGCCGAAGTTTTTTGAGCTGCACCAACAGAGACAAGATGGCCAGCCCTGTCACCAGCTCGAATTTCGAACAGATAAGGCTTCATCTAGTTCCGAGGCTGCCAGTCAGTAAATCGCCTCATCATCAAACTCTTCGAACTGCTCATCTTCATCACCGACATCCCAATCGTCGATAGCCGGTGGGTCGCCGAACTCCGCAAATGCTGCGCGAAGTCTCATCGCATGGAGATTGTCCACGCGCCGTCGCGACATTGCGCTGGTGAAGAATTGAGAAATTTGGATGGTTCTCGATATGAACAAACGTAGCCCCAGGGATGATGCCCAGTCGCGGACCTTCATAGGCATAGGGCCACGCCGGACTTTCTAAACCGGCGCCGCTTATTGATTGGTTTCAAACGGCTTGATCGATGGGACCACGTACCAAACCTCGATCTGCGGCCTGACTTATTAGGAGGGCACACATCGGATCTTCAACATGAAAGATAGGGGTGAGCACCCCTCCGGTGATACGAATGTTGAGCGCAAGCGCCATGAACAAAAGCCAGATAAGTTCGCCGCTTCGATCTTCCATTGCGAGGGTGGGAATACGATGTTCAATGAAACCTCGCACGCTCTCGACGTCTTTCTTTTTTGCCAAGTCACATCCAAGCAGTTTGTTGTCGATCGCTAAGTTGAGCAGAGCGAGATCGCGATGGTTCTCAGCCAGCTCAAGTCGGCCCAGACGTGCTTTGGTTTCAGCGGTCGTTTTTGACCGACGATGCGGCCCTTGTTCCATGCAGAGCGCGAATGGCTGGTAGGTTTGGTGTTTCCATGACTGATCCTCCGATCCGCCATGCCCTCCCACGACGACAACACGACGTTTACGGGTCCAGCCTATCACGTCATGCTGCGCTGCCTCCGAGGTCAACTCCGAGCCCAAAGTGGATAAAGCTCGGTTCTCTGTCTGTTGTTTGGACCTAAACTCTTGAAAAACTGTCTGTCGATAGGTCAATCTCAACTATAAGGCAAATCCAACTTGCCATTTGTGGAACCCTGAATGCGGCTGATCAGAACATGTTTGATTTTGGTAGCGGTGATCGCAGTGATCATTATGGGGTTACGACTGACATTTCCGCTTCCTGAGGAAAACTTTTCTGAGCCAACGTTTAAGCAAGATGCCGATTGGGACGGACCATTAGGTGCAACAATAAAAAATGCACTTGAACGCAATCCCGGGCTCGACGGCGTAAGGCCGCTGGGAAATGGACGCGCAGCCTTTGCGGCCCGGGCGATACTTGCAAGAGAAGCGACATCCTCAATCGATGCTCAGTACTATATCTGGCAAGATGACGTGACCGGCCTGATGCTTCTGGAAGAGCTTAGGGCAGCAGCAGAGCGCGGTGTCCGTGTCAGATTATTGGTCGATGACAACGGTATTTCCGGATTGGATGAATTGCTCGCCGAACTGAACGCTCTGCCACATGCAAATGTTCGCATTTTCAATCCTTTCACTTTGAGAAACCCAAAACTTCTGTCCTATGCATTTGACTTTGGGCGCCTGAACCGGCGGATGCACAATAAATCAATGACTGTGGACGGAGTCGCCACGATTGTTGGCGGACGCAACATAGGAGACATCTATTTCGACTACGGGGCGGGAACGCACTACCTGGATGTAGACGCTATAGCTATTGGCCCGATTGTAGATGAGGTATCGCAATCCTTCGACGCATATTGGAACAGTGCTTCCGCGTACGACGCGGAGTTATTTTTGGAGCCTCCGTCGGAAAAAACTCTGAAAACGAAGGCAGACGCCGCACGCCAGACTGCGGTTGGCGCAGGTTATCAAAGGGCAATTCAGGAAAATGAACTGGCCGACCGGATATCGGCACGCGATCTGAAGTTCGAATGGAGCGAAGTCACTCTTTTCGTCGACGACCCGTCAAAAGGGTTGGGCGAAGTCGAGAGTGAAGATCTGATTGTCGAGCAACTTATCGAATTCGCCAAAACCTCTGAGACCTCGCTAGACCTAGTCTCAGCGTATTTCATTCCGGGCGAAAGAGGCGCGGAGGTTTTGGAGGGGTTGGCAGAGTCCGGAGTGAAGGTCCGCGTTCTGACCAACTCATTGGATGCAACGGATGTGATGCCGGTTCACGCAGCCTATATGCGATACAGAGAAGGCTTGCTGAACAGTGGTGTAGAACTGCTTGAGCTTCGAGCTTTGCGGCGTGAGCATCGCGAGCGCAGCCTGCCCGAGATGCTGGCCGGATCGGCCTCCGGTCTACACGCAAAAGTCTTTGGATCGGATGGAGAACGGATCTTCATAGGCTCTTACAACCTCGACCCCAGATCCGCGCGGCTGAATACAGAAATGGGCCTTATGATCGAAAGCCCAAAGATTGCTGCATCGCTTGCGGAGCAATTGAACCGGCCTGAGTTTTCTTATCGAGTCGAACTTAACGACAGCGGCGAGATGACCTGGCTGCAAGAAGAGCAGGATGGGACAGTCACCATTCATACCGCAGACCCGAAAACCACTGGTGTACAGCGTGCCCTGACGGCCGTGGTCAGGTGGCTGCCGGTCGAATGGATGCTCTAGTCACCAAACGACCGACTATACATTGGCCTGCGACCAGAGACGCCAGTGCGTGATCTGACCTACAGGGAATTCACAATGGCCCTGGCGTAAGCTTCCATGTCGATACTCGCACCTCCGGTTGCGTACCAAACGACGACTGCGTCTTTTCCTGGCGAGACATAGATGCCTTGGCCATTCATCCCACTTTTGTAGAAATCGCCATCGGCAAAAACGGCATCCCATTGGTATGCGTTTGCCATCGGTTGTTCACGGAATGCTTCGGAAAGGTGCGGGCCAAGTGTTCCCTTCATGTAGTTTTCGGCGACACCCGCTGTTTGGATCGTGTCGATCATCTTTTCAGATACAATGCGATCTGCCGCTGTCTTGTCCCAGCTTGGCGTGTACAGCAGGCCAATCTTTGCCATGTCGATCAAGCGGCTGCTGATCAGACCGTGTATGATACCGTTTCCTTGAGGTGACAGTGCAAGGGTGGCGTCGCCAGTCATTCCAGCTTTGCTCCAAACCCGTTCCGTGATCGCTTCGCCAAGTCGCTGGTTCGTAACGGCTTCAATGACAAGACCAAGCATTTGCGTGTTTGCAGAAGAGTATTCGAAGGCTTCAGCCGGTTCCCGCAGCTTGGGTATAGCAAACAGGGCTTCGTTATGCGTTTGCAGGACGCCTGCTTCGTTCGGAACACCAACCTCAGCCCTGACAAAACGCCCATACGGTGTGTCGCCCTTGCGTGAAAGGGGGTTCTCTTCCAGATCCAATCCAGACTGCATGTTCAGGACGTCGATGACTTTCATGCTCTCCCAAGCTGTTCCCTTGGTGCCCTCGACATAGTCGCCAACCGTTTTCTGAACGTCGATCTTACCCTCATCTTGCAATTGACCGATCAGCAAGCTTGAGAGGATCTTTGCATTGGACATCCAGACGTGGTTGTCCGTCCGACGCATCCCCGGGTAAACCTCGTAAGCGATTTCACCGTTGTGAAGAACCATAACGCCCTGCACCGTGGAATTATCGGCATTAATCATCTCGTCAAGCGAGACAGCATTGCCATCAGCGCCCGGGACGCTCGTGGCGCCTATGGCATCGTTAAGGTTTGTCGCAAGCATCGCAACGGCCCCGTCGCGGCGAATAACCGAACTTGGCAGGAACTCGGCGAGGTTCATGTACGAAAAAGCCCCGGCTTCGGTAATGTCGAGGAACTTCTGCAAATTCCATTCAGAGCTCAGGTCGTAAGCTTGCTTGGCTGTGTAACCATTCCTCAAGTCGCGGATGGAAAAGTCTTCTCGCGGCGTCGCGTATGGGTCGTCTTCAGCATGTACAGGAGAAGTTCCAAGGCTTTGCATAATCAAACCTCCAATAAGCGCAAAAACTGGAAAATTGGACTTTGAAAGTAACGAAGTGTTTGGCATCGCAGTATCGCTCCAAATGAGTTGCAACTAAAGTACGGCCGCAGTCGGCTTGTCAAAATCTGGTTTTCAAAGAACTGAACAACTTAGTTTTACGAGGCAAAGCATAGTCCGTTTTCTTGGGAATTCGAGATTTACTGCCGTTCTATGCTGCCTGGTGAAAGTCCAACGTTGTTTCCAATGCAGGCATTCTGCGAATTTGGGCGAATGACTGCTGTGAGCCCACAGCGGTCAACGAAAGTGGCTTTCAAGTTTGGGTTGCTCAGTCAGTATTGAGTGACTGAGGGCTTAGGTTGACACATCGCAGATCAGCCTGCTCTGATCGAAGCAATTTATTTATGTCCGTAATCCCATTCGGAGGCATCAATGAAGTTCTTTAAGTCTCTCACTGTATTCGCTTTTGCGCTGATGCCGCTTCACGGCGCTGCACAGTCCCCCTCATTGCAAGACGCCTTCGAGCGTTTCCCTGAGTTTCCCGGCACAACTGTCTACGTCGGTGGAGAAGTTCTCACCATGAATCCGGACGCCCCGGTGGCTGAAGCGGTGGCGGTCAGGAACGGTCGAATTACTGACGTTGGAACCCTGGAGGAAATCGAGGGTCGCCTACCCGAAGGTAGCTATGCAATTGACCGCAGTTTTGAAGACAAGGTCATTGTGCCTGGGTTCATTGAACAGCATTTGCACCCGCTTCTGGGCGCACTTGCGATGATGTCGGATGCCATCATTTCCATCGAGGACTGGCAATCGCCAGCGGGATTTGCGCCTCTTGCCAATAGCGAGGAGGAGTTTCGCCAACGTCTGTCCGAGGTCATCAACACATATGATCGAAGCAGCGGGCGACCGCTGATGGTCTGGGGGTATCACGCGTCATGGCACGGCGACATGAGCCGTGTGATTTTGGACGAACTGGCCCCCGATATCCCGCTGGCTGTATGGCAACGCTCCACCCACGAGATGTACTTCAACTCGGTTGCCCTCGAACAACTTGAAATCACCGAAGAATACATTGCCGGCTGGTCAAGCGAACTGGCCCGGTCTCAAGCCAATCTTGAGAAAGGCCTCTTTCTTGAAGCTGCATTCTGGGAGCATGTGTTCTTTGAGAAGTTTGCTCCGGTCTATGCATCTATCGACAGGGTCATGGAGGCGCTGGAGTTCACAGAGGACTATTATCACCGCAGCGGGATCACGACCCTGGCAGAGCCTGCTGGCCCTGTGGATCAGAACGCCCAAGCTCTGGTGGCAGAAGCGTTCGGGCCAGACGACACGCCGTTCAACTTTTACTTTATTCCGGACGGTCGAACGCTTGGGAGTATGTTTCTGAACACAGAGGGCCCCGAAAAAGTACTGGCCGAGACCGAAGCTATGCTAGCGTGGAGCGAAGGCCGAACCCAGTTCCTACCTAAGCAAGTCAAGCTCCTGTTAGATGGTGCGATCTTCAGTGAATTAATGATCATGCGCGACGGCTATCTGGACGGGCATGAAGGTCAATGGATTATGACGCCTGATTTCTTCAAGCAGGTGTTCGACCTTTATTGGGAAGCAGGTTTTCAGGTCCATGTTCACAATCTAGGAGACGGCGGTCTGGACATCCTTCTTGATGCCCTTGAAGCCGCCATGCAGCGCAACCCGCGATATGACCATCGCACCGTCGTTGTACACTTTGGCTACGCCCAACCAGATCAGATCGCACGTATTAAACGTCTTGGCGCGATCGTCAGCGGCAATTCCGTTTATACGCCGACGCTCGCAGATCGGTACGCCGCAGGCAGCGTTGGTAGTGATCGGACAGAGCGCATGGTGCCTTTAGGCGATGCCGTTCGGGCAGGTATCCCCTTTTCGATGCACTCGGACATGCCGATGGCTCCTGCGGAGCCGCTGAAGTACATGTGGGCTGCTGTCAATCGGATATCGACGAGTGGTCGCGTCGTTGGTCCGGACCAGCGCATCAGTGCTGAAGATGCTTTGGAAGGTATCACCATTGGCGCAGCCTATTCACTGCAATTGGAGCATGAGATCGGTTCCATCGAGCCTGGCAAACTGGCCAATTTCACAATCCTTGAAGAAAATCCGCTAACTGTGGATCCTTTGACGCTGGCCGATATCAATGTGTGGGGAACTGTACTTGAAGGCCGTCTACAGCCCGCTCCTCCTGCAGCGGGAGAAGACAATGATGAAGCCGATGCAGGCCAGTTGATCGATAATCCGGAACGAGTGTTGATGGCGTCACTACGCCACGCACGCAGTAAGGCCCACTATCACGATCACTCGCAATCAAGGCCGTCCAACGTCTATGATCCGCTAGGGATTTCGACCTTTGATTCTCGCTGATATTGGCTTGAACAAGTCGGCTGATTGTCCCAGCTCGCTCCGATAGGCGCGGTACCTATTCTGGCAATTTACGCAGACGCAGAACCGTCGCTCCCGCTGCATTCCTGAGCGCCAGGATTGTTCCGTTTGTCACGTAGGCCACTGCCTCGGACAAGGCTTGGATCGTATCTTGTTCAAGCTTTTCTTGATCCTCCGGGCACGCCATCTTCGTTCCTGCGAAGTTGCCCGGCATGCTGAACTCATCGTTGGCTGCGTCAAGGGTTCCCGTAAACCGGTTACACCCACCGTAAAGGCCAAACTGGCCGTCTTGTTCAACTGTCAAGGAAGGAGGGTTATCAACTATCAGCATACGCCCTGCGATCTCATAGACTTCCCAATTGATATCGTAGATCGATTGGTCTGGGTTGCTGCCGCCCGCTCTCCTTGGCATCATCTCTAAAACGAGTTCAGCAGAATTTGGTGCGCCACGGGTGAGCACAGGTGTCGCCGTCGTAGAACGAAACTTCACGTGACCGTCTGAAATGATCCTGGCAGCTACTGTGTAGGTATGGCGCTCATCGATGAGATCTGTGTCGTAGGCAATTTCAACTGTTCTGGGGACACCCGCAAGTTTGAACCTCTGGGAAGACAGGCTAACCGAAGGGGCATCAGCACGCGAAGTGTCGAGAAGTTCGACTTCTAAAACTGCGTCAGGCGGCAGCGCGATGCGTTCCTGGTAGGTGACTGTGGTCTTCACATGCATTGTCTCGGCGACTCCAGACGAAGCGATTGAGAGTAGGACAGCTGAAAATATCGCAGTCAGAACGTGTTTAAGCATTGAGAAAGGTTCTCCGAAAAATGTTCAGAAACCAACAGACTACGCGGATCTAAGAAACGCAAGAACAGACTCTTGGACATGTCTCTTTGTGCCCGCTTTGTCCGCTTGCCGTGAGATCACCAAACCCCGGAACTCACTTGCGCGGTGAACGGAAGGAATGCGGGCAGCAGCCGCAGCATTCGAGGGATGCACTGGATGTCTCCTTTGGGCCGCCAATGACGGCGACCCGAATACGCTAGATTTAAATGGCTTCCGCGATGGCCAAAGCATCCTCCAGTTCAACACCCGAGTGCCGAACGGTGCTGTCCCCCTTGGGGTGACCGAGAAGAAGCTGAACGGCTCGAAGGTTACCAGTCTTCTTGTATATCTGGGTGACCTTGGTTCGGCGCATCGAATAGGTGCCATGGGCACTCGCCTTGAGCCTACCCGGTCACAGGTATTCCGAGCCGACCATGAGTTTATCTTCCATCCATTTCTCAACCGACATACGTGTGCCTTCAGAAATCGCGAAGTGCACCGGTTTCTGCGTTTTGCTTTGTAAAACCGAAGCCCGTTATTTGATCTGACCAGACGCCATGACGTCCACGACTTTCATCTTCACCAGGTCACTTCCGCCCAGTTTGCTGTCGATGGCCATATTG
This sequence comes from Ruegeria sp. HU-ET01832, assembly GCF_040371315.1. Classification (NCBI taxonomy): domain Bacteria; kingdom Pseudomonadati; phylum Pseudomonadota; class Alphaproteobacteria; order Rhodobacterales; family Roseobacteraceae; genus Ruegeria; species Ruegeria sp. HU-ET01832. The sequence goes on from NZ_BAABWL010000009.1 coordinate 61,837, forward strand.
AAAAGTGCGAGATCACGGTGATTCTCGACCAATTCAAATCGAACACGGATCGCCTAAAGATGCTTTGGTTTCAACGGTCGTTTCTGACCCACGATGCGGCCTTTGTTCCATGCAGGGCGAAGGGCGCGAATGGCTGGTAAGTTTGGCGTTTGCATGAAAGATCCTCCGATCCGCCATGCCCTCCCACAACGACAACCCGACGTTGACTACGCCAACATATCGCATGATGCTGCGTTACCTCCGAAGTCTGGAATGAGCCCAATGCGGACGTTCAGAAGCAGTACAAAACCAGATACTGTTGAATTCAAAATACTGAATGTGACTTCAAGTGGAAACACGAATAGCGCCACGTTGTTAAGTTCACGAAACTATCCAGTTAGCCTGAAAATTAGACGCTCCGTCCAAAGGCAGCTTCCAACCAAGCCTGAATGACTTGAAAAATCTGATCTATGCGTAAAACTCAAAGCATGAGTGTGTATTTTGATGAAATGTTCAACGGCGATGGATCACTCAGAGGTCCATACGAAGAGATCGGCCGCTGGTTCAACGCGGAAGACGTATCACGACTGAGGGCGAAACAGCGCGAAGCCGAAGAGGTTTTCAGGCTGACGGGCATAACTTTTAACGTCTACGGCAAAGCCGAGGCTGAGGAACGCCTTATACCGTTTGATATCGTGCCACGAGTCATTTCAGCGCGCGAATGGCAGCGGCTGGAACGCGGTATCGAACAGCGGGTGCGGGCAATCAACGCATTTCTACACGACATTTATCACCGTCAGGAAATAGTCCGGGCCGGGCGTGTGCCGGCTGAGATGATTGCCAGAAACGAAGCGTTCCTGCCGCAGATGCTTGGTGTCTCACCGCCCGGTCAGGTTTATACGCACATTGTCGGCGTCGATCTGGTGCGAACCGGCCCAGACGAGTTTTTCGTTCTGGAAGACAACGCCCGAACGCCATCCGGGGTCAGCTATATGCTGGAGAACCGGGAGACGATGCTAAAGATGTTCCCTGAGCTTTTTAGCGCGACCAACGTTCGGAATGTTTCTGACTACCCCCGCAATCTACGACGGTCGCTGGCGGCCTGTGCACCGGCTTGTGCAGACGGGGAACCCACTGTCGCGGTATTAACCCCGGGCATCTATAACTCGGCCTACTACGAACATGCGTTCCTCGCAGATCAGATGGCCGTGGAATTGGTCGAGGGTCACGACCTGCGGGTTGTCGACGGACGCGTCTGCATGCGCACCACCAGAGGCTATACGCCCATCGACGTGCTTTATCGCCGGGTTGATGACGACTTCCTGGATCCGCTGAACTTCAACCCTGATAGCGCATTGGGCGTGCCAGGCATTTTGGACGTATATCGCGCAGGCGGCATCACGATCGCCAACGCGCCGGGAACAGGCATAGCCGATGACAAGGCTATTTATTCCTACATGCCCGAGATCGTTGAGTTCTACACGGGCGAGAAGCCTCTGCTTCAGAATGTTCCTACCTGGCGGTGTAGCGACCCCGACTCTTTGTCTTATGTACTGGACAATCTTTCCGAGCTTGTAGTGAAAGAAGTGCACGGGTCTGGCGGCTACGGGATGCTGATCGGCCCGACTGCCAGCAAGAAAGAGATTTCAGCTTTTCGCGACAAGCTCATATCGCGGCCAGCGAACTATATTGCTCAGCCGACATTGTCGCTTTCGACGGTGCCGATCTTCGCGCGTTCTGGGCTGGCCCCCAGACATGTCGATCTGCGTCCTTTCGTTTTGGTGTCACCCGAAGGGGTCAAGATCACTCCCGGCGGCCTGACCCGCGTGGCTCTTAAGAAAGGGTCGCTGGTCGTGAATTCAAGCCAGGGTGGCGGGACCAAAGACACCTGGGTTCTGGAGGACTGACCATGCTGGGAAAAACTGCTGGTGGGTTGTTCTGGATGTCCCGGTATCTTGAGCGAGCGGAAAATACGGCGAGGCTGCTTGAAACAGGTCAGAGAATGGCGTTGACCCGTACCAAAAACTCTGCCGAGGAATGGGGTTCGGTTCTAAAAACGGCCGGTGTTCTGGATGGGTACCACGCCAAGTATGACGAGATTTCAAAGGACAATGCGGTCGATTGGGTGCTGCGTGACGCTGATAACCCATCCTCGATCAAGTCGGTTATCAAGCAAGCCCGAGACAACGCGCGCCTTGTTCGGACAGCGCTCACCCATGATGTCTGGAGCGCAGTGAACTCCACCTGGATGCAGATCGACGCGGTGATGAAACGACGCGTGAATGAGCGGGACTTACCTGCAACGTTGGAACTCATTCGACAACAGGCGGCTCTGGTCCGTGGTGCCACTTTGGGGACCATGCTGCGTAACGACATTTTCGATTTCACCCGCATCGGGACTTTTGTCGAACGGGCTGACAATACTGGGCGCATTTTGGACGTGAAGTACTATGTTCTTCTGCCCACAGCCTTCTCGGTCGGCTCATCACTGGACAACATCCAATGGGAAAGCATTCTCCGTTCCGTCGGCGCTGGTGGAGGGTATCGGATGACCCATGGTGAGAAAACTCGGCCGTCTGATATTGCTCAGTTTTTGATACTGGATCAGCGGATGCCTCGCAGTTTGCACTTCTGCTGCAGAAAGATTCAGGAAAACCTGTCCTACCTGAAGAAAGACTACGGCTTTGCTGGGCCTTCGTGCGAGGCATCAAATGCTCTGTACGAGAAATACTTGGATCAGAAAATTTCCGATATTTTTGAATTCGGTCTGCATGAGTACATTCAGGATTTTCTGACCGATCTCGGCAATTTGAGCCGTCAGATCGAGATTGATTACAGGTTCTACGAGTAGCCAATGAAACTGCACATTCGACACGAGACACGATACGATTTTGACGCGCCGGTTCCCTTCGGTCTGCAACAGCTGCGGAAAACACCAAAGTCATTCCGAAACCAGAGCATTGTGAGTTGGAGCACCCAGATCACCGGTGGGCACAAAGAGCTGACATTTGAAGACTACCACCGCAACACGGTGGAATTGATCAGTTTCGAAACAAACACCCAAAGCATCTCGTTGATCTCCGAAGGCATTGTTGAAGTGAAAGACACGCACGGCGTTCTGGGGCGCCACGAAGGGTCGACGCCCTTGTGGCTATTCAAAAGAAGCACTCCGCAGACATCGCCGGGGAAAAGAGTTGCAGAGCTGATAAGCGCATTGCCCAACGGCGAACCGCTGGAGCAGATGCATGCACTGTCCGAAAGAATTCGAGCTACGGTCTCGTACGAAATTGGAAGTTCACACCCGGGTTGGAGCGCAGAAGATGCCCTCAAAGCCGAGCGCGGCGTGTGTCAGGACCATGCGCACATTTTCATTACCTGCGCCCGACAGCTCGGAGTGCCAGCACGCTACGTCTCGGGCTACTTGATGATGAACGAAACGGAGCTGCAGGACGCGACCCATGCCTGGGCCGAAGTGCATTTGGACGGGCTTGGGTGGGTCGGATTTGACGTCTCAAACGGGATTTCGCCAGATGATCGATACGTACGCGTCGCAACCGGTCTGGACTATGCCCAAGCCGCCCCGGTAATAGGGAACAGAATTGGGACAGCGGGCGAGCAATTGACAGTGCAGTTGCAAGTCGCACAGCAGTAACGGAGACATGAATGACCTATGCTGTCGGCATGCGGTTGAACCGCGGGTTGGTATTTATGTCCGATACGCGCACGAATGCCGGCGTCGACAATGTTTCAACCTTCAACAAGATGTTCAACTGGACAGTCGAAGGTGACCGGTCGATCACAATCCTAACGGCCGGAAACCTGGCCACTACTCAGGCAACGATAAGCCTCCTAGAAGAACGAACGAAAGCGCCGGCAGATCGTTCACCATCGATCTTAGAAGCACCGACAATGTTTCAAGTTGCGCAACTGGTCGCGGCTACGCTGAACGACGTCATCGAGGAGCATGCCCGGTCCGGTCAGCAAGCTGACAGCGCTTTTCACGCGACACTCATTGTTGGAGGCCAGATCAAGGGCGGTCCGTCTCGCCTGTTTTTGATCTACCCTGAAGGCAATTTTATCGAGGCCGGCGACGACACCCCGTTCTTTCAGATCGGTGAGACAAAATATGGCCGTCCTATTCTGGTGCGCGCCTACGATCCGGAAATGAGTTTTCCAGAAACCGTGAAACTCTTGCTTGTCAGTTTTGACTCGACGATTAAGGCCAATCTGTCTGTCGGGGCGCCGCTCGACCTGCTTCTCTACGATGAAGACAGCCTTGATGGCGGTACGCGGTCAAGATTCGAAGCTGACGACCAGTACTTTCGCAGTGTTTCCGATGGATGGGGTGACGCGTTAAAATCGGCCTTGGCCAAACTTCCAGAATACAGATCGGGGCAAAGATCAAACGATTGAGCGTCCGTTTTGTCCGCGGTCCAGACGTCTGCGATAACTAAAACCGAGCAAGTGCAGCGAATGGCAGCAGTGCGGGTTGCGACTGCGGCATCCAGCCAATGGGTTTAATGTTGGCAATGGGTCGTGAGTTGGGGTTCGAATATCGCCTCCCACACATTATCCTGACCTTCGTGCTGTTACTTATCCCGACCGCGTCAGCTAACCACCTGTCGGCGGCATCTCCCACAGTATTCCCCTGCTTCGGTTTATTAGGGCCAACAACTTGAGACGGTGTTTGTCCTTCGGTGATCGCTTCAATGATTTCCTCAAGGACTCTTGGACGGCGCTTCAATGCTTCGGCTAGGTCCTGAGTTCCTAACCCTCGGACGATCTCTCGTTTGCCAACAATGTCTTGGTACTCAATCGGTACAGCTACCCTTACAGCGTACCATTTGCCTCCAAGGAACAATCCTCTGGGCAGTCCAAAACGGTTTTGATGTTTCGATTCCCGTACATTCTTCCTCAAATGGCCTCCAAGTTCTCGTTACAAGACCCTGAATAAACCATTGAAAATAAGGGGAATGGTGGGTGATGAGAGACTCGAACTCCCGACATCTTCGGTGTAAACGAAGCGCTCTACCAACTGAGCTAATCACCCGTGACGGTGCATTTAGCCAAGCCAGCGCCCGGGTGCAAGAGGGTCTGGAAGAATTTATTTGATCAAGCTGTCATCTCGTGCACTGCGGCCAGCAACTGGGCGACTTCTTGTTCGGTGTTGTAGTGACAAAGCGATATGCGGATGCAGTCGTTCAGTCCCAACGGGGTCAGAACGTTGCCGCTGTAGTGATCGGCTTTGCGGATATGAGTTCGGATGCCCTGATCATTCAGGCGTGCCACAACATCGGCAGAGGGGATATCCCGCACGACAATTGAAACCAACCCTTCGCGGGCAGGGTTGTTTGCGCCGCCCAGAATTGAAACGTGCTCCATATCGCGCAGGCCCGGCAGATTGCCGGTGCCGTTGATCATTGCATCTGTCAGATGCGATTCGTAGGCATGGATGGCGCCGCCAGCAGCCTCGATCCGGGCGCGGCGGTCCGTGTGGTCCGAGACCTGGTCGCCCAGCCACTCGAAATAAGCCACCACGTCGGACATGGTCGCGTAAGCACCGGTGTCGCGGGTTCCGAATTCCCACCCTTCTGACGGGGCGTCGATCAATTGGTCGTGGGGAAGGGCGGTCAGCCGGTCCGATATCCATGCAACGCCATACCCGTGGCGCGAGAACACTTTGTAGGGTGAGATTGCATAACCATCGACGTCGTAGCTGTTGATATCCAACTGCCCGTGAGCCGCGTGCTGAATACCGTCCACAATGATGAAACACTCGGGCGAGACCTCACGAATGGCCCGCGCGATGGCTGCCACATCCATCCCCATACCTGTGACCGGCGAGGCGTGCACGATTGTGGCGACACAGACGTCCGGAGTCATTGCAGCCCGGAATGCCTCAGCGGTGACGAGACCTGTATCGTTGTCGTGCTGGACGTTGACATAGTCCAGCCCAGCAATGTCAGCCCAGCGGCGGGCGGCGCTGCGACTGGCGGGATGTTCGATGGAACTGCCGATGACCTTGCCGCCTTTGGGCGCGTTCACGCAGGCGGTGCGGATCATACGAAACAGCAGTTCAGTCCCGCTTTCACCAACAAAAAACTGACCTGAAGGCGCATTCATGAACACAGCTAAATCAGCCTTGGCGGTGTTGATGGTGTCGACAAGCGCATGGCTAGCGACGTTGTCGCGCCCCTGATTGTCAGGGATAGCGGCGAACTTGGCCGACGTCTCGACCACGGAATTCAACGTCAGGGCCCCACCTGCGTTTTCAAAGAAAATCCGGGGCCCTTGAAAGGGACAGCTTTCGACATGGGCAAAACGCGCGCGTACGGCGTCGATCAAACCTGGGATAGTGTGCAACATGTCGGCTTTCCTGTTCCTGACTCGCGCGCAGCATCCCCGTGACACGTATCAGGATCAAGATCGTTTGCGACATTGTCGTTGAGTCTGTTGACGAAAATGGCTTGGGGCAAGGATTTTCCAGCAATCTCTGCCCTTTGGGTGAACCTGCGGCGCATCGGCGCTTGCACGCCCCCCGGTGCCTCAGATATCCCCAAGAAGACCTTAACCCCGAGGGGCGGGAATGAGATGATCCTGTCACGTCTGCTTCGTGTATTTCTTGCGGCCATCACTTTGGCTTTGTTTACACTGGCTCCGCTGCGCGCGGGGGCAGACGGCGTACTGGTTTTTGCAGCAGCCAGTCTGAAGAATGCTCTGGACGAGATCGCTCCGGCGTTCGAGGCACAGACCGGACAAGAGATCACGGTTTCCTATGCGGCTTCCTCGGTTCTGGCGCGTCAGATTCAGCTGGGCGCACCGGCGGATGTATTCATTTCGGCGAATGTCGAATGGATGGATGTCCTGCAGGGCAAGGGCCTGATCGAAGCAAATAAGCGGGTCGATCTGTTGGGCAATGGGCTGGTTCTCATTGGCGGCACCTCGGCCCCCGACATGCACGAGGTGACCCCAGAAACCGATCTGGCGGGGGCTTTGGCCGGTGGGCATCTAGCCATGGCATTGGTCGATGCTGTACCCGCTGGGATCTATGGCAAGGCGGCGCTGCGCAGTCTGGGCTTGTGGGATAGTGTTCAGGGGCAAGTGGCGCAAACCGACAATGTGCGTGCAGCGCTTGCTCTGGTTGCGGTAGGAGCAGCACCCTTGGGCATTGTGTACCGATCGGACGCCGTGGTCGAAGACCGCGTTCGCGTACTCGCTGAGTTTTCGTCTGATTTGCACCCTGCAATCATCTATCCGGCTGGTGTGACAACGTCTGCCCGACCAGAGGCGCTTGCGTTTTTGGAGCATCTGCAATCGCCCGAAGCGCAAGACATCTTTGAAAGGCAGGGCTTTTCCCTGCCGGAGCAATAAGCGATGGGATGGTTGGGTCCCGAAGAGCTTGAGGCCCTGAGGCTGTCATTGCGCGTATCCTTTTGGGCCACGCTGGTAACTTTGCCCTTTGGAGTTTTCACTGCTTATGCATTGGCCCGCTGGCGATTTCCGGGGCGACAGGTCTTGAACGGGCTCGTGCACTTACCGTTGATCCTGCCGCCGGTAGTCACTGGCTACCTCCTCTTGCTGACCTTTGGCATTCAGGGTCCGTTGGGTCGCGCCATGTCCGAAGTCGGAATCGTGTTCGCTTTCCGTTGGACCGGTGCAGCGCTGGCGGCGGGGATCATGGCATTCCCTTTAATGGTGCGCGCCATCCGGCTGTCGATCGAAGCGGTGGACCCAAAGCTAGAGCAGGCTGGGGCTACATTGGGGGCTTCGCGCATTATGGTGTTTGCGACCGTCACTCTGCCGATGATCCTGCCGGGCGTTATCGCGGGGGCCATTCTGGCCTTTGCCAAGGCGATGGGCGAATTCGGCGCCACGATTACCTTCGTTTCCAATATCCCCGGGCAGACCCAAACACTGCCCTCGGCTGTCTACGCCTTTCTTCAGGTTCCCGGCGGTGAAGCGGCCGCCACGCGGTTGGTTGTTATATCGGTTGTTATCGCTCTAAGCGCGCTTTTGCTGTCAGAGTTCATAGCCCGCCGTGTCGCAGCAAGGGTGGCCGGGTCATGAGCCTTTCTGTCCGATTGCAGCATGATCTGCCCAACATCAAACTGGATCTCAATTTTGATGCACCGTCCGGCGTGACTGTTCTGTTCGGACGCTCGGGCTCGGGCAAGACGACGGTTGTCAATGCCGTCGCTGGATTGCTCAAACCGACTTCGGGCCGTGTCGCGGTTGATGGATGGGAGCTGTTTGACACCGAGAAACATCTGTGGCTTCCGCCGCATAAGCGGCGTTTGGGCTATGTCTTTCAAGAGGGGCGGCTGTTCCCCCACCTGACGGTGCGCCAAAACCTGTCATACGGCCGTTGGTTCGCGCCCAAGGGCGCGCCGCGCGAGAACCCCGACAAGGTGATCGAGATGTTGGGGATCGGCCATCTGCTGGACCGCCGTCCTGCTGGCCTTTCCGGGGGCGAGAAACAGCGCGTGGCGATTGGCCGGGCGTTGCTGGCCAGCCCGCGCCTGATATTGGCCGATGAGCCGCTGGCGGCGCTCGACGATGCGCGCAAGGCCGAGATCCTGCCCTATTTCGAACGCCTCAGGGATGAGGTTTCGGTGCCCATTCTGTATGTCACCCACTCTGCCGCCGAGGTGGCGCGCCTGGCGACGTCGGTTGTGGCGTTGCAAGACGGAAAGGCAGTGCGCCACGGGCCAGCCTCAGAAGTTCTGGCCGACCCATCGGTTGCGCCTGCGGGTATTCGCGCGGTCGGTGCGGTGCTGCAAGTGCGGGTTGCCAAGCACCATTCCGATGGTCTGACCGAGTTGAATGCGGGCGGGACAAGCCTGTTCCTGCCGCGTATTCCGCATCAGATTGGCGATGACCTTCGAATACGTATCCCCGCCCAAGAGGTCATCTTGTCCAACAAACGGCCGGAGGGTTTGTCGGCGCTGAATATGCTGGAAGGTACGGTTGACACCATTCGCGCGGGCGAAGGTCCGGGGGCGATCGTTTCAGTGAAAACTCCGGCGGGATCTGTTCTTGCTCGCATCACTCGCCGTTCGGTCGACGCGCTGGGCCTGCAACCGGGCCAGCTTTGCTATGCTGTGATCAAGACGGTTGCGCTGGCTCCACAGAATGTGGGCGGGCGTGTGCTTAGCGAATAGCACGTTGTGGAGCAGGAACTTTACTAGGCTGTGATGTAGTCTATGCTTTGTTCTGCGGTGCTTAGTGTGAAAGGGTAAGGGATTATGCGGTTTCGGAAAATGCCTGCCATTGCGGCGATTGTATTGTTGCCAGGGGTCGCTCAGGCGATCGGTTTCGGAGTGAATCTTAACCCCGCGGTCCGGGTTGACGTGGCGGACAAAGGCAATGGCATCTACGAGGTATCAACCCGAGGGACCACGGCGCCGGTCGCGTATTGGTGCGGTATTGGGGACTATGCGATCCGAACACTCAGAACCAAGGCGACCCAGCGGATTTACATCACGCGTGCCTATGAAAAACAAACCAGGACGGTTCAGTTTTCACTGACCGCACCAGAAGGGGTCGATACCACTCCGGGATACTCGGTCACGGTCAAACGTGTGGGCGAGAACCTGTCGGCGGGGTCCGCGCAGACCTATTGCTATGACAATTTCCTCGATTTCGGATTCTGAGGGCCTGGACGCTTTGCTGGGATTCATCACGACTGAATGACGCTTTTGTGTTTTGCCAGCGCTTCGCGGTTCAACAACGCTGCGTAGTCAAGGGATGCGGCCAATGAGGGCTGCTGTGACTTGCGCAGAGGTAATCGACCGTGAAACTCTTTAAATGTATGCCTTTAGCTTTGGCGCTGCTTCTCTGTGCGGAAGCTCAGGCGGATCAGCCGGGTATTGGTGTATTCCCCACCTTTCAAGTTCACGTGACGCCATTACAAACGGGCAATTTTGAAGTGAACGTAGTCGGGTCATCAGTTGCGTTGGCGTATTGGTGCGGGATTGGGGACTATGCGATCAGGACACTGGGAACTGAGTCGACCCGGCGTATCTATCTTTCAAAACCATATGAGCCGGGTATTCGAACCGTAGAGTTTTCCCTGGACCCGCAAGTTGAGCCCGACACGACATCCAAACATTCGATCACCGTGAAGTATGTGGGCGAAAATTACTCGGCATCCAAGGCTGAAAGCTATTGTTACGACGCTGTTCTGGATATCAGGATGAAGAAGTAATCACACCCATTTCGCCAGTGGAGGCAGGCTCATCAACACGGCATCAGGGTCGTGGCCGGTTTCCAGTCCGAACTTGGTGCCTCGGTCGTAGACAAGGTTGTACTCGGCATACAGACCACGATGCACCAGTTGAGTGTTTTTGTCTGCATCATCAAACCCATGCACCCGGCGCTTTTCGACCAAGGGCAGGAAGGCGGGCAAAAAGGCGCGGCCGATATCCTGCGTCAGTGCGAAATCGGCGCTCCAGTCGCCGGTACAGTAGTCATCCATGAAGATGCCGCCCACACCGCGCGCGCGTTTGCGGTGCGGGATATAGAAATACTCATCCGCCCAATCCTTGAGGCGCGGGTAATGCGCCGGCCCATGCGGGTCCAGATGCGCCTTTTGCGTGGCGTGGAAATGGGCGGTGTCGTCGTCATATTCGATACACGGGTTCAGGTCAGACCCGCCGCCGAACCACCAGGCGTGGGGCGTCCAGAACATACGGGTATTCATATGCACCGCTGGCACGTGCGGGTTCTGCATATGCGCCACCAGTGAAATGCCCGAGGCCCAGAAGCGCGGGTCTTCGGTCATGCCCGGAATGCCTTTGCGCGCCGCCATGGCCTGCTGCGCGCGTTCGCCCAGCGTGCCGTAAACGGTCGAGATATTGACGCCCACTTTCTCAAACACGCGCCCGCCGCGCATCACCGACATCAAACCGCCGCCTGCGTCTGATCCGTCGTCTGATTGGCGGGTGGTTTCCTTCACTTCGAAGCGGCCGGGGGTGGCGTCGGAAAACGGCCCAGTGTCGTGGCTGTCTTCCAGGGCTTCGAACGCAGTTACGATCTGGTCGCGCAGGGTGCGGAACCACGCGGAGGCGGTAGCTTTTTCGGTGTCAAACATGGGGTCAGTGCGCCGGTGCTGCAACGGGGTCCAGCAGGGTGCGACCTCCGTCAATGGTCAGGATTTGCCCGGTGATGAAACCTGCCGCGTCCGAGGCCAGAAACTGCGCCGTCTCGGTCAGTTCGGTGGGGGCGGCAATGCGGGCCAATGGGGTGTGCTTTTCGATATCGTCTCGGAAATCGCGGTTTTCCTTGAGCGTTGACTGCAACGAGGCGCTCATGACCGAACCCAGCGCGATCGAGTTCACGCGGATGCGGTGCGGGGCGAAAGCCACGGCCAGTGACCGCGTCATCTGATCCAGCGCAGCGGTCGAGACGGAATAGGCCATCAGATCCGGATGTGTTCGACGTGCGGCTATCGAAGACAGGTTGATGATCGATCCGGCAGGGCCGTCTCCTTCTCCGGATTGTTTGATCATGCGTTTGGCGACAGCCTGGCTGAGACGCAGGGCTGGCATCAAATTCTGATTCAGCAGGGTCTTGACCGAGTCGTCATCTGTATCCAACGGATCGGACGGGATAACCTGCCGCGACCCGTTGATCAGGATATCCACCTGATCAAAGGCGTCTATCGCGGCGGAAAGCAGGTTTGCGATGGTCAGCTTTTCCCGTAAATCGCCCGCGAAAAAGCGGATATTGCTGTCGTCGGCCTGCTCGCCCAACTCGTCGGTCAGCCGCTTTTCATCCATGTCGGCAAACATCACATTGGCACCGGCATCCGCGAAATGCCGCCCAATGGCTAGCCCGACGCCATTGGCGCCACCGGTGACGATGGCGGTCTTGCCTGCTATGGAAAAGGACATGCGTTGTCTCCCTGAGTTGCGCGCAGGTTAACCGGGATCACCGCCGAGGGCGAGAGGCATGGAACACCTTGAACCGGTTGTCGCCAGTGACTTCGTTGACGCGCGAGAAAGCTTCGTTCAGCGTGGTTTCGTAAGGCAGGTGGCGGTTGGCCACCATCCACAGCTCACCATGTTTTGCCAGATTACGTGCGGCGGATTGGATAAAGCCCTGACCCAGCGCGGGGTCTGCGCTGCGCGAAGTGTGAAAGGGCGGGTTCATAACGACCGCGTCCAGCCCCTCGCGCGCGCGCCACGTTACCGCGTCGGCCCAATGAAAAGACGCCCGGTCATCGGTGATATTGGTCTTGGCACAAGTCAGGGCTATGTGGTCGGCCTCAACCAAGTATAGGGCGCGTAACCCCTGTTTTTGCAACACGTTGGCAGACAGATACCCCCAGCCCGCACCCAGATCGGCCACCCGTGCGCCCAATTTTGCGGGCAGGACGCCCAGCAACAGGGCCGAGGCCGGGTCCACACCGTCCGCCGAAAACACACCGGGCGCGGTCGTAAAACCTTCTACAATTTGCCCATGGGGCGCGGCCCAGTCGGCGAAAGCCTCCGGATCAGAGGCAAACCAGAAGATCTTGCCATGCGCTTTGGAAATTGGCCCTTCGACCGGCACACGCTTTCGGATGTCCTTCAGCAGGCTGTCCACCCCATCGGTTTTGGCCCCGTCCACCACAATCTTACCCTTGGCGCGCAGGCAGGCCTGTTGAACAAGGCTGCGGGCCAAAGCTTTTGCGCGGGGTAGGAATATCACCGCATCCTGGCATGGATCACGGGTCTCGGGGATAACGTCAAAACTTTGTGCCGCGAAATGATCATGGAACGGTTTGAAGGGCTGTACCACCTGCGTATCGCGAGGCAGTTCGGACAGGTCATGGGCTGGTGTCGGCCCGATCACAGTCAGCGGCTGTGACAGCGAAAGGCCGCTGTTCAGGGCAAGATCAAGGCGAGGGGACATACGCGTTCGTTGGAAGAGCAGACGCTACTCTTCGCGTTCCATTGTGCATTGCAGGGGGTGCTGGTGTCGGCGAGCAAAGTCCATCACCTGACCCACTTTGGTCTCGGCGATCTCGTGGCTGAATACGCCAACCACGGCGACGCCTTTCTTGTGCACGGTCAGCATGATCTCGAACGCTTCGGCGTGGGTCATACCGAAAAAGCGCTCAAGCACGTGCACAACGAACTCCATCGGGGTGTAGTCGTCATTCAGCAGCAGCACCTTGTACAGCGGCGGGCGCTTGGTTTTAGGGCGCGTTTGAATAAGGACGGACGAGTCGCCGTCGTCGTCCGAATTGTCAGACATCATCCAAGGGTTTTCAAACATTGCGCGCAAAAGTCCGATTCAGGCTTCGGTTTATCTGAGCGGTTATATAACGTCCTAGGGGCCAGAGAAAAGAGCCAGCAGGACGTAATCGCAATGGAAGACAAGCTGACCATCGTTGGGTTCGATGCTGATGACACGTTGTGGCACAACGAACGGTTCTTTCAACTGACGCAGGCCTATTTCGCCGATCTGCTGGCGGACCATGCCGATCGGGATCATCTGATGGATCGACTGCTTGCTGCAGAAAGACGCAACATTCGACACTATGGGTATGGAATCAAAGGCTTCATTCTGTCGATGATTGAAACCGCGATCGAGGTCACCGAAGATCGTGTCCCGGCTTCGGTCATTCGTCAGTTGATCGACGCGGGGCAAGAGATGTTGGCCCATCCGATCGAACTGCTGCCCCATGCCCGCGAAGCGGTCGAAGCAGTCGGGGCGACTCACAAGGTTGTGCTGATCACCAAAGGCGACCTGATTGATCAAGAAAGGAAGCTGGCGCAATCTGGTTTGGGCGAGCTTTTTGACGAGGTCGAGATCGTTTCGGAAAAAACGGCTGGAACCTATCATGAAATATTTGCGCGCCATGGAACCGGCCCTACCCAAGCGATGATGGTTGGCAATTCGATGCGATCCGACGTAGTGGCTCCGATCGAGGCTGGCTGCTGGGGGGTCTACGTCCCCCATGGGCTGGTCTGGGAGATCGAAAAAGCCGAAGTCCCCACCCGTTCGAACCGGTACAAGGAATTGCGGGATCTGGGTGAGTTGGCGAGCCTTGTTCGCACGCTTGCATGATGTTGCCGAATGGTCCCAGTTACAAAAAATTGAATAGGCTTTGTGCGGCGGCACCAGATCGGAGGACGATTTGGTGGTCGAGGTGCGCAGGTCGACCATATGTTGTGGGTGACTGCGCGCCGAAAGAAAGATCGAATTTACCAGCTTTCGGTTTATTTCGGACGTTCTCTGTGTTAGCCTTACGGGTAATAAAATAAATTAATTGCTGACCGGGAAAACCCGGCGGCCCGAGGTAGACAGAGGCAAAGATCGTGCAGGTTCGGCGGACAGTTCCGGCCCGAATGGGCTTATTTCTTATAGCATTCGTGTGGCTGCTTTCTTTTGCGCCGTTGCAATCGGTTGCCGCGCCCTATGCGGCGATGGTGATTGACGCGCGCACGGGCGAGGTTTTGCATTCACGCAACGCAGATACCCGACTTCACCCGGCTTCGCTGACCAAGATGATGACGCTCTATATTGCGTTCGAGGCTGTCCGGAATGGTGAGATCGAGTTGGATACGCAAGTACGTATCACCAAGGCAGCTGCGGCAGAGCCTCCGTCCAAGCTAGGGTTGCGCTCGGGTCAGCGGATTGCGTTCCGGTACCTGATCCGCGCGGCCGCCGTGAAATCCGCCAATGACGCGGCGACCGCCATCGGGATTGCGATTAGTGGATCCGAGGCCGCGTTTGCCCGCCGTATGACGCGCACCGCTAAAGCCATGGGTATGAGCCGCACAACCTTCAAGAATGCGCATGGATTGACCGAGTCCGGCCACTTATCGACCGCGCGGGACATGACGACGCTGGGGCGGCATCTCCTGTATGACTATCCGCAGTATTACAACCTGTTTTCACGTCAATCGACTCATGCAGGGATCAAAACGGTTCCGAACACCAACCGCCGCCTTTTGGCCGCATATAAGGGTGCCGATGGGATCAAGACAGGATACACACGAGCGGCGGGCTTCAATCTGGTAGCCTCGGCCAAGCGTAAGGATGAGCGGATCATCGCGACCGTCTTCGGCGGAAAATCTGGTGCATCGCGCAACGCCAAAGTGGCTGAGTTGCTGGATATGGGCTTCCGTCGCGCTCCATCCCGTGCGCCTATCCGTAAACCTGCCCGTCCGGCTTACGCTGGAAATGTGGGCCTGAATGCGCAGGTCGCGCGCCTAACCACTGCGCCAACGGCCAGCCTGCGGCCCGTGTTGCGCCGCGCAGCTACAGTTCAAGTCGCCGGAACAGTTGCCGCAGCAGCGGCAAAAGACGAGGGCAGAATTCAGGATGGAATCGCTGCGGCAATCGCAGCGGCTGATATCCAGACCCCGGATGACGGAACGGTGCGCCCGGCACCTCGTCCTGATGATCTGGTTCTGGCGTCGACCAACCCAGTTGCTCAGCCAGAGCCGGAAAGGGAAATTGTCACCCGTCTTTCTACCTCGGGCGGGCATCTTTGGGGCGTAAATGTAGGTCGCTATACTACGCGATACGAGGCCGAGAAGGTGCTGCTGAAAACCGCTTTGGCCGAAATGACCACTCTGGAAGGAACCTTACGCAAGGTGAATCAAAGCTCACGAGGTTTTGATGCGACGTTCCAGGGCATGACCCGCGAACAGGCCGATCTGGCTTGCCGCAGATTGCAGGCCCGAAATGTCACCTGTTTCATGATTGGGCCGTCATAAGACCCGACATTCTCTCTCCTGATTGGATGGGGCTGCGAGGGAACTCGCAGCCTTTTTTTCGGAATTGGCCTAACGCGCGTACATCCCGCGACGCGTTTGCCATTTTCGGGACACTCGTGTCCCAGAGCGTTTCGGAGATGCTTGCAGGCTTTAGTCGAACACGTGACCGTGCTGGTACTGCTCGTCCTGACCGGCGGCGGCGGTTAACGCGGCGACATTGTCCTTGGTGAAAAAGCCATCATATTTGTGGCAGCGTTCAATGTATTCCGTGATCAGCAGCGTGTTTTTTGAGTGTTTTGAGAATATCTGCTTGAGGTTCGGATCGTCTTTGCACTCGCCTACTACATGGGCCAGAAACGGCACGCCTTTGTCTTTGAGGGTGTTCACCACGAAATCCACATTCTTTTCACCCGCGCCATGATCGCCATCCTGAATCTCGACCGCCATGTGATGCAGGCGACGGCCGAAATTGCGGACAAAATCCTCGGTCGGCATCGGCAGTTTGGCAAAGGAATTCACGAAGGACGGCGTGTTGTTGGCGGTGAACACTTTGGCAGGTGATTTCTTGTCGTCATCTACGTTTGGGTTTCGATTCACATTGGTGGACGAATTCATGTCGAAGATGTTGTACGCGCCCCAGAAATAGTAGGGTACCATCGTCAGGAACTCGAGGATCGCGTCCTCGCGTTCTCCGGCAAGAACACGCGTGGCGAGGTGATCAATACCTAGCATGAGCGGTGCGATATTGCTGTCAGCCCCAAACGCGGCAGCCTGATTCAGACGAGCTTGCTCACTGTCGCTCAATAGAACACGGTCGCCCAGACCGAGGCTATCCGTGTCGTTGAAGTCCAGATTAGAATAGCCAACCCGATTGCAGGTGAAATCCGAAGGTGTAGTGAACTGAAAACCCTGCAGCGTGTAGAACGGATTTTCGGTGTCGCCTGAATACTCGAACCGAATATTCTGATCCTCCAGCGTTTGGGTCAGCGCGGTTAGGTCCGACGCGCCGAAGACCTCTCCGACATATCGGGTTTGCGGAGTCTTTCGGGCCAGCGGATACATGCGGTTGATGCGGGGAATAAAGTCTTCGAAAGCGGGGCTGAGCGGTGCCATCACGACCAGGGCAGGGTAGTCGGAATGTGAATGCAGGACCGAGAATTTATGCGTGCGCCCCAGATAGCTGGCTGTGTGGCGATAGGGCGTCATTACGTAAAGCTCGACCAGTGTGTCAAACAGCGCATCGGATTCGACCTGTATCACGATGGCCTTCATCGCCCCGACCAGATCGGCAACGCCCGAGCTGGCGCGGCGTTCGTAGATTTTTGGCAAATACTCGTTGAAGAAGTCCGAGTTTTTCTTGTCGCCGCGGGGTTCGTAGGACATCAGATCAAAAGACATAAAGCTATCTCCTTGCTCCTGCGCTTTGCAGGTGGTGCAGGGTGTTGCCTGGATTGTGGCACTCAGAACATGAACTTGTGGTCATGCTAGGGGCTGAACCTGACCCCGGCAACACCAACGGTATACGCGTGCTGTCTTAAGCCAATCTGATCAGCGGATGAATTTCGTCACATCGACCCCGCCAGTGATCAGGTTTTCCCGCACCGAAGCTGCGATTTGCACCGCCGTAGGGCCGTCCCCGTGCAGACATATTGTGTCGATCGAGGTTTCCAGTCGTTTGCCGGATTCAGTGATGATGGCCCCTTCGCGCACCATGTTCAGGATGCGTGGCCCGGCAAGTTCAGGGTCGTGAATGACTGCTCCGGGCAGGCTTCGATCCACCAGCGTTCCGTCGTCATTGTAAGCGCGGTCGGCAAAGATCTCTCCGACCCATTTGCAGCCAAGGTCGCGTACAGCTTCTTCTTGTTTGGTGACGGCCAGCACCATGATGAAGATATCGGGATCCACGTCCAGCGCGCCCTGATAACACGCTCGTGCCATATCCACGTCGACCGAGCACATGTTGGCCAACGCGCCGTGTAATTTCAGGTGCCGGACCTGCGTTCCAACCGCCTTGGCCATGCCTAAAGCTGCCCCCAATTGATACCGCACCAGATTGCGCAGGGACGCATGAGGGATTTTCATATTTCTGCGGCCAAAGCCCTGCAGATCAGGAAAGCCGGGATGTGCGCCGATACCGACGCCGTTTTCAGCGGCCAGCTTCATCGTCTGCGCCATCACATCCCAATCACCCGCGTGAAAGCCACAAGCGATATTGGCCGAGGTGATGATCCTCAGCAGACTATCGTCATCGCCCATCTTCCAGGGGCCAAAGCTTTCCCCCATATCGGCATTCAGATCGACGCTGGGCATCGGCAAAACTCCTTTAGTCGGTGGCAGAGATCATTCCGTCGATCAATTGGTAGGACAACAGGTCCGGGATGTCATGGGGATTGCGCACCAGCGGTTCGATCTGACCGTTTAGCCGGATCAGGTCAGCCGAGTGGCGGGCCTGTAGCGTCGCAGCCTCCTCAAGCGTCACGAATTCGAACCGAATTTCAGCTCCCGCTGGCGTTTGTGCCGCCCGAGGGATGTCGCAAGGCAAGACCGTGGCGATACGTGGGTAACCCCCAGTGGTCTGGCATTCCGGCAGCAGGATAAACGGGTTTCCAGTGCCGGTCATTTGGATGTCGCCGGGTGTGATGATCTCGGACAGGATATTAAGCTGCCCTTTTGCCGCAAATCCGGGTCCGTCGCTTTCCAATTGCATCCCCATGCGGTTGGCCCTTGCACCGCGCGTAAAGCTGGTGGCGGCAAACCGGTCCAGAGTACTTTGATCAAACAGGGATGTCTGAAAACTGGCGACTACATGCAAAAGTCCGCCCGAGAACCTGTCCCCTGGTCTTAACTTCCAACCAGCACGCCCCGCGCCCTTGGGGCTATTCAGCATGTCATCTTGCTGAACAACTCGCCCAATCTTTGCGGTCAGATGCGTTGAGCGGGACGCCAAAAATTCTGGCACGTCTATACCGCCACCAAGATGAAGGTAGCCATAGCTGCCACGCAGCGCAGCTCCGATCACCAATCGTTGCCCGGCCTCGATCTGATGAGAGGCATTCCACGGCACGGGACTTCCATCAATACTGGCCTGCATCGGTGCGCCAGTGAGGGCAAAACATGTGCTTTGGGTCGCTTCGAACTCTCCACCCATGCCCGCCATTTCCAACGCTGCAAGTTCCGGGCTCTGGTCCAACAACGCAGCCCCTTCGTGCAGGGCAAGGATGTCAGCAGCCCCAGATCTGGACAAACCTTGATCCAGATATCCAATACGTCCCTGGTCCTGAATTGTGCAGGCTGGGCCGATGCGCAGAACGGTCAGAGTCACTGCTTGATCTCCTGACAAGTTGCGCCGCCCGTGCCGTCGGCGTTGTTTGCGCGGATATCCTCCAACGCGTCTCGGGAAATCGGCACGAACTGCATTTCGTCGCCGGGGCGCAGGGCAAAGCTGTGTTCTGCTTCGGGGCGAAAGCATCGGAACGCGGTTTGGCCGACATGCCTCCATCCCGTCGGAGTTGGTCCTGAAAAAAGTACGAACTGAGATATTGCCAGAACCAGCGCGCCCTCGGGCACCATCGGGGTTAAATCCTGAAGTCGGGGTATGTTGAACTCGGGTCCAAGCGGGCCCAGATATGGCTGCCCCGGCGCGAACCCAATCGTCAGGACGCGGACGCGAGTTTCCGACAGTCGACGGATAGCTTCCTCGACGCTTAACCCTGCTGCGTTTGCCGCGTCGCCAAGCTGGGGTGCAAGCTCACCACCGTATACTGTTGGAACGCGCCAGAACCTGCGTCCCATGGGCATGGGCGCAGAGTACCAGTCTTGGTGGCCCAAAGCCCCGCGTACCCTGGAATCGAGGTCGGCATGTGACAAACGTTTGGTATCGAACCGTATATAAGCGGATGCCAAAGTGGCCGAGGTTTCAAGTACGCCTTCCCAGTTTTCGCTGTCGATGAGATCGCGAAACGCCAAGGCTGCCCGGTTCGAGGATTCTTCCATTGTGTCACCAAAGGAAACCAGCAAACCGTCATATCCGACGGTGCGCATGCGCGGGAATTTATGATCGGGCACTTGGGTCATGGAATTTCGTCAATTCAGCTTGGTTGCCGTGACCTGACCGCATCCGCAGTTGATACGCAAGCATTTGAGCGCGTAGATCCACTTTTGACACGCTGTGGCTTCCGGAATCCTGCTTTTGCGCCGCAGGTTTCGACTCGCAAAGAGACGCACGAGTCGAGAGCTTCTAGTATCTGTCTGCTTACTGCTCACTATATATAGGGCTTTGTTCGCCCCGCCTTGTTGTCATCCAATACATTGGGCTGTTGTTCGACGCTGAATTGGAGGGAAATGACGTCGATGGCTGGTGATTAGATCGTTGTTTTCAAATGACAAAACAAAATAATGCAAAAAAAATG
>NZ_BAABWL010000010.1:0-75731 GCF_040371315.1 Ruegeria sp. HU-ET01832
TGGGTCAGGTCCTAGTGGCGTTTCTTGGGTGGCATCAGGTCGGTGATCGTGCCTTCGAACATTTCGGCCGCGAAATTCACCGTCTCGCTGAGCGTCGGGTGAGGGTGGATCGTGTGACCGAGATCGACCGCATCTGCGCCCATCTCGATGGCCAGAGCTGTCTCGGCGATCAAGTCACCCGCGTTCGTGCCCACGATGCAGGCCCCCACTACGCGTTGATCTTCGGGATCGAAAAGCAATTTTGTGATGCCTTCAGACCGGCCATTGGACAAAGACTTGCCTGAAGCCGCCCAAGGGAACACGCCTTTTTCGACCTTGATCCCTTTGGCCTTAGCCTCGGTCTCGGTCAACCCGCACCATGCGACCTCGGGGTCGGTATAAGCGACCGAGGGTATAAGCTTGGCGTCGAAGAACCGTTTGTGACCGGCGGCCACTTCGGCGGCGACCTTACCTTCGTGCACGGCCTTGTGTGCCAGCATGGGCTGGCCGACCAGATCACCGATGGCGAAAATGTGCGGCACACCCGTGCGCTGCTGGTTGTCCACCGCGATGAAGCCACGTTCATCAACCACAACACCCGCCTTTTCGGCGTCGATCAGCTTGCCATTGGGTTTGCGACCCACGGCGACCAGAACCTTGTCGAACGTGTCGGTGAAGCTTTCGCCCTTGTCATCCTCGAACGTGACCTTGAGGCCCTTTTTCAAGGGCTCAATCGCGGTCACTTTGGTCTTGAGGAAGATGTTCTCATACCGGCCCTTGATGCGGTTCATCAGGGGTTTGACGATATCCTTGTCGGCACCGGGGATGATCTGATCCATCAGTTCAACCACGGTGATGTTCGACCCCAAAGCGTCATAAACACAGGCCATTTCCAGACCGATGATACCGCCGCCCAGAACCAGCATCCGCTTGGGCACATCCGCCAGTTCCAACGCCCCGGTCGAGTCGATCACGCGGTCGTCGTCATGCGGGATGAAAGGCAATTCAACAGGTTCAGAGCCCGCAGCGATGATGCACTGGTCGAACGAGACGGTGGTCATGCCATCATCGCCCACAACTTCGATCATGTTCGGGCCCGAGAAACGGCCATAGCCGCGCACGATCTGAACCTTGCGGCCTTTGGACAGACCGTCCAGACCGCCGGTCAGCTTGCCAACAACGCTGTCTTTGAAGGCACGCAGCTCGTCCAGGTCGATCTTGGGCTTCCCGAAGCTAACGCCGTGTGCGCCCATCTCTTCGGCTTCGGTGATAACTTTGGCTACGTGCAGCAGGGCTTTTGAAGGGATACAACCCACGTTCAGACAGACGCCGCCCAGCGTCGGGTTGCGTTCGATCATGACAACCTTCTTGCCCAGATCGGCGGCACGGAAAGCGGCGGTGTAACCACCGGGGCCAGAGCCCAGCACAACTACCTCGGCATGCACATCGCCTTGACCGGTCGCCGTGCCGGTGGCGGCCACGGCCTGCGGCGCGGCGGGTGCCTCTACCGGAGCAGCTTCGGGCGCGGCCCCATCGGCTGCTTCCAATGTCAGGATCAGCGCACCTTCCGAGACGTTATCGCCTTCGGACACGGCAATCGAGACCACTTTGCCTGCGGCGGGGGAGGGGACCTCCATCGTGGCCTTGTCGGATTCCAGCTCGATCAGTGGGTCCTCGGCGGCGACGGTGTCGCCGACCGAGACAAGAATGCTGATCACGGGCACATCGGAGAAATCACCGATATCGGGTACTTTGACGTCCATCTGATCTCTCCTTACCACATCAGCTTGCGCATATCGCCCAACAGCGTCTTGAGCGTCACGCAGAAGCGCGCAGCCAAGGCGCCATCGACGGCACGGTGGTCATAACTAAGCGACATTGGCTGCATCAGGCGCGGCACAAATTCCTCACCATTCCAGACCGGCGCCATTTTCGAGCGGGTCAGGCCCAGGATTGCCACCTCGGGTGCATTGACGATGGGGGTAAAATGCGTGCCGCCGATACCGCCCAACGACGAGATCGTGAAGGTCGCGCCCTGCATATCGTTTGACTTCAGCTCACCCGCCCGGGCCTTGCCGGACAGCTCCATCAGGTCCTTGGAAATCTCGACTATCCCCTTACGGTCGGCATCCTTGATGACGGGAACCACCAGCCCGTTGGGCGTGTCCGCGGCGAAACCGATATTGTAGTAGGATTTGCGGATTAACTTGTCGCCATCAGGGTGGATGGACGAGTTGAATTCCCAATGCTGTTTCAACGCACTGACCGAGGCTTTGACGACAAAGCTAAGCAGTGTAACGCGATAGCCTTCTTCCTTGGCCATCGTGTCCATTTCCTTGCGGTACTTGTCCAGATCGGTGATGTCCGCCTCGTCATTATGCGTCACATGCGGGATATTCAGCCAGGACCGATGCAGGGCGGGGCCCGACAGCTTTTTGATCCGCGGCATTTCCACATCTTCCACGGGGCCGAATTTCGAGAAATCGACAACGGGGATCGGCGGGATGCCCATGCCGCCCGCCGCACCGGCAGCAGCCGGGGCCGCCGCGGTTGAGGCTTTCAGGAACTTGGTGACGTCTTCGCGCAGGATGCGACCCTTACGGCCCGAACCGTTGACTTTGGACAGGTCGATATCCAACTGGCGCGCAAAGGCGCGCACCGATGGCGAGGCGTGAGCCTTGCCGAACCCACCATCCACAACGGGTGCGGGTGCCGGGGCAGCAGGCGCTGCGGCCGGTGCCGAAGCGGCAGCAGGTGCGGGCGCAGCCTCGGCCGGGGCGGCAGAGGCCCCTTCGCCTTCCAGCAGCAGGATCAGCGCGCCCTCAGACACATTGTCGCCCTCGGCCACTTTGATTTCCTTGACGACACCAGCGGCCGGGGAGGGAACCTCCATCGTTGCCTTGTCGCTTTCCAATTCGATCAACGGATCTTCGGCGGCGATAGTGTCACCGACCGTGACCAGAATGCTGATGACGGGAACGTCCGAGAAATCCCCGATATCCGGGACTGTTACTTCGATTGCCATGTCTATGTCTCCTCGTGCCCCGTGGCCTTAAACCAACCGGGGGTTCGGCTTGTCGCCGTCAATTTCATATGTCTTGAGCGCTTTCTCGAGCTCGGCCTTGGTCACGGCACCTTCGCGGTACAAATCGACCATGGCGGCCGCCGCGATGTGGTTGGCGTCGACCTCGAAGAACCGGCGCAGGTTCACCCGGCTGTCCGAGCGGCCATAGCCATCCGTGCCCAGCACGGTGTAGCGGCCCGGCACAAAGGCGCGGATCTGTTCGGCGTAGTTCTTCATATAGTCGGTGGCTGCGATGATCGGGCCCTTGGCTTTGGACAGCTGCTCGGTCACGTAAGGCACACGTTCTTCGGCCAGCGGGTCCAGACGGTTGGCGCGCGCCGCGTCCTGACCATCGCGGGCCAGTTCGTTGAACGAGGTTGCCGACCAGATATCCGAGGTCACGCCGAAATCTTTCTTCAGCATCTCGGCGGCTTTCATCGCCTGAACCAGAATGGTGCCCGAGCCCATCAGATTGACGTGCTTCTTGCCGGGCTTTTTGACCTCCTGGAACCGGTAAAGCCCCTTGATGATGCCTTCTTCCGCGCCCATTGGCATGTCGGGGTGGGCATAGTTTTCGTTCATCAGGGTCAGGTAGAAATAGATATCCTCCTGATTACCATACATCCGTTGCAGGCCGTTCTGGATGATCACTGCGACCTCATAGCTGAAGGTCGGGTCATAGGTGATGCAATTCGGAATGGTGCCCGCAAGGATATGGCTGTGCCCATCCTCGTGCTGCAACCCTTCGCCGTTCAACGTGGTCCGTCCGGCAGTGCCGCCCAGCATGAAGCCCCGCGCGCGGCTGTCACCCGCAGCCCAGGCCAGATCGCCAATCCGCTGGAACCCGAACATCGAGTAGTAGATGAAGAACGGGATCATCGCCACGCCGTGGTTGGAATAGGACGTCGCCGCCGCGATCCAGTCGGCCATGGCTCCAGCCTCGTTGATGCCTTCCTGCAGGACCTGACCGTTGGTCGTTTCCTTGTAGAACATCATCTGATCGGCATCTTCGGGGGTATAGTTCTGACCCGCCGGGTTGTAGATGCCAACCGAGCGGAATAGCCCTTCCATCCCGAAAGTGCGGCTTTCATCGGGCACGATCGGAACCACGTTTTTGCCGATCCCTTTGTCACGCAGCAGCGTGGTCAAGATGCGGACAAAGGTCATGGTGGTCGAAATCTCGCGCTCCCCGGTGCCTTTGAGCTGCGCTTCGAACTTGGACAGGTCCGGGATATCCAGAGCGGGTGCGGTGCTGTCGCGTTTGGGGAATTCCCCCCCCAAAGCTTTGCGCCGGTCTGCGAGATAAGCCTTCTGTGCATTGTTCAGCGACACGAATGGCGCGTTTGGCAGATCTTCGTCGCTAACCGGGATTTGGAACCGGTCGCGGAAGGCGCGCAGTTGATCTTCGGCCAGTTTCTTTTGCTGGTGCGTGGTGTTTTGACCTTCACCAGCCGAGCCCATGCCATAGCCTTTTACGGTTTTCACCAACAGGCAGGTTGGAGTGCCCTCATTCTCGGTTGCGCGTTTGAACGCGGTAAAGACTTTCTCAGGGTCGTGTCCGCCCCGGCGCAGCGCCCAGATTTGATCGTCGGTCCAGTCTTCGACCAAAGCGGCAGTCTCGGGGTATTTGCCAAAGAAATGTTCGCGGATATAAGCGCCGTCCTTGGATTTGAAGGTCTGGTAGTCCCCATCGACCGTCTCATCCATCAACTGGCGCAGACGGCCGGTGGTGTCTTTCTCCAACAGCTGATCCCAGCCTTTGCCCCAGAGCAGTTTGATGACGTTCCAGCCTGCGCCGCGGAAGTCGCCCTCAAGCTCTTGCACGATCTTGCCGTTGCCGCGTACCGGGCCATCCAAGCGTTGCAGATTGCAGTTGATGACAAAGATCAGGTTGTCCAGACCTTCGCGCACGGCAAGGTCGATCGCACCCCGGCTTTCGGGTTCGTCCATCTCGCCATCGCCCAGGAAACACCACACCTTGCGGTTCGCCATGTCGATATGGCCCCGGTTGTGCATGTATTTCATGAATCGTGCCTGATAGATCGCCATTAACGGACCCAGACCCATCGAAACGGTCGGGAACTGCCAGTAATCCGGCATCAGCCACGGGTGGGGATAGCTGGACAGACCACCTCCGCTGACTTCCGAGCGGAAGTTTTCCAACTGCTCTTCGCTGATGCGACCCTCCATGAAGGACCGGGCATAGATGCCGGGGATCACGTGGCCCTGAAAGAACACCAGATCGCCGCCATGGATCGCTGATTTCGACCGCCAAAAGTGGTTCAGGCCAATGTCATACATGACCGCCGACGACGCGAATGAGGCGATGTGGCCACCATATTCGCTGCTGACCTTGTTGCGCCGCACCACGGTGGCCATCGCGTTCCAGCGGTTGATCGTGCGAATGCGCCATTCCATGTCCTGATCGCCGGGAAAGGCATACTGATCATCGACAGGAATGGTGTTCTGATAGGGCGTGGTTGCCGAAAACGGCAGGGTCGCCCCAGCAGCGCGCGCCTTTTGCACCGCTTTGTCCAGCAGGAAATGTGCGCGATTGGCGCCATCCCGTTCGATGACGTCTTCGATGGCGTCCTGCCACTCCTGAGACTCGATTGGGTCGATGTCGGGTTCAAGGTCTTTCATGTGGCAGGATCCTTTCTTGTGTATGTCCGCGCGTTAGCTGAAGAACTGCGCGCCGTTGGCAGAGATGGTCGAGCCGTTGATGAACTGACTGTCATCCGAGGCCAGGAAGGCCACGCAGCGGGCGATCTCCTCAGGCTCACCCAGCCGTCCCGCCGGGATTTGGGCTATGATCGAGTCGCGCACCTTCTCGGGTACGGCCATGACCATCTCGGTTGCGATATATCCGGGGCAGATCGCGTTGGCGGTGATGCCAGCCCGCGCTCCTTCTTGCGCCAGTGACTTGACGATACCCAGATCGCCCGCCTTGGTCGCAGCATAGTTCACTTGCGCGAACTGACCTTTCTGGCCGTTGATCGAGCTGATGACGATGATACGGCCAAACTTGCGCTCGCGCATACCGGGCCAGACGGGGTGGACGGTGTTGAACACACCGGTCAGGTTAGTGTCGATCACGTCTTTCCACTGGTCTGGGGTCATTTTGTGGAATGGTGCATCACGAGTGATGCCTGCATTGGCCACGACAACGTCAATGGGTCCAAGGTCCGCTTCGACTTGGGCTATACCTGCTGCCGAGGCTTCGTAGTCGGCAACATTCCACTTGTACGTCTTGATACCGGTCTCGGCGGTGAAGGCGGCGGCCTTCTCATCATTGCCAGCATAAGTCGCGGCTACATTAAATCCTTCAGCCTTCAACTTTCTGGAAATCGCTTCGCCGATACCCCGGCTACCACCGGTTACAAGTGCAGTACGTGTCATTTTCAATTCCTCCAATTAGTCAGAAACTTTGACCTAACTCGCTTTGTTACGTAGCGTAATTTTCAGCGTACGGATAGGCCTGTGCGGAATACCAGCTATGCGTCTCAGGAAAAGTTTAACGTTAAACTATCTGAAAAACGCCACTCGTAGCCTTGAGCGATTTACTTGATCCCTTCGCCGTAGTTGCGGGATTTTGACATCTTGCCGATCCCCGGATTGAAAGAGTTTGTCGGATCGCAACACGTGTAATGCGCCGCAAGGTCGGGTTTGGCCTTATAGAGATGCCCGACATTATGTTCCGCCGGATATTCGGCACCACGCGCATCGAACAGCTTAAGCATCGCAGTTTTCAGTGCTTTGGGATCTGCCCCTTTGCGCACCACATAGTCCTGGTGCATCACGTGACACATGAAGTGGCCATAGTAGAGTTTGTGAACAATCTGATCGCTGATCTCGGGCGGCAAAACCTCAAGCCAATCACGATCATTGCGGCGCAGGGCTACGTCCAGCGCGATGATGTCCTCGACCTCATCTGCGTGAATCGCCATGTAGCGCACCGCAGCACCAGCGGCAGCAAACCGGTGCAGGCCCGCGATCTTGGCCTCACGCGGAGTGCATTCGAAGAAACGTGCATCGCGTCCTTCGAAGAAGCCGGGCAACCAATTACGGATCGCCTCGATGCCCTCGTCCTTCATCTTCAGGATCAGATGATGTTCATAGGCGTCTCGGTATTCGATCATCCTCTTGGGCAGGACCTGCGGCAGGAGGCTGACTGCGGCCTGCATGAACCGGTCGGTGAAATTGCGCAGAAAAGGAATGCGCCGTAAACGTGCATCCACTGCGCCCTTCAGCGCAAAGAACATCGGCAAGCGATCTGTGCCCAACTTGTCGATCATCCACACCGTGTCCTTACCGTAGGTCTTAGTGATGTCGAACACGTCGCGCTGCATGTACTCGGCCGAGACTGGCAGGGACGTGAATTGCGACAGGATCTGCCGACGCAACTCGGCCAGATCATCCGGAGAGTTGGTTCCGATATAGAAAACCTGTTCGGCCTCGTTCTTGGCGAAAGTGTCCAGACGCACGGCAAACACAGCCATTTTCCCGGCTGAACCCGCAGATTCAAACAGCTTCGCCTTATCCGCATTGTATCGTGCGGGCGTTTCGGCATCCACGTCGCGCACGATCTGCGCATAATCACTGGCCGAGGCGCGTTTATTCGTGGCCCCCGGATTGCGCTCGAACTGACCAGCATCGAGATTTGACAGGATCTGTTCCGGCGTCTCACCCAGATCGATGCCCAGATGGTTGACCAGCTCTAACGTGCCGGTTTCGGTGATGCGGGCATAGACCGACAGCTCGGTGTAAACCGGCCCGCGTTCAACCAATGAACCGCCCGAATTGTTGCAGACCCCGCCCACAATCGAGGCCCCGATGCACGAAGATCCGATCACCGAGTGCGGCTCACGCCCCATTGGGTCCAGCAACTTTTCCAGTGCAAAGAGCGTGGCGCCGGGAAAGCTGATGACTTGTTCGCCGCCGTTCAGCGGCACCAGAGTATCCATGCGGCGGGTATTAATCAGAACCACATCGCGGTCATAGCGACCCGAGGGTGTGGACCCTTCGGTCAGGCCCGTATTGGCGGCCTGCATGATGACGATCTTGTCGGCTGCAACACAGGCTTGTAGCACCTTCCACTGTTCCAGCAGGGTGCCGGGTTGAACGACGCAGAGCGCCTCGCCTTCCCCCGACCTGAACCCGCGGCGGAACCGTTCGGTCGCGCGCGCGCCGGTCAGAACATGCCGAGACCCTACGATGGCGCGGAAGTCAGATATGAGTGCCTCGTTGCTCATGCCGCGTTCCGATGCGCCTCACCCGGAGCCGCCACCGGATCGCGGAACCGCAGATTGGCGCGCGACAGTTGGTCGACCCGCGTAACGCCCATCAGCTTCATGTCGCGCTCGATCTCGGCACGCATCAAACCAAGCGCGCGTTCGACGCCTGGCTGACCCGCTGCAGCCAGCGGATACAGATAGTGCCGTCCGACCCCAACCGCCTTGGCCCCCAGCGACAGCGCCTTCAGCACATGGGTCCCGCGCTGGATGCCACTGTCCATCATCACGTCCACTCGGTCGCCGACGGCATCAACGATCTCGGCCAGTTGGTCGAAAGGTGTGCGCGAGCCGTCCAGCTGACGTCCGCCATGGTTCGACAGGATGATCCCGGTGCAGCCGATCTCGGCCGCGCGGCGGGCGTCCTCGACGGTCATGATCCCCTTGAGGCAGAACTGACCGTCCCATTCCCGAACCATCTGGGCCACATCGTCCCAGTTCATCGACGGGTCCAGCATTTCGGTGAAATAGCCACCGATCGAGCTGGCTCCGCCGCTCATGTCCACGTGCTCGTCCAGTTGCGGCAGGCGGAATTTCTCGCGCGTGACATAGTTGATGCCCCACATCGGTTTGATCGCAAACTGGATCATGCCGCCCAGCGTCAGCCGGAACGGGATCGAGAACCCCGTGCGCAGGTCACGTTCGCGATTGCCGCCGGTGATACTGTCCACGGTCAACATCATCACCTCGACACCCGCCTCTTTGGCGCGCTGCATCATGGCCGAGTTCAGGCCCCGGTCTTTGTGGAAATAGAATTGGTAGACCTGCGGGTTTTTGTGTTTCTGGCGTAGTTCCTCAAGCGAAACGGTGCCCAGCGAGGATACGCCGAACATCGTCCCGTATTTCTCGGCCGCCGCCGCCACGGCGCGCTCGCCCTGATGGTGGAACAAGCGCTGCAGCGCGGTGGGCGAGCAATAGATCGGCATGTCCAGCTTTTGCCCCATGACGGTGACGGACATGTCCACGTCCTTCACCCCGCGCAACACCGATGGCAGCAGATCGCAGCGATCAAAGGCGTTGGTGTTCTCGCGATACGTCACCTCATCATCCGCGCCACCGTCGATATAGTTGAAGATTGGTCCCGGCAGGCGGCGCTTGGCCAGTTGGCGGAAATCGCGGAAGTTATGGCAATCGGTCAGACGCATGTCTCTTCCTCCTATCAATACGCGACGGATGGCAGCCAGGTGGCCAATGTGGGCCACAGGAAGACCAACGCTAGCCCGGTCAGTTGCAGCAGGACAAACGGGATGATGCCCTTGTAGATGTCGGTCAGTTTAATCTCTGGCGGGCAAACGCCCTTGAGATAGAACAAGGCAAAGCCAACCGGAGGTGTCAGGAAGCTGGTTTGCAGCGTGACTGCCACTAGGATCACGAACCAGACCAGCGCGGGTTCGTCCAAGACGCCAAAGCCGGGGATGTCGATGCCCAGCCCATTCACGATCGGGCGCATCAGGGGCAGGACGATCAGGGTGATCTCGATCCAGTCCAGCACAAAGCCCAGCAGGAAAACGATGAACAGGATGAACAGGATCGTGCCATTGGCTCCAAAGCCGGTGGACTGAACCACATGTTCGATCAGCTCATCGCCGCCAAGTTCGCGCAGTACATAAGAGAACACGGTCGCGCCTAGGAAGATCGCAAAGATATAGGCGGTGGTGTTGAAGGTCGACACCAGCACGTTCCACAGCTTTTGGAAGGTCAGCTTGCGATAGCCCAAGGCCAGCAGGGTCGCACCCAGTGCCCCGATGCCCGACGCTTCGGTCGGCGTGGTCAGGCCCGCAAAGATCGACCCCAGCACCGCAAGGATCAGCATCAGTGTCGGGATGACGGCGATCAGCACGTCCTTGACGGCTGCCCAATCGGGGGCCGTTGCGCCTTCGGGCACGGGGGCCGCGTCGCGTTTCACCAGCGCAAGGATGAAGATATAGCTCAGGTACAGCCCACCGATGATCACTCCGGGGAAGACGGCGGCCATGAACAGATCACCCACAGACAGGGCCATCTGGTCGGCCATGATCACCAGCATAATCGAGGGCGGGATCAGAATGCCCAGCGTACCGGACGCGGAAACCACGCCTGCCGCCAGTGTCGGTTGATATTTCTGCTGCATCATCGAGGGTAGCGAGAGCACGCCCAGCAACACGACAGACGCACCAATGATCCCGGTTGAAGCCGCAAGGATGATCCCGATCAGGGTCACGGTGATCGCCAAACCTCCGCGCACTGTGCCAAAGAGGCGCTGCATTGAGGACATCAGACGCTCGGCCACGCCGGATTCGTCCAGCATCAGGCCCATGAAGATAAACATCGGCAGGGCCACCAGAACCGCGTTGGACATGGTCGCATAGACCCGATTTACCACCGCGCCCAACGTCAGATAGTCCAGCCCGGTAAAGGTGCTTTCCAGCCCCGTCCAAAGCATCAGGTCGTTGTCGAACAGATAGGCCAGCCCGCAATAGGCCACACCCACACCCGCCAGCACCCATGCCACCGGGTAGCCAGTGAACAGCAGCGCGATGAAGGTCAGGAACATGGCGATGACCAGCTTTTCCTCGGTGGTTTCCACTAGGAATGTCAGGCCCACACAGATCGCGGCAAAGACGGCCAGAACCAGCAGGACACGGCGCAGCGGCGCGCCTTCGCGTTCGCTCTCGGGTCCGTAGATCAGCGCGTGGCCATCATGGATCAGTCGGGCAAGGGCGGCGAGCGCCAGTAGCACAAAGCTGATAGGAATGACCGCTTTGAACGCCCACCGTGCCGGAAGGCCGGTCGGACTGTCGGACCGTTCGTTGACGCGGAAGCTTTCGTAGAAATAGTCATACCCTTGGTCGATCATCAGATAGATGAACGGGGTCAGCAGGGTCAGGATGCCGATCACCTCGATCACCCGCTGAGCGCGGCGGGAAAGCTGCATATGCAGCACGTCCACACGCACATGGCTGTCGGTGATCAGGGCATAGGATATGCCGATCATCGTCACGATGCCGTAGAAATGCCACTGGATCTCGTCCAGTTTGGGATAGTTCTGGCTGAACAAATAGCGCAGTGAAACCTGAGTGAAAATCGCGGCCATCAGCAGCACATTGGCCCACATCACCACATGGCCAACGGCCTTTACGCTGGTGTCTATGGCAACAGCAATTTTCTGGCGGTCTGTATCGGGATGTTCCAGGAGGCCTTCATAGGCTTCGACCGGATCATTGACGTTCTTTGGCGTGGCCATGGGTAATCCTCCCTCGGTTGATCGGCGCGGGCGCGATCAAGGCTTTGCAGGCAGTGGTCCTGTGAATATCCGGGGCGGAGGAGCCCGCCGCCCCGGACGCGTCAGTCGTTCAATTTTACTGACGAGGGAGGAACGCGTTGGTTTTCCACAGGTCATAGCCTTCGCGGAACTCGGTCATGTCGGTCATGACTTTGGCAAAGAAGGCATCGTTTGCAGCTTCTTCAGCAGCGACTTCTTCCCAAGTGGTGCGGAAGGTGTCCAGCATCTCGGGCGACCATTGTTTGATGGTGACACCGTTGTTTTCGACGTTGTCAAGCAACGCGGCGTGCTGAATGGCTTCGCCTTCGGCAAAGCTGTCTGTCATCGACGCTTTGCAGGCATTTTCGATGATCGCCTTGTGCTGGTCGCTGGCTTCATTCCAGACATCCTTGTTGATCATCAATTCGAACACGGTTGCCTGCTGGTGCCAGCCGGGGAAGTAGTTGTACTTGACCAGCTTGTGGAAGCCCAAGCGAGCGTCGATTGCGGGCATCGAAAACTCGGTCGCGTCGATTGCGCCTTTTTCCAGCGCGGGGAAGATCTCACCACCGGGCAGCAACGAGGTTGCAACGCCCAGTTTCTGCATGACTTTGCCGCCCAGGCCAAAGAAGCGCATCTTCAGGCCGTCCAGATCTTCGGGGCTGTTGATCTCGGTTGCGAACCAGCCCGAGGTTTCCGGGGCAATGATGGCGCAGGGCATGACGTGCACATTATAGCCCGCCTGGTCGTACATTTCCTGATACAGCGCGCGACCGTTTCCGTAATACATCCAGGCCATGTATTCGCCGGCTTCTGGGCCAAACGGAACGGCCGAGAACAGCGGTGCGGCCGGGATTTTACCCGCCCAGTAACCGGCGGTTGTGTAGCCCGAGTTGATCTTGCCAGTCGACACCGCATCCAGAATTTCAAATGGCGGAACCAGCTTGCCCGGCTCATAGACCTTCATCTTCAGCGTGCCGCCCGACATCAGCTGCAGCTGCTCGGCCACGCGTGGAATTGGCGAGCCCAGACCCGGCAGTTCGGTCGAGAAGGCGATAGGTGTTTTCAGCAGCAGCTTGTCGGCGGCAAGCGCGGGTGCGGCGATCAAGCTGGCAGCGACTGCAAGGCTCGTCAGGGTCTTTTTCATGAATTCTCCTCCGGGATGGTTCGGACGCAAAGTCCAATCAATCTGTGACGCCAGGTTATCCGGCGCCTTGAGTGGTCAATAAAGTTTACCAACATATCCAGTCAACAACTTTATTTACCACTGGATCATGTGGCCGCAGGCACGAACTGCATTGCGTCTCGATCGGTAGATAATTTCTGACTTTGGGCGAGAAGTTCAGGAATTCAGAATAAAATAATTTAAAACATACTATTAAGGTAATTTGTCAGGTGAGCCTGTGTGCGCAGAAACTAGTTGAAGTTTGGCGTCTCAGAGGTTATTTTAATTTACCAGTAAGAACGACTGAGCCCAAACCACAAAAGGCCGCGCGTGATGACACCAACTGCGATTTTTGAACCAATCGGCCACGAATCGCTTGCAGATGCGGTGGTTGCCCAGGTCGAGGATCTTATTGCTTCAGGTATTCTCAAGCAGGGCCGCAAACTGCCTTCCGAGCGCGATTTGGCAGAGATGTTGCGCGTGTCCCGGCCTAAACTGCGTGAAGCGCTACATGTTCTGGAAGAGCGTGGTCTGGTCACAACCCAACACGGCGAAGGCACTTTTGTGGCCGCTTTGACAGGGCAGGCAATGATGCCTGCTTTGCTGGCATTGTACGAACGCCACGAGCCTGCCTTTTTCGACTATCTTGAGTATCGCCGCGAACAAGAAGGCTTTGCTGCGCGACTGGCCGCGCGCCGCGCGACTAAGGCCGACAAAGAACGGATCACGGAAATTCTGGCCGAAGATGACCGAGCTTGGCGCGCGAATGATCCGGCTGCTTCTCGGGAAGCTGATTTTGCGTTGCACGCAGCAATTGTTGACGCAAGCCAGAATGCCACGCTTATTCACATGATGGCCTCAATCTATGAATTGACTCGCCAAGGCGTTTTCTACAACCGCGAGTTCCTGAAAACCATTGACGGAACCGGCGAGCGATTGGTGCAACAGCACAAAGAACTCGGTGAGGCTGTCATTGCGGGCGACGAGGCGCGTGCCGAACAGTCCGCATTCGACCATATTGATTTTGTAGAGGAGTCTTTCCGCCTGGGAATTGAAAGACGCCGGCGAGAGACAATGGCCGAGAAACGACGTATGCTTTCAAGTTCTAAGCCGACACCCAATTCCTGAGAGCAAGCGCAGCCCGTACATTTCGGGCAAAACTCGCGATTTAGTAGCTAAGGTTTGCATTAAAACAGCCAACGTTCACGCGGCAACCTCGAAATTTTGAGTGGGGTGCGTTAAGGTTTGTGTGCACAGAACAATCGCAAGACGCTATCGTCTTAAACATGTGCCAGCGTTTTCGGTGTGTTGAAGATGCGATCACTGACGGTCAGGCAAATGTTACGTGCAGCCCTTAGAAGGAGGGTTTTACGTTTTGTTTTCGTGTAAGTATTTGGGGGGAAATCAATATGAAAACATCAAGGATACTCAACGCGTTTGCTTTGCCGATTGTAATCGCTGCGGGCGGAACATCAGTACTGGCTGAAAGTGCTCGCGAAGAAAGTCAGGGCATGGTTTTGCTGCGCGGACTGCCAACTTTGGACACGTCGCACAGTGTCGCGATTGTCGAGCTTGATCCGGAATCCGAAAACTTCGGGAAAATACTCAGCGAAGCCGAACAACCTGACATGGCTGAGCCGTTTCATCACTTGTATTACAGTCCGAATGGTCGCCTGTATGCCACCGGGCTGGACCCAACATGCAGTTTGGCAGAAATCGGTCTTGTCCGCGATTCCAGCGGTGCGCCACAGGTCTCAGGTTTTGAATGTCTGGACACCGCAGGCCAGATGGTCGGCGAAGACATCATGTGGACCACGTCGAATGGGTCCGAGTACATGTTTGTCACGTTCATGGGCGGCCTTGGCGGCGACGACGGTGGGTCATTAGGTGTGTTTGATCCACAGACGAATGAAGTCGTAAAAGTCATTGAGGCCCGTAAGAGCGAGGGCGCTGAGGGTGCGCCTTACATCATGTATCCCCACGGGATTTCGGCGTTTGAAGATCGTATGGTGATCTCGTCAACAGTCCATCCTGACCTGGCGACCGGAGTTGGCAATTCAATCACGGTAATCGATCTCAATACGCTCGAACCTATCCAGACAATTACAGTCGAAGGTGAGACACCGATCGGCTTCCCTTCATCTCCGGTCGAGGTGCTTTTTGCCCGCCCGTCGATCCACCCAGAGATCGAACCAGCGGTCATGGTGAATACGATGTTTGGCTTTGAAACCTGGTCCATCCCTTACGATGCGGCGACTAAGACGTTTGGCGAAGGCAAAGTGATCTATTCCGGCACTGAAAACGGCACAGGCGTGCCACTTGAGTTCTATGGAACCGAGGATGAGCTGTTTATCAGTCACGCTCTGCCGGGTGTCGTAAAGCGCTACGACTTGTCGAAGCTGCCTCAGCTTGTCACGTCTGGTCCTGATATCGTTGCCGATCCAGGTGCGCATCACATGATCTTTTTCACTTCGGCGTCTGGACGCGATCTGATCGCCGTTCAGAACAACCTTTTGAACCTTGGAAATGCTGAAGCGAATGATCCGACGGATGTCGATTTTATCGCTTCGGTCAATGCCAACACAATTACCGTCCATGATCTGGAAACCGGAGAGCGTCTGGGCACGGTGAATTTCAAAGAAACGTACCGGAAAGGGGTCGAAAATGTCGAAGGCCTGTTTGGCTCGGGCTTCGTACATCACCACTAGGCTGCGTTCTTCCAAGTCCAAAAAGGCCGTTTGCACCGGGCTAACGGCCGTTTTGGCTTGGGTGCTTTTTGGTTCATTTGATGGTCAGGGCCATGCCGATCCTACGCCGATAGAGGGCTTTCAAGCACCCTTTGTATTTGGCCGGTTTACGGTACCCGCCGACAACCCGCTGACGGAAGAAGCCTTTGAGCTGGGTCGAAATCTGTTTTACGACCCGATCCTGTCGGGTGACAACACGATGTCTTGTGCAACCTGTCACGAACAGACTCGTGGGTTCACAGATGGCCGCGCGCGGTCGGTTGGGCATAACGGTGAAGAATTGGACTTCAATGCAATGGCCCTGGGCAATCTGCTTTGGGGGCCGCAACTGTTTCTATGGGATGGACGCAGCCCAAGCCTTGAACATCAGGCCCTGCAGCCTTTGCTTAACCCGATTGAGATGAACCAGCCTCTGGACGCGTTGTTGGATGAGTTGAGAGCTTCCGCCCACTACCAAAAAATGTTTGACGCTGCTTACGGCGAAATTTCGGAACAGGCCGTTTCCAAAGCGCTGGCGACATTTGTTCGACTGTTGATTTCCGCCGATAGCAAATATGACCGTTACCTGCGGGGTGATATCAAGTTGAGCGATCAGGAGGAGCATGGGCGCAAACTGTTCATGGCGCATCCGGATGTGAAAACATCACTGCGCGGAGGGAACTGTATCGATTGCCATAGTCAGTTTGTCACCGCCGGATTTGCCGAGGGGTTTGATGGGTTCAGCAACAACGGTTTAGACTCCGATACAGACCTAAAGCCCGGCCTGAGTGCCACGACCGACTACGATGGTGACCATGGAAAGTTTAAAGTACCCAGCCTGCGCAATATCGCAGTCACCGGTCCTTACATGCATGATGGGCGTTTTGAGACATTGCGAGAGGTTTTGAACCACTACAATGAAGGTATCGTCCTCAGCGGCACGCTTAGCCCGCTGATCCTCGAGGCAGATAATGAAGTGGCCGACCCGACACAGGCATTGGGGCTGCAACTGACCGAAGTGGAAATAGATGCAATCATCGCCTTTCTGCACACGCTCACGGACGAAGCATTCTTGTCAAATCCAAAGTTTTCGAACCCATTTTAAGGTGCTGTTCATGATCAATCTTCTAACGGTAAAACGACAGTTGATGGGGGCAGGGTTGGGTCTGACCTTGTGGGGCGCGCAGGTTGCGGCTCAATCTCCGATGACGCTTGAATTCCACGCGATGACCGGTGACGCGACTTTCATTTTCGATGAATTTGTCCATTCCGATCCAATTGGGGGCGAACCTTTTCGCCTGCGCGACTTTCGATTTTTTCTAAGCAATGTGGTGTTTTCCGATGGCCCCCGGCAATTTGCGGTTCCCGACAGCTATTACCTGATCAGGTTTGATGGCCGTAGCCAAACATATGAGGTGACTATCCTGGAAATGCCCTTGCAGACCGTCTCGGAAATCTCCTTTGCCATCGGTTTGGATGCTCAGACCAACGGGTCGATCATGCCGCGCGGAGATGTAGACCCGAACAGCCGCATGGCGTGGAATTGGGAGATCGGCTACAAGTTCGTACTGGCCGAAGGCGCTCTGCGCGGGGCGGATGGGCTTATTCCTCTGGTCTACCATGTCGGGTTTGACGAGAATATGCGTGAGCAAAGCCTGGCTTTAAACCTTGAGAGCGGCGCGCGCGAAATTGCATTTGATGTTGATATAATGGCGTTGTTCGACGGCGAAACCCGGCTTGATCTCTCGGCCTTGCCGACTGTGAAAATGGATCGGGATGATGCCTCAGCGTTGGCTGACAATTTTGCCGGTTTGGTGAAGCAGCGGAAATAGGGCTCGCAAGGGCAGTCCCATTTGGGAATTTGAGTCACTTGCCCCGTCAGACATGGATTTGTCACAGGCGGTGTGGGTTTTTCCCAAAGCGGTCAGCGCTTAAGTTCGGGTCATCGCAATTCGGAGCTACCTAGGTGACGCATCAAAGTTGGAGCACATCCATCCTCGACCGGCTGGAAGCTGAAGGGACGCGCATGACAATCCCTGACGGAGCGCAGTTGTTTGCTCCGGGTGCCTACGGACAGGTTTTTCTGATTGTCCGGTCGGGGATCGTGCGCGTTGAACAAACCAGCCCGTCTGGTCGTACGGTGGTGCTGTACCGCGTTGGTCCCAATGATAGCTGTGTGATGACGACATCTTGTATGTTGTCCGACATTCCATATTCCGGTTTTGGCTATGCCGAAGGGGCAGTGACCGCACTGGCGATTGGCCGGGACCGGTTCAACGCGCTACTGGCTATGGACTCGGCGTTTCGCGCTGCGGTTTTCATGGCATTTTCTCAACGGATCGTCGAACTGTCCGAAGTCATCGACGACCTTTTGCTGAACCGTATGGATCAGAAGCTGGCGCAGTGGTTGCTGGATCAAGGCAAAGATGTCCCCGACATTCACACCACTCATCAGCGAATTGCCACTGAGCTGGGCAGCGCACGCGAGGTGATGTCGCGTATTCTCAAGGATTTCGAACACCGGGGATGGGTCGCGTTAGAACGGGGTGTAATCCACCTGCAGAATCGTTCTGCATTGCAGTTGCACGCAAAATCCGCGTCTGTGTGACCTCGTCACATATAGCCAAGCCAAAAGCTGCGAATCTCTTCCCAGATCATCAAGGAGATTCGATCATGGAATTCACATCCAACGTAGGCTCTATCGACCGCGCATTGCGTCTGATCCTGGGGACAGCGCTGATCCTCTTGGCTTTGACTGGCACTGTTGGCCTGTGGGGCTGGCTGGGCGCGGTGTTTATCGTTACAGCTTTCGTCAAATTCTGTCCGATCTACGCGATGCTGGGCCTATGCACCTGTGGAAAGGTCGACCAATGACCCTGCGCACACCTCCGTCACGCAGGGCCGTTCTGGGTATGGGGATCGCGACGGCGCTGGCCTTACCGTCGTTGGTTTCGGGTGCCAGTTCGATTGAAACTTCGGTCGATCCAGCGCGCCTATCAGACCGGCAACGGACACCATTGGGCTTGTATTTGACGCCGCAGGCTGCATTTGCGGCCCTGCAGCGGGATAGTGACATCTTGTTCGTCGACGTACGCGACCCGATCGAGGTTTCTTTTGTGGGCCACCCCGAGGGGTTGGATAAGATCATCCCACTGGGCATTGTTACTCACCAAGTCGATCCGCAAAGCGGTCAGTACCAAATGAAAAATAATCGTAATCTGGTGCCCGAGTTTGATGCTTTGTTGAAGCAGCAGGGGAGATTGCGGCAGGATGCCGTTTTTGTCACTTGTCGGTCAGGGGCGCGGTCTGCTGTCGCAACCCGTCAATTGGCCAAGGCGGGTTATACAAATGTCTGGAACCTGATCGAAGGGTTTGAGGGTGACAAGGACGCTCGCGGCGTACGTGCGCTTAATGGTTGGCGCAATGCGGGATTGCCATGGGGGTATCGTTTGGGCCCCGGCGTTGCATGGCAGGGCGCGACTTAACCTTGTTGTTGCAACAGGTATAGGGTTGCCTATCCCTAACCACGAGTGTGGTGTCGAAACTGAATGCGAGGCCACGCCCTTTTGTCGTGTGAAGCCAACGACCCGAGTGCGGCGTTTGGTACAAATTTAATCAACAGATCAGTTTGGGTTTTCAGTCCACCGTTTTGTAGGAGTGATGGGTGCTTAAACGGCGGGGTCAGGTCATATTTTTCTGAGAGATGCGCGCGCTGCGCGGGTAGGTCGAACACGGGGCTGTTTTTCTGTCTTACAATCTTTTGGCGCTCTGACTATCGGATTTCGTTTATTTTGAACACCAGTCAATAAAGGAAAATGTGCTGTTTTTTGCAGCTTCTGTAGAACCAGCTGACTTATTTAGGATTTTTCAGTGATGGTTACGGGCTTCCATCCCTCAGCGGGTGGGCTTGCCAGAAGTTCTCGCATTTTGTCGGCCATCGCGAGCGAGGCAAGGTCCCCGCCACGGATTTGGTCAGCGGTTTCAAATTCTGACAGGGCATTTTCGAATTGCCCGGCGCGATAAAGCGTTAGGCCGCGTTCATATGCCTCGATCCAATCGCGTGAGGGGTTGTATCCTTCGGTCATTGCAATCAGTTCATAAACCACAAGCTCTTCGCTGCGGCCGAACACCGTGAGCGTATCCAATTCGCGCACAATTACAGAATCGCCGGCTTCGCGTCGGGTCTCTGGGCCGATCAGGATAAGGGTGCCGTAGACTTTGTTCGCGCCTTCCAGTCGGCTTGCGACATTCACCACATCGCCAATCGCCGTATAGTTCAGGCGCTGTTCGGATCCTATGTTCCCCACAAGCGCCTCGCCGCTGTTCACCCCGATCCGTAGCCGCAGAGGAATACCCTGACTGTCCTTAATGCCTGCCGCGTCGACGGTTTTGACAAGATCCAGCGCCGCACGACAGGCGTTTTCCGCGTGGTTTTTATCCTGACGTGGTGCCCCCCAAAAGGCCATCACTGCATCACCCATGAACTTGTCGATAGTGCCGTCATGCTTTGCAATCGCGGCCGAAGCGGCAGTGAAGAACGGTTCCATCAACTGAACAATTCCTGGGCCCAGGTTCTCGGACAGTCCGGTAAAGCCAGTCACATCGCAAAACAAAACCGAGATTTGCTTCATATCACCGCCCGGCTGCGTTTTGATGCCTTCGGCAACCAGCATGCGAACCAAATCGGTTGGCACATATTTTCGGAACGCTGACAGACCCGCAGCCATACTGGCCGTTGCCGCAGACAGGTTGGCCAGTTCTGACAGCTTTGAGGGCCTGCGTGAAATACGCTCAACATCGAAACGTTCGATCTTGTTAAGGTCTTCGGCGATCCGCGCCAAAGGGTTCGCCACAACCCTACGGACCAGCCAGATGGCTAACCCGGTGGCGAAAACGACTACCCCAATCAGAATATAAAGAAGGTTGATCAGAGTTTTGTCGATTCCAGACAGGAATGCGGATTCCGGTATTACGGTAGCAACGCGCCAGCCATAAAATCCCAACGGGGTCAGGGCAACTGCATAGGGAACGCCGTCTATTACAACCCGGGTCGTTGCCCCGCCGGCAGGATTTTTGGCAGGGTCACCCAAAAGCCGTTCGCCCGATATCATGGCGGCCTCGTACAACTCGCCTTCGCCCATTCGGGCCGGTGTCGTTTCATCTGCCATGGCGTCGGGAACTGCGATCACCTTGCCATCAGCATCCAGAATATAGGCTGCTCCGAACTCGCCGGGATGTAAGGTCGCAAGGAACCGCGACAAACGGTCGGTTTCGATTGCGACCGCTAGAACACCCTGTCGCCCGCGGTTGACGTCAATGGGACCGGCATAAGCATAGACCGTTTTTTCACTTCCTGGCAGATCCCGCGCTTCGATCCATCCCGATGAGTTCAGGCTCATAAAGTTATTAAACCAGGCGTGGTCGCGTGGATCATATTCTGTTTCACGGAATTTTCGCTCTTCGAACTGGATGTCACCTGGAATGAAAATGTATTGGTCGGTTCGCAACTGCCGATCGCGGATGTTCCTATCGATTTCGACCATCTCAAGGCCGCCATCCCCAAGGCGGTGCGATGCGAAGAAATTGCCGTCGGGCCAGCCGAAGAATATCCACGAGATATTGGGCTGCGCTTGTAGTTGCGACAGGAATACGAATTCTCGCTTGTCTGCCTGGCGCGTGGCGATGACATTCTGCACGAAAATGGTGCGCACTGCGGCCCAGGCCGCTTCGGCCGAGCTGAGTGTCGCGCCGACCTCGATCCGGACGGTATTGGCGATCTGAGTGTTGATTTCAGCAGCCAGCATACGGCTGTTGTCCCGTGCCGTTGTCCACCAAAGCGTATGAACAATAAAAGTTGACACGCCAATGGACAGGGCGACCAGGATAGATACAGCGATGCCTACACTTATCCGCATCACATCTCCACAATAATGACCGGTAAAGCAGTATTGGATTGAGAATTTGCCAAGCGCAAAGGTTGCTTTGCTAAACGCCCGAAAATTCACGCATCTGTTAGGTTGATGCCATATCGACTGGCGGAAACGTGGCGGCCAAAACGGCGACCGGCCGACAATTCGCCGGATGTTTACTGGCGTTGCGCATCAAAGGCGCAACGCCTGCTTTCGAATGCCAATCAGCCGACTTTCACAACCATTTTGCCGAAATTACCACCAGCGAGTAGTTGATTGAAGGCCTCTGGCGCGTTTTCCAGCCCATCCACTACGTGTTCTTTGTACGATACCGAGCCGTCCTTAAGCCAGCCTGTCATGTCTCGTACAAATTCCTGATAAACCTCGGGGCCGAAATTGTCGAAAATGATGAACCCCTGCATTTTGACTTTCATCCGCAGCAAGGTGCCCAAGATCGCAGGGCCCATATCCGGCCCTTCCGGCAAACCGGGCAGGTTGTACCACGCTACGATTCCGCAGACAGGGACCCGTGCAAACGGGTTTAGCAACGGCAGAACTGCATAAAGCACCGTACCGCCAACATTCTCGAAATAGACGTCGATGCCATCTGGGCATGCATCGCGCAGTTGAGCTGCCATATCGTCGGATCTGTGGTCTATACAGGCGTCAAAGCCAAGGTTCTGGACAACATGCGCACATTTTTCCGGCCCGCCTGCGATGCCGACGACGCGACATCCTTTAAGCTTGGCAATCTGTCCCACAGTTGCCCCGACCGGTCCCGCAGCCGCTGCAACAACGACGGTTTCACCGGGCTTGGGCTCGCCAATTTTCAACAAACCTGCATAGGCCGTGTAGCCGGGCATTCCCAAAATACCCAAAGCCCAGGATGGATTGTCTGGTGTTTTGCCCAGATTGACCACCTGCTCTCCGTTCGAAATCGCGTAGTCCTGCCAGCCGCTCATATTCAAGACATAGTCACCGGCCTCGTACCCATCCAGGTTCGACTCGATCACTTGAGCCACAACCTGAGCGGTCATGACGCCGCCAATTTCGACGGGCTCGGCATAGGATTTTGCGTCGTTCATGCGGCCGCGCATGTAGGGGTCGAGCGACATAAAGACCGTTCGCACTAGCATCTCATCAGCGCCTGGTGACGGGATATCTGTGGTTTCAAGCCGAAGCGTGTTTTCGTTGGGCTGACCAACAGGGCGTTCAGCAAGAACGATACGACGGTTGGTATCGGATGTTTGGGGCATTGGAACCTCTTGCAAATATTTACCCGCACCAGAAACCTTAAGCGAGCAAGGTGCAAGGGAAACAATGCAGGTAAAAGGGGAAACCGTCAGGGACTGGCCAAGAATACTCTGGATATTTAGCCTCTTTGCCCTCGTAGTCTTGTTTCAAGCTAGGCAAAATAGACAGGCTGGCTAAGTCCAATTTCAAATGGACCTAACCGCCAAAATTACTGTGTCTTGCTGCTCTGTTCTTATTCTGCTGCGATTGCGCCTGAGGTGTCTGGAGTTTCGCGGATTGGGGACCACTCAAGGTCGCCGTCGTATCTCCAAGCCAGTTGTCCGCTGTCATCCATGGCGATCAGGTTAAGCCACCCATTGTCAAAAAGCGCTTTGACGTCAGGGTGACGTGCCAAGATGTTTGACATCGCCTCGCGAGGGGCTTCGATGACCACCGTCAAGCGCAGAGGATCATGCTGGAATCCGTTGCCATCATACACGGACTGCCATGGCAAGCCCGGCCTGGGGGCGCCGTTATTGCCTTCCAGCACGCCTATCCCGCCAACCACATTGTGCAGAAGTTTGTTGCCTCCTCCGAACAAGTCGGGCGCAACGGTCGAACCGTAATATTGCAAGCTGATCCAGCTGGCCACGACAACCGGAGCAGTCATGATCAAT
Organism: Ruegeria sp. HU-ET01832; assembly: GCF_040371315.1. Classification (NCBI taxonomy): domain Bacteria; kingdom Pseudomonadati; phylum Pseudomonadota; class Alphaproteobacteria; order Rhodobacterales; family Roseobacteraceae; genus Ruegeria; species Ruegeria sp. HU-ET01832. The sequence continues at coordinate 23,286 of NZ_BAABWL010000010.1, forward strand.
TCAAGGACGCCAAACCCATCATCCTGTCGCCAGTTGTAGTTGTGCAGAAATGCCCGCCCGGACAAGTCCGCGCCATTGGTCCGGTCACGTGGAGCGGCGACAAACGCTCGACACCCGGCAAGACCCCATTCGGGCCGCGTTTCAGCCCAATCACGTGCACGACGCAGAACTGCTGCAGACTCGTTTGCACGCGGCAGGCGTTGCGCGCGTTCTGCGCGGGACAGATCCCCTGCGGCATCCAACCAGGTTTTGAGCTGCGCAATCTCTGCCGCTGCGGTGCCTGATGGTAAATCCTGGTCGAACAAAGTGACCATATCAGTCGTCGTGTGATGCAACGCAGGTAAGAACACGGTGTCTTCGGGTATATCTATCCCTTGAGCCTGAAGACAACTTCGTATGTCGGGATCATTCAACAGCCCAGCCAAAAGGCGAGCGTTCACATCTCCGGCGTAGCCACCACAAGCCCCACATTGCAATGCGCTTTCATGGGGGTTGTTTGTGACGTCGGCACCGTGGCCCGCCAACATGACAATTCGTGCGAAGTTATGGGTCAGCGACATAGCCGACAAAACAGACTTGGCCATACCGACCCGCGTTTCAAAGCTTAGGGAAGGGTCCAGTTTTGGCGCCGGTTCCGGTTTGGCCTTGTCACCCAGACCAAACGAATCCCGCACAAGTTTACCGGCATAAACCGGGCCGCTGGCCTCGACAAAGGCAAAGGACGACACGGCGGCCAGCTTGAACCGGCCCCATGCGCGTTTAGCCCGCGCCGTGTAGCGGCGGTTCAGGTCAGCTTTGACAGGTTCAACAGCTTCCGAGGTTGCCCCGGCTTTCAATAGAACCGGACCCCTGAACTCGGTCACGTCCGACCCTGCAGCCTTGTGTGCGCTGGCCAAACCGAAGAACCCGGCAAAGCCGATGGTTTCGATTTTGGCATCCTGCGCTTCCAGCGCCCTGCGGAAAACCTCAGAGCGGACGTCGATGCAGAACGCTGCCTGTACTTCAGGGCGTCCATTGGAGGCGACGGGTTCGCTTTTTTTCAGTTTAGTAGCCAAAGCGCGTTGTTGTGCGCGTTCAGCTGCATCCTGCAGGACAGCGTCGATAACCTCGGACTTGGACGGCGTGACGGGTGTGCGGTGCTTGGCTACGACCTCGGCCCAACGGGCGGCGATTTGGTCTTGGTAGAGGTCATATAGCGCCTCATCAAACACCATGCGAACGGCCAGCAACTCGGCCACAGTGCTGTCCGGGCGTCCGTCCAATTCGGCCTGCCACAAATGATACCGGCCGTACTGCGCCCAACCTCCCAAGGTTATCAACCAGCGATGGAATGTCGTTTTGGCGGCCTCAGTGTCGACGCCCAACCGCTCGGACGCCCTTCCTATGGCGCGCCAATGCGACCTGTTGGTTCGAGTGACAAAGGCGCAAAAGCCTTTCAAACCGTGGATTTCAGGCGTCAGGTCACGCGTGGCGAATTCCCGCCACGACTGGAATACGCCGCCTGTATCGGCTTGCTGCCAGAGCGCCTGACCCTGATCAAAATGACCCGCAGCCCAGGCGCCGATGCGATCCTCGATCAAGCCAGGCCAATCAATACCAGAAACATCGGCAGCAAGTTCGGCGACGGTTGCCAGTGGCTGCGGCGTGTCATGAGGTGTGTCTAATGCGTCCAGTACTTCTTGCAGGCTTGGTGCGTTAAATTGCCCTTCAACCGCCGACACAGCGGCGCGCACATCTTCCTGCGAGATTTCGTCGCTCTCAAATTTGGCTTTCCAGTATTCGCGAGCAGGGGTGATCCGTGTTCCGGCAACCCGTTCAAGGCGTGCCGCGGTGACAGAAAGTGGCTCATCAATCTGGCCAAGAAAGGGGTTCACCGCAACGCTAGAAGAAAGCGGGAACAGGGGCGGGATCGCTTTGGAGGCGTCGTTGGCCTCGGTCACAAGTTCCAACAAAGGGGCGGGGTAGGTTTCAAGTTTCGCAAACATGAGGAAAGTTCTTTTCACACGATCGAACGCTTGGACCAACCGTCCAGCAACTTATCGAAAACTGCATTTGCATAGAGACCATTGGTCAGGTGAACCCTTGGCCCTGCCGCTGCTGGGTGCGAGGCCCATAACGGGAATGTCGCCTGTGCCACGGCAACACAGCCAAAGCTGATCAATGCGAGGATAATCAAAGCCCATTCAAGCGGGCCCGGGACCGGAGTAGCTGGCAGGGTTCCAGAAGTCAGTTTCTGTGCGATGACCTGCAGGGCGAAATAGCTGACCGAAGTGACCAGAGCATAGGCGACAGTGCGTTGCATCAACGCCCGTGGGGCAGCATCAGCAAACCCTTGGGCCAAGAGATAAGCGACGCCGAAAATCAGGATGACTCCCAGTGCAATGGCCTGAACCGATTTTCCGTCAAACCCAACGACCATGCCAACAAGTCCGTAGATTGCTATCGCGATCACAAAAGACAACAACACGTTACGCGCGCTTGGGACGGCAATCGGTCCAGGGCGGCGAATTGCAGCGACGTTTCGCACTGCTTCGCCTGCACTTAGGAACGCATGTGCCTTATACAGCGAATGGGCCACAATGTGCAGCAATGCCAGCGGGAACAGCGCCAAGCCACATTGCATGACCATGAAGCCCATCTGGGCAATGGTCGACCATGCAAGCGATGTTTTTACTGCTGGTTGTGTCAGCATCACCAACCCGCCGAACAAGGCGGTGAACCCTCCCAACATGACCAACAAAGCCATCACACCCGGCGCAAGCAACATTACGTCGGCGAAACGTATTAGCAGCAGACCGCCAGCATTGATGACACCTGCATGCAGCAGGGCCGAAACGGGCGTTGGGGCCTCCATAACCTCGGTCAGCCATCCATGCAGCGGGAACTGGGCTGAAGCCAGGACAGCAGACACGGCAATCAGAAAGGCAGCGGACATCGTCAGCCAGTTTGGTTCTACGACCGAAAGGATCGTTTTTATGTCTGTAGTCCCGGTGGCGACAACGATCAGCGCAAAAGCCAATGCCAAGGTCGCCTCGCTTAGCCGTGCAACGAAGGCTTTTTTACGTGCTGCGCGCTGCGCGGTGGCGCGTTCCGGATAGAATAGCAGCAATTTGTTCAATGCCAGGCTGGTCGCGACCCAAGCCACGAAGAACTGCACAAGGTTGCCGGACATGACCAATAGAAGAACCGACGCCAGTGTGACTGACATCCAGCCCGCGAAGGCACCTTGGTGGTCTTCGCCATCCATGTAAGTTCTGGAATAGCGGATCACGATCCAGCCGATGAAGTTGACTAGCAGCAGCATCACGGAACTCACCGCATCCAGGTGAACCGAGAGCCCGACGCCGAACATCCCGATCAATGCCGATGTGCCGGGCCCGTTTATCATCAGAAATATGGTTGCAAGGATCGAGGAAACAAAGGCCGCGAATGCGGCAACTTCAGTCAGGCCTGCTATGTTTCCCGGCCGTTTTCCGGGTTGCCGCGACGCAAGCCAAGCTGCCCCAAGTAAAACGAGCGGGCCAAGAAGCGGCAAAAAAACGTAAGCCATAGTCAATTTCCTTCTGTTTCGCGGCCAAAGGGCCTTTTGCGGCAGATAGGACAGAATTTGTGACAATAAAAATTCATTGTTTGTAAGATTACGTTCTAATAAATAGAACAATATGCCGTTGAACTATCACCATCTCAGATATTTTTGGGCCGTTGCGCATGACGGTAACCTGACCCGCACGGCGCAGCGTCTGAACCTGTCTCAGTCGGCTCTTTCTGTACAAATCAAACAACTGGAAGAACGTCTGGGTCACGCCTTGTTTGAACGCCGCGGTCGGCAGTTGCAATTGACCGAGGCTGGTCGCATCGCGCTGGACCATGCAGACGCGATTTTCGCCACGGGGCAAGAGCTTGTGGCCACGATGGAAGGAACAGTTCAGAACCGAAAGGCACTTAGGGTGGGGTCGCTGGCGACCCTGTCACGCAACTTTCAGATTGGGTTTCTAAGGCCCATCTTGTCTCGTATGGATGTGGAGGTGATCCTAAGATCGGGCAGCCCGATCGAATTGTTAGAGGGTTTAGAAGCGCACAATCTGGACCTTGCCTTGATGAACAGGCCTCCCCCTGATGATAGTCTGACCCCTTTCGAAATTCATTCGATCGGTGAGCAAGAGGTTAGCATCGTGGGCACTCCGGCACGGTTGCAGCCTGATGCACCTTTGCGCGAGTTGTTGCATAAACAACCGTTTATTCTGCCGACAACTGACAGCAGCGTTCGAACGGCCTTTGACGCGCTGGCCAGCCGGTTATCGGTCCGTCCACAGATCGCCGCCGAGGTGGATGATATGGCGATGATGCGACTGCTCGCGCGCGAAGATATTGGCCTTGCGCTTGTGGCGCCTATCGTTGTGACAGACGAACTGACTTCGGGTCGATTGAAAGAGGCCAAAGAGCATCCCCGGATCAAGGAAACGTTCTACGCGGTCACTCTACGAAGGCGGTTTGCAAATCCTTTGGTGCAGCAGATTTTGGAGCAGAATTCCGGCTCTGCATTCTTGACCTGATCAAAAAGCAACACTCGTCATCTTGCTCTGTCAAACTGTTCTTGCGCTTTGGCAACCCATAAGCAACTTGACGGTATGGAGAATTTGAACTGTCCGAATTGCGGGACGGACTGCCCGATTTCATTGACGTTGATTAAGGTCGTTGTTTGTCCGTCTTGCGGAACCACGCTGATGCTGAGCGACGAAACGGCCTCGGTCGCGGGTGACCAAGGCGTGATGCATGATGCACCTCTACTATTCGGGATTGGCGACCGGGTGGTGATGGGCCGGACTTCGACCCGAATTCTTGGTCACGCCCGATATTCTTACGGCCGCGGGTTTTGGGATGAGTTCTGCGGTGTGGATGAAGCCGGAGAAACCTGCTGGATTTCGGTCGACGAGGGTGACGTCGTGCGGCAAACCCGTTTGCAGGCGGACGACGCGCCGAAGAACCAACCGCCCTTCAAACCCGGCGAAACATTATACTTCGACTCGGCGACGTTTACGGTGACAGAAGTGGAAAGTGCCGAATGTATCGCGTTGCGCGGGCAGTTCGACGAAGCTCTGACCGTGGGAGAAATCTATCAATTCGTAAACGCGTCTGCCGGTGACGAAGCGTTGCTGTCCGGTGAATTTTGGGGTCAGTCCGCCGCTTGGTTCTATGGTCGCTGGTACGATCCTTTCGACATACAGGTTGAGCGCCAGTAATGGCCAGAAACCCCGAGATACTGTCGATCAACTGCACGAGCTGCGGCGCGGGACTGAACGTGTTGGGTGGCGGTCGTGTCGTGGTGCAAATCTGCCCCTATTGCGGTAGCGAACTGGACGCACAGGACAACTACAGAACTCTCAGGCAGTTCAAGGGACTTACGCGTCCCAAGACACCGTTTTCGATCGGGATGACCGGCGCGCTCTATGGGGTCGATTTCACCATTATCGGGTTGATTGAACACTCAGAGCGGTGGGGCGGGCGGTTCTACACGTGGATTGATCACCAGCTTTATTCGCCCACACATGGTTATGCGTGGCTAACGCTGGAAGCTGGCCATTTGGTGTTTACACGACGCCACCGTGGGCCAGGATGGATATCTGAGCGGGCAGTGGAAATATCAGAATATCCGCCGATTGTCCGCGTAAATGGAGAGCGGTTTGTTTATTTCGAAACGACGACAAGCTCGATCACCTACGTCGAAGGTGAATTCACGTGGCGGCCAGAAATAGGCGAGCAAACCACTACCATCTCAGCGATGTCTGATGCGGCGATGCTGGGATTTTCTACGACTGGCTCTGAACGCGAGAGCTATCGTTCGATTTATGTCCCCAGAAAAACAGTCGAAGACGCATTCGATGTTCAGCTTGATCAGAAACCTTTTCGCGTTCACCCGCTTGAGCCATTTGTCGCCGGACCGAACTATGGCTTTGTACTGGTTGCCTCGTGCGTGTTTGCGATCATCTGCCTTGTCATGTCCTTTGTTTTTGCCAGCCGCACGGGTGAAGATGTGCTGGGCGCGCATGTCCTGACGCGGGCGGATTTTCCCGCAGAAATCACGTTCCCGCTGGAAGCCAACAGTCAGCTTACGCGTATTTCTTTTTCGGCCGATGTTCGCAACAGCTGGGCGTATCTGGATCTGGAATTGCTGGATCCAGACGATACTCCTGTCTTCCTCGCAGGCCGGACCATCGAGTATTATTCGGGCCGCGACGCCGACGGATCATGGAGCGAAGGAACAAGACGCGCCAACTTGTCGTTTCGGCCAGAACGTACAGGCGATTACACACTAACAGTGGACGTGCCCGACCAAGGGGTCTGGACCGGGCCGGGAGCATCCTCGGTTCCGAGTTATCCTTTCAACCAGCTCACGATCAGTGTGCGTTCCGGTCTGTCCAGCAGCTTGTGGACGCTTGCGTTGGCCGGAGGCTTCGGGTTGTTGTTCTTGCTGCAATTCGGACGTAAATGGCTGCACCAGCGCGCCCGTTGGTCCGGAACCGATTGGGTGGATGAGGATTAACGTGAACCTGTTCCGAGCTATTTTTATTGTCATTTCAACCACCGCAATCGCTTCAGTGGGGTACGTCGCATGGCACGGCTATGGCGCCGAGAGCCGGGATTTGGATACTTCGGTTCGCGTCGGTAGCGGTGGCGGCGGATATTATCGAACAGGTCGTGTAAAATAAGGGAAAACCAATGGAATATCTGGCAGCGATTCAGATCGCCGAGATTGTAAGCACCATCTTCTACACTGTTCTTGGTGTCTCGCTGATGTGGGGTGTCTGGAAAGTGATCGACTGGCTGACGCCGTTTTCCATCGTGCGCGAGATCGAGAAGGACCAGAACATTGCGCTGGCAATTCTGATCGGTCTGCTATTCGTGGCCGTCTCAATTATCATCGCAGCTGTCATCCTGTCATGACACCCGCTCCGGCGGTTCAGGCACGGGCGGTTTGGTTGCTTGCGGCGACCTTTCTGGTGGCCGTGGCTGGCCTGATCTACGAGCTGATTGCCGCAACTCTTTCCAGTTATCTGCTGGGCGACTCGGTGCGTCAGTTCTCGCTGGTTATCGGGATTTTCCTGTCGGCAATGGGGGTTGGCGCGTGGCTGTCGCGCTTTGTTACTCATGCTTTTTCGGGGTTTGTTTGGGCGCAAATTCTGTTGGGCATTGTCGGTGGCTTCATGGCCCCGGTTCTGTTCCTGAACTACGCGTGGATAGGTCAGGTGGCCTTGCCTTTGTACGCGGCACTGGTTGCGATCGGGATCTTGTCGGGCATGGAATTGCCATTGATCGCGCGTGTGTTGGAGGAGATCGGGGCGCTAAAGTTCCGTTTCGAAAACGTGTTGAGCGTTGATTACGTGGGGGCTTTGGTGGCCTCACTGGCATTTCCGTTGTTAGTTATTCCGCATTTCGGATTGATGTCCGCAAGTCTTGCATTCGGCGCGTTAAATCTTGCGGTGGCGGGGCTGTCATTGCTGGTGTTTCGGGAGCTGGCGACCGGCAGGCAAGTCACAGTCTGGACGTTGGCCATGCTGGCCACGGTTGCGGGCCTATGGCAATCCGAACGGCTGGTCTCCATAACCGAGGCTGAGTTGTTTGATGATGACATAGTCCTGTCGGAAAACACTCCATATCAACAGGTTACTGTTACGCGGTATCGAGACAGAGTGCGGCTGTTTCTGGACCACTCAATCCAATTCGACAGCCTTGACGAACATCGGTATCACGAACCTTTGGTTCATCCTGCAATGGCTTTGGCACCGCGCAGGGCTCAGGTGCTGGTTCTGGGCGGAGGGGACGGAATGGCCGTCAGAGAGGTGCTCCGCTACCCAGATGTTCACAATGTCACTTTGGTGGACCTTGATCCAAGAGTCATCGAGTTGTTTCGCGACCATCCTGCATTATCGAGTTTGAATGATTTTGCTTTAAGGGATCCTCGCGTAACGATCCTAAGCAATGATGCGTGGAAATTCCTGGAACAGGATCACAAGATTTATGATGTGATCATTGTAGATTTGCCTGACCCGAAATCCATAAGCTTGTCACGCCTGTATACTAGGCAATTCTATTCCATTCTGGTCGAACGCCTCAGCGCGCAAGGAATGCTTGTGACTCAAGCCGGTTCACCTTTTTTTGCCCGACAGGCGTTTTGGTTCGTTGTTGGAACGATCGAGTCCAGCCGGAATCCTCAGCAACCGGGGCAGGGGCTAAGTGTTTTGCCCTATCACAGCTACGTGCCCAGTTTCGGTGAGTGGGGGTTTGTGTTGGCCTCGCCAGAGCCTGTGTCAGGCCGAAAGATCTTGTTGCCGGCGGGGTTGCGATATCTTGATGAAGATGTTTGGCGTGCAACGCAGGTATTCGGAGCTGATACCGCGCGTATCGCGGCTGATCCGAATACGCTGCAGTCACATGCTTTGGTCGGCTACTATTTGGACGGGTGGGATTTCTGGTTCCGTTAAGGCACCTCGGTGAATACGAGTGATGTCCACACTCTCGGGGTGCAGCAATTCTGCAAGGCAGTTCACGGCGCGTTCTGGACAGGTGCCCCCGCACATAAAAATGTCGATCGCGGCATAAGATTTCTCGGGCCATGTGTGAATCGAGATGTGAGACTCAGCCAGCAACAGAACGCCCGTAATGCCGCCATGGCCACCGAAAGTGTGAAAGCTGCTTGAAAGGATTGTCGCCCCTGCAGCGTGGGCCGCAGATTTCAGCGCGCTCTCTAGATACGAGGAGTCCGTCAGCCTCGACCCGCCATGATGGTCCAATAGTATGTGCGTCCCGACGGGATTCTTCCTGATCATGTCATGCGTTTACACGGAAAAAGCGGGCCACGAAAACCCCCGGTTGCCCAGCTCGGGGGCATGTCTGGTCATGGCGAGCGGTAGCCTGTTTTCAAAGTCCGATTTTCTCAGACGTGGCGTGTCGAAAAATCACGTGACACACCGGAAGCGCTTGGGTTAGCTTATCTCAAAACGAAACTAAAAAACATAATACGTAAATACTTGAAGGCATATAATATGCGGTCGCCCGTTGGGACTCTGAGGAAATTCCCATAGGAGCAGCGCAATGGGCCACGGCATTTAAGCTGTTGCCTGTATCAGGAACTCTGTGGCTTCGGCAACGAGTGGAGTTCTGAAGCAGGCGCGGTGTTTCATTGAAACACGGAGGAGCCGAAATTCAGACAAGACATATCTGCACATCCGCTGCGCACCTTTATCTGACACTGACCGGACAACAAACGCAGAGATGATCCGGTGCGTTGCGATATTTAAAAATGAGGGAATGACAGATGACACAGAAAACCAGATTGATATCTTCGGCTGCCGTTCTGGCTCTGGGTTTTGCACTGCCGGCTGCGGCCGAGTTAAAGTACGACAACAACTCGGGCGGATTTGTTGTGCTGTATGGACAGTTGAACCCCGCTATCATCTCGGTTGATGACGGAGAAGAGACCGAAACCAATGTTCGCGACTTTGACGCCTCCAACAGCCGTGTTGGACTACGGCTCGAGCAACCCTATGGCGCCAACACGTTCCGGTTCCGCTTTGAAACTGCACTAGGTTTGCCAAATTCGACCGAAACGGATCAGAACGGCAACGACTTTAGCGGCTGGACACGCGAAGACATTCGGCATGTAGATTTGTCCCTAGAGGGAGACTGGGGCACTTTCTCGGCCGGGCAGGGCAGCATGGCCGCTGACGGTGTCGCCGAACAGGATTTGTCGCTGGTTGCTCTGGTCTTGTATTCGTTCACCGCGGATTCAAACGCATCCTTCCTGTTCCGTGACGATGGCGGCATTCTGAGTGGGCCGACGGTCTCTGGAACAACCGATAACTTTGATGGCGCGCGGCGCACACGGGTGCGCTATGACACGCCGTCGTTTAATGGGTTTTCGTTCAGTCTGTCTTATGGCCAGAACGTGTTGGAAGAAGATTTCAACGATGACCGCGACTATTATGACTTTGCAGCCTACTACCGAAACACGTTTGCCAACGGTGTCGAAGTTGCTGCCGGACTAGCCTATCAGGTACGTGGATCCGGCAACAGCGGTGCAGGCGGCAGTGAAAGCGAAAAGCGTGAGGACGTTGTTGGATCGGCCTCGGTTCTGTTGGATAACGGCTTAAGCTTCGCGGTCGCCATCGGTGAGAGGGATGTGGACGATGATGCCTCGGCAGATCCCAGTTTTTACTATCTCAAAATCGGCTACGAGGGCGACTGGTTCAACTTTGGTAAAACCGGTGTCGGGCTTCATTACTGGGACGGCTCAGATTTTAACGCGGATGGTTCGGATTCTGAGGTCTGGGGCATTGGTGTCGTCCAAAAAATCGACCAGTACAATATGGAAGCTTACTTCTCGTACCAGGATTATGCCTATGACGATTCATCCGATGAGTTTGATGACCTGTCCACAGTCGTCTTGGGCGCACGCTGGCGCTTTTGAAGCCGATTCACGTTTGCGGGCCCTTCTTTGACTGGCCCGCAAAAGGATGACATCGAACGATTATAGGCCCTGTTTCCGGACTATCCCAAGGCGCTTTGCGCGGATAAAATTGCTTACTCTGCTTCAGCTATCGCTGGAGCTACTGAAGGTGTATTGAATCCGATCACGATTAACACGAGTTCTTTCGTGCCTTTGGCCGCGCTGCTCTTCATTTCTTAAATCAGTGACTGACGAGAAACCCTCTGGTGCCGAGACTCCAAAACTTGTTTTGTGGGTGCTGACAGAATGCAGCAGAAGTTTAGGGCTGACACCTCGCAATGACAGCACACAAGGCAACGGAGGCTTTGGGCGTATGCGAGTGAAATCAGGAGGAACCCATGGCGTCAGTTGAAATACGCAAAGAAAATGGCCTAGCGCTCGTAAAAATCGACAATCCGCCGGTCAACGCGGCGGGGTATAGTGTGCGTAGCGGGCTGGTGAACGCAGTCCGTGATCTGGCCGGGGACGAAACCGTTCGCGTTATAGTACTTTATGCTGCGGGGCGGACTTTTGTCGCCGGTGCTGATATTCGCGAGTTCGGCCAGCCGCCGAAACAGCCGGTTTTGCCCGAAGTGTGTGAGATACTGGAAGCCAGCGCCAAGCCTATTGTATGCGTTCTGCATGGAACAACACTGGGTGGAGGCCTTGAGATCGCGCTTAGCTGTCACGCGCGGGTCGGCATAAAGGGTCTTCGACTGGGCCTACCGGAAGTTAACCTCGGCCTGTTGCCCGGTGCGGGCGGAACGCAACGCCTTCCGCGCCTGGTTGATGGGCAAACGGCGCTTACAATGATCACCTCTGGTAAACCGGTATCAGCAAACGTCGCACTGGATGCAGGGTTGCTGGATGATCTGCAAGAGGGTGATCCCGAAGCGGTAGCGTTGGCTGCAGGGCAAAAGGTGTTGGACGGCACCCTGAAAACCCGCGCAACTGCCGATCAGGACAATCGCCTCAGTGCTGATGTAATCGACGCCTTTCGCGGCAAGATCACCGGTGAGGTCGCTGAACGCGCCTTAAAGGCTGCTGAAGCAAGTAACCTACCGCTCGCCGAAGGTCTAAAGATTGAACGTGAGCTTTTCGTGGAAGCGATGGGTAGCAACGCACACAAAGGGCTGAAGCATGCCTTCTTCGCGGAAAGGGCAGTTGCCCATATTCCCGAAGCCAAGGCCGAAGCAAGAGAGCTGACCTCGGGCGGGGTGATTGGGGGTGGTACCATGGGCTCGGGCATTGCTACGGCGATGCTTCTGGCCGGGATGCCCGTTACGCTGGTTGAGATGGAAAAGGACCGTGTGGATTTCGCTCGCAATACGATCACCAAAAATCTTGCCGGTGCCGTCCAGCGCAGCAAACTGACCGAGGCGCAAAGGGACACGGCCTTGGCCGCATTGACATGTACCACGGATATGGCCGCGCTGGCGGATGTGGACGTTGTGATCGAGGCTGTTTTTGAATCCATGGAGGTCAAGCAGGAGGTTTTCGGAAAACTTGATGAGGTTTGCAAACACGGTGCCATCCTTGCCACCAATACCTCCTATCTTGATGTCAATGAAATCGCATCAACGACCACGCGGCCTAAGAATGTCATCGGTTTGCACTTTTTCTCACCTGCTCATGTCATGCGATTGCTTGAAATTGTGGTTGGTAAAGAAACCGCGCCCGAGACGGTCGCCACCTGTTTCAAACTTGCGAAGAAACTCCGAAAGATTGCGGTTCGGGCCGAGGTGTGTGACGGGTTTATCGGAAACCGAATTCTGGCGCATTACCTGAAATCAACGTCTTACATGCATCTTGATGGGGCGCCGTTTGATCAAATCGACACTGCGTTGGAAGAGTTCGGTTTCGCTATGGGACCTTTCGCTGTCTCGGATCTTGCTGGTTTGGATATTGGATGGGCCACGCGGAAACGCAAAGCTGCCTTCCGTCCGTCGCAGGAACGGTATGTCGAGATTGCCGACCGTATTTGCGAACAAGGTTGGTTCGGACGCAAGACAGGCAAAGGGTTCTACTTGTACGACGGCAAAACCCGCAGCGTTAATCCAGCGGTGGCCGAATTTGCGCAGGCTGAACGAAACGCCAAAGGGATCACTCGGCGCAGCTTTACCAATCAGAAAATTGTCGACCGATACATGGCGGCGATGGTGTCCGAAGCCGCTCGGGTCGTTGAGGACAAAATAGCCCTGCGTCCCATTGATGTAGATGCTGTATTTCTATTCGGTTACGGGTTTCCGCGCGTATGGGGTGGACCTCTGCAATATGCCGATATGACGGGGCTGGATGTTCTGGTGCAACGCATTGAGGCATACGCGCAAGAAGACCCTTACTACTGGCAGGTTCCAGACCTGCTGCGCGAACTGGCCGAAGCGGGTAAAACCTTCGGCGATCTTAACAAAGTGGCGTGAACATGGACCTGAGATTTACCCCGGAAGAAGAAGCGTTTCGTGCAGAGGTACGCGCGTTTCTGGATGATAACCTGTCTGATGATCTTGTTCGAAAAAACCGTAGTTCTGCAGCTTTAAGCAAGCCGGATATGGAAGATTGGCATGCGAAGCTGAACGCAAAAGGATGGTTGGCTGCAACGTGGCCTTTGGAATATGGCGGCACCGGGTGGGGTGCGGTCGAGCGCCATATATTCGAGGAAGAATGCGCTCAGGCCAATGCCCCTCGTACAGTCCCCTTCGGCCTGAACATGTTAGGGCCGGTTCTGATCAAGTTCGGAACCGAAGCCCAAAAAGCTGAAATTTTACCGCGTATTCTGGATGGCTCAGATTGGTGGTGTCAGGGCTATTCCGAGCCCGGCGCGGGCTCCGACCTTGCTAGCCTCAAGACCCGTGCTGTGCGGGAAGGTGACGCCTATGTAATCAACGGGCAGAAAACATGGACGACGCTGGGGCAGTATGCCAACAAGATTTTCTGCCTCGTGCGGACGTCGAATGAAGGGAAGCCGCAGGAAGGTATCAGCTTCGTTCTGGTCGATATGTACACACCGGGGGTTGAGCTGCGTCCGATCCGATTGTTGGAGGGCGGATACGAGGTTAACGAGGTTTTCTTTACCGACGTGCATGTGCCCGTGGCCAATCTGGTCGGTCAGGAAAACAAAGGTTGGACCATCGCCAAATACCTTCTGACACATGAGCGGACAAATATTGCGGGTGTCGGGTTTTCCACCCGCGACCTTGATAAGCTGAAAATGTTGTCCCAAACCCTTGTTCGGGGGGGCAGGCCATTGTCTCAGGATCCGTTGTTTGCGGCGGAAATGACCGAGGTCGAAATCGACCTGGAAGCGCTGAGAATCATGAACCTGCGTATGCTGTCCGCGGCCAAAGAAGGTGCTGCATCCGGAACACAAAGCTCGATGCTCAAGATCAAGGGAACCGTGATCCGCCAACGAATTCTAAGCTTGACCCGTTCAGCGCTTGGGTCTGCGGCTGCCCCATTCCCTGCAGATGAGTTACCAGAGAACGTGCTGTCCGTGCCCGAAGAAGCAGCGCGTGCTGCAGCCAGTTACTTCAACAACCGCAAGCTTTCGATCTTTGGTGGGTCAAACGAGATTCAGCGCAACATTATCGCCAAAGATCTTTTTGGAGGCTGACACATGGATTTCAACCTGACCGAAGACCGCCAGATGCTGTCCGATACTGTGCGCCGCTATTTGGCGGACCAATATGATTTCAAAGTCCGGGACGCAGCGACTGCGTCCGCTCCGTACCATTCTGCTGAGAAATGGGAGGAATTGTCAGAACTGGGCCTGATCGCCGCTTTTGTGGCCCAAGACAAAGGCGGTTTCGGTGGCACTGGTTTCGATATAGCCACTGTTTTTGAGGAACTGGGACGGGGCCTATGCCCCGAGCCGATGCTGGCCGCGTTGATGAGCGCGCGTGTCGCTGCCGATTGCGGTGCGCAGGCGTTGGTTGATGAGATGATCATGGGCACCAGAAGGTTCGCCTTTGCGGTGTTCGAGCCGGATGCTGATGGTCTTTCTTTGATCCGGGCAAGTGCTGACAAGTCCGATGACGGTTGGGTTCTGAACGGTCGAAAATCTGTGGTTTACGGCTTGCCCGGCGCAGCAAGCGTACTGGTGGCAGCGCGTGTCGAAGCGGAAATCGGGCTGTTTCTGGTCGAGACGCCCGAGACCATCGACTATGCCATGATTGACGGTGGCGGTGCAGGCGAGTTGGTTTTGGACAATACTCCGGCCATCTGTCTGGTCGAAGACGCAACCCAGAGTATCAAAGCGAGTTTGGATGCTGGCCGTCTGGCACTCTGTGCCGAGGCGGTTGGCGTTATGCAGGTTCTTGTAGACATGACTGTGGAATACTTGAAACAGCGAAAACAGTTCGGTCGCCCAATCGCCAGCTTTCAGGCGTTGCAGCATCGCGCTGTAGATATGGCAATCGAGATCGAACAATGTCGGTCGATCACTATTCTGGCGGCCAGTAAGCTGGGAACCGATCAAGCTGAAAAATACGTCGCTATGGCGAAAAACCTCATTGGACGTGCAGGCACCATGATCGCCGAAGAAAGTATTCAGTTGCATGGGGGTATCGGAATGACATGGGAATACCCAGGATCTCATTATGCCAAACGATTGGTAATGATCGACCATCAATTGGGCGATCGCTACGCGCAATTGCAGCGCGTGATCGAGATGTAACCAGCATTATGACTGGGTAAAGGCATCGTTTAGGTGCTTAGCTAAGATGTATCAAAACTATCGGGTACTGGGTCTTGTTTCCTGACGTGTTCTACCACAAAAGTCTGGAACCCTATTTGAACGCAAAGGCTATTTCATGAATGCCCGTCACGACCAAGACCTGTCGACCTTGTCAGATTGTCCTGATGCGTTTTGGAAACGCTTTGTCGTAACGAAAGACGATCTCGATGGCTTTAACCATGTCAACAATGCCGTTTATTTGAAGTGGCTGGACGCGACAGTGTGGGAGCACACACGAGCCGTGGGCTTGGGTGAACGTGCCTGCCTGGAGCTAGACCGCGGCATGGCGGCCGCGCGTCACGAGATCGACTACATCGCGTCTGCTTTTCTGGGAGATGAGATCGTTGTTTACAACTGGATCTCTGCCAACGACCAACGGTTGCGCGCCAGCCGGTCTTTTCAGGTGATCCGGTTGCAAGACATGAAAACGATCCTGCGGGCAAAATCCCACTACGTATGCACCAAACTGAGCACCGGTCGCCCCACACGAATGCCAGAGATATTCAAGACGGCCTATGACGTGAAAGTCTCGGTTCAGCGTTAGAATTATGCGCGAGTGAGTTCCGGCACCGGTCCGCGTTTGGACCAGTGCCTTTTGGACTCAGATATCAGGCTGCGCGGGCAGCCTTAATCAGATCCGAGGCGCGCTCGGCGATCATAATCGTAGGGGCGTTGGTGTTCCCGGACACCAGATTGGGCATGACCGAAGCGTCAACTACACGTAACCCCTGAATCCCATGCACGCGTAGTTCAGGGTCAACGACCGACATCTCATCCACGCCCATTTTACACGTGCCGACGGGGTGATAGATTGAGTCTGCGCGAGACCGGATGTGGTTTTCCCAATCCTCATCAGTCCTCAATTTATCAGATCCGAACATCTCTTTTTTGCGGTGTTGGGTCATAGTTTCTGTCTCAAGGACGTCGCGCATCATCTTCGCGCCTTTGACCATGACTTTTATGTCGCGAGGATCGGACAGGAAAGCTGGATCAATACCCGGTGCAGCCAGCTCGTTCGTGCTTTGCAAAAAGACCGAGCCGCGGCTGTAGGGTCGTACTTGGCAGATGTGACAGCTGTAGCCGTGTCCCAGATGTTGTTTGCGCCCGTGGTCGTCGAGTAAGGCTGGCACAAAGTGAAACTGAATATCCGGCCGGTCCAGCGCCGGATCGGTCTTTAAGAATGCGCCAGCTTCGGCAACGGGTGACGCGGCAAGAGAAACTCCGTCTTTGCGCCACCGCAGGATTTCGCGGACGATGTGGATACCGCCTCTCAAACTGATCCCAAGGTTGTCGTGCCGATTGGTCTTGTAGCCAAGAATAAAATCCAGGTGGTCCTGCAAATTCTGGCCGACGCCCGGTAGATCATGTCTGACCTGAATGCCCAACTTGGACAGATCTGCACCATTACCGATCCCGGACAGTTGCAACAGTTGCGGCGACTGAAAGGCCCCCCCACAAAGTAAGACTTCATGTTTTGCGGTAACCGTAATGTCTTGGCCTTTGTGTTGATAAATCACGCCTGTGGCACGTTTCCCATCAAAGGTGACGCGACGTGCACGAGCGCGGGTCACAATCGTAAGGTTGGGTCTGTCGGCATTGGGAAACACATAGCCCGCGGCCGCCGAGCAGCGTTCACCGTTTTTGTCTTTGTCAAAGAACTGTGTGACCTGATAAAATCCAACCCCTTCGTTGTCGCCGGTGTTGAAGTCGCGTGTTCTGCGATGTTGCAACTGCGTGGCGGCATCAACAAAGGCTTCAGATAAAACATGGATGGATTTCTGGTCACACACCTGCAGCGGTCCGCTGCCGCCATGCATGTCGTCTTCGCCGCGTTCATTGCTTTCGGCTTTTCGGAAGTAGGGCAGGACGCTGTCCCAATCCCATCCTTCACAGCCCAGATCGGCCCAAGCATTGTAGTCCTCTCGCTGGCCGCGGACATAAAGCATGGCATTGATCGCACTGGACCCGCCCAGACATTTCCCGCGGGGCTGATAGCCCTTGCGCCCGTTCAAGCCGGGTTGTTCGACCGTTTCAAAGCTCCAATTGTTGATCTTTATCGGCTTGCTTGGGACCATGGCTGCGACTGCCATAGGCATACGTACGAATATATCGTTGCCACCCCCGCCGGCTTCGAGCAGGCAAACCGAAACTTTCGGATCTTCGCTGAGGCGTGCGGCAAGAACCGACCCGGCGGAGCCGCCACCTACTATGACGTAATCGAACTGCATAGATTTCCTTCCAGTTTACCTGCTCTTTTGCGGGTTATATGTGGCGCGAGGCTTAGTGCGTAAGCTGAACTGGTTCGGACCAAGTTGCGCCCGCCGGTCTGTATTTGCTCGCAAGAACAAACCCTTAAAGCCAAACCAATTTGTTGGATGAGGTTTTGTTCGTAGCAATTACATAGTTATCCTCCGGCCGTTTCTCGGATGCCCCAGCCTCTCTCCTAGCCAGCAGCAACTCGATACCCAACAGAAAGACTGATCTGCGGATGTTTCGACTTAGTGGAAAATATTGCCAGTCGACCCCAGTGCGTAAACCCCACATCGGGTCATAAGATTGACAATCGAGGACAACGTAGCGTCAGATTCCGCCTTCAGAAACCGACCCTATAATGTTTCGGAGTTTTTCCTGTCCACCTTCTGAAGGCGCGCACGAAGCTGGCAGAATCTGAGAAACCTAGCACATAGGCGATTTCCTGTGTGCTGAGTTCGGCATCCCGAAGATACCGAAGTGCTAGTTCAGACCGCGTGGAATCGACGATATCGCTGAACGTCGTGTTTTCTCGTTTCAGATGGCGGCGCAGGGTTCGGCTAGTCAATCCAATCTGACGTGAAATCAGTTCCATATTGGCCCCAAAAGAGAGGCTTTGAACAAGCGCTTTTCGAACTTCGCCGGACACGCGCCCCTCATCGCGGCTGAGCAATTCGGACAACTCCTGTTCGCAAATCTGGACGATTTGCTGAAAGGTCATCCGGTTTCCCAGTTCCAATCTTTGGTCCATCCATTTGGGAGGAACACTATACCGGTTCTTCTCAGCCGAGAATTTGATGACATCTGCGGCGTGTGCCGGAATGGTGTAATAACTGTCCCTTGGGTATCGCAACTCAAGCAAATTGCACTGGAAATCCTGACCAATCACGTCCTGATGCAGTGAGGCAAATATTCCGGCCTGCAGATTGGTCAGAAAGGAATAGAAGTCAGGCGATTGTTCGATCACCGAGACCGGTTCAAATTCCCAACCGGGGTTGTCCTTATCAAAGTCAAAGGACATTTCGGCTGTAGGCGCCGCAAGATAGTGAAACCTCTGCGCGAAATCTACAGTATCCCGGTATCTTGTGCTGCTTAGAACAGCATATCCATAAAGCCCGTAATCCGAGATGTGGAGGTTTCTTCCGATATCGTAAGGTAATTCGGGGTGCCAGCGCTGCTGCGCGATATTATTCAGCACATCGATGATCTGATGCAGCGAGACACGGTACTCTGTCTCTTTTAAGCGAGTTCGGTCGATATCTGTTCGTTCGAAAACACCATCAGATTGAATCTGGTAGCGATCCAATACCCGAAGCGCCGCATTCAATTTTGCGGCTGTATAATGCCTTTCTTTCAAAACTCCTCCCACTCGGTTCCACTGCGTTCGTAACCGGGTTGAGCAAGACTATGGCCTATATCTATCTGATCACACAAGAATCTTGGTGATTACAATCCGTTTTTATCGACAAGAGCTAGTCGCGTTAACGGTCGAAATCAGTGATGACTGTCGCGCCGATGGATTGAAAGCGATCCATTTCCATCAAGGCCTGCGGCGCCTGAGACAGGTTGATCGTTTTGCCTACCAGTTTTTCTGGCGCTAGCTTGCCACAAGCGATCATGTCCAACATCGCGCCGTACCGATGGGCCTGCATTCCGTGAGAGCCCAAGATTTCAAGCTCATTCGAGATAACTTTTGCCATTGGCACCTGAGGTTGCGCTTGTTCGCCCAGCATAAGCCCAACCTGCACATGTTTCCCTCGGGGTCGTAGGTTTTGGATGGAATTGAAGCAGGTCGCCGGATGTCCCAGTGCGTCAACTGAGACATGAGCACCGCCACGGGTCAATTCGATAACTTCTGCTGCGACATCTGTCCCGGTGCCATTGATTGCGGTGACCGCGCCCAGGTTCCGAGCCAGGTCAAGCTTTCGGTCATCAATATCCACGGCAATGACCTGAGCGCCCAACGCGCTGGCGATCATCACGGCAGACAGACCGACCCCGCCGCACCCGTGAATGGCGACCCATTGACCTGCGCCGACTTTTCCTTGGTCGACAATAGCGCGAAACGACGTCGCAAAGCGGCAACCAAGACTGGCCGCGGTTGCAAATTCCATGCCCTCGGGCAAAGCAACAAGGTTCAGATCGGCCTGATGAACCGCAACATATTCGGCGAATGAGCCCCAGTACGTAAAGCCGGGTTGATGTTGATCCAGACAAACTTGTTGATGTCCCGCGTGGCATTCCGGGCAAGAGCCGCAGCCTGCGACAAAGGGGACTGTTACCCTGTCACCTGGTTTCCATTTCTTGACGTTTACGCCTGTGGCTTCCACAACGCCGGCCAGTTCGTGGCCGGGGACATGTGGCAATTCGATATCGTCGTCATGCCCCATCCAACCGTGCCAGTCCGAGCGGCATACACCCGACGCCTCAACGCGGATCACAACACCATCTGCATCCGGTGAGGGGTCACTTATTGTGACCAGCTTAGGAGGATGCGAGAAATTTTCGTAGAGAACGGCTTTCATTGGTCAGTCCCGCGGTAGTGGTTGCTCAGGCAGCATGGTAGTCAGGTTTTCATGCGATAAAAAGCTCTGCCAAGCGTCGTTTGATCAGTGGTTTCGGTGTTCAATTTACTGTGGCCTCCGGTTGCGGAAATTTATCGATGAAAATAGGTCATGTGCCATTGTCGCAAACAGCTTGAGCCTACAATGACGTTGTCTTAAACCGACTTGGTTCAGCTTGGAGTTCACCAATGCCTGGCGGTTTCCCGACAACCAATGCGCTTGCGAGTCTGAGGGGAACATGGTCAGGTTTTATTACTTGGGTCTTTTGCTCGTTTTCCTTTGGTTTTTTTTGCGGCGGGATCGGGCATTTTGTCGTGTCAGAGTTCTTCCTAAGTATTACGCCACCTTATGTTCCTTGGCCGTTGGCGGTGGTTTATGTGTCAGGAGTACTGGAAATCCTGGGGGCGATTGGCATTCTATTGCCGCAGGCCCGCCAACTGGCTGGGAATTGTCTGATTTTACTGACATTGGCCGTGACCCCGGCCAACATTCATATGTCACTGAACCCTGAGCTTTACCCATTTGCTACCGAATGGCAGCTGAACTTACGCCTAGTTATTCAAGTCCTACTGTTGGTTTGTATCTGGTGGTCGACACGCGACCGTCGCTGGGTCTGATCGTTTGGTCAACTGGGTGGAGTCGTCAAAGGTGTGCGCAAAATCTGCACAATAGCTTTTCAAAACCTGTTCAGGACTCGCCCCAGCTCTGCAATTGCGTCTGTCAACTTGATGGGAAGAATAACCGCAATCAGGAGGCGCATAATGAGGCAGGAGCTGATAATCCACGGAGTGCCGGATAGCCTTAAACGAGATGCGTGGTGGCTAAGCATGTCAGAGACAACATCCGCGCAAACAACCCCACGGGCGCAAAGCGATAAATCGCTGTTTTCCTCACTTGGAATGCGGCACAAGATACCTTTGCTTGGCGTTTTGGTGACACTGGCAGACTGGCTGTTCTGGCACCAGCCGATTGGAATCTCTCTTGCCGTGTTTGCGATGATCCTTTCGGCAGCAATAGTGGCCTTGAAGACCCCTCGGACCAATCGGCGCGAGTGGGTCGGGGCCATGGGCTTTGCCCTAGTGAGCAATTTGCCGTTGTGCATCGACCTGCAATTCTTGTCGGTGTTATTTAGTCTGGCCGGGTTGGTTTTGCTGGTGGGGTGGTCGGTCTACGGATTGCCGTTGAACGAACGCTTGTTTTTTAGGGTTGCGATACGATTGCCTACAATCGGAAACTTGTTGCTGAGTTGGGCCGCGCTGCGTGATTTGCCTGAGGCAGATATGGGCAAGGGCATTCGTCGTCAGGCATCTTCGGCCGTGCTTCCCTTCATGATGGGCATCATTTTCCTGATACTGCTGGCCGCCGCAAACCCAGTTCTGGAAGGCTACCTGCAAGGGTTGGACCCAACTCATTTGTTCACAGCCGATTTTTGGTTGCGCGTCTTGTTCTGGTGTCTGATCGGGTCTCAAGTTTGGGCGTGTTTGAACCTTAGTAAGTCTTGGTTGGGTTCCGGAGCGCAAAAACCCTCTTTCCAGAGGGCCGGGCCCGGACGGGTTACATTTCTGATCAACCCTCTTTCTGTTCGGAATTCGCTGTTTTTGTTCAACCTGTTGTTCTTAGTGCAGACAGGTATGGATATCGGGATTTTTACCGGCGGTGTCGCCTTGCCCGATGGTATGACTTATGCTTCCTATGCCCATCGCGGTGCCTATCCTTTGGTCGTGACGGCATTGCTAGCAGGGGTATTCGTCCTGTTGACACGCAGCATGATCGCGCAGGATACGGTCCTGCGGAATCTGGTTTATCTTTGGTTGGCTCAGAATATCTTTTTGGTGATGACCGCAGCCTTCCGCCTACAGCTATATGTTGAGGCATATGCACTGACTTATCTGCGCGTGGCCGCCTTTGTCTGGATGGGCCTTGTATTGATCGGCTTGGTGCTGACGGTCATTCAAGTTCATCGAGGGTTGGGAGTTGATTGGCTATTGCGACGGTGCCTGGCCACCGTTGTCGTCACAGTCTATGTTTGCTGCTTTGTCAATTTCGCGCACCTGATCGCTGGCTACAACCTGACGCACGGTCAGGATCTGGCGCTTCGCGATACCTACTACATCTGCGGATTAGGTCCCGATGCATACCCTGCCATACACGCTTTTGAAGCCAAAACCGGCGAGCGTATTTGCGGTAAAAGACTGGACTATCTCATGTCCCAGGATGCCATTTCCAACTGGCGAGAATGGGGCTTTCGCAGGTGGCGCATCCAAGCCTATTATCAGGCTCAGAGCTGAGGACCCTATTTGATGCCCGCACGTATTCTTATCGTCGACGACGATCCGGACATTCTTGAAGTGACAGGGTTTGCAGTTGAAAACGCTGGTTTTCAGACGATGTTTGCCAGTGACGGTTTGGCCGCACTTGACGCTGCTCGACAAGAGCAACCTGAACTGATCGTATTGGATATCGGCCTGCCTGAACGTGACGGGCTTGAAGTGTGTCGCGAAATTCGCAAGTCCTCGGATGTCCCGATCCTGTTTCTTACGGCTCGGGATGATGAGGTTGACCGGGTCGTCGGGCTTGAGATCGGAGCAGACGACTATCTGACCAAACCCTTTTCCCCGCGCGAACTGGTGGCACGTATCAAAGCCATCCTCAAACGCAGCGTCCCGCCAGCCACCCCGGCGGAACAAGTCCTCGTGCAAGGGAAGCTGACTCTGGATGCGCGGCGCCATTCGTGCCTGTACGGCGCAGAGCAGGTGGTATTGACAGGATCAGAGCTTCGGCTGTTGGCAACTTTGATGTCTCGACCGGATCACGTTATGTCCCGACCTCAGTTGGTGGATGCGCTGTACGGTTACAACATCCACGTGTCGGACCGAACAATAGACAGTCATATTCGCAATATCCGCGCCAAGCTGTCACAAGCCGGCTGCACCGACGGAATTGTCACCGTGCATGGTGTTGGCCTGAGGATGGGACCATGCAAGGCGGGGTAAAGCCTAGAAAACGTCCCAAGCTTTGGACTGTTGTCTTGCTTGTACTGGGGATTGTTCTTTGTCTGCCGTTTGCTGGGCTGGCATTGTTCCGATTTTACGACAGCCAGTTGGTCCAGCAAACCGAAGAAAGCCTGCTGACACAAGCTGCTGTCCTCTCGGCGACCTATTCCGAGCTATATGCTGAGGCAGCAGGGCTTGATCCGCCCAAGCGCGGCGCAATTTCGGTCGATCGGGCAGTCTTTCCAGCATTGTCGGTAAACCGGGAAACAGTTTTGCCTCCGCGCCCCGATGCGCAGGCAATGCAACTGGACCCGGGCCGCGTTTATAAGCAAATAGCGGCTCCTTTATCGCGGATCGCGGCTGGCGCACAGACGCAAACGCTGGTGGGGTATCGGTTTCTGGATACGTTCGGAAATGTCTTCGCCGGAACCGCCGAACTCGGAGAGAATCTGGGGCAGGTGGCCGAAGTACAGGAAGCTATGCACGGGAACATCGCGTCGGTCGCTCGAACGCGTCTGCGCGAGGACAGAACACCTGCGGTCTATACACTCAGCAGGGCAGCCCGTGTTCGCGTGTTTGTTGCGATGCCGGTGTTCGTAGAAGAGGCGCAGATCGGGGCTGTCTATCTGAGCCGGACCCCAAACCATATCTTCCGATTTCTTTATGGAGAGCGTTTTAACTTGGCCAAAGCGGCCGTATTCGTGGCTTTGTCCACTGCGTTGATCGGGTTTGTGTTCTGGCGCTTTATCACACGGCCCATCCGTCTTTTGATAGAAAGGACGCAATCGGCAGGCTATGGCGTTGACGCGTGGGAGCCACCAGAGCATTTAGGAACCCGCGAAATTGAGGAGCTGAGTCAGAGCTTTCAGTCTCTCACCACACGTCTGCAAAACAAACAAGACGCGCTAAAAACCTATACCGCCCATGTCACGCACGAGTTGAAGTCTCCTCTGACTGCCCTCAAAGGTGCGACCGAGCTGCTGCGGGACAACAGCTTGCCTGTGGAACAACGGAACAAGCTTCTGGATACCGTAGATAAAGGCGGCAAGCGTATGGAGGACTTGCTGGCCCATATGCGTGCGTTCAGCCTTGCCGATCAAAGTGCTTTGACCGGAAGTTGTCGTCTAGATGATGTCGTTCCCTTCGTGACCGAGACCTTTCCCAACCTTTCGGTGCAAGTCGAAAACGGAGATCTCCCTCTGCCCGTGGCTGAAGAAACGCTAAGGATTATACTGACGCATTTGCTTGAAAATGCACAGCAACACGACGCCAGCGAAATCGTTCTGACAGCAGGTCAAGGCAACGATGCGACCACCCTGCGCGTTGCAGACAACGGCACGGGGGTTAGCGATGGGAATGCAGGAAAGATAATGCAGCCCTTTTTCACCACGCGGAGAAACAGTGGTGGGACGGGTATGGGTTTGAATATTGTGACGGCAACCGCCGAGGCGATCGGTGGACGCCTAAGCCTGGACTCATCCAGTCGCGGGGCATGTTTTCTCTTGACCTTCGGCTGACTCGACTGTCGCGCTAAAGAGCACGATTAGGATTCAGCTTTGTTCCTTCGTCGGCGAAATTTGCGTGAAGATCGCCGTACAAATCTGATCCATTTCTAGGGCAAAGAAGTTTTTGGCTGCAGCTTCGTTCGGATGATACGGATCTTTCACCATGCCTTTTTTGTTCAGACGAAAATACTCTTTGTTCCCTTGATTGGCGGCGACAGTTTCCGACGTGGATCCCGGCACAAACGAACAACGCAAGCCTGATGTTTTGAAGGCGTCCATTAGGTTCTTTTGCGCCCGCAATCTCAAGTCTACGATTTTCTTTTTGTAAGCTGGGGCGGTGGTCATGAAAATACAGGGTAGGTCAGGTGGAAGTTGGGTTTTCAACTTTTGAACATCGCGGATTGCAGCCTCGGGGCTGTTGGCCCAGCGTTTGGCGGAATTGCCCAGAAAAGACATCAGAATCAGCTTTGGGTCGTAATAATCGTCGCGCAACATCTCTTCCAGCGGAGACGTGTTTGCTGCGCAAAACTGGTAGTCGCGCCCTTCGCCAATCTGGACGTATTTGTTGCCGGACTTGTTTACGAAACCATAAGCCCCCGCATTAACCCGCCATTTGGGATCAACCTTGCAGATCGTATCCTTACCCTTGCCAGATCGTGCCGTCCACGATGGTATAGAACTGGAGCGCACACCGATTACACCGACCCGCATTTTTCCAAGTCGTTCAAGATGCTGCTTTTGCTCGGCGTTCGGTTTGCAATGAGTTTTGATATTACTGAAAAACTCCAGGAATGCAGGCCCCGAGCCGAACGATATCTGACTGTCCCCGATGATCAGTATTTCAGGCGAGTCAAACGGCTCGGCACTGACCGGAAGTGCTTTCAAAAGAAGGGCAATGGCCATGCCCGAGGCTTTGTTCAGAAACTGCATGTTTCCCCCTTATGCGGTTTCTCTATTTCAGGGCTTCGAAGATCGCATCGCAGAAATCGACCGTGTTGATCTTCAAGAACTGGCGAATTGCAGCCGGACTTGGATGATGCGGATCTTTGACACGACCGGCTTCGTTGCGGCGAAAATATTTTGGTTTGCCCTCAATGGCCGCGCGCGTCTTTGCATTAAACCCTTCCACGGCAATACACTGGGCATCGGCACGCTCGAACGCCCGGGCAATGGCCGTTTGAGCTTTCATCCGCTTGTCGTTTGTTTTTTTCAGGTAGACCGGCGCGCTTGAGATAAAGACGCAAGGCATGTCCTTGGGCACCTGTTCCAGAGTCTTGGACACATCCTGTGCGACCGCTTCTGGTGAGTTTGCCCAGCGATCGGCCGAGTTGCCCAGAAAAGTCAGGACCAACAAACCGGGATCATAGTAGTTTTCGGCAAACATAGCCTCAAACGCGGTCTGTTTGGGTTTGCAGAACTGATAAGATGGACCTTTTCCGATCTGGATGAAAACACGATCAGGGTTTCCATCGATCCCATAGGCACCAGCGTTAACACCAAATTTCTTGTCTACATCGCAGATTGCACCGCGTGTCGGCCCGCTGACGGATGTCCAAGATTGCAACGAGGTGGACCGTACACCGATCGCAGCCGTTTGACGCGCGCCAAGCTTTTCCATCAACCGAGTGCGTTCTGCTGTCACATTGCAGCGTTGTGGCAAGTCTTGGAAGAACCGGGTGTATTCCTTTCCTGCCCCAAAAGAGATCTGGCTGTCGCCCAGCACCAAAATGTCGGGTTGCGCCAGCGCAGGCACTGTACCCAGCGACAGTATCGCCACAAGCGCAGTGCGCAAGATTGATCGTCCCATGTGTGTCACGCGGCTACCTTCGATGAGAACCAACTGTGCATCCAAATCCTAACTGATCGGTAAAACATGGCCTAACCGGCGATGAAATACCAATCAAGACCCGGTTACAGTTAGCAGAGACACTCAGATTGGAACGTGAGTTATCGGGAAAATCGTTCGGGCGACAAGTTGGGCAACGCGGACAGTAGATCGGTGACCCTGCCGTGGCACAGTGCCAGCGGTCCTTTTGGGTTTAGGGAAATATGGGCCCATACTGCAGGGCGCAGTGCCATTTTCCGCCAGTGGTGCAAAAGCATCAGTCGTATCGCAGCTTGGGGCAAGGATTGCATGCGATGAATTTCGGCAGAAGCTGCAAGGTCAAAGATGTGCGACGCTTGACGTAGAACATTGTCCTGCACAAGACCGCTCGAGAACCACTCGGGCGGAGGGTAGTCATCAAACTTTAGCGTCACGACGTTTTCGGCTTTGGCAGCAGCTGAGGCGGGCATCAGAACCAGCGCTTTTTCGATTGGAATCGATAAAGGTGGCGCTGCGAATCCTTGACGAACCCAGCAGGTTACCCAGCCTTCGGGGTATTTGGCGTCTTGACGATATACATCCTCATAGGCGGCCCGGGTATCTGATAGGCCATTTGAAGAAAGGCGATAGGTAACTTCGCGCCCCGATTTTGTTGACTCGATCCAGCCGTCTTTTCTAAGGCGGTGCAAGGCGACACGCATGGCTTCGGTTTTGATCCCAACACGACCAAGTAGCAGCCCCAAGTCTTTGCCTGTAATTTCTTTGCCGTTCATGTCACCGAACAGGGTAACGATCAGCGACCAGGTCTTGATCGGTTCCAGCGCAACAAGTTCTTCAATCAGTTTTTCGGCTGAATTCAAATCTAAGTTTCCAAATGGCCGGTTCGCAGGCTGGCCTATTGGATATCATGCCAATGTCTTGTGTGGCCACGGAAAACCGATGCTCAACCTCGGGAATATGCATTCATTGTCAGAAGTTCGTACTCGGCTGCCCGCTCGCCATTCTGGTTTGTCAGTGTCACATGCCAGCGAACCTCGCCATAGTCTTGGTTGCGCGGAGTTTTCTGCTTGACCGTCAGATGAACTTGAATGCTGTCTCCGGCTTGCACGGGCTTAAGGAACCTCAGATTGTCGAGCCCGGTATTCGCCAGAACTGGCCCTTCATCTGGTTGCACGAACAACCCCGCAGCGAAGCTGAGTAACAGATACCCATGTGCAACCCGTCCCGGGAAAAATGGGTTCCGCTTCGCGGCAGCTTCGTCCATGTGTGCATAGAACGTATCGCCGGTGAAATGTGCGAAAGTTTCAATGTCGGCCAAAGAGATTTCTCGGGACGCGGTGTGTAATGTCTCACCTATTTCCAGTTCATGGAAGGTGCGGGTAAAGGGGTGGGCATCGCGGGTGACTTCTGCTGAGCCGGCCGTCCATTTTCGGTTAATCCGCGTCAGAATATCGGGGCTGCCCTGAACCGCAGTGCGCTGCATGTAGTGCAGTACGCCCCGAACGCCTCCCAGCTCTTCGCCGCCGCCCGCGCGTCCTGGGCCACCATGCACCATGTGCGGCAGCGGAGAGCCATGGCCCGTGCTTTCGTTCATAGATTGTCGGTTGTTGAAGTACAGTCGCCCGTGAAACGCGCCCGCACCCAAGGCGGCTTGTCGGGCAAAGTCGCCGTCGTTGGTGATGACCGAGGCAACAAGGCTGCCTTTGCCCTTGTTGGTCAGGCGAAGGGCATGATCAAGATCGCGGTAAGGCATGACGGTCGAAACCGGCCCAAAGGCTTCGACATCATGAACGTATTGCGCTGTATCTGGGGTCTCGCAATAAAACAGCATGGGCGGCACGAACGCGCCTTTTTTGCGGTCCGCACCCGATACCTGAAACTTTTCTGGGTGGCCAAATACGCGAGTCGCATCCTGCTCGATCAGGGCGGCTTTCTGCAAAACGTCCCGGCGTTGCGCCTGAGAGACCAGCGGCCCCATCTGCGTCGCCGTGTCCGAGGGATCGCCTATAATTGTCCGCTCAAGGGTTTTCCGCAAAGCTGTAATCACCGCTTCGACCAGTGGTTCAGGCGCAATAATCCGACGAATGGCAGTGCATTTCTGCCCAGCCTTTGCCGTCGTCTCGCGGGTAATTTCCTTGATGAATAGGTCGAATTCGGGCGTGCCTACTTCCGCATCGGGTCCGAGAATTGAGGCATTCAGGCTGTCTTGCTCGGCAATAAAACGGGTTGCGTTATGCAAAATGCTCGGTGTGCTACGCAGTTTAAGAGCCGTTTGCGCCGAGCCGGTAAAGCTGATCACATCTTGCGATCCGACGTCGTCTAGCAGCGCACCAATATCGCCCGAGATCAGCTGTACTGCACCATCTGGCAACAAGCCGCTTTCGAGCATGATGCGAACACATAACTCGGTTACGTAACAGGTGGCTGTCGCCGGTTTGACGATTGCCGGCACCCCGGCAAGTAAGGTGGGCGCAAGCTTTTCCAGCATGCCCCAGACCGGAAAATTGAACGCATTGATGTGGACAGCGGCGCCCGTCAACGAGGTGCAGATATGTTGCCCCAAAAAGGTTCCACTGCGGGACAGTTGCTCGATATTGCCGTCCAGATAGATCGTATCATCTGGCATCTCACGCCGACCTTTGCTGGCAAAGACCAGCAACGTGCCGATCCCCCCATCAATGTCGATCAGGTGGTCCTTGTGCGTAGACCCGGTCGCGAAAGAGGCGTCATAAAGTGCCTTTTTGTGCTGGCCCAAATGCAGCGCAAGTGCCTTCAGCATGCGGGCTCGATCATGGAAAGTCATGGCCCTCAACGCCGAACCGCCTTTGGCACGCGCATATTCCAGCATGGCTTCGGTGTCCAAAGCACTGTTGCCTGCCCGTGCAATCAAATCTCCGGTCACCGCCGAGTGGATATCCCGCGCGGCGCTGTCACAGCCAATCCATTGACCGGCTACATGACTTTCAACGTTCTGAACTGCCATTTCGGGACCTCTACAATGGTGTCGTTCATTAATTGACCAACCGGACGGTTTATGAAATGTTTAAATTGAAGGTTGCTTAAGATCAAGGAGTATACAGTGCTTGCCACGCGACACGCAGGTTGGGACGGGTTCACTGTGAATCGACCTGATCAGATGAGCAATTTTACCAATGAAATGCACCGTACCTTTCGCGATGCCTTGAATTGCGCGAATGCTGCGCACAAACTTTTGATCAGTGAGGCGAGGCAGCAGCACATTGCACCAGTCGCCTATGCCGTAAACAGCTTGGCTGTCAGGACAAGACGATCATCGCCTTCGCGTGTGGTATCGTAGTGGTGACGAATACGGCCAAAAGCCCAAGGGTACAGTTATGACGCCCAAGGAACGTGCGGAACAGGCGGCCCGAACGATGTGGGGTAATGATCAGGCAAGTCCTTGGGTGGGAATGCAGATCGAAGCGGTGGATGAAGGGCAGGCGGTTCTGACGCTGACAGTAGAAAAGCACCACACTAACGGGCACGGCATTTGTCATGGAGGCGTGATCTATATGCTGGCCGATAGTGCATTCGCGTTTGCCTGCAACAGCCGGAACCAATCGACGGTCGCGCAACACAACTCAATTACCTACATCGCGCCCGGTCAGTTGGGCGATCGTCTGACCGCAACAGCGACCGAGGTCAGCCTTACTGGGCGGAGCGGTATTTATGATGTGACAGTGGTCAATCAGACGAACACAGTTGTAGCAGTGTTTCGCGGTTGCTCTCGGGCGGTGCACGGTCACGTGTTCGAGGAATAGCGGAGGAGTTCATGAAAGATCTAACACCAGCCCGAAACACGCTTGATCCGATAGAGATTGCTTCCATCGACGAAATTAGAAGCCTGCAGTTGGACCGTCTGAGATGGTCTCTGCGCCACGTTTACGAAAACGTTCCGATGTATCGCCAACGATTCGACGCGGCGGGGGTCCATCCGGATGATCTGCGATCTCTAAGCGACCTGTCGAAATTCCCGTTTACGCACAAAGACGATCTGCGTGCCAACTATCCATTTGGGCTTTTCGCTGTTCCTCGGGAAGAAATCGTGCGGGTCCATGCATCATCCGGGACGACGGGTAAACCAACAGTGGTGGGCTATACTCCGAAAGATATTGATAACTGGGCCGGACTTGTGGCGCGATCCATGCGGGCCAGCGGTACCAAACCAGGAGAAATAGTGCACATCGCCTATGGCTATGGCCTGTTCACAGGGGGGTTGGGCGCGCATTACGGGGCCGAGCGTCTGAACTGCACGGTTGTTCCGGTTTCCGGCGGTATGACAGAACGCCAAGTGATGCTGATACAGGACTTCAAACCCAGCACGATCATGGTCACTCCGTCCTATATGCTTAACATACTGGAGCAGTTTCACACGGCTGGTATCGACCCGCGCGATTCCACGTTGGATGTGGGAATCTTTGGCGCCGAACCCTGGACGAACGCAATGAGGGCAGAGGTTGAGGATGCCTTCGACATGCATGCAGTCGACATCTATGGCCTGTCCGAAATCATGGGGCCAGGCGTTGCAAATGAGTGCGTCGAGACCAAGGACGGGCTGCATATCTGGGAGGACCACTTCTACCCGGAAATCATTGACCCGGAGACGAGTGAAGTGCTGCCAGATGGCGAGCTGGGTGAGCTGGTCTTTACGACGCTGACCAAAGAGGGCATGCCAATGATCCGCTATCGCACTCGCGATCTGACGCGGCTTTTGCCGGGAACGGCGCGATCAATGCGGAGAATGGAGAAAATCACCGGCCGATCCGATGACATGATCATCTTGAGGGGCGTGAACGTCTTTCCGACCCAGATTGAAGAGCTTGTTTTGGCAGCCCCGGAACTGGCGCCGCATTTCCAAATAGAGCTGTCCCGCACGGGCCGGATGGACGATATGACAGTACGCGTTGAAACCGGCGCGCCAGAGGACATGCGCGAAGGTATTGCCGGGGCCTTGTCCAAGAGGATTAAAGACACCATTGGGATCGGCGCATCGGTGAACGTTGGTGCTCCGGGCAGTGTCGAGCGCAGCCAGGGCAAAGCCCGTCGAGTAGTTGACAACAGGCCAAAGGAGTAAACCCGTGGCGCGGACGATCGCTAAGGACCATGACAAGAAGCGTCAGAGCATCCTCGCGGTGGCTGCCAATGTGTTCGCCCATGAAGGCATCGCACGGGCTTCGATGAATCAAGTCGCCAAAGCCGCGGGTATATCGAAGGCGAATATTTACCACTATTATGACAGCAAAGAAGCACTGCTGTTCGACATTCTGGATACCTATCTGTCCGAGTTGAAGAACCGCGTCTCCGCAATTGATCTGGACGGGTATCCACCCGAAGAACAGTTGCATCTGATCCTGCGCGAATATCTGCTGGCCTATGAAGGGATGGATTACGAACACACCATTCAAAGCGAAGGTGTCTCTCTGCTGCCCGAGCATATGCAGAAGGTGCTTAAAGCCTATCAAAAAGACATGGTAGCGCAGATGAGCAACATTCTGAACGCGATCAGTGGTGGCAAGCTGCAAGACGATGGCAGCCTGCTGCGTGAGGTGACCATGTCTGTGTTCGGAATGCTGAACTGGTATTACATGTGGCATCCAAAGGCGACACGTGCTGATCGCGAAGGATATGCCAAAACGGTTGCCCGTTTCACCGTGGCGGGCTTGCCCGGAGTGTTAAGCAACGTTCAATGCCCGGCCTCATCATAATCCCAAACAACTTTCTCTGACACTGCAAAGCACTGACAGGTCAGAACAAAACCGGCTTCAACCTCGTAGTCCTCAAGGGCGTGGTTGGCGACCATTTCAACCTCACCTTCAAGGACCTTGGCCTTGCAGGTCGAACAAACACCCGCTTTACAGGCGTGGGGCGCATCCAAGTTTTCGGCCAAAGCCGATTCCAGCAAGCTTGTGTCTTTAGGTATGACAAGGCTTCTGGTTTCTCCGCCCAATGTGACGCGACCTTTGACACCGCCAGTTTCAGCGGCTTTTGAGACAGCGCGTTTTCTGGCGCGCCCGGGTTGAGACGACGCGAAAAGTTCGAAACGAATTTGGTCCTTTCGCAATCCATGATCCTTAAGCGCCTGTGAAATGGCCAGCATCATTGGCTCGGGCCCGCAGATGTAAGCCATCGAGACCGATTTAATGTCGATCCAGTGTCGAAACAGATCGGCGCATTTGGTTTGATCGACCCGGCCTTTGAACAATTCAATGTCCTGACTGTCATCCTCAAGAACGTGGACGATGTTCAGCCGATGAAGGTAGCGGTTTTTCAGGTCCTCAAGCTCTTCCCGGAACATGATCGTATTTGGTGTGCGATTTGCGTAGACCAAAGTGAACCGCGTAGACGCGTCCTCGGACAGGGTGGTCTTGAGAATGGACAGGACCGGAGTGATGCCCGAGCCGCCAGCAAACGCCAGATAGTGCGGCGCGTCGTCTTCGACTGCGGCATGAAAGTTGCCCATGGGAGGCATGGCGTCCATTACGTCCCCAACCTGCAGTTCGGTATTGGCCCATGTTGAGAACGCCCCGCCATCCACACTTTTGATCCCAACCTGCAGGATGCCTTCATGCGGTGCCGCGCAGATAGAGTATGACCGGCGTAGTTCCTCGCCCTCGAAATCCCTTTTGAACGTCAGGTACTGACCAGGTGCAAAACCAAACTCTGCCACGTTTTCAGCTTGCAAAGTGACTACGACGGCGTCGCGGATGGTCTTTTGAATATCGGTGACTTTCAGAGGGTGGAAGTTGGTCATATCGGGACCTCAGATACACTTGAAATAGTCGAAGGGTTCCATGCAATCCTGACATCGCCATTGGGCCTTGCAGGGGGTCGAACCGAACTGGCTGATTTTTTCTACCCGCTTGGATTTGCAATGGGGGCATCGTTTGGGACCACCCGCAGCTTGGGGTGGGGCAATCCCGAATTCTTCCAGTCGGGCGCGGCCTTTTTCGGATAACCAGTCAGTCGTCCACGCCGGTGCGATGCGGGTTTGAATGTCCAGCTTGCCGATGCCGTTTTTTGCAAGTTCGGTTTCGATGTCCAGCGCGATAACAGCCATGGCCGGGCAGCCGGAATAGGTCGGTGTGATCGTCACAGTCACATGGTCCTGCGCGACCTGCACCTCGCGGATCACGCCCAGATCCACAACCGAGATGACTGGGATTTCAGGGTCAGGCACGGTGTCGAGCCAATCCCAGACCTGAGCCTCGGTCACCGCCATCATCGTCACCACGTTGCGCCTGGATACGAGCGTTGAAGGGTTTGCATCACGGCCAGCATATGGCCCAGGTGTTCAGTGTGTCGAAATCCGGTTCGCCCTCCTTTTTGGGCATAGTCGCCTTCCGGCAAAGTCAAGCACGCCTGCGCCAGCACCGTCTGTACGGTTTCAAGCCACAGAGGTTTTATTTCTGAAGGCAATGGCGCGACACCCGCTGCCGCCATGGCATGATCGGTTTCGTCATCGACAAAGACTTCACCACTATACGGCCACAGGAAAGTAAGCGCTTCATCCATGCGCTTGTTGCTTTCCGCGGTGCCGTCCCCCAAGGCGATTACCGTGTGAGAAGACCTATCCAAGTGATAGAGGGCCTCTTTCAAGCACTTTGAGGCGATTTCAGCCACTCGGGTGTCGGTGGAATTTTGCAGTTGCTTCAACCATGGCACTTGAAAGGCGTCATATAGGAATTGCCGCATCTGAGTGCGCCCGAAATCGCCGTTCGGGACCTCAAGCATCAGCAAATTCCGGAAATCATAAACGTCACGTAGAAACGCCAGATCGTCGGCAGAGCGTCCGGCCCCTTCGACCTCAGCCGCATATCCCAGCCACAACTGGGTTTGTCCGATCTGATCCAAGGCCATATTGGCCAGCGCGATATCTTCTTCCAAAACCGGAGCGACCCCGCACCATTCCGAGGTTCGATGCCCAAGAACCAAAGCGTTGTCGCCTTGTCTCAGCAGAAACTCGAACAGTGGTTTTTGCGCCGCGTCCATCACATTTTCCCAACTTCGTCAGGAATGTCGTAGAAAGTGGGGTGCCGGTAAACTTTGTCGCGGGATGGGTCGAACAGGGGCCCTTTGTCCGAAGGGCTGGAGGCCGTGATCTTTTCAGCCTCGACCACCCAGATACTGACGCCTTCGTTGCGGCGCGTATAAACGTCTCGCGCATTCCGTATGGCATGCTCGGCATCCGCCGCGTGCAACGAGCCGACGTGCCGGTGACTCATGCCGTGTTGGCCTCGGATAAAGACTTCCCACAGGGGCCATTCGTTTTGATGTGACATCGACTACTCCGCCGCTTTGGATTTGTTTTGGGCTTTCCGCGCGTGGGCCAGCATGGCATCACGGACCCAGGCGCCATCCTCCCAAGCCTTGCGGCGGGCGCTCAGACGCTCGGCATTGCAGGGGCCATTGCCCGAGATCACGTCGAAAAACTCGGACCAGTCTGGTTCACTAAAATCATAATGCCCGGTTTCTTCGTTCCAGCGCAGGTTCTCATCGGGAATTGACAAGCCCAGAAACTCGGCTTGCGGAACGGTTTCATCGACGAATTTCTGACGCAGCTCATCATTGGTGTTGATCTTGATCCGCCAAGCCATCGATTGGGCGGAATGTACGCTGTCCCTGTCCGACGGTCCGAACATCATAAGAGCAGGATACCAGAACCGGTTCAGAGCGTCCTGCGCCATGCGCTTTTGATCGGCATTACCTTCTTTCGCCATCTTAATCATGATGTGATAGCCTTGGCGCTGGTGAAAGCTTTCTTCTTTGCAGATGCGCACCATTGCCCGCGCATAGGGGCCATACGAGGTGCGCTGCAGCGGCACCTGATTCATGATCGCAGCCCCATCAACCAGCCATCCGACCGCGCCCATATCTGCCCAAGTCAGGGTGGGATAGTTGAAGATGGACGAATACTTCATCCGCTCCGAGTGCAGCATCTCGACCAGCTCATCCCGGCTGACGCCCAGTGTCTCAGCGGCGCAATAAAGATACAGCCCATGGCCTGCCTCATCCTGAACTTTGGCCAGAAGGTTGGCCTTGCGTTCCAAAGTGGGCGCACGGGTGATCCAATTGCCTTCGGGCAATTGGCCTACAATTTCAGAATGCGCGTGCTGGCCGATCTGACGGATCAGTGTTTTTCGATAGCTTGGAGGCATATAGTCCTTGGGTTCGATCTTTTCACCGCGGTCGATGCGATCTTGAAATGCCCGATCTTCGGGGCTCATCTCGTCACGAGATTGCACCCCTTTGCCCGTTGATTTTACCATTTGGGCGTACATGGCCTTGTCCTCCTCAAACCCATTCCGCTTGCCTTGATCAATATGTTACAGAAAAATAAAGTAACAAGCAAACTGTAACGTATTTTACTTGATCAATTCCTTTGAGATAGTTGGCGATCATTTTAGTAGCTGTTGTGCGTCATAAAGGGGGGGCTCAGAATTGGGCACTACGACTGTTAATCTCATCGGGGCAGGACGGGTTGGCCAGACACTGGCTCGACTATTGCCGGCAACGCAGTCTTATGTTCTGCAGGATGTAAGCAGCCGTCGTCATAAAGCCGCTACGGATGCTGCCGCATTCGGTCGCAACGCGCGGGCTGTTGAGCACTTGGCCGATATGCGGCCAGCAAATATCTGGATACTTGCCGTACCTGATACGAAGATCGCCGAGGTAGCCAGAACCTTAAGCGACTCGCACCCAGATAGTGTGTTGCAGGGATCGCGCCCTGTTGCACTACATTGTAGTGGATTCTACCCGGCCGCCCAAATGGATGCCTTAAACGAATATGGTTGGGGTTTGGTGAGTGCGCATCCAGTGCTTTCCTTTTCAGATCCCGAAACTGCAGCATCGCAGTTCTCCTGTGTCCCTTGTGGCATCGAAGGTGACCCATATGCGGCAGGGATCGCTGCTTCGTTGTTCGAAGAATTGGGCGCCGAGTGCTTTTCCATCCGGTCGGATGCGAAAAGCCTGTATCATGCTGCTGCGGTAATCTCGAATAACTTCACGGTAGTCCTGCAAGCCTTGGCGCGTGAGGCGTGGGCCGAAGCGGGCGTTTCCGAGGATATGGCAGCACGCCTGAATGAAAAGCTGTTGACCGGAACTTGCGAAAACGTAGCCGCGCAGGGGCCACAGGTCGCGTTGACTGGTCCCGCTGCACGCGGGGATACTGACGTCGTTGCTCAACAAAACAGAGTCGTGGCTGGTTGGCACCCGACAGCTGGGGAGTTGTATGCACAACTAAGTGATCTGGCGCGGTCCCTTAAATCAAGGGGCAAAACCCGTTAGCGCCACAACCACTGCTTTGGTCTATTGATCCTCAGTGGAAAATAGTATACCGCCGCATACAAAGAGCATCCTGTGGGTCTGGAAAACCAGTCTTTGCCGGGTCTCAAGCTTCTTCTAACGCCTAATCGTCGGGACCGCCATGAGCCTTTACACAGATTACCTCAGTGAAATTGAAACGCGCAAAGAACAGGGCCTGCACCCCAAGCCCATTGATGATGGCGCGCTGGTCAAAGAGATCGTTGAGCAGATCAAAGATGCCGGAAACGTGCATCGCGAGGACTCGCTGAACTTTTTCATTTACAACACCCTGCCCGGAACCACGAGCGCCGCAGGTGAAAAGGCTGAGTTCCTGAAAGAAATCGTCTTGGGTCACACTGTGGTCGACGAAATCTCGGTTCCTTTCGCGTTTGAACTATTGTCACACATGAAAGGTGGCCCGTCGGTGCGGGTCTTGTTGGACCTTGCTTTGGGCGAAGATGCAGCAATTGCCGAGCAGGCAGCCGAAGTCCTGAAGACTCAGGTTTTCTTGTATGACGCCGATACAGATCGCTTGAAAGAGGCTTTCAAAGCCGGGCATCCCATCGCTAAAGAGATTCTGGAAAGCTACGCCAAGGCTGAATTCTTCACCAAACTGCCCGAAATCGACGAAGAGATCGAAGTTGTCACCTATGTTGCAGCCGAAGGTGATATCTCGACCGACTTGTTGTCGCCCGGCAATCAGGCGCACTCGCGCGCGGATCGGGAACTGCACGGCAAGTGCTTTATCTCGGACAAAGCGCAGCAAGAAGTTGAGGCGCTGAAACTGCAACACCCCGATAAGCGGGTGATGCTGATTGCAGAGAAAGGCACCATGGGTGTTGGGTCGTCTCGGATGTCGGGCGTCAACAACGTGGCCCTGTGGACGGGTAAGCAGGCGAGCCCCTACGTGCCTTTCGTCAACTTCGCGCCTGTTGTCGCGGGTACGAACGGCATTTCCCCGATCTTCCTGACCACCGTCGGTGTGACTGGTGGTATTGGTTTGGACCTGAAGAACTGGGTCAAGAAGGTCGATGAAGACGGGAATGCCATCCTGAACAATGACGGCAACCCGATCCTTGAAGAGCAGTATTCGGTCGCGACCGGTACCGTTCTGAAGATCAACACCAAAAGCCACAAACTGCTGAGCGAAGATGGCGATGAGCTGGTGGATGTGTCGGCCTCGTTCACTCCGCAAAAAGTCGAATTCATGAAAGCCGGTGGCTCTTACGCCATTGTCTTTGGCAAAAAACTGCAGACTTTGGCCGCCGAGACGCTGGGTGTCGAGGCCCCGCTGGTCTTTGCACCGTCCAAGGAAGTCAGCCATGAAGGTCAGGGCCTGACTGCGGTTGAGAAAATCTTTAACAAGAACGCAGTTGGGGCGACCCCGGGTAAGACCCTGCACGCTGGTTCGGACGTCCGTGTGAAGGTCAATATCGTGGGTTCGCAGGACACCACCGGCCTGATGACCATGCAAGAGCTTGAGGCGATGGCCGCAACGGTTGTGGCGCCCAGTGTTGACGGTGCCTATCAGTCGGGTTGTCACACGGCGTCGGTCTGGGATGCCAAAGCTCAGGCCAACACGCCGCGTCTGATGAAGTTCATGAATGATTTCGGCCTTGTTACCGGTCGCGACCCGAAGGGTGTGTATCATTCGATGACCGACGTGATCCACAAGGTTCTGAACGACATCACTGTTGACGACTGGTCGGTGATCATCGGTGGGGACAGCCACACCCGTATGTCCAAAGGTGTGGCGTTCGGCGCGGACTCGGGCACTGTGGCTTTGGCGCTGGCGACCGGTGAAGCCTCGATGCCGATCCCCGAGTCAGTAAAAGTGACCTTCAAAGGCGAAATGGCGGACCATATGGACTTCCGCGACGTGGTACACGCCACACAGGCGCAGATGTTGGAACAACATGGCGACAATGTCTTCCAGGGCCGCGTGATCGAGGTACATATCGGAACGCTGCTGGCGGATCAGGCCTTTACCTTCACTGACTGGACTGCCGAGATGAAGGCCAAAGCCTCGGTCTGTATTTCGGATGACGACACTCTGATCGGTTCTCTGGAACTGGCTAAATCGCGTATCCAGATCATGATCGACAAGGGTATGGAGCATGAGAGTGGCATGCTGCAGAAGTTGATCGCGATTGCGGATGCCCGCATTGCCGAGATCAAGTCCGGTGAAAAACCCGCCCTGCGTCCCGACGACAACGCGAAGTATTCCGCCGAAGTGGTCGTGGATCTGGATCAGATCGTCGAGCCGATGATCGCGGACCCGGATGTCAACAATGCGGATGTGTCCAAGCGCTATACACACGACACGATCCGCCCGGTATCTTTCTACGGTGGTGACAAGAAAGTTGATCTGGGCTTCGTAGGATCTTGCATGGTGCATAAGGGTGACATGAAGATTGTTGCCCAGATGCTGCGAAACCTCGAAAAAGTGTCGGGGAAGGTAGAGTTCAAAGCCCCGCTGGTGGTGGCCGCCCCGACCTACAACATCATCGATGAGTTGAAGGAAGAAGGCGATTGGGACGTGCTCGAGAAGTATTCGGGCTTCGAATTCGACGACTTGTTCCCGAAAGAAAAGGCACGCACCGAGTACGAAAACATCCTGTATCTTGAACGCCCGGGCTGTAACCTTTGCATGGGCAACCAAGAGAAAGCCGCTAAAGGCGATACGGTTCTGGCGACGTCTACACGCCTGTTCCAAGGCCGCGTTGTGGCCGATGCGCCGGACAAGAAAGGCGAAAGCTTGCTGGCCTCGACCCCGGTCGTGGTGCTGTCGGCCATTCTGGGTCGTACGCCCAAGATCGACGAGTACAAAGCCGCAGTCGAAGGCATTGACCTGACCCGGTTTGCGCCTCCGGTTGAAAAAATGGCCAACAGCCGCTCGGCTCATTTCTAAACACGGCGGGCCGGTCACCAAACTGGTGATCCGGCCCGTTTTTTCCCCTGTCTAGTTCGACGTTCAGCGCGCTTTGCGCGCAACAATCCATGTTGCGTGATACGTCAGACTGACCCCTTCCGGAGTCCGGTGCAGCCTTTCATAGTCATCGCTGAACTGTCTGAGCGTGGCTTTAGTCCATGGTTTTTGGGCCCGGCCATTTACTCCGGTTTTCCGAAGGTGCTGCAGGACATCTCTTGGAGTTGCGAAGAACACACGCTCCAAAGCTTCCCCGGTATTGATGACCTCCAGACACTCGGTGACGGCCGACGCCATATCCGAGTGATCCATCAGGCCAGGTGCGGCCGCAGACGAACCAATCTGTGCCAATTCGGCGTATTGGCATGGCCCGAACCCGGAAATGGCAAGCCATCCACCGGGCGACAATGCGTTGGCAGCCTGACGCAGAAACTCTGCGGGGTTCTGTAGCCATTGTATCATCGAGGCCGACGCGATTAGGTCAGGCTGCGTCGGCAAGCTGACTTTTGAAGCATCGCCGCACAGAAACTTGGCGCGATAACGGTTTGCTGTTTCTGCGGCGGCGGGGGTCAGGTCGTTAAGCGTTAAAGCGCCACAATCAAAGGTTTCAAGCAGGCGTCGAGTAAGGTGACCTGTGCCGCATCCAAGTTCGAGCGTTTTGTTGAATCGTTCAGGCGCGCCTGCCGCTCCAATGGCTGTCACCAAACGATCCGCGACTCTTGCCTGTTGGCTGGCCTCTCCGTGATAGGAATGAAAACTTCTGCTGAAACTGCGCTGCACCCGATCTGTGGCTTGAAACGTCATGAACACCACTCCGTCCAGTTTTGACCCTTATGAAAAGGGACATGTGGCGCATCCACGCCGCGGACCACGCTTGCCTGGTCCTTCCAGGCGGCTTCTTGTGCAGAGGTTGGAATGATCCGGTCGCGCTGCGGAACCCAGATACGGTCGAACGAAAGCTCTGGTGCTGGCCCCCGTGCGATAACTGCGTTTAGTTCAGCACGGGCCTGAGGAACGTCGAGAATTGGGACGGGCATGCCCAATCCCGCGCGGCGGCAGAATTTGGAAAAGCTCGCTTCGGTCAAGTTGTCGGCAGTTGCCCTAATCATCTCGGGTGCTATGCCCCAGCGCGGATCTGCTGGGTACAAAGTACCGCCAATAGCAACAAGCCTTGTCGGTCTGACATTAAAATCGTTCACCCAATGGGCGGCCGAAACGACTCCGAAGGAAAATGAAACCAGTGTGACCCGATCATAGTCTGAGGTTTCATCCAGGGGGTCGTCCAGACGGATATAATCGTCAACAAACAGTTGATCATGTTCACTGGAAAGCTGTTGAAACGGGGCAGGGCCCAAAGCCCATCCCCCAAAGATCAGGATCAAGTCTGCCGTGCCAGAGCGTGCCAGCCATTGCTTTTTCATGAATGTCCTCGGGCCAAGGAAACCATGGTCTGTGTTACTCGGCTCAGTTCGTCCGATGAAATTACGTAAGGCGGCATACAATAGACGTTACGTGCAAAGGGGCGAAGCCAAACGCCCGTTTCCGGAGCCAGCTGATGTGCGACCGAAGGGTCAACCGGCGATGTCATCTCGATAACACCGATCGCACCCAGCACGCGAACATCCGCAACACCGGGAAGGGTTCGCGCGGGGGCCAATTCTTGTGTCAGCTGATCCGTGATGGATTGAACTTCCCCCTGCCAATCCCGGGTCGAGATCTGATCGAGGCTGGCACAAGCCGCAGCACAAGCCAGCGGGTTTGCCATATAGGTCGGTCCATGCATCAGAACACCGGCTTCGCTTTGTCCGATACGATGTGCGACGTTCCGCGACGTGATCGTTGTTGCCAGCGTGATGTGCCCCCCGGTCAAGGCTTTCCCAAGACACAGGATGTCAGGGACTACCCCAGCGTGATCCATCGCAAACAGTTTTCCCGTGCGTCCGAACCCCGTAGCGATCTCGTCGAAGATGACCAAGACGTCATGCTCGCGGCACAACGCGTGCGCGCGCCGCAGCCATTCGGGGTGGTAGAAATACATTCCGCCTGCGCCTTGGACCACGGGTTCAAGGATAAGCCCGGCGATCTTGTCACCTTGTTCAGACAGTAATTCCTTTAACTCATTGAGGCCGTTGGTATCGTCGTCTTCGGACCAGTCTTCGTCGAACCGGATTTTCGGACGCGACAGAAAATGCTGAATTGACAGCGCGCCTCGGAACAGGCCGTGCATCCCGTTGACCGGGTCGCAAACGCTCATCGCTTTCCATGTGTCGCCGTGATATCCGCCGCGAATGGTGGCGAACTCGGTGCGTTTGGTGCGGTTTTGCGCCATCTGGTACTGCACCGCCATTTTGAGCGCGACCTCAATGGCAACCGATCCGCTGTCACTGTAGAAAATTCGGTCTAGCCCATCAGGCAGCACATCGACCAGCTTCCGCCCCAGCTCGATCGCGGGGGTATGCGTCAGCCCACCGAACATGACGTGGGGCATTTGATCTAGTTGCGCCTGCATCGCCGCGATCAGTGCCGGATGACGATGGCCGTGGATAGCGCACCACCACGAAGACATGGCATCGATCATTTTTGTCCCATCGTCGCGGGTCAGCCAGACGCCTTCTGCCTCTGTGATCAGATGCATTGGGCCGGGATTGGCGATGTTCGTGTATGGATGCCACAGGTGGTTGGCGTCAAACTCCAGCGGGGTCACAGTGCGCTCCGGATTGTGGCGGTGTCGATGGC
Source organism: Ruegeria sp. HU-ET01832 (assembly GCF_040371315.1). Taxonomy (NCBI): domain Bacteria; kingdom Pseudomonadati; phylum Pseudomonadota; class Alphaproteobacteria; order Rhodobacterales; family Roseobacteraceae; genus Ruegeria; species Ruegeria sp. HU-ET01832. The sequence goes on from NZ_BAABWL010000010.1 coordinate 65,623, forward strand.
TTCAAACGCGTCCGACAGTGTTTGGGGTGTCAATGATGGCAAATGCGGAAGCCGGCCCAGATGCCGGACCGAGCACATCTGGGCAATGGTCTGCTCGACAGGCGGTTCAGCTTCGCCCACGAATGCAACGCCGACCAAATTGCATCCTGCGTTCCGCAACGCCATCACGGACAGGCTGGTGTGATTGATCGTGCCAAGTGCTGTGCGGGCGACCAAAACAACCGGGGCTTTCCATTGCGCGAACAGATCCAAATAAAAATGTTCACGGTTCAGCGGTACCATCACGCCGCCTGCACCTTCGACGACCAAGGGGCCGTCGACTTGCGGCAGTGCCAACTGGTCGAGCGTGATTTCCACGCCCATATCTTCGGCCGACAAATGTGGAGAAGCGGGTAGGGATAGCCGGTATGCCTCGGGCAGAGTCTCAGCGCCAGACAAAGCGCGTATGGTTTCTGTGTCGGTCGCGTCTTCCAAGCCGGATTGAACAGGTTTCCAATACCGCGCGCCAAGTGCGGCGGTCAGGCCAGCTGCAAAAACTGTCTTGCCAACGCCGGTGTCAGTTCCTGTGACGATAATGGCGCTCATGCGGCTGCTTTCAACTGGTTGGACAAAATGTCGAAAAGGGCAGTGATATCTGCATCGCTGACATTGCCGGTGACGGAGATACGCAAGCGAGATTTCCCGCGTGGAACCGTCGGTGGGCGAATTCCGCGAACGTCGAACCCGTGGGCTTGCAGCTCGGAAGCGATGCGCATTGTCAAAGCGTCATCGCCCAAGATAATCGGGATGATTTGGCTGTTTAGGCTGGCGTTGAGCAGGCCGATGCGCCGGGCGCAGGCATGCGCGAAATGCATTCTGGAGACGGCCGACTGGGTAAGAGTCGCCTCACATTGCAATCGTTCAAGCACAGCTTGCAGCAGCGCAGCATTCAGCGGAGAGGGCGCAGTCGCGAAAATAAAGGGTCGGGCACGGTTGATCAGCGTGTCAATCATCACCCGAGGGCCACAGATCAATCCGCCAGCAACCCCCAAACCCTTACCGCATGTATGTAGCGTGACAAGCTCTGCTTCCAAACCATGGGCCAGCCCACGTCCGTTCTGTCCAAATACTCCGGTCGCATGGGCTTCGTCGACAACCAGAATGGCATCGAACGCAACAGCGATATCAGCTAGCGCTGTCAGAGGTGCCAGATCACCTTGCATCGAATAGACGCTTTCTACGGCCATCCAGATTTGTCCGGTCCCGCCTTTCGCGCGCCACTCCTCAAGGATACGCCGGGCGTCCTCCACGTCATTATGTTTGAAAGCCCGAGCTTCAGCGCGGCCGAGGCGCATTCCTTCATGTGCACTGGCATGAACAAGCGCATCGTAAAGGATCAGATCTTCGGCTGCGGGCAGGGTCGAAAATATTGCCTGATTTGCCTGAAAGCCGCCGCCCATGACCAGAGCAGCCTCGGACTGGAAAAAGCGGGCCGCTGACTGCTCAAGCGCCTCATGTTCCGGGTGGTTGCCGCGTAACAGGCGTGACCCGCCCGACCCGACAGGCACTTCGCGGGCAAGTGCGTTGCGCGCCGCGTCGGCCAGAAACTCGGACCGGGCCAGCCCCAAGTAGTCATTGGAGGCAAAGTCTAAACCCTGCGCTGCGGTCAGGCTACGTCTGCGATGCCGTTCCGTAAGGGTCCCAAGCATCGCGTCAAGGCGATGATGTGCTTTCATTCAGCCGCTTCCCTGCTGCTTTGTCCTGCTACGGTCTCTGACTGCAGGCCGAGTTTTGCGAACAGGATTGCATCTGTATCCTCTTCGGGGTTTTCGGCCGTCAAAAGGGTCTCTCCTACAAAGATCGAGTTTGCACCCGCAAAGAAACACATCGCCTGCAGTTCATCGCTCATGTCGCTGCGCCCGGCGGACAATCGGACATATGAGGTTGGCATCATGATCCGAGCTGTTGCAATCACACGTACGAAATCAATAGGGTCGATCGGTTTGGCATCGGCCAAGGGTGTGTCTTCTTGCGGCATCAGCATGTTGATCGGGACCGAATCCGGAGCCGGATTCATATTTGCCAGAGTCACCAGCATGTCGACACGGTCCTGCGTTTCCTCGCCCATGCCGAGGATGCCGCCGGAACACACTTTGATCCCAGCTTCTTGCACACGGTTCATCGTGTCGATCCGATCCGAAAACGTACGCGTTGTGATCACTTCGGGGTAATATCGTTCCGACGTGTCGATGTTGTGGTTGTAATAATCCAACCCGGCATCGCGAAGACGGATTACTTGATTGTCGTCCAGCATTCCCAACGTCATGCAGGTTTCCATTCCCAGTGACCGAACGCCTTCGACCATGGCAACCAGTGCATCCATGTCACGATCCTTGGGTTCGCGCCATGCTGCGCCCATGCAAAACCGGGTTGCGCCGCCGTCGCGGGCTTGTCGCGCTTGGGTCAGAACACGTTCGACCTCGATCAGTTTGGAGGCGGAAAGTTTTGATCCGTTCCGTGCGGACTGAGAACAATACGCGCAGTCCTCGGCACATCCACCTGTCTTGATCGACAAGAGCTTGGAGGTCTGCACCTTATTGGGATCAAAATGCGTGCGGTGAACGGATTGAGCGCGAAACATCAAGTCCATAAGGGGCAGATCATGCAGGGTCTGAGCGTCTTCGCGGGTCCAGTTCGTTGTGGTAACAGTCATTTTATAGATAAAATCCCATCATCTTGAGGCTGATGTGGATGTTTATAGATAAAAATTTGTATAACAAGCCTCAACCCGGGCATTTGGCGGGTTTTCGACCATCTCAGGCAGATTTGATCACGTAAACCCGGTATTGAACTCAGATAATTTCAATGGTGCCCTTCATATGGGGGTGAAAGGCGCAGAAATACCCAAGCTCCATACCCTCGGTTACAAGGATTTCTGCACTCTGACCTTTAGACAGTTCCTGCGTGCCCCAACCATGTGTGTCAGCCGTGGCTGTGTGTGGTGCGATATCCAGGTTGGTCCATTTGATAAGATCTCCAATGTGGACCTTTACCAGCGCGGGCTGAAACTCAAATCGGTGAATCCTGACCATATGTAGTACAGATGCTCGGGATGCTTGCGCGGGCAGGTTAAAAGCGACTGCTGACGCAGCCGCTTGGGTCACAACCTGACGTCGCGATAGCAAGCGCTGCATCAATTCAGCGACTCTACCATCTTTTCGGCATGAACTTCATGTGCCTTGAAAATCTCTAAGCCCTGTTCAAACAACGCTTTGACCTCTGCATTGTAGATGTTCGGGATCATGCTACCCTCGACCAGATCATTAACCGCTTGATGGTACGCAAGTTCATTTGCTGCATATGCCGCATCAAATTCTGCACCGCGTAGCTGTGATAGCGTGTTGATGATCTCTTCCGCGTTGGCATTGAGAGTCTGGCTGAAGGCATTGTCCTGCGCCGACGCGCCGAGTTTGTTCAGCAACCCAAGCGCCGCTTCGTTCACGGTGGTGTGGTCGCGGATCATGGTATTGGCGAATTCATGGATGTCGGGGTTGTCCGAGAGCGCCAGCGCCAGATGAGCGTACCGTATGTCGATGACATCAGCAGTATAAGCGATATGAGCAAATTCCAGATCGTTCATGCCAGAAACGTCCTGAGCATAGGCTGGTACTGACAAGATCAAAGCGGTGGCGACGGCAGAGAAGAAGCGGTTCATCAAAGATACTCCATTGCGAATGGTTTGTATCTCCGAGTATCGACGTTCTCTTGTTATTCGACATTGCTCGGCGTCCGAATAACCTGACAGATCGTCCACGAACAAGAACTATCGCGCGGTTGTGACCCGGACTTTATGTGCTCGTGCGGTCAAGTCCGGGTCGGGTCCAGTGTTCGATAGACAAAGCCGCGGTCCTGCTGCGGCGATGCGTTTTGTAAAATCGCCTTGATCCGAGCGTGTTCTGGGGATTTTTGGCAAACTGGATCAGTCGCGGACGCGTCGCCTGCCAATGCCAGCGCTTGGCATCGGCACCCGCCAAAGTCCACCTCTTTGCGGTCGCAGCTTTTACATGGCTCAGGCATCCAGTCGGTGCCTCGGTACGCATTGAAGGCCGTGCTGTCATACCAAATGTCACTCAGATGCCGATCCCTTACAGAGTCGAAATGCAGATGGCTCAGGGTTTGTGCGGCATGACAGGGCAGTACCGTACCATTCGGAGTTACGTTCAGCCCGGTTGACCCCCATCCACCCATGCACGCTTTGGGATAATCTGCATAGTAGTCAGGCGGGACAAAGTCGAATGCCAAAACGCCCTGCAGTTGCTGTGCGGCCTTCGCCACCGTTTTTTTCACAGCCAAGGTTTGTTCAAACGACGGCATCAGATTGTGTCGGTTTTTCAAGGCCCACCCGTGAAACTGCACACAGGCGACCTCTAGCCTGCGGGCACCGAGGTCGACAGCCATTTCGATCGTCCGATCCAGGTCGTCCAGGTTTTGGCTGTGCATCACGGCGTTCAGAGTCAGCGGAATGCCCCGATCGCGGATTTCGCGGGCGATTTTCATCTTGCGGTCGAACCCGCCGCGATAACCTCCGATCCGATCGGCAAGTGCCGCGTTGGTGCCTTGCAGCGATAACTGAATATGGTCCAGGCCCGCGTCCTCAAGCCGATCGAGCCGTTTGGGTGTCAATCCCACGCCGGACGTAATCAGGTTGGTGTACAAACCCAGTTGGGCTGCGTGACGGGTCAGGTCCTCTAGATCGCGGCGCGAGGCTGGTTCGCCTCCAGACAGATGCAGTTGCAGAACGCCAAGGTCACACGCTTGCGAGAAGACATCTTTCCATTTGTCGGTGTCCAACTCGGTCTCTTTGCGTTCAAGTTCGACCGGATTGCTGCAATAGGGACAACTAAGGGGGCATCGATGGGTCAGCTCGGCCAGCAGTGCGATAGGCGGTGCGATACTCATGGCTTTACCATCACATACTGACGCCCGCGCAAAGTTTGTAAAAACTGTTGAACGTCTTTCTCAATGGTCTCGGCCGGAGCCCCAAATGTAGCCGCCAAATCCGCGATGATATCGCCAAACCGGGCTTGCCCGTCGACCCTCGACAGGATTGCGACGCCAATATCGTCCAGTTCAATCACTTTCTCTGGTGCCATCAGAACGGTGCGATCACGTACTGCGTCGCGTTGAATCCGCACGCCGCGCGGTAGATAAGGGCGGTCCGATGCAGAGAAAACCATCGTCATTTCATGCCTTCCCCGGGTTGCCAGGCACCGGGCGGGATCAGACCGGGTTCGACATAGGCAGACCACAGCGCGTCGAGCTGTGCCCACAACACGTTGGTTTTGAAAATAAGGGCGTCGCAGGCCATATCCTCTTTCTCGGATGTGTTGGCGTGATCCAAAACCCAATTTAGGCCAAAAGCCACATCTTTAGGTGCCTGCGACAGTCGTTTACGGAAGTAAGACAAACTGTCCGCATTGGCGAAGTCGTAGTGCTCGAGCAGACCTTCGATCCGTTTTTCATGAATTTTTGGGGCGAACAGTTCTGTCAGTGAGGACGCTACAGCCTGAAGCATTGGCTTTTCGCGGACGTAATGCACATAAGCATCAACGGCGAATTGAGTTGCGGGCAGAACACCACGCCCCGAGGCGACGTAGTCGGGATCCAACCCGACCGCCTCGGCCAGTTTCAGCCACCGTCGGATGCCGCCGCCCTCTTTCACGTCCCCGTCGTGATCTTCGATCCGGGACCGCCATTCGCGGCGGATATCTGGGTCGGTACAACGCGACATGAAAGCAGCGTCTTTCATGGGGATCGCCGCCTGATATGCCCAACGATTGATCACCCATGCGCGCACCTGATCCGGGGAGCATTGACCGCTATGAAGCCGGTGGTGAAACGGATGTTTGTCGTGATACCGCTCGGCCCCGATCTGGCGCAGCCGTGCTTCGAGAGTTTCGCGGCTCATATCGTGATCTCCTGCCCGTCATAGGCAATGGTCCAGCCTGCAGATTCGACAAAGGCGCGCTCGGGTCCATCGGGCTGCAACATCGGGTTGGTGTTGTTAATGTGGATAAAGGTTTTGGCCGCGTCGATCCCGGCCAATTGCGCGACCGAACCGTCCGGGCCACTGACCGAGATATGCCCCATTCGCTGCCCTGTCTTCACCCCTGTTCCCGAGCGGATCATCTCATCATCGTCCCAAAGCGTGCCGTCAAAAAACAGCTGATCCGCGTCCGAGAGTTGATCCAGCAGGGCAGGGGTCACTTGGGCGCAACCAGGAATATAATAGGCAATCTTGTCGCCTGCAGTCAGGCGAACGCCCACTGTTTGCTCTCCGATCAGATCAGTTTGAACGGTATCACCTTCCATGAAAAGCGGCACTTTACCGGGCACGGCGAACAAGCGCGCGCTGAGGCCGGGTTGCAGGGCGAATTCCTGATCAAGTGAAATCGGGGTCCGCAAAACCTTGTCGCGATTGACCGCATCAAAAATACGGTTCTTCGCTAGCACGTTCAGAATATCCCCTGTGGCGAACAACGAAAACGGGGTTTGTTCACGCAGGCTAAGCAACCCTGCAATGTGGTCGATATCTCCGTTTGTCAGCAATACCGAAGCCACAGGCGTATCGCGCAGTGTTCTGGGATGTAGTTTGGGGCAGTCCAGCATTTGTTGCCGGATGTCAGGTGAAGCGTTCAGTATGCTCCAACTTTCACCATCGGGCGAGACCGCTAAAGATGATTGGCCAGACGGCGGGATGACTCCCAAACGGGCATCCTCGCAGTTCCGGCATCCACAATTCCATTGCGGCAGTCCGCCGCCTGCAGAAGCCCCAAGAACCAGAAAATGCACCTCGGGCCTCCGCTGCGTTTACGTAATCAGAACAGGTCGCGCTCGTGCTCGCGGCCTTCATCCTCGGACGGAGAATACATGTTGATCTCCATGCCGCAATTTACTTCTTTCAGCTTCGGTGCGCTCCAGGTCATTGCTACCTCCCATAAATCACTGGCGTTGATGAGACCGTACATCTCGGGCCAGATTCAGAAAATGCTTCTTTGGTCGTACGGTTCAAGCGGTAGTTTTGAACCCATTTCGGCCGAGGTCAACAGGCTTTAGGTCGTAGATTGCCAGCTTAGGACTTTTGTCGAATGTCATCGGGTTAGATGGGCTTATAGTCTTGCGGCCATGCGCGCGGTTGTAGCAATGATCTTGCTGATGCTCGGCAGCCTGATGGCTGCGGCCGAGCCGGTGCCGCGCGAACGCATCGAGACATTTATCCGCGCCCCGTTTTCTCTGGGGGAACGCCTTAGCGAAAACGGGGTTTATTCGCTGTTGAACTCAGGCGGAATCGAGGCGGGTTATGTGTTTGAAACCGAACCCTTAGCGCCTTTGCCTGGGTTCTCCGGTGCCCCGATCAACGTGCTGGTTGTCTTGGATCTTGAAGGACGGTTCATGGACGTCCAGCTGATTGAACATAACGAACCCATATTTGTGTCTGGTTTGGGTCAGGCACCGTTCCACAAGTTCTTTGAGCAATATGGAGGGCTGTCCATATCGGACTCGATCGTTGTTGGTACGCCGTACGGCGATGCTGCGTCCGGTTCACAGCTAGTTTATCTGGATGGCGTAACGAAGGCCACGGCCAGTGTCCGTATAGCGCATGAATCCGTCATGGGTGCGGCGCTGGCCGTTGCGCGCGAAAAGATGCAAGGGTTGGCAACCGCGCCACCCGCTTTTCCGAACCCAGACTATGACGAAACCCTCAGCTGGGAGGATCTGGTCGCTAAGGGAATCGCAACCAACAAGATCATAAAGAATTCAGATGTCGACGCCCTTTTCGAGGGGACATTGTGGGAAGATGACGATCCCGAGGCACAGGATTATCCGGACGAGGCTTATCTGGATTTGTGGGTGGTCGATCTGGGGCCCAAATCCATTGCGCGCGCGGCTTTGTCCCAAGACAGTTTCGACGAGCTGCAGGGTTTTCTGGAGATTTCCGACAATGATGAACCAATCCTTCTGATCGAAACTGCGCGTCATGGGCTGGTCAGCGAAAAGTTCGTGCGAAACACAGCACCCGATTGGATTTCTGCAGAGCAAGACGGGTTACCGGTCGCATTGCGCGACGCCGATCTGCTTGTCGAATTGGCCGATGGAATGCCAGACGGCGTCGCAATGATCCTGCGCACCGACCGTCGTTTGGGTTTTGATCCTTCACGCGAGTGGGTCCTGAAGGTTCTTGCCGTTCGCGAACACGGCATGTTCCAGCCCGAGACGGGGTCCGTGACATTGGAAGTGAGCCATGTGACGCCCGATCGGTTCTTTGAGCGTCCGGTCCAGATCACGCCCGCCCCACCATGGTTAGAGGCCCTGCGAAATCGTCAGACAGACATGATCATTTTGTCTGCATTGCTTGCCGGTCTAGTGGTGACGCTCGGTGTGCGGATGAATTCTTTCGCGGCGCAACCGCTGTTCACACCATATAGGCTCGTAATTCTCGCGGTCATCGTGGGATTCATTGGTTGGTGGGGACAGGGACAACTGTCCATTGTCACCGTGTTGGGCGTTATCCGAACAGCTATTGACGGGGGCAGCTATGGGTTTTTGCTGTACGACCCGTTTTCGCTTTTGATCTGGGCGGTTTCGATTGCCGGGTTAATCGCTTGGGGCAGGGGCTTGTTCTGCGGGTGGCTCTGCCCGTTCGGCGCGCTTCAAGAGTTTGCACATCACCTGGGAAAAGCGCTCCGCTTGCCCCAGATCGAGCCATCGCGGGCGTGGGACCAACGGTTGAAATGGCTGAAATACGTGATTCTTGGTGGCTTGATTGGCGTCGTGTTTCTGGCCCCAGACGAAGTTGACAAAATGGCTGAGGTTGAACCTTTCAAAACCGCCATCACAACTTTCTTTATCCGCGAGTGGTACTATGCCGCATATGCGATTTTTTGGCTTATTCTGGGCATGGTAATGTTCAAAGGGTTTTGCCGCTATGTCTGTCCGTTGGGGGCGGTCATGGCGATCGGAGGCCTTCTTCGTGGCCGCGACTGGATCGAAAGACGAGCTGAATGCGGGTCACCGTGTCAACTGTGCAAGGTCAAGTGCAAGTACGGGGCTATTAAGCAGACTGGGGAAATTCAATATAATGAGTGTTTCCAATGTCTTGATTGCGTTGCCATCCATGATGACCGCAACCAATGTGTCCCATTGATTCTAGCCGCACGCCGTCAATCCAGAAAGGTCGCTGCAGAATGATAAACCGCCGACGATTCCTGGCCGTATCAGCGGCGGCTCTGGGGGCTCCTGCTACGGCTCAGCCGACTGAGTGGCGTGGTCACGCTATGGGTGCCGAAGTCAGCCTGACCTTCGATGCCAATCCTGAGGCAGCCGCGTCTGCGATCACCAAAGTGCAGGCTCTCCTGGATCGGGCCGAGTCTCTGTTCAGTCTGTATCGGCCGGACTCTGATTTGGTTCGCCTGAACCAAACCGGGATTTTAGTGAATCCAGCGCCGGAAATGTTGGAGTTGTTAAGTATTTGTGATTGGGCACATGGCCGGACAGGGGGGCGGTTTGACCCTACGGTGCAACCGCTTTGGCTGGCGGCCGCCAACGGTCGCAATCTCGACGCTGCCCGAGAATTAATCGGTTGGGATAGGGTCCGGATATCCGAAGACAGAATTGTTCTGGGGCAGGGTCAGCAACTTACGATGAACGGCATCGCTCAGGGTTTTGTCACTGACCTTGTGGCCAACACATTGCGGAACGCAGGCTGGACCAATGTGCTGGTAAATATCGGTGAGTATTACGCCGCTGGCCGAATCTGGAGGTTGGGAGTTTCGGACCCGGTGCATGGCATTGTTCAAACCGTCAGGCTTCGGGATCGGGCTATCGCAACTTCCAGCCCCTCTGTGCTTCGTTTGAGCCCTGTTCATCTCCATATCCTGAATGCAAAAAACGAACGTCCTGCACTATGGTCGACTGTCAGTGTGGAAGCCGCAAACGCTGCAATGGCCGACGCGCTCTCCACCGCGTTGTGCCATGTCCCAGCCAGTGAAATTGCAGATATACTATCGCTTTCAAAGGGCAATCCCAAAGCCATTTGCACCCATGAAAGCGGCGAAGTATCGATATTTTAT
>NZ_BAABWL010000011.1:0-61196 GCF_040371315.1 Ruegeria sp. HU-ET01832
ATACTCTCAGTCAGAAAACAATAGCTTACACGCCGCCTTCGGGCGGCGTTTCTATTTATACAAAAACAACTGGAAGCACTGTGGAAGTAAAAAGGGCGAACCCGCACTGTGGTGAACGCGCAACACTACCTCACGCCGTGTCTCAAGATTCTCCACTAAATTTGAAACGCGCGGGAAAAGCCTGCGACCTTTGCTCATTCAATAAGAAGAATCACAATCCAAGAATATAAATGAAATCCCAAATTGTGATCTCTCTTAAGTTGACGGATTGTTCGTCTCTCGTTAACAGTTTCACTATTGATAAAATTTTTGTGAGTCTTGCCAGTTCGTTGATGTTTAACCAGCGAATTGAAATTGAACGAGTATTTTTGGCTGAGACTCATAGTGTTGAGTGGCGAAAATGCTTAAATGGTCTAATCCTCTTTTTGGGGCGTTCCCCGGTACAACTGGTCAAGAAACTCTATACTCTTTAGGGTTGTGGCGGAAAATACTACCTTTCGCTGTGCTACTGACACGCCCGACAGAGGCTATTCCCGCGGAATATCAGCTGGCGGACGGCACGACTGTTGCGCCGCTTGAGATGTTCCAGGAATGCGACGTCTGTCCCGAAATGATCGCGTTGCCGCTTGGCGAGTTCATGATGGGAGGGCCGCAGGGGGAATCTCGGAGAACTACTTATTTCGCTGATGGGAAAACGCGTACAGCTACACCGGAAGCGCCGTATATAGCAAAGCATGAGGGTCCGGTTCACCGCGTGGAAATCGACATTCCGATTGCAATGGGGCGAAACGAAGTAACCTACGATCAATGGATGGCGTGTGTCCAAGACGGGGGATGTAGCGGGTTCGTTCCGAAAAACTGTATTCCCCAGCTCGATGGTTCCTGTGTGTCATTGACTGGAAGCTTTCCGGTTATCTACGTCTCGTTTGATGATGCAATAAACTATACGAATTGGCTTAATCAAAAGGTTGGGACTAAGGTTTATCGGCTGCCCACTGAAGCCGAATGGGACTACGCCGCGCGGGCAGGAACTCAGACCCCCTTTGCCCAAGGTGAAGAGGTTTCTGCTGATCAAGCAAACTTTAGCGGTTCTGCGACCGAAAAGATGTTGGGAGTAGATCGTCCTGATCTGGTCTCACGTCGACTACCTGTACAGGTTGATCAGCTTCATGCAGCGAACGCTTGGGGTCTGAGGCATATGTCAGGAAATGTTGCGGAATTGACGATGTCTTGTTGGTCAAAGCGATACGAAGGGTGGCCGACTTCCAGCCTTTACTTTCAAAAAGCTAATTCGACTGTGTGCGAATTCAACGTCACTCGTGGCGGAGCCTACAGGCGTGCAATAGATTTCGCGCGCACCGCCTCTCGAGGGCGTGCCATATACGGAAGTCGGGCAAGATACGTTGGGTTTCGCGTGCTCAGAGAATTTAAAACTCGCGGCTAAAATTTGGAGATAAAATATGGCTTGTTTTCATGGTGATAGAGAAGTCACGTGCACCTTTACTGGTCACGTTGAGAAATACAGAGCCAAATTCGAGGACACAGTTGCTGTAAGTATCTTTAGCATGTCGTTTGGCGGATGCCAGTTCTTCACGAAAGTCTTCTGGGATAGGGGTGCTTGGGTCCGGTTTTCGAGCGAAAGCGCTGGACGAATTAGTCGCGAATCTGAGCAACGATTTAGTAGGTAAAGCGCGCTCACGATGCAATCTGGTAACTCCTTCGCGTCGCGCGACGTTGGAATGCTTGGGTCGATACTTCGAGATGCTTCAGCGCAAACGCGAGCGGCGTTTGTTATCGGTTCGCCTGTCGAAGTAACGTACCGTGCAAACGCCTGACGGCACAAGTCGTCATTCGGGTCATTCGCGGCTGTCAGAATCGCTCGAACCGAGACCGACCTTTCGCCGCAACCTGACTGAACCCTGCAGTTGCGGGACAAACCAGACTTTTGCGATTGGACAAGGCATGTCCCCTCAACGCCCGTCTCCGAGATTGGAGACAGGAATTATGACAGCCCGATTGACCTAAATTACACTTGTGTTTCCCAAGGAGGCTTTGCGCCAATCTCTGCAACCAAAAAGTCCATGAACACCCGCACTTTTGGGGATAGTACGTTGGACTTGGGATAGATCAGCCACAAAACACTGTCTTCGCTGACTTCAAAGTTTGGAAGAACACGCACCAAACGGCCTGACATCAGTTGTTCATGCACGCTCCATCTAGCATTTAAGGAAATACCGGCCCCCGCTAATGTGGCGCGGACTTGGCTTTGACCGTCATCGATAGTTAATTGGCCTTTGGCTGATGCGGGATCAAAAAAGGCGTTTTCGCCTGCTGGCCCTGTCAGTGGCCGAGGTTGGAGGTTTTGGAAAGCGATCAGACGGTGGCTTGTCAAATCGGCTGGTGTATCGGGAACGCCATGCGTATCGAGGTACTGCGGTGCAGCACATAGAATGCGCTGGTCATCAGCCAGTTTGCGACCCTTCAGACTGGTGTCGACAAGTGGCGCGTTCCTAAGGGCTAGATCATAGCTTCCTTCGATCAGGTCGAACTGCACATCCGACAGGCGCAGATCGAGCATGAGATCAGGGTGCTGTTCAAGAAACTTAGGCAGGATTGGCGCGATGTAGAGCTGTGCGAAACTGCTTGGCGCCGTAAAACGCAAAGTGCCCTTGATCGTTGCCATTTGCCTACCCAATGCAGCAAATGCCGCCTCTTCCTGCGCAATGATCTCACGTGCGAAAGGCAGGAAATTCGCTCCTTCCACCGACAACGAAACTTTGCGAGTCGTGCGGTGCAAAAGCTCAATACCGAGGTTCTGCTCCAACTTGGCAAGCCTTGCGCTGGAGACCGCTGGGGCCATGCCCAGGTCACGCCCCGCCGCGCTGATGTTAAGCATGTCTGCTGCCCTAATAAACAATCGAAGAGCGTCTGTGTCCAAGCCCATTATATTCATTTTCCGAATTATAAATACATTATTGGGCAGTTTATCTGCAATTTGATCGAGGTTAAATCTCTTTCACAGATACAGTAAAGCTTAGGCACGAGGCGCAAATGACACGGACGGCCACGGTTAACTACCATGTTCACAAATCCTACCGGCAAGCCTTTGAGCTTGATGCTGGCGGGATCGCTGGCAACCTGATTTGCCCTGAACTGCTCGCGACATCTGTCGTGCTAGCAGACAACCGCACAACGACCTCGTCGGTTTCATTTGCGTGCGATGCCGTTGAAATCATGCCGCTCGAAACGCAGGTCCGAGACTTTGCAGGCGGCAGCTGGGAGTCGATTTACGATGCGGAGCTCAAGGCCATGCTGCAGGACAGGTTGGGTGCGAGAGACGTCGTGGTTTTTGATCACACTGTTCGGGTGGACGATCCTGAAGCAATACGTAAACCGGCGCGCAATGTTCATAGCGACTACAGCAAGGACGGAGCCGAACAGCGGCTTGTCGACTTGCTGGGCGCCGAGGCCGCAACGGAGTGGGCGCAAGGTCATTTTGCCTTTGTCAATGTATGGCGTCCGATAGAGCATCCGATCAATTCAGCACCACTTGGGTTCGTTCGCCCCTCTTCAATTGACCCGTCGGACTGGATTTTATTGGACCTGATCTATCCCGACCGCACGGGACAAATCATGGGGCTGGTGGGCAACCCCAAACATGAGTGGATCTATCAATCCAAGATGACGCCGAATGAGGTCGCGGTCTTCAACATCTATGACAATCAAGGCCGGGCTTCGGTTGCTCATAGCGCCCTCGACATGGTCGAAGATCCAAACATCAATACCGTTCGCAAAAGCATCGAAAGCCGTACTTTGGTGCGCTATTAGGGGAGGGGCAGACATGTTGGATGAAACGCAGCTGTCTGGGTTTGAGCAAATAAATTTGGCCTACAACCAAGTGTTCCGTCCCGGACGACTGAGCATTGGCCTTGTGCTGCCTCTCGAAGCTTATGCCGTCGGCGCAGAGCCGACTCTACGGGAGCACCTAGAAGCGGCTCAGAAAGCCGAGGAACTTAGGTTTGCGGCACTTTGGCTACGGGACGTGCCCTTTAATGTTCCAAGCTTCGGTGACCCCGGGCAAGTTTTCGATCCATTTGTCTATTTGGGAGCTTTGGCAACGGCGACGGATCGGATTGCGCTTGGAACGTCCAGTGTGATCCTGCCATTGCGTCACCCCGCTCATGTCGCCAAGGCAGCAGCGACAGCAGATGTGCTCTCGGGCGGGCGGTTGCTTTTGGGTATCGCTTCCGGTGATCGGCCCGAGGAGTACCCGGCGATGAACCAGGGCTTTGAGGACCGGGGGGCACGGTTCCGCGATAGTTTTGGGTACATCCGCGCGGTTGGATCGGCTTACCCCACGCATGAAAATGCACAGGGCAAACTGAATGGCGGGATTGATCTTTTGCCAAAGCCGCATGGAACGCGCCTGCCGATGCTCATTACGGGTGGTAGCCAACAAACACCTGATTGGGTAGCGCAGAACGGAGATGGTTGGATGACATATCCGCGCAATGCTGCGGCTCAGGGTCAAGTCATCACGGATTTCCGCAGGCGTGTGAAGGCGGCAGGTCAACCGGACAAGCCGGTCATGCAATCGCTCTATGTCGATGTTGTTGCCGACCCTGCTGCACCTCCGCGCCCAATCCATCTTGGGTTTCAGTCTGGAACTGATTTCCTACGCAACTATCTGCGCGAGATTGAAACGCTCGGGGTCAATCACGTCGCGCTGAACCTAAGGTTCAATCAAGCGCCTATCGATACAACCCTCGAACATCTGGCGGACACTGTGCTGCCTGACTTTTCCTGAAGGATCAGACTGATGACCAAAACTATTCTCATCACGGGTTCAACCGACGGCATTGGCCTGCTGACAGCTACGAGGCTGGCTGCTGATGGGCACAAAGTGCTCCTCCATGGACGCAACGCATCAAAACTGGAGAGCGCTGCTGCCGCGGTCGGAGGCGATGTCGAAACCTATGCCGCTGATCTCAGCAATCTCTCCGCGGTTCGAAAACTCGCCGAAAGCGTACGGGCCAGACATGACAAACTGGATGTGTTGATCAACAATGCAGGTGTGTTGAAAGCCCCGCAAACCGTGTTGGAAAATGGCCAGGACATTCGCTTTGTGGTGAACACGCTTGCACCGTATCTTCTGACCAAACTGCTGCTGCCGGTCATTCCTGCCGACGGGCGTATCGTGAACCTGTCATCTGCGGCACAGGCCCCGGTGAACATCCGGGCCATGCAGGGCAATGTGCAACTGGCGGATATGGAAGCCTACGCCCAGAGCAAGTTGGCGATCACCATCTGGACCCGCGAATGGACCAAATCGCTGTCCAATGCACCTGTGATGGTTGCCGTAAATCCCGGATCACTTTTGGCCTCAAAGATGGTGAAAGAAGGCTTTGGTCTGGCTGGCAACGATATGAACATTGGCGCTGATATCTTGATTGACGCAGCCTTGGGTGTGCGGTTTGCTGACGCGTCAGGAGCCTATTTCGACAATGACAGTGGGGCCTTCGCTGACCCCCATGCCGCAGCGCTCGACGAGAACCACGCTACCGACGTCATGAACATTATTGCAGATTTGATCAGCCATACGAGCTGACCATCCGGGCGCTAAAACGCCACGAACTTCCACCTTTAACATTCCCTTACCCCTCGCGCGTGCCGCGTCGAGGCCCAAGAAAGGACGGCCTGATGAAATACGAGAACTTTCAAACCTTTGACGTAAATGTTGAAAACGGCATTGCCACGGTTACCTTCAACTTTGGCTCCGTGAACGTTCAGGGCCAGGAAATGCTGGCCGACCTAAATAGTCTGGCCATGCGGCTAGAGCGGGACCGTGACACCAAGGTCGTGATCTTTCAGTCGGCCAATCCGGAAATCTGGGTCTGCCACTACGATACTGAGTTATTGAAGGACATGTCGACCGAAGCTGTTTCTCGCGAGGACGCTCAGCTTTTGGACCTGCAATCAGTTTGCGAGCGGATCAGCAAGGTGCCACAGGCGACCATCGCAAAACTGGAAGGGTTTGCGCGCGGTGGCGGGCACGAATTGGCCTTGGCGTTGGATATGCGATTTGCGGCGCGGGGAAAATACAAGTTCATGCAGATGGAGGTCGGGATGGGCATCCTTCCCTGCGGCGGTGGCGCCTCGCGCATGGCCCGTCAAACCGGCCTTGGCAAAGCGCTTGAGATCATTCTGAGTGCACAAGACTACGACGCAGATGATGCCGAGCGTTTGGGCACTATCAACAAGGCTTTGGAAGCGGATGAAATCGGCCCGTATGTGACCGCGCTGGCCGAACGGATCGCACAATTCCCTGCTGAGTCGATCAATGCCTGTAAACAGATGGTCTACGAGTCCATCGACAAGCCCATCGATGAGGCGCTGAAGGCCGAAGCCTATTGGCTGTATCAGGCGACCAGCAAAACTCCGGCCGTAAAACGCTTCATGATCGCGGATGAACAAGGTTTGGAGCACGACATCGAGAACCAGCGCAAATGGGGCGATCTGGTGATGCAGGTGCAAGACATCAACTGACCACCCACAAGACAATGATCTGGTCAGGCGTGCGCGGTTTCCACGTGGGCCTGACGCCATTTCGCAAAAGCAAAACCTCAACGAAAGCTATGGTTGTCAACTCGTAAGGACCAGATGCGCTATTCGGGCTTCCCGAAATACCAGACCCGGTCGTTGCGATTGGCGACGGTGTGAAAGGTTTTGCCGTAGGTGGTGAGGTTTACGGGCGTGCAGGTGGTTTGATGGACTTACCGGGTTCATTGGCAGAGAATTTTAAGGCAGATGTTCGTCTGGTTGCACACAAACCCAAGACGCTAAGTATGCGGGAAGCCGCCGCGCTGCCTCTCGTCGGCATCGCCGCCTACGACGGGCTGACCCGACGCGGCGAATTATACTGCGCAGACAGTCTGGCTCTTCAAGCGGCTTGAAAAGATCAGTCCGTTAACATCTCCGAGAGCTCACCTGCGCCTTTTTGCAGGATGTTCAGAAAGGACAGCAGGCTGTTGACGTTGTGACGTTGGGTTGGAGCATGTACCGAAAGTGTGCCTACCAATCTGGCTTGTCCATCACGAATGGGCACAGCGATGGCCGTCATTCCGGCCATGAATTCCTCATCATCCGCCGCGTAACCATTCTCAGCGACTCTACGGATTTCCTCGCGTAGTGCTTTAGGGTTCGTCAGGGATCGTTCGGTTTGCGGTTGTAAATTGCCAGCAGAGAGAAACCCATCCAACGTCTTCTGTCGCAGAGTAGACAGGTACATCTTGCCGCTAGCTGTGCAATGGAAGGGCACCTGGGTACCGATCGGCAATTGGATGCGAAGCGGCCATTTCGTTTCAACCCGGTCGAGGTAGATCATTCCTTCCCGGTCTGGGATGGCTAAGTTACACGTCTCACCGACGTCTTCAGCGACGCTGCGCAAGATAGCCAAACGCGCAGTACGAAGGTGTTCGGAAGACATGGTATTGACCGAAAGCAACCGCAGCCGGTACCCAGGGCCATACGAGCGACCATCTATATCTCGCTGCAGGAAACCTTCGGCCTCTGCGGTTTGCAACAAACGGTGGATTGTGGGCTTCGCCAGTCCCAATGTCTCGATCAGGTCTGCTGGTTTGACGGCGACCCCACGCCGCGCCACCTCCTCGAGGATAAGAAGAAGGCGCAGGTTGGTCGGGATCTGAGTTTCTTTGTCTTGTGTTTCCGTCTCAGGCATCCCGCAACATTCTAGTTATTTGGCAGCAGTATCAAGGCCAGATCGGGCACCAGAGACACCAAAATCCACACCGATAGCAGCGCCGCCAGATACGGCACCGTGTAGCGCAGCAACCGGAAATACGGCACGCCGGTCACGCCGGAGGCGACGTAGAGATTCAAGCCGTATGGCGGGGTGATAAAGCCAATGGACGCGCCAACAAGAAAGATCACCGAGAAGTGGATCGGATCAACGCCGACCGAGGCCGCAATCGGCGCAAGGATCGGGGCCAGAATGATCGTGACTGGCAAGCTTTCCAGCACCATGCCCGAGAAAAACACGATCACCATCGAGGTGAACAAAACCGCGTGGTAGCCGCCCATTGAGGTTACAAAGCTCCCAATGGTTTCTTGCGCACCCAAAAGGGACAGAATCTGCTGCATCACTACGGAAATCGCAATCAACGGCGCAAGGATACCGGTGATCTGAGCTGACCGGATCACAATTGACGGGATCTCCGGGATCGTGAAACCTTCGACCACGAACATCTCGGCGTAGCTTTTTTCGGTCGGTGAAACGTTGCTGCGCGCGCCCATTAGGCGGTTGATCGGATAGCTGACCAAGCCTGCGATCACGCAAAAACCGACTGTCACACCGGCCGCTTCGGTGGGTGAGAATTTACCGGTGTAGATGCCCCACAGAACCAAACCAATGGCAAAGAAGCCAAGCCAAGCACCGAACGCGGTTTTCAACACTCGGTTCAATTGCAGCGGGATCAGATGCCCCCAGCCATTCATGCGGCAGATGATCCAGCAGGCGAACTGCATCCCTATGACCATCAGCGCACCAGGAATTATGCCGGCCACAAACAGCTCAGATATCGGCAGGTTCATCAAGAATCCGTAGACGATAAAGATAATAGACGGAGGAATGATGATCCCTACAGTTCCACCCGCAGCTGCGGTGGCAGCGCTGAAGCGTTCATCATAGCCACCTTTAACCATCTCAGGGTGCAGCATCGACCCGATGGTTGCTGTTGTTGCCGAGTTGGACCCCGAAATTGCCGCGAACAGCCCGCAGGCCCCCAACGAGGCCATTGCCAAGCCACCGCGTATCCAGCCCAGACAGGCATAGGCAAAATCGCTGAGGCGCCGCGCAATACCTGATTTGTTGATCAGGTCTCCAGTCAGGATGAACAATGGCATCGCCAGCAGGGCAAATCCTTTGTTGAAAACGTTCAGCAGTTCGGCGCCCATATTGTCCAGTGTCAGACCGAGGACAAAGGAACAGCCGATGACCCAATAGCCGATCACCAACAGAACTGGCACGCCCAGCATGAATAGAAACGTAACCCCAAGCGAGATCAGTGTGACCATAGTTCCGTCTGTCATCAGTCTGCTCCGATCACGGCCTGCTGAATCAGCGGCTTGCCTGTTGTCCAGTTATGCAGATCGTCGGCGAGGTTCTGAAATACGCGTCCGACCATCAGAAAGAAAGACAGCGGCGCGGCCAGAAGAAACCACCACTGCATGACATTGTCAGTACCCAGTACGATCTGGAAATTAGATGCAGAAAGCGCCACCAGCCGGGTCGTGGTGACGATGACGATCATCGCGAAAATATACCACAGAACCGCATCAAGGATGAGGCAAGCCAGCTGACCTGCCCTCGGCATCGCAGTGCGGAATTCGCTAAAGCTCAAGTGCGTACGCAGGCGTACGTTGTAAGATGCTCCGAACCAAGCCATGACCATAAACAAAAGTGGCGGAATGGTCGTTGACCATGGCTCTTGATCATTAAACACAAAGCGGTCGATCACACCCCAGAAAATGATTAGCGCAATGGTAAGATACGAATAGACCATCACGGATCGTTCGAGATGGCGCTCTATAAAGGGCACCTTTCGATAGACCAGCATGACCAGAAGCCCGCCAAATGCAGAAACCACTGCACCCAGAACCCAAGCAGCGTCAGATTCCAGAGCGGATTGAATCTCGAACGAATCCTGGCTGAGAAAGGCGCTGAAGATCGCGCCTATGTCTGCCCATAACGACATGTACCCCGTCCTCCCAGTCGGTGTGTTTTTGGAACCGGCCCGATTGGGGCCAGTTCACATCAGCTTATCAGGCTTGGCCCATCCACCAACGGCGCGGTTCGACGTTTTCTGGCAGTGTGTCAGCCGGAATTTCACGCGCGATATCGTAAATTTCCTGATACGTATCGATGCCGCCAGCCCATTTGTTCAGACGTTCACGCCACTGTGCCCAAGGCTCAGGGTTATAGTTCGGGGCGCACATCTCTTCGGCCAGTTTGATCTGATCGTCGGGCAGGAAAGCGGGACGCACGCCGTTTTCGGCAAAGATCGTGTTGGGCAGTTGCGGGTCCGAGAATCCCACGGTGTTCAGCAGCGCCGCCTCATTCGCGCCCTGAATCAAAGCCTGTGTGAAATACGAGGATTCCATCACCGCGTCCTGCAACTCGCCGCTGAGACCGTCGAAGACCTTGGCTGACATCGAGGTATGCTCGGTGCCACAGAAGAACTTCAGGTTCACCGACTGCGAAACCACTGGTGCCATATTGGCGTAAGCCACGGCCGAAGCCCAGGTTTCGGCCCCGTCGATCAGACCGGTTTTCAGGGCGTCCAGTGTTTCTTCCCACGCGACCGGTACCGGGTTCAGGTTCAGCAGCTGCATCGCTATCCGACCCAGCTGCGTGCCTGTCACGCGGTTCTTGGTGCCGAACAGCTCTTCCAGTTTGGTCACTGTAGGCTTGTCGGCAAACGACGAGCCCATTTGCAGGCCACGCAACTCACAATGGGTAAACAGAAACTTCAACCCATGCCGTTTCTCCAGGGGGTCGCGGAGAATGCGCTGGCTCGCAGGGCTGTAGAAGAAATGGTACTGCGCCGCACGGCTTGGGAACATATAGGCGTAGTCCAGTACGTTCAGATAAGGCGCGCCACCAGCCGAGTTCTGAGTCGAAGCGGCGTAGATATCGACGATTCCCTGCTGGGTTTTTTCAACACAGCTGAGCTGACCACAGATCTGGTTGTCGCCGATGAACTCGATCCGAATCTCACCGTCTGTGCGTTCTTCCAGATCGCGCGCGAACTCGATGGCCCCGGCACGTTCGATCAGAAGGTTGCGGGTGTTGAAGCCCGAAGCACCGAATTTCAGGGTGTGTTTAGGCTCTTTCGAAAAACGCTTTTCATAAGTTGATTCTGCGGCTTGAGCCAGATTCGCCAGACTCATCGCCCCCCCGAACCCACCTGCTGCCAGCAACGTGGAACTCATTCCATAACGGCCAGCCACGCGGAAGAAATCCCGCCGCGAAATCCCACTTAGTTTTTTACCGATCTCCATTGCTTACCTCCCTGATTGCAATTAATGAGACGTTTTGTATCAAAAAATGCTAGTGTAATTCTTGCATCTTGCATAGAGTTTTTTCAACGGCACGAGGAGGAGGCAGTCATGGAAGTGGATTATGCGGTTGTGGGCGCTGGGTCTTCTGGCTGCGTCATTGCCAACCGGCTCAGCGCCAATCCTAACACGACTGTTGCACTGCTCGAGGCTGGTGGCCGCGATACCAACCCGTGGATTCACATCCCTGTCGGTTATTTCAAAACCATGCATAACCCCTCGGTCGACTGGTGCTATCGCACCGAACCTGACCCAGGGCTGAACGGGCGATCCATCGATTGGCCGCGCGGCAAGGTGCTGGGCGGTTCGTCTTC
Organism: Ruegeria sp. HU-ET01832; assembly: GCF_040371315.1. Lineage (NCBI taxonomy): Bacteria > Pseudomonadati > Pseudomonadota > Alphaproteobacteria > Rhodobacterales > Roseobacteraceae > Ruegeria > Ruegeria sp. HU-ET01832. The sequence continues at coordinate 11,451 of NZ_BAABWL010000011.1, forward strand.
ACTGAACGGGTTGCTCTATGTCCGCGGACAGAAAGAGGACTACGACCGCTGGCGACAAATGGGCAATGAAGGCTGGGGTTGGGACGATGTCCTGCCCCTGTTCAAGCGCTGCGAGGATCAGGAGCGGGGTGAAGATGAATTTCATGGCGTTGGCGGGCCTTTGTCCGTGTCCAATATGCGTATTCAACGCCCGATCTGCGACGCATGGGTGGCCGCAGCGCAGGCGGCAGGATATCCGTTCAACCCGGACTACAATGGTGCAGAACAAGAGGGGGTGGGGTACTTCCAACTGACCACCCGCAATGGCCGCCGGTGCAGCGCTGCCGTTGCCTATTTGAAACCCATCCGGGATCGACAAAACCTGAACATCATCACGAACGCTCTGGTCACGCGCGTGGTTCTGGAAGGGAAAAAGGCTACCGGTTTGGTCTACCGAGATCGTTCCGGCGCTGAGAAGAACCTGACAGTCCGACGCGAAATCATCCTGTCCGGCGGGGCCATAAACTCACCACAAATCCTGATGCTTTCAGGAATCGGGGACCCAGAACACCTAAAGGAAAATGGCATCGAGCCGCTGCACGCCTTACCAGGTGTCGGCAAAGGGCTACAGGACCACTTGCAGGCCCGGCTAGTATTCAAATGCAATGAGCCGACGCTGAATGATGAAGTCCGCAGCCTGTTCAATAAGACGCGCATCGCCCTGAAATACGCGCTGTTCCGTGCAGGCCCTATGACCATGGCCGCCAGCCTTGCTACCGGATTCATGAAAACCCGCCCGGATGTAGAGACGCCCGACATTCAATTCCACGTTCAACCCTGGTCCGCCGACAGCCCCGGCGAGGGCGTACATCCGTTTTCAGCCTTCACCATGTCGGTTTGCCAGCTGCGCCCGGAAAGCCGGGGAGAGCTACGTTTGGACGGCCCGGATCCGTCTAAACACCTAAAAATAATACCGAACTATCTGTCCACTGAAACGGATTGCCGTACCATTGTCGACGGAGTGAACATCGCGCGCGAAATAGCCAAGCACAATCCCTTGGCCTCGAAGATTTCAGAGGAGTTTCGGCCAACAGCTCAGCTGAGTTGCGACGACTATGAAGGCACGCTGGAGTGGGTGAGATCAAACACCGCATCAATCTATCATCCCACTGGCACTTGCGCGATGGGAAGCACCGAAGCATCGGTCGTAGATGCAAAACTAAAAGTACACGGAATAGCGAACTTGCGAGTGGCCGACTGCTCGATCATGCCGGAAATCGTGAGTGGTAACACCAATGCGCCAGCCATCATGATCGGCGAAAGGGCCAGCGATTTGATAGGAGCGGATGCCTGAAGCAACAATTAAGGGTAAGGTACTTGATCCCTCGGTTTGATTGTCTGCTCTTCTCTCTGGAAAAGAAAGAAGACCAACGTTGGGTCTCAAGACATCTACTTCAGCAGCATCTTCTTGGGATGGGATTCAACTGGTCAACGTGATCCAAAAAAGTCAATTCATGCTTGCCCCCAGTTTCATCAATTCGCCAAATTGGCAGACAGCGAAGAGCTGTCAGTCTTGTACGGGGATTCCATCAATTCTGCCACAACGGCAGCTTCGCGTGATTTAGGGCAGTTTGTTTCGTATGCAGCATCGGTGTTTTGGGCTCTTTCCCACCATCCGCTGCGTTCTGCCACAAGGTCCGCGTTGCGGTATCAGACAGCCACTGGCTTTCGCATATGACGAGGAACAACTCGTTGCCAATCGAGATCTTCAAACAGCGCTTCAAGTGTAGAATTTGAAGTTTCCGGATGGCGAGATCATGAGAGCACTTGGATCAATGAGATGAGGTTTGAATCCGGATCACCGGGCAAGGTAATCTTGAGTTTGTTACTACGCAGAACGATGTCGAAAGGGGCGTCAGGCTCGACCGGATTCTCTTGAACGACGATCTTGGAAAATACCCTTTCCTCCCGGACATCGGTTGTCATACGTCCTGCGCGCTGAACGCCACCTGGCCAACTTAAAAGCGGCGTGGTCCGGCGAGCTTTTTTTTTCTTGATTTCAATGCATAGCCAAAATATTTCCAAGGGTGGCGCCTCGCATGGTCGCGCTGCTTGCAAGCGACGTCTCTTTCGTGCTCCAACTCACTAATTTTTGCTGTGTAACTATTATTGTCACGCATATTAGCTATGAACTGAACCAATGTTCTGGTTAGTTGCTCCACGGACTTTTCAGTCCACAGGTTCACTTCGCTTTCCGGATATTCTTCAAAACGTTCACTGAATATCCCATAGGTTCCATTCACCCTTAGTCTTTCGTTAAGTTTTTGGTTACTTTCTTTGTATGGGCTGTAAAATGCTTCGGCGTCACGCCTGCAAGGTAAATACTTTTTGTCTTCCTCGGTAAGATCCAGGAGAATTTGTTTTGTTGACGATGGAAGACCCATTTCATTCATAATGTGACCCAGAAACGTCCTACTCTTACCCATAGATGCATTTAGCAAGGGATGATCTATCATGCCCTCCGGTTCAATCGACAAAGTCTTCAAAAAGTCCAACCAGATGTCTGAACCTTCTAATTGGTCCCTCTCGAAAGGACGGACAATTATGTTTTCTTCTCCAAATACATCTGCCCACATTCCAATTCGTTGATTGTAATCAAGATAAAAATCCAACACATTGCTTCGCATAGGCAACGGAGTCGGTCTGTAACCATAAAGTTGCTCCTCCGCCAATCGATCTGGTTTTGCTCCTTCTTGATAATGTGAAACGGCATGAGCGTCCTGGCGCCTAAGGTATGTCAAAATCGTGACTTTATTAAAGAACGGGTTAATCCTCTGAGCCAGCCTATTGATGCTGTCTTCTGCGAAAAAAAACGAAAAATTCTCAGACGATGCTATGACACGGTCCATGTCATGATTCGTAAGATTTTGAACTAGATCATCGATTTTATAAACACGAAAGCCCTTTGGAATAAGCTTCTGATACTCGACCGGTCCAAGTGACTGGTGAACATTGTTGTGGTCACCCGTTGTTGCAAAATGAACGTTTTTTTTTGACAATTGCTCTCGATAGAGAGCCAATGCTCGTTGAATTGTAGTTGTACCCGTTTTGTGGGCACCAATGTGCAAAACCAGCTCCTCTTTCATTTCATTTCCTTTTCACAAATTTTTTAATCTTCCGTGTCTTGGAGCCGATGCTGACTGGCATTTACTTATTCCTCAAAGTTGCAGCAACTGGATCACTGTAAAAGATATCCGTGGAAATACCTTGTGGGCGCCATAAAGCTGCGACTGCCGGGTGAAAAAACATAGCTCGCAAGTAGTACTTTTTTGACCCAACGTTAACTTCATTCAGAGTTATTGCGGCCAATTATTTGAGTATTTACAACCGTCCCAACAACGCGACTGTTGGCCACGCATCCGCGGGCAATCCCAGCCGCACCTGCTCGGCCTGCACAGCCGCCCGTGTTCCGGCCCCTAGAATCCCGTCGATCTTGCCCACATCATGGCCGCGGGCCTGAAGTTTGCTCTGTAGTTGCTTCATTTGCGCGCCCGAAAGGCCCTGCGCCGGGTTGCCTGCATCATAAATCTGCGCGCCCTCCAACCGCGTGCCGAAATAGGCGGCGGTCAGGACGTAGGTAAAGCTCTGGTTCCACTCGAAATAGACGTCGAAATTCGGATAGGCCAGAAAGGCAGGCCCTTTATGCCCCTGCGGTAGGATCAGCGAGGCGGGCAGGTTGGACAGCGACCCGCTGCGGGCCTGAACGCCCATCGCCTGCCACTCGGACACAGGGCGCGGCTTGCCAGGGCCGGACAGGGACCAGTCCATTCGCTCGGGTACCGTAACTTCTTGCAGCCATGGCTGACCCGGCTGCCAGCCAAAGCTCGACAGCATTTTTGCGCCCGACATCAGCGCATCCGGGGCCGAGGTTTTCAGTGAGACCTTACCGTCCCCATCCCCGTCCACACCGTTTTCCAGAATGTCGCGGGGCAGCATCTGGACCATGCCGATTTCTCCGGCCCAGGCCCCGGTGGTACGGGCGGGGTCGAAATTGCCCTGCTCGTACAATTCGATAGCGGCGAAGATTTGAGGGCGAAACAGTTCGGGACGGCGGCAATCATGGGCCAGCGTGACCAGCGCGTTGCGGGTGTTGAAATCGCCCTGAAACGCGCCGTAATCGGTTTCGAACGCCCAGAAGGCCAGCAGTACGCCGCGCGAGATGCCGTATTCGCGCTCGATCCGGTCAAAAACCGCGTCATATTTGCGCGACATTGCCCGCCCGCGATCAATCCGGTTTTGCGAAATCAGGCGGCGCGAGAATTCAATGAACGGTTTCTGAAACACGCCCTGCGCGCGGTCGGCTTTAAGCACTGCATTGTCCTGTTGCACACCTTTGAAGAAGGCGTTGACGGTGGCGCGGTCATAGCCTTGCTGCGCGGCCTCGGATTTCAGATCCTTGACGAAACTATTGAACCCTCCGCCACATTGGGCAAAGGCGGGCGAGGTCAGCAGGGCGGTGGCCAAAAGGCCAGAAAGCAAGCGCATGAAACGGGTCCGTTACAGAATAAAGCTGAACCCAACCCACACCGACACGAGGCCAAGCGCAAGCCCCCAAACCCGCCAGAGCATGTCACATGCGCGGAAAACTTCTGACGCGCCGATATCGCGGGGGGCGTCACCATTGACCCAGGCAAGATCGCGCAATTGCCCGTCATAACTGCGAGGCCCGGCTAGGGCCACGTTCAGAGCGCGGGCCATTGCGGCTTCGGGCCAGCCTGCATTGGGCGAGATATGGCGGTGCGCATCGGCGACCATCTCAGACCAGCGCGCCCATTGGCCTGATAGGGCTACGATCATCATGCAGGTCAGGCGGGCAGGGATCAGGTTCAGCAGGTCGTCCAGACGGGCGGCGGCCCAACCGAAGTCTCGGTATTTGTCGGTCCGGTAGCCGATCATGCTGTCGGCCGTGTTAACGGCTTTGTAGACCAGCAATCCGGGCAAACCGCCAATAAGAAACCAGAAGGCGGGCGCAATGACCCCGTCGCTCAGGTTCTCGGCCGCGCTTTCGATGGCGGATCGTGCCACCTGCGCCTGCGTCATGTCGCGCGTATCGCGTGAAACGATCATCGCGACCTGGGCGCGCCCCTCGGGCAGGGATACCCGCAATCCGTCTGCGACTGCGCGTACATGGGCCACCAGCGATTTTTGCGCTAGCAGGATGGCGCAGGCGATGATCTGGACCACCGAACCCAGCAAGCTTAGCCCCCAACCGATCCCCAGCGCGCCTACGACCAGTAGAACGACCACACCTACGCCTTTCAAACGTCGCTGCGCCCCGTGGTTCAAGCGCTTGTCCAGCGCGCCGATCACGTTGCCGATCATGACCGCCGGGTGTTTGACGCGCGACCATAGCCAGTCTGGCTCACCTAAGGCGGCGTCCAGACATAGGGCGCAGACCAGCAGGAAGGCGGTGCTCACAGTGCGGCCTCTAGCCTGTCCCAGCCATCTGCAGGGGGCAGGCCGAACCGCAGGTAGGTTTGGGAATAGGGGAAGATGCGGCTCCAGACATGGGCGCGGGCCAGACGGGTTTGCCATTGGGCAGCGTCATCGACTTGATAGAGGCGGAACAGTGTGGTGCCGCCAGCAAGCCGCGCGCCCTTTGCGATCATATGCGCATCCAGCCGAGCGGTGTCCGTCGTCAGGCGCTGACGGGTGGAATTGGCCCAATCGGGATCGGTCAGGGCGCGCTGACCGACGCGAAGCGCCGGCCCAGACACTGCCCAAGGGCCGGTCAGGTCGTTCAGGCGGGCGATCAGCAGTGGATCACCGATTGCAAAGCCTAGACGCAGCCCGGCCAGCCCCCAGAACTTGCCGAAGCTTTTCAAAACGATCACGCCCGGTCGCGCGGCCAGGTGGATCAGTGACACCTCTGGAGTGACGTCACAAAAGCTCTCGTCAATTATGGTCAGCGGGGCATTCACGTCTGACTCGTCCCAATAGCGACCATCTGGATTGTTGGGGTGGACGATGACGCGGGCCTGGGCCGGTCCACCAGATTGGACTTTCCAGCCCTGCGCGGAAAAGGCTGCGGCATGTTCATTGTAAGTGGGCATGGTGATCTGAACGCGGCCTGCCGGCGCAAGTGCGGGGATACGGGCGATCAGGGCCGATGCGCCGGGCGAGGGCAAAATAGCCGCGTCTACCGGGACTGACCAGAAGTTTCGGGCGGCTAGTGACAGCTGTTCGAATGCGCCGTGATCTGGAAGGGCGGTCCAATCTTCATGGGACAGCGCGGCTATGGGGTACGGATGAGGATTGATTCCGGTCGAAAGGTCGATCCAGTTCCCGCGCGCGCCGCCATAGGCCGCAATCGCTGCATCCAACCCGCCGCCGTGGTCTCGCGCAGCCCGTGGGTTCAAGTTTTTGTCAGAGCTTGTCATCTAGGTCCCGCCGGAATCGCGTATTTCTGGCTGTTTCAAGCGGATTTTCGCCGTTTTTACAAGCGAATCCGCGCTGTCACGAAAAGCCGAAAACAGCGTTAACACTTTGTTAAGGAAATAACGTGATCACAAACCACAGGGATCGGCACTACTCACCACAACATGGGCCGAGGTTTTGCGTATGAATGTTTTGATTGTTGAGAGTAACCCCGATCTGGGTCGGGTCTGGCAAAGGCATCTTGAACGACAAGGTGCCGCGGTGACGTTGGTCACTGGTCAAGAGGCTGCAATTCTTGCGCTCTATGGGGCTGAGTTCGATATCATCGTGCTCGATTTGGTGTTAGAGGCGGGCAGCGCGCTGGCGGTCGCAGATTTTGCCAGTTATCGCCGCCCCGAGGCACGGGTGATTTTTGTCACCAATACCACCTTCTTTTCGGACGGGTCGGTCTTTGCCCACAGCCCTAACGCTTGCGCTTATGTGCAAAGCGCAACGCCGCCAGAGGATCTGGCGGCGATGGTCGAGCACTACGCAGCGGGTCGCTGACCGCGCCCATGAGGTTCCATGAAGTCCAGCACCGGGTTGGTCGGGATGATGCGATGCGGATTGATGCTTTCGTGGCTATAGTGATAGTGGCGCACGATGTGCTCCATGTTGACCGTGTGTGCGACGCCCGGCCATTGGTATAGCTCGCGCGTGTAGGCCCACAGGTTCGGATAGTCGATCAGTCGCCGCCGGTTGCATTTGAAATGCAGATGATAGACCGGGTCGAACCGGATCAGAGTGGTAAACAGGCGCCAATCGGCCTCGGTGACGCGGTCACCCATCAGATAGCGGCTCTGAGACAGGCGCTGTTCGAGCCAGTCCAGAGTATCAAATAGCGGTCCCACCGCACTGTCATAAGCGGTTTGGCTGGTGGCGAAACCGGACTTGTAGACCCCGTTATTGACGTCGGAATAGATGCGAGCGTTGACCTCCTCGATGTCGTCGCGCATCGCCTCGGGCCAATAGTCATCGGTGTTTCCGGTGATGCCATCAAACGCCGAATTGAACATGCGGATGATTTCCGAGCTTTCATTGGAAACGATAGTCTCTTGCCGTTTGTCCCAAAGGATTGGCACAGTTACACGGCCGGAATAGGACGGATCCGCCTTGGTATAGACCTGATGGGCATAATCCAGCCCGTAAAGATCGTCTCCGGTCGCGCCGTTGTCATCCGTCTCGAAGGTCCAACCTTTATCCAGCATATCCGGATGAACGACCGAAACCGAGATCAGGTCGTTTAGCCCCTTGAGTTCGCGGAAGATGAGCGTTCGATGCGCCCAGGGGCACGCGTGGCTCACATAGAGGTGATAGCGCCCCGGTTCCGCATTGAACCCACCCTTGCCCGAAGGGCCGGGCGTGCCGTCGGCGGTTAGCCAGTTGCGGAACTGCGCGGCGCTTCGTTTGAACGCGCCACCTGTGGATTTGGTGTCATACCACGTGTCATGCCACTTGCCATCGACCAACAGGCCCATCTGTATTCCTCCGCTTAGCGATTTTTCGAAAGATAGGCGCTTGAGCGCGGTGTTCCTATGCGAGCAGGCGCGCAATTTGCCTGCGTTTGCGCACAGACCATGGCGCGTGTGCCCGCAACACTGTGATGAAGACTGGATTTAAAGTAACCGGTTTCACTAGATTTTTACGATTGAGAGCGCACAATAGTACTCACTGCCGGGGGAGTTTTTTGATGAGTACCTATGTTTCCAAGGAAATAAGCGCTGAACTGGACGCGGCTCGAATCGCGGGCCTGAAGAGGACGAGCCGTCTTCGTGTGGAATTTGGCGACAATACCTTCAAAATTTTAAGATTGTGGAAGGATGGCTTCACGGTTGAGGCTGAAACCACTCCGCAACTGCGTGGTCTGGTCGATATCTATGACGGCGCGCGCCATTTGTACCAATGCCTGATCATCGCGGATGACGCGCAGGCGGGTGAAATGCGTTATGACTTCAAACGCAGCACCGCCGCAGCCGACAAGGCGCCGCTGGATTTCTACCGCGCGCCGGATGCGCCGATCGCGCTGTTGGGGCACGAGGACTAGGGGCGGATTTTTCGATCAGGAAGTGGTCGATCTGTGCGGTTTCGGGAACCATTCCGGCGCGGGCGGACGTGGCCCGTATCGGTGCTACCCAACCCATGCTGCGCTGATCAGGCACAGCATAAGAGTTATCTTTAACGCCTGCCTCACTGCAAATCGGCAAACGCTTGTTTCAAGCGGGCACAGGCGTCCTCCACTCGGCTGCGTTGGGTGGCCAGGTTGAACCGCTCAAAGGTTTCTCCGCCCGCGCCGAAGCCGGGGCCCGATGTGGTGGCGATTTTGGCATCCTGACGCAGGCGGCGAATGAATTCGGGATGGTCCATTCCGGTGCCCGAGAAATCAACCCAAGCCAGATAGGTCGCCTGCAGGGGCATAGACCAAAGGCCGGGGATTTCCGCAATCGTTGCATCAAACAGACGGCGGTTGCTGTCCAGATGTACGATCTGCTCGTCGACCCATGCGGCACCCTCGGGGGTGTAGGCGGCCGTGATCATCGCCACGCCAAGCGCACTGGGGTCGTAGTCCAGCGTCTGGATGCGGTTGCGCATGGCCGCGCGCAATTTGGGATCTGGGATGATCATGTTGCCAGTGCGCTGACCGGCGATGTTGAACGTTTTGGAAGGCGCCGTCAGTGTCACGGTCCAGGGCCGCGCATCCGGGGCGGCCACGTCCATCGGCACAAACGTTTGGCCGGGATAGACCAGGTCATGATGAATTTCATCCGACACCAGAACCAGCCCATTCCGTTCGGCAAAAGCTGCAACGGCGCGCAGCTCATCTGGTGTCCAGACCCGCCCCGACGGGTTCTGAGGCGAACACCACAATAGCATCTTTTCTGATCCGTCCAGCCGCGATTGCGCATCGTCCAGATCCACCCCGTAGCTGTCGCCATCGCGCGCCAACGGGCACTCTACCACCCTGCGGCCGGATTTGTTCACCTTGTGCGCAAACTCATGGTAAACGGGCGAAAAGATGACAACTCCGTCGCCCGGTTCGGTCCAAACGTCCAGACATAGGGCGATCGCGTTCCCCAACCCCTGTGAAGTCAGAACCCAATCGGTGTCGATGTCCCATCCATGACGGTTTTTCATCCACCACTGGACCGAACTCAGATAGTCCGGGTGCATCCAAGAATAGCCAAAAACCCCATGGTCCGCAGCTTGCCGCACGACATCGACAACACATGGCGCCGTAGGATAATCGGAATCGGCCGTCCACATGGCCAGCCCGTCATCCGGTGAAACGCCGTACAGGCGCTCCATCTTATCCCATTTAGAACTTTTGGTGCCCCGGCGGTCGATCAAGTCGTTGAACGTCATGTTGTCTCCATCTGTCGGACGGAAAGCTAGTCACAATCGTGGCGGGTGCAAGGGGGGCGTTGCGGCGGGGGGCGCGATGGCCTAAATCAACGACATGAAACGCTCAATTCTTATTCACCCCGATCCGCGCTTGAAAAAAGTTTGCGCCCCCGTTGCTGACCTGACGGATGAACTGCGCAAACTGGCTGATGACATGCTGGAGACAATGTACGACGCTCCTGGTATCGGGCTGGCTGCACCGCAGATTGGCATCCTGGATCGGTTGATCGTGTTGGATTGCGTCAAGGAAGAGGGCGAGGCACCGCGCCCCCTGATCATGTTCAACCCCGAGATCGTGGCCTCTTCGGACGAAACAAATGTTTATGAAGAAGGCTGCCTGTCGATTCCCGAACAATATGCCGAAGTCACCCGTCCCAAAGTGGTGGAGGTGGCTTGGATGGATCGTGACGGTAACGCACAGCGAGAAACGTTTGATGACCTTTGGGCGACCTGCGTGCAGCATGAGATCGACCACCTGAACGGTAAGCTGTTCATCGACTATCTCAAGCCGCTGAAACGCCAGATGATCACGCGTAAGATGCAGAAGTTGAAACGCGAAAAGGCCCGCGCATGACCGTTCGCACCTGCCTGCCTTGGCCCGACAAACGCCTGCGGACCAAGGCCGAGGACGTGACCGAGATTACCGATGAAATCCGGGCCATCTGGGACGACATGATCGACACGATGGAGGCGATGCCCGGTGTTGGTCTTGCGGGCCCTCAGATCGGAGTGATGTTGCGGCTGGCCGTGGTGGATGGCTCGACCGAGCGTGGGCGTGCGGTGCGGTTGGCGAACCCGGAAATCCTGCACAGCTCGATTGAACTGAGCGAGCATGATGAAGCCAGCCCGAACCTGCCCGGCGTGTCTGCCAAGGTGAAACGCCCCCGGGCGGTGACGGTGAAATTCCTGAACGAACAGGGCATGATCGATCGTCGTGATTTTGTGGGGATTGACGCCACCAGCGTGCAGCACCAGATCGACCACTTGAACGGTCGGATGTATTTCGACCGTCTCAGCAAGGTCAAACGCGATATTCTGCTGCGCAAAGCCAGAAAGCAGGGGTAGAAATGCGCATCATTTTCATGGGAACGCCCGATTTCTCGGTGCCGGTACTGGACGCGCTGGTCGAAGCCGGGCATGAGATCGCCGCTGTTTACTGCCAACCACCACGCCCAGCAGGGCGGGGTAAGAAAGACCGGCCAACCCCTGTTCATGCACGGGCCGAAGCGCTTGGCTTTGATGTTCGTCACCCGGTGTCATTAAAGTCGATCGAAGAACAAGAAGCCTTCGCAGCGCTGAAAGCGGATGTGGCCGTTGTCGTTGCCTATGGTCTGCTGTTGCCGCAACCTGTTCTGGATGCGCCCAAACAGGGGTGTCTGAATATTCACGCCAGCCTTTTACCGCGCTGGCGCGGGGCCGCGCCGCTGCAGCGCGCAATCATGGCGGGGGACGCTCAGACCGGCGTTTGCATCATGCAAATGGAGGCCGGACTGGATACCGGGCCGGTCCTTTTGCGACGTGCCACCGATATCGGGACACAGGAAACCACGGCGCACCTGCATGACAGACTGTCAGAAATGGGTGCAGCGATGATTGTGGAAACGTTGGACACCTTATCGGACCTGACACCGGAACCTCAGCCCGAGGACGGAGTGACCTACGCGGCAAAGATCGACAAGTCCGAGGCGCGTGTCGACTGGACCCGCCCAGCCGTCGAGGTCGACCGGCAAATCCGGGGCCTGTCCCCCTTTCCCGGCGCCTGGACCGAGATTGGAGGCGAGCGTATCAAGCTGTTGGCCTCTCGGTTGGCAGTGGGGCAGGGGCAGCCGGGTGAGCTGTTGGATGATACCCTCCGCGTTGCCTGTGGCGATGGCGCGATTGACCTATTGCGCTTGCAGCGGGCTGGGAAAGCGGCGCAGGATGCAGCAACTTTCCTAAGGGGTTGGCCAGTCGCAGCTGGGACCAATTTAACGTCGGGGTAAAGTAGATGTTCATGGTCTTGATGGGTACGGTGGTTATCGCTGGCATTGTAGGGTATCTGTCTGAGAAGACGGGATTTACCCACAATGGGTATCTGCCCTCAATCATCATTTGTGTGGGCGGAGCGTTCCTGTTTTACTTTGTCCGGATCATGTTCGGCATTAGCTTTGGCCCACCTGGCTTTGATGCCGTGCTGTCCTCGATTGGTGCGCTCATCATCGTTCCGACTCATTGGAGGAAATAACGTGCCCGTCATCGCCCTGATCATCATTGGAGCTGCAGCCGGGTTTCTGGCGACCCGCCTGATGCGGATCGAGGCGGATATACCCACAACCATGCTGATCGGCATTGTCGGCGCATTGGTGGGCGGGTTTATCCTGCGCGCGTTGATTGCCGTGGCGGGCTGGCTGTCGGGTTTTGTTGGCGCGGTTCTGGGCGCTTTGTTGGTGATCTGGGTCTGGCAGAGATATCTGCGTCGCTGACCCCTTGACCTTTCGGGTCGAACCCGGCCAGATCGCCAGGAATTTCTATCCGAAAGGCGCCCCATGTCGCATGACTTGAACCCCGGTGACGTTGCCCTGATGGGCGTTCCGCTGGACCTGCATTCCTCGTTCCTGCAGGGGCCTGCCTTTGCGCCGGGCCGCATTCGTGAGGCACTGCATTCCGGAGCTGCCAACCTGACTGCCGAAGACGGCACCGATCTGGGCGCGACCGACCGGTTTAAGGATACCGGCGATCTGGACGTGTTCGAGATGATTGGACAGGAACCCATCGACCGGATCGAGGCCGGGGCCGCCGAGCGTATCGCAACCGGCGCGCGGCTGTTGTCGCTGGGGGGCGACCACTCGGTCGCGTATCCGCTAATTAAGGCGCACTCAGAGCGGTATGAGGGATTGAACATCCTGCATGTCGACTCGCACCCTGACCTTTACGACAGTCAGCAGGTCGGCCCGCTGGGTCACGGTTGCCCCTTCGCGCGGGTGATGGAGACGTGCCAGATCAAGCGTCTGGTGCAGGTCGGTATCCGCACCATGAACAAGCATCAGCAGGAACAGGCCGACAAGTTCGGCGTCGAGGTCATCGACATGCAAAGCTGGAGCCCGGATCTTGAGATAAGCTTTGACGGCCCTGTTTACCTTTCGCTGGATCTGGACGCGCTGGACCCGGCCTTTGCGCCGGGTGTTTCGCATCACGAGCCCGGCGGGCTGAGCACGCGTGAGGTGATAAACCTAATCCACCGTTTCAAGGGCCAGTTGGTTGGCGCGGATATCGTCGAGCTGAACCCTCACCGCGATCCCTATGGCATCACCGCGATGGTGGCGGCGAAATTCGTCAAGGAAATCGGCGGGCGTCTGTTGTCGCGCTGACCCTACCGCGCGTCACATTGGGCGGCTGATCCCAGACGGGGTGCGCCACCCGTGGTCATGTCGAACCGGTCAGCCTCTGCCGCGTTCATCCAATGCATCCCTTCGGACGGGGCCGCGTCCAACGTGTACCAGTAGAACGCCTCATCCACGCCGATATCTTCGAAATAGTCCAGATATCGGTCATGTTCCGGGTCGTCCTTGGGGATTTCGGTGGCGACGATGTTCCAGCCGCCCCAACTGTGGACGCCGACGCAGGCTCCGGGCTCTAGCACGCGGCGCTTCCCTGCCAGAAACAGGTCGGTTCCGCCCGAAGCGATCAGCCCGTCTGAGGGCACAATCGTATCGAACCCCTGCTCGTGGACCACGCGGGAAAAAACCACATTCGCGTCGTCATCCATCGAGCCTTCAATATAGCTTAGCACCAGTGTTTTTGCGTCGGGGTTTCGCTGGATTACCTCAAGAAACGCATCCAGCGTCGTATGGTCGATAGTACCTGTGGCCACGATTTGATCTCCCTGCGCGGCAAACTGCATGGGGTCATATTGTTGACCGCAGCCAGCGAGGGCGGCGAGTCCGGCGATGACGGTACAAAATGCAGGTTTCATGCGTAGAGGCCCTATTCAAACACGCGGTGGGCGGCTTTTGTAGACAGGCAGTTTCCAACCAAACAGCAATGACCCCGCCCTCAAGGCCCAGCAGACCAGCGCACAAGACGCCAGAACGGCCAGATCGTCCAGCCCAAGGCGGCTGGCGGCAACGGCGGTCAGCGCCCCCGCAAAGGCGCACGAGACGTAAAGTTCGCCCTGTTTCAGCACCAGAGGCACTTCGTTGCAGACCACATCGCGCATCAACCCGCCCAGACATCCGGTGCTGATCCCCATCAGCACGACCACCACGCCCGATTGCCCCAGCGACAAAGCGGTGGCCGATCCGGCTGCGACGGCGATTGACAGCGCAAAACTGTCCAGCCAGATCAGCCAGTTATAGCGGCTTTCCACCAGATGTGCGGTGAAGAAGACCAATACGGCGGCGGCCACTGCGATCAGGATGTAATCCGGTTGTCCGACCCAGAAAACCGGGTCGCGGTTTAGCAGCAGATCGCGGACAGTGCCGCCACCCACGGCGGTCAGGCTGGCGATAAAGGCAAAACCCACCAGATCCAACTGCGCCCGGCTGGCCACCAGCGCCCCCGTCAGCGCAAAAACCAGAACCGAGGCATAGTCGAGCAGCGCCAGCCAGCTCATGCCTGTGTCTTTTTTGGCTTGAACGGTGCCATACCGGCGCGGGCCAGTTCATCAGCCTTTTCGTTTTCAGGATGGCCCGCGTGGCCTTTGACCCATTCCCAGGTCACGTCATGACGAGTTTGTGCCTCGTCCAGCCTCTGCCACAGATCTACATTCTTGACAGGCTTCTTATTCGAGGTTTTCCAACCGTTCCGCTTCCACCCGAAAATCCACCCCGTGACGCCGTTTTTCACATAGGCGCTGTCTGTCACAACGGTGATCTTCGAGGCCCGGTCCAACGTTTCGAGCGCGCTGATCGCAGCCAGCAGCTCCATCCGGTTGTTTGTGGTCTCGGCCTCGCCGCCGTTAAGTTCCCGCTCTTTCAGGACATTGTCGCCATCCATCGCGCGCAAAAGCACCCCCCAGCCGCCGGGGCCCGGATTGCCGGAACATGCGCCGTCGGTATAGGCAAACAGTTCAGGCATGGGCCAACACCAGAATGAAACCGTCATACGAGCCCGCAAGGCCCGCACCCACGCCCGTGGTGATCCAGTCGATGGTGAATCCGGTCTGGGACAGCGCTTCTTCGATTTCAGTCTGCGAGAAATAGGTGTAACGGCGGTCCAGATCGTCGCGATGTTCACCAGTCCCGAGTTTTAACCCCAGAAAAAAGACTCCTTCGGGTTTCAGCGCCTTGTGGATGGCTGACAGGTGTCGGGGGAAATCGGCGCGAGGGGCATGTAACAGCGAGAAACTTGCGTAGACTCCATCATACTCGGCCTCTTCGGTCACGTCGTCGAACGTCCCCAGATGAGCGTCCACACCGTTTTCACGCGCGTGTTCGACAAAAGCGGGTGTGGCGTCGATGGCGCGGACGCGCAGACCTTGCCGTTGCAGAAAGGCGCTGTCCGATCCCGGGCCGGCCCCGAGATCCAGTACGTGTCCGCCTTCCGCGACCGCTTCTGCAAAGGCCATGCGGGCTTCGATCTGTTCAGGGGGTAGGGGAACACTGAGGTAATCAGCGACGCGCGAGGAATAGGCGTCAATCGTTCTTTTGTCGGTCACAAGTATACTCCAACGGCAAGGCAGACCAGAACGGCGGCTGTCAGCAACATGCGCAGACGCATCCACCAAGCCGGCGTCAGTCGCCAGTATGAGAACACAGCGTCCAGCAAAAGTAACCCGGCAAAGCCCCACATCAGGTTGGTACCTGCCGCGAGGGGTCCACCGCCCGTTTTGAAAAAGGCCCAAAGCGCGGGGAGAACGGACAACAGATAGCAGGTCGCAGCCTTACTGCCCGATGTCTTCGTCGCAAACCCCCACAAAACGCCAGACATAAAGCTGAGGATGATCGAGCCGTAGAACAGCTGAACGTAAGGCCCCACGAAACGGGGGCCCAGCGCCTGTGTGCCCCAGGCATGCATATCATCGATCAAGTAAGTCAGCGCCCCCCAGACGAAGGGGATCAACCCGGCCAGCCCCAGAACCAAAGGGGCGCGTGGAATTCCGTTCATGCCGGTTCGCGCAAAACGCGCGGGACTTTGAATTCGACGTTTTCAACCGCTGTTTCGACCAATTCGACTTTTACATCAAAATGATCTCGGAATGCGTCGATCACTTCATTCACCAAGACCTCGGGAGCAGACGCACCAGCGGTGATCGCGACCGAGGAAATCCCTTCCAAGGCGCGCCAGTCGATATCTGTCGAACGTTGTACCAGTTGCGCATAGTTACACCCGGCGCGTGCGGCAACTTCGACCAGACGACGTGAATTGGACGAATTGGGTGCCCCCACAACCAACAGCGCATCGGATTTGGGGGCCACAGCTTTGACAGCTTCCTGCCTGTTCGTGGTCGCGTAGCAAATGTCTTCTTTATGTGGGCTGACAATGGCGGGAAACCGCGCCTGTAGCGCTGCGATGATGTCCTTGGTGTCATCAACGGACAGGGTCGTTTGCGTTACAAAGGCCAGCTTGTCGGGATCACGCACGGCCACGGTGGCGACGTCTTCGACGGTTTCGACCAGTAGGACCTCACCCTCGGGCAGTTGCCCCATGGTGCCGACAGTTTCGGGGTGTCCTTTGTGACCGATCATGATCATCTGCAACCCGGCTTCGGCATGGCGCTGCGCTTCGACATGGACTTTGGACACCAGCGGACAGGTCGCGTCGACATAGATCATCTCGCGTTGGGCAGCCGCTGCAGGTACCGATTTAGGAACGCCATGGGCCGAAAAAATTACCGGCCGGTCATCGGGGCATTCATCCAGTTCTTCGACGAACACCGCACCTTTTTCACGCAGGCCGTCCACCACGAATTTGTTGTGCACGATCTCATGGCGCACATAGACCGGAGCGCCCCATTTCTGTAGCGCCATTTCCACAATCTTAATCGCCCGGTCTACACCGGCGCAGAACCCACGCGGTGCTGCCAGATACAGCGTCAGGGATGGCTTTGTCATGTCACGTTCTCCTTAAGGCCACAGGTAGGTCTTTTCCTCGCCATGGTCCAGACAGGACAGTGTCATTCATCTGACATGAATCAGTGCTATCAAACAGATGTTTCATCACCTGTTTCTAGTTTAAGACGCGCGGTCAGGGCATCAACCCTGACTGCGTTCTTTATCTTTTGGTGTTTGGCGCGTGTTACTGACCGCTTGCAGCCACGCTGCGCGGTTCCATCGGAATGTCACGCGGAGGGCGGCCGATCACATCGCGCAGGTCTTCAAGCTCGATGAAGTTGTCGGCCTGGCGGCGCAACTCATCCGAGATCATCGGAGGCTGGCTGCGAATAGTCGACACAACTGAAACGCGCACGCCCTGACGTTGCAGACTCGCTATCAGCGGGCGGAAGTCCCCATCGCCCGAAAACAGCACGATGTGATCAACGCGCGGTGCCAGTTCCATGGCATCGACGGTCAGTTCGATATCCATGTTTCCTTTGACTTTCCGACGCCCCATGCTGTCGGTGTATTCTTTCGCCGGTTTTGTCACCATGGTGAAGCCGTTGTAATGCAGCCAGTCTACCAGGGGGCGGATGGGCGAATACTCGTCATTTTCCAAAAGCGCTGTGTAGTAAAAAGCACGAAGCATCTTCCCACGGCGCATGAATTCCTGACGCAGCAGTTTGTAGTCGATGTCAAATCCAAGTGCTTTCGCGGCCGCATAAAGATTCGAGCCGTCGATGAACAGCGCTAGCCGTTCGTCTTTATAAAACATAAATAGGTCCTTCCGGTATCTACCAGAACGCCGGGTGTTACGTGAGTGAGCTAGGAAATTGGCGGCGTGCTGATACGCCTATAATTAGGGCATTTAATGTGTATCGCAAGTATGCAATTCGCCGAATATAGGGAATAGTATGTGCAAATTTACGTCAGAATCGGTCATTGCATTGGGCGCAAATCTCAATTTGAGAGGCTGCGGACCCAAGGTGACACTAGAACAGGCGATTGACGCAATTTCACGTCAGGGCTTGGTGATTCGCGCCGTCAGCCGATTCTACGAGACCCCCTGTTTTCCAGCGAGTGCTGGACCGGATTACGTGAACGCGGCTGTTTTGGTCGAAACGGACAAGTCAGCTGCAGACTTGTTGCAACTGCTGCATGAGGTCGAACACGAATTCGGGCGCGAACGAATACAGCGCTGGGGGATGCGGACGTTGGATCTGGATCTGGTATGTTTCGGCGACCAAGTGCTTCCGGATACATCAACCTATAACCAATGGCGGACGCTGCCGTCGCAGGAACAGATGCAGCAGGCGCCGGACCAGTTGATCCTGCCGCATCCGCGTCTTCAGGATCGCGCCTTCGTGCTGGTGCCAATGGCTGATGTCGCCCCGGATTGGTACCATCCCGTGCTGGGTCTGACGGTCCGGGAAATGGTGGCAGCCCTGCCTGTCGATGATATTGCCGCCGTCACCCCTTTGTGATCGGTGCATTTGCGGCATTTCCTGCTTGTCAAGGCAGGGATTCGCCCTTAGATAAACCTCTTCCTGACATGGATTCAGTAACGGAGAGCGCCCAATGGCCCGCGTGACGGTAGAAGACTGCGTAGACAAGGTACAAAACCGGTTTGAGCTGGTGATGCTTGCCGCCCATCGTGCGCGTGAGATTTCCGCAGGTGCTGCGATCACTGTGGACCGCGACAATGACAAAAACCCGGTTGTGTCGCTGCGCGAAATCGCCGACGAAACCCAAAGCGCTGATGAACTGCGCGAACGCCTGATCGAGGCCAACCAGACCCAGATCGAGGTTGATGAGCCCGAAGAGGATCAGATGGCGCTGTTGATGGGTGCGGAATCCGACAAGCCTGCAGATGATGACATGTCCGAAGAGAAGCTGCTGCGCGCTCTTATGGAGGCTCAAGGCCAGGGGTAATCCCCAAAAACGAAGGTGCGGACCGGATGATTTCTGCTGAAGACCTGATTGCGCTGGTCCGCAACTACAACCCCAAGACAAATGCTGACCGCATCGCCCGTGCCTATGAGTTCGGAAGCCAGATGCATGAGGGTCAGTTCCGCCACTCTGGCGAACCCTATTTCACCCATCCTGTCGCCGTTGCCGCCATCCTGACCGAACAGCGCCTGGATGATGCCACGATCATTACCGCACTGCTGCATGACACGATCGAGGATACCAAGGCCAATTACGGCAAGGTGTCCGAGCTGTTCGGGGATGAAGTGGCCAAGCTGGTCGATGGCGTCACCAAGCTGACCAACCTGCAGCTGTCCAGCAGGGAAACCAAACAGGCCGAGAACTTCCGCAAGCTGTTCATGGCCATGTCCAAAGATTTGCGGGTCATTCTGGTCAAGCTGGCAGACCGTTTGCACAACATGCGCACGATCAAGGCGATGCGCCCCGAAAAACAGGTTCAAAAAGCGCGCGAGACGATGGATATCTACGCGCCACTTGCGGGCCGTATGGGGATGCAATGGATGCGCGAAGAGCTGGAGGATCTGGCCTTCCGCGTGCTGAACCCCGAAGGTCGGCAGTCGATCATCCGGCGGTTTATCACTCTGCAACGGGAAACCGGCGATGTGATTCATCGGATCACTGGTGATATGCGCCTTGAATTGGACAAGGCTGGGATCGAAGCCGAGGTGTTCGGCCGAGCCAAAAAACCCTATTCGATCTGGCGCAAGATGCAGGAAAAGGATCAGGGCTTTTCGCGTCTGTCCGATATTTATGGCTTCCGCATTATCACTCAGACAGAGGAAGACTGCTATAGGACCCTTGGCGCGATCCACCAACGCTGGCGCGCGGTGCCGGGACGGTTCAAGGACTATATCAGCCAGCCAAAATCGAACGGATACCGTTCGATTCACACCACCGTGTCGGGGCGGGATGGCAAACGGGTCGAAGTTCAGATCCGAACTCGCCAGATGCACGACGTGGCCGAAACGGGTGTGGCGGCGCACTGGTCGTACCGCGACGGGGTGCGGTCCGAAAACCCGTTCGCCGTCGATCCGGCCAAGTGGATCGCCAACCTGACCGAGCAATTTGACAGCGAGGATGATCACGAGGATTTCCTCGAAGCCGTCAAGCTTGAGATGTATTCCGACCAGGTGTTCTGCTTCACGCCCAAGGGCGATGTGGTGAAACTGCCGCGTGGGGCGACACCGATTGACTTTGCCTATGCGATCCACACGCGGATTGGCCATGCCTGTGTCGGGGCCAAGGTGGACGGTATCCGAGTGCCGCTGTGGACCCGGATCAAGAACGGTCAGTCGGTCGATGTAATCACGGCCGACGGGCAGACCCCGCAGGTCACATGGCTTGAGATTGCGGTCACTGGCAAAGCCCGCACTGCCATCCGGCGCGCCTTGCGTGAAGTCGACCGCGAGCGTTTCATCAAATTGGGCAAGGAACTGGCGCGCTCGGGGTTCGAACATGTGGGCCGAAAGGCGACGGACAAGGCGCTGGACACGGCCGCCAAGCATTTGCGTCTGAAGGACCGACACGAATTGTTGGCTCGTTTGGGCAGTGCCGAACTGACGGCCCATGACGTGGTCAGCGCCGTTTATCCAGAGCTTACGCAGGATGAAGGGGACGCGATCCCCCTGCGCCGCGCTGTGATTGGTCTTGAGCCGGGTCAGAAATTCGACCGGGCGCCATGTTGTCAGCCCCTGCCGGGAGAGCGGATTGTCGGCATCACCTATCGTGGCAAAGGGGTGGTGGTGCATGCCATCGATTGTGACCGCCTGACCGAGTTTGAAGGCGAACCCGAGCGTTGGGTGGACTTGCATTGGCACACTGGCACCCATCCGGCGGTCTATGGCGCGACGCTGGATCTGACCATTGGCAATGATGCGGGCGTACTGGGGCGTATTTGCACATTGATCGGTGAGAAAAAGGCCAATATCTCGAACCTTGAATTCGTCGACCGGAAACCGGATTTTTACCGTCTTCTGATCAATGTCGAACTGCGCGACCTTGAACAGCTTCATTCTTTGATGCTGATGCTTGAGGCAGAAAGCGATGTTGCTGCGGTCGAACGCTACAGAGACAGGACCAAGACCGCCGTGGCGGCTGGCTGAGAAGGGGTGATCAGGAGTGGTTTTCAAGCGCCGAGATCGACGCTCGCCTGTCCAGATCGCATCTGAATTCGTCTACCCCCGTGGCGGATGGACCCGCGCGTTCCACTATGTCAAACACCGCGTCCGCCGGTTGCCGGACTCCCCTGAACGCATCGCACGCGGTATCGGGGCAGGGGTGTTCGCAGCGTTTACTCCGTTCTACGGGTTGCATTTCGTCGTGGCTGCGTTGGCGGCGCGTTTGATCAACGGCAATATTCTGGCTGCGCTGAGCGGAACGTTTTTCGGAAACCCGCTAACTTACGTTCCGATTGGTGTCATCTGCCTTCAGGCCGGTCATTTCATTTTGGGAACCGAGTTTCAGGAGGGCGACACCCATGGCCTTATGGGTAAGTTTGCCGACGCGCTGGGCGACCTCAAGGATAACTTCATTGCCATTTTCACTGATCGCATGGCTGATTGGTCCGGGTTGCGGATATTCTATGACGAGGTGTTCTTTCCCTACCTGATAGGGGGCATTTTGCCCGGTTTGCTGGCCGGGGCGATCTGCCACTATCTGAGCCTGCCTTTGATCCGAACCTACCAGCAGCGGCGTCGAGCCAAGATCAAAGCGAAATTTGACGAAATCCGCCGTTTGGCAGAATCCAAGCCTGCCGTTTCAGTTTCAAAACCACTAGGCTCGAGCCAGAATTCGGCAAAGGAATCAAGCGATGTCTGACAATCCCCTGCGTTTGGGCGTGAATATCGACCACGTGGCCACCGTGCGCAATGCGCGTGGCGGGGCGTACCCTGACCCTCTGCGCGCCGCCAAACTGGCCGAAGAGGCCGGGGCTGATGGCATTACAGCCCATCTGCGCGAAGATCGCCGTCATATATCGGACGCAGATATCGACGGGTTGATGGAGGTTCTGTCGGTCCCGTTGAACTTTGAAATGGCCGCGACGCCCGAGATGCAGCAGATCGCCCTGCGGCACAAACCGCATGCGGTTTGCATCGTTCCCGAAAAGCGCGAGGAACGGACGACCGAAGGCGGTTTGGAAGTCGCGCGCGAAGAAAACAAGCTGGCCCATTTTATCGCCCCCCTGCGCGACGTGGGTTGCCGCGTGTCCATTTTCATCGCTGCCGACCAGCGCCAGATCGAAGCCGCGCATCGCATCGGTGCCGAGGTGATCGAACTGCATACCGGTGCTTATTGCGACGCCGTCTCCGAGGGCCACACAGACGTAGCCAACCAAGAGCTGGACAGCCTGCGTGAGATGTCCGCGTTTGCCCATTCGCTTGGGCTGGAAGTCCACGCGGGCCATGGTCTGACCTATGACACCGTGCAACCCGTCGCGGCTTTCCCTGAGGTGCGCGAGTTGAACATCGGTCATTTCTTGATCGGTGAGGCTATCTTTCGCGGCCTGACCCCGGCGATTGCCGAGATGCGACGGCTGATGGATGAGGCGCGGGCAGTCGTCTGATCGCAAAGGTAACGCTATGGATTCGAACAATTTGTGGCGCTACAGCGTCTTGCTTGTCCAAGTCCGGTTTTTAATGCCGATCGCTATTGTCGTTCTGTGGCATGTGACCGGGCTCAATTTAGCAAATGTGGAGATACCCTTCCTGTCTGCGATCGCCGCAGCGATGATAACGGGATGCGGCATAGCGCGGTCGATGGGCCGAATGCCGCACTTGCGCGAGGTGCTGGTCTTTGCGGTTGCGGGGACCGTGATATTCATGATCGTGAACGCTGCGGCCTATCTGATTTTGGCGATCAGCATTATCGGACCGGTCGATACGTCGCTTCTGATGTATTGGCACAGAGGTGGCTATATGGGCGGCCTTATGCTGTATCTGGCGATTTTTGCTTTCTTCGCCAACAGCGTTCTATTCTATCTGCCGACCAAAATGGAACTCAGGGCGATTGCCAGACGGCGTAGCAAAGAAAGCGCGATATGATCCTAGGCATCGGCACAGACCTCGCGAATATCGAGCGTATTCAGGGTACGCTCGACCGGTTCGGTGACCGGTTCCGCAACCGCGTTTTCACCGACACCGAACAGCGCAAGGCCGAACGTCGCCATGACACGGCTGGCACCTATGCCAAGCGCTGGGCCGCGAAAGAGGCGTGCTCTAAGGCTTTGGGCACCGGCCTGCGCATGGGCATCGCGTGGAAGGACATGGCCGTCACCAACCTGAACACCGGCCAGCCGGTCATGCACGTCACCGGCTGGGCCGCCGAGCGCCTGCGCGAGATGACCCCCGAAGGCCATGAGGCGATCATCCACGTCACCTTGACCGACGACCACCCTTGGGCGCAGGCTTTCGTGGTGATTGAAGCGCGCGCCATCACGAACGCAGCAGCCAGCCTTGACTAACCTCTCTGCGCCCCGCATGTAGCACCCCAACAAACCAAGGACCGGAGAGCAGTATGGCCGAGGACGTCAAAACCGGAAATCCCGTGTGGGAGACGATTAAAACCATCGTCTACGCATTGCTGATCGCAGGCGTTTTCCGGACACTGTTTTTTCAACCCTTCTGGATTCCGTCGGGCTCGATGAAACAGACCCTGCTGATCGGAGATTTCCTGTTCGTGAACAAGATGGCCTATGGTTATTCCTATGCCTCGTGCCCTAGTCTGATAATTCCCAGTGTTGGCCTGAATATCGATGCCGAGGATGTTTGCGGCTGGATGTCGGGTGACGATAACTCGCGCCTTTGGGCCGGCGATCCTGAACGCGGGGATGTCATCGTCTTCCGTCACCCTGTTACAGGGCGTGACTTCATCAAACGCCTGATTGGGTTGCCCGGTGACCGTATCCAGATCCGCGAAGGCCAGATCATCCTGAACGGTACGCCTGTTCCACAGCAACCGGATGGTGTTTTCACCGAAACCGCTTTGCCACAGGGGCCGCAAGGTCTTCGTCCGCGATGTGAAAACGGCCCGGTCGGGATTGGGGCGATTTGCGAAAAGTCCCGGACGATCGAAACGTTGCCAAACGGCGTCTCTTACGACGTACTCAATATCGGCAACCAGGGATCCGACAACACCGGGATCTACACTGTTCCCGAAGGTCACTATTTCTTCATGGGCGACAACCGTGACAATTCCAGCGACAGCCGTCTGCCGCAATCTGCGGGTGGCGTGGGCTATGTGCCTTACGAAAACCTGATTGGTCGCGCAGATCGGATCATGTTCTCTTCCGCTGGCCGGTCGATGCTGTTCTTCTGGACCTGGCGGAGTGACCGGTTCTTCAAGGCGGTCAAGTGAAGCTTTCGGCTGAGATAAAGTCTTTTCAGCATCGGTTGGGCTACACGTTTTCCAACCCTGAGCTGCTTGTTCGCGCGCTGACTCATGGCTCAGTCTCGTCCTCAACCCGTCCGGATAATCAGCGGTTAGAGTTTTTGGGCGACCGTGTATTGGGGTTGGTTATGGCTACGGCCCTGCTAGAGGCCGACAAAAAGGCAACTGAGGGTCAACTCGCTCCGCGATTCAATGCGTTGGTCCGAAAAGAAGCCTGCGCCGATGTCGCGCGACAGATCGACCTCGGTGCGGTTCTGAAACTGGGCCGATCTGAGATGCTGTCGGGTGGCCGTCGAAAACAGGCACTTCTGGGCGACGCGATGGAGGCGGTCATCGCCGCAATCTACCGCGATGCCGGGTTCGAAGCGGCACGAGACGTGATCATTGCTTTGTGGGGCGATCGCATCCATTCGGTCGAAGCGGATGCGCGCGATGCCAAAACGTCTCTTCAGGAATGGGCGCAGGCACGCGGCCAGAAACCCCCGTCTTACGTCGAGGTCAAACGCAGCGGACCCGATCACGCCCCGGTATTCACGATCGCCGCGCGTTTGCAGGACGGTACAGAGGCGCAAGCCACTGCCGGATCAAAGCGCCAGGCGGAACAGGCCGCAGCCAAATCGCTACTCGATCAGTTAACGAAATAGCATATCCCTTTGGCGAGGAGGCTGGCTCCCTCTGGATTGGATTGGCGCAAACAATTCGAAATTGAAACGACCTGATACCACCCGACCTGACAGCCGATTATCCAGTGATAAAACGCCTCATTCCTAAAGGCCGCGACGCCTCTTTTGGCAAGCATCGGAAACTCTAGCCAGATCAGGTCTGCCAACGTCGACAACCAATCCAGATGAGCCCACTTTCTTATCCACAGCTGCTCTGACGGTGTTTTCTTTCCAAGAGAAGTGCAAACCCGCTATGAGACAAAACCCTCTGGCCCGTGAAGTCTTTCTGCTATAGGGGTGCGCACTTGCAAACAGGATCGCAGTACACATGACCACACGCGCCGGATTTATCGCCCTGATCGGAGAGCCCAACGCGGGCAAATCCACCCTTCTAAACCGCATGGTAGGGGCCAAAGTCTCGATCGTGACGCATAAGGTGCAGACCACGCGTGCGCGCATTCGCGGCGTCGCGATGGAGGGCGAGGCCCAGTTGGTTTTTGTTGACACGCCGGGCCTTTTCAAGCCACGCCGCAGGCTGGACCGCGCCATGGTCGCTGCCGCCTGGGGG
This sequence comes from Ruegeria sp. HU-ET01832, assembly GCF_040371315.1. Taxonomy (NCBI): domain Bacteria; kingdom Pseudomonadati; phylum Pseudomonadota; class Alphaproteobacteria; order Rhodobacterales; family Roseobacteraceae; genus Ruegeria; species Ruegeria sp. HU-ET01832. Next base: position 36,923 of record NZ_BAABWL010000011.1, read on the forward strand.
GGCGCAGCTGATGCAGATGTCGTGGTCTTAATGGTCGAAGCTCATCGCGGTATCACCGAAGGGGTTGAACGCATTCTGGAAGGTTTGGACGAGATCGGGCAAGGCCGCACCGTCGCCCTGGCCATCAACAAGATCGACAAAGTACCATCCGAGAAACTGCTGGCCCTGACCAGCGACCTGAACGCACGCTATCCGTTTGCTGAAACCTTCATGATCTCAGCCGAAAAAGGCCACGGAGTTGAAGACCTGCGCAAATGGCTGGCGGGCGAGCTGCCCAAAGGGCCTTGGCTCTACCCAGAGGATCAAATTGCTGATCTGCCCCTGCGCATGATCGCCGCCGAAATGACGCGCGAGAAACTGACCCTGCGCCTGCATCAGGAACTGCCCTATCAGCTGACCGTCGAGACCGAGAACTGGGAAGAGCGCAAGGACGGATCCGCCAAAATCGATCAGGTCATCTATGTTATGCGCGACGGCCACAAGGGTATCGTTCTGGGCAAACGTGGCGAGACGATCAAGGCGGTTAGCCAAGCTGCGCGCGCCGAGCTGGAAGAGTTTCTTGACCGCAAAATTCACCTGTTCCTTCAGGTCAAAGTGCGTCCAAATTGGCTTGAGGAATCTGAGCGTTACTCGGAAATGGGTCTGGACTTCAAAGACGGCAACGCATGAGCGGGACGAAGAAATCTCGTCGAAAATTGTTGGCGCCTTTGCTAAGGAGCGCGCAATGACCCGGCTGACGGCGGAATTTTGGGTTCACGCCTACTTGGCCCGCCTGCGGTTTCAAGAAATTCCTGCCTTTGTGGTTGCCCACGGTGATGACACGGCCGGTGCGGTGCTGATCAAACTTAATACTCTGGATGGGCAGGCCGTAGCGTTCCAGCGCAGTTTTGATCTGATGAGTGGGGAGCGCAAATGGGTCGAACTATCCGCTGGTCCCGAGGCCGACGTGGATGTGGCGATTACAAAACAACGCAGTTTTGATCCAGACCTTTGGGTGGTCGAGGTCGAAGATCGACAGGGGCGGCATTTGTTGGGAGAAGACGGGTTAGAGTAATTGCCCGCCTCACTTAAAAGCTGAAAAGACCGCAACTTCTGTCCGGTATTTCTGTACGACCCGATTTTAGAATTTCACGTTTTATTGATCCGACGCGCCGCGCCCCCCGTAGTTACAGCACATGTCTACCAAAAAGGGAGGAAATTATGAAGATTTTAACAATCACGGCAGCCGCGGCTGTCGCACTGGGTTCTGTTGCAATGGCCGATCCGGGCAAGAGCAAGGGAAAAGGAAATAACGATCAGGCTCAGGCAATGTCAGGCGCACTGCAAGGGAACCGTGGATTTGCGAGTGTCGCCGCAGATGTAAGCGGCAAAAACGCAGCGGGCAAAGGTCTGTCGGGTTGGGGTAACGCCGGTAGTTCTTTGGATGACGGAAACAGCGTCAGTGGCAGAATCACAAGCGACGACGATTGATGAAATGGGGCGTCGGCTTAAGCTGGCGCCCCTGCTTTAGACGACTGATCAGAAAAGCCTTTATCAACCACCGATGAATAGTGCTTTTGCCGACGAAGTCGGTGCTCATTATTAACAAACAACTTGTGTTGGGCGTTATCTTTGGATTTTCTACCTACATTCTGAGACAAACGGCGGCAATGTGGACTGGCGCGATCACGGTATACTTCTGACCACACGCCGACATGGTGAGACAGCGGCGATCATCGAGGTCTTCACCGAAATCCACGGACGCCATGCCGGGGTTGTGCGCGGTGGGGCAAGTCGGAAAACTGCGCCGATCCTGCAGCCGGGTGCGCAGCTGGACGTGCTTTGGCGCGCGCGGCTCGAAGAGCATATAGGCACGTTTCAGGTAGAACCCCTGCGTTCTCGTGCAGCGGCGGCGTTTTCGGGGCGGCTGGCACTGGCGGGCTTAAACGCGGTCGTGGCACTTTTGGCCTTCTGCCTGCCCGAACGTGAACCCCACCCGGTCATCTACAAACAAACCGAACAGTTGATGGACCTGCTGGGGCAGGATGATGTATGGCCCCTGGCCTACTTGCGATGGGAATTGGCCATGCTTGAAGAGTTGGGGTTTGGTCTTGATCTGACCGCTTGTGCAGTTACCGGGGCGGTCGAAGATCTGATCTATGTCTCTCCGAAATCGGGCCGCGCGGTTAGTGAGAAAGGGGCGGGGGAATGGGCGGATAAGCTTTTGCCACTGCCCCCATGTCTGCGCGGCGAGGGGGCCGCGCCGGATCCCGAGATTGCCGAGGCACTACGCACCACCGGGTATTTTCTAGAGCACCGGGTCGCACCGTCCCTCGGTCATCGCCCGCTGCCCGAAGCGCGGGCTCGGTTTGTCGAGCAGTTTACTCGGCGGCTTTGAACACCATTTCGTGGCCGTCCTCGTTCCGCAGGATCAAAACGTCTCCGGCCACTTCGGACTGTGTCATGGCGATCAGAGCGGCGAAATAGTATCCTTCGGCTTCCAACCCCGCGCAGGCTGCGCGGGTGGCAGTCAATTCAGTCACTTCAAACCAGGGATATGGGGCGCTTAGGGTGCCGCTGTAGCTGTTGCACGGGGCGTTACCCGCAATCTTCCCGTCTTCCGTAAAACGTAACAAAGCACTGGCTTCATATGGCTGACCGTCGATCTCTTGCAGCGCCCATGTTCTATCCGCCGCACCATAGGCGGCGACGGTTTCATCCCTGTCGCATTGAAACAGTGCCATGAAGGGCAGCATCAGGGTTAGTCGTATCATTTGATCACGTTAGTCCAAATCACCCTAAATCCGAACAGGGTTAATAGGGGTTCTGACCGCTTACCAACTCGGCCCGTACTTCGCTGCGAGGGCGCCAATTGTATCGTGTATCCTCGCGCGTCGGGGCCCAGGTCAGTGCGCCGCTGTTGCGCCATGGATCAAGAATAAGCCCATCATACATCGAATCCCCCTTGGCGCTGATCAGCGCAGAATGGTGGATAATGCGAAATGCCGTGGGGGGCGAAGTCGCCCAATGCAGATCCAAAGTCTCAAAATTCTCTTGCCGAAGCCGGGCAGTCATGGCTTCGGCCCAATCGTTGCACAGTCCCTTCTCGCGCAGGCCATTGACGACCTTGGCGTTGTGAATGATGGCTGGATCGGTCACGTTCCATTCCTGCGCCAAACGGCTTGAGTATGTGTACGCGATTTCAGCGGCTTGCTGCGCTTCGACAGGGTCGACGTTGGGCCCGAGGTCGCGGATAGCCAGCGCCAGTTCGTCAATGTCGTTCTGGCCAGCGGCTGGGTATTGCTTGGCGCAGCCTCCTAGCGCCATAGCCACTATTACTGCGAGGCAGGCCAGAATAGATCGCATCATGTCGTGTAATTTCCTGTTCACTGTCCCGGCTGATGTAACCGTATTCAAGGCATCGTGGTAGTGAGAAATTCCGGGCGTTGGCGAAACTGGGCCTATGTCATTAGCAAAAAAAGACCCGGCGCGCGCGCCGGGTCAAGTTGGGGAAACAGGGCTACCTTTCAGATCAACCCAGCAAACGCCGAGCGATGACTTGTGCCTGAATTTCGGCAGCCCCTTCGAAAATGTTCAGGATGCGCGCATCACACAGAACGCGGCTGATCTTGTATTCTAGCGCAAACCCGTTGCCGCCGTGAATCTGCAGGCCATTATCCGCAGCAGCCCACGCAACCCGTGCACCCAGCAGCTTGGCCATGCCGGCCTCAAGATCGCAGCGATGTCCGTTGTCCTTTTCCCACGCGCTGAAATAGGTCAGCTGGCGCGCAATCATAATCTCGACCGCCATCATCGCCAGCTTGCCCGAGACGCGGGGGAAGTTGATCAGCGACTTGCCGAACTGCTTGCGATCCTGCGCGTATTGCATGGCGATATCCAGCGCGCTTTGCGCCACGCCGATGGCGCGGGCAGCGGTCTGAATGCGGGCAGATTCGAAGGTCTCCATCAGCTGTTTAAAGCCTTTGCCTTCTTCGCCGCCCAGCAAGTTCTCACCTTTGACCTTAAAGCCGTCAAAGCCCAGCTCGTATTCCTTCATGCCGCGATAGCCCAGAACCTCGATCTCGCCGCCGGTCATGCCGGGCGTGGGGAAGGGGGCCTCGTCCGTGCCGGGAGTTTTCTCGGCCAGGAACATCGACAACCCGCGGTGGTCAGAGCTGTCGGGGTTGGTGCGGGCCAGCAGGGTCATCACATGGGTGCGGGCCGCGTGTGTGATCCAGGTCTTGTTGCCGGTGATCTCATAATCGCCTTCGGCATTCTTGACTGCGCGGGTGCGCAGGCTGCCAAGGTCGGACCCGGTGTTGGGCTCGGTGAACACGGCGGTGGGCAGAATCTCAGCGCTCGCGAGTTTTGGCAGCCAGTTGGCCTTTTGCTCGTCCGTGCCGCCGGCGATGATCAGCTCGGCCGCGATCTCGGACCGGGTGCCCAACGAACCCACGCCAATATAGCCGCGCGACAGTTCCTCGGACACCACACACATCGAGGCTTTGGACAGGCCGAACCCGCCGAATTCTTCGGGAATGGTCAGGCCAAAGACGCCCATCTCAGCCAGTTCCCCGATGATTTCCATCGGGATCAGCTCATCTTTCAGGTGCCACTCATGGGCGTGCGGTTCGACCTTTTCGACCGCATAACGGCGGAACTGGTCGCGGATCATTTCCAGTTCTTCGTCCAAACCGGATGCGCCAAACATTGTGGCACCGGCCTGATCTTCCATCAATTCTACAAGGCGGCTGCGGGCGGCTTGTGTATTGCCGCCTTGGGTCAGAGTCATCACCTCAGGGATCATCAATGCGCGCATATCATCTTGGCTGAGGCCAAGATCCTGCAGGCGAACGATTTCACCCTGATTCATTTGGATGCCGCCATAGACCTGCCACAGATATTCGCCGAACGCGATTTGATGCAGCAGCTGTTCGATTTCACCAAACTTGCCATCACGATCCAACGTCTCGGCCCAACGCTGCATCTGTTGCAGCGACTGACTGTAGGTGGCCAGCCACGCGAGGCCATGAGCGGCCGTTTGGTTGGCTTCGATCAACGCACCGGACACGCGACCCTCGACAGTCACCATCTCGCGCACAGAGTCACGCGCGCAGTCGAACACAGCTTCGACTGCCGGGACTGCGGCGCGGGTCAGTGTCAGAAGGTCGGGCAAAATCGCGGATGCTGTCATCTGGGTCATATCCTGTCCGTCATGGGCCATGAATCAAGTCCTTTTCTGGGTCGATTGGTCATACCATGCTGCACGTGCAGCGCAACAAAAATACGAATTACGTTGCGAAATAGTTCAAAAATTTCTTGCGCAGTTTTGCGATGCAGAATTTTTCAGGAGTGATATCACAGGCGCATGACCCTATTCTCCGTTGTGTCACCGTCGGATATTCTGTTTGCCCTTGCCGTCGCTTTTGCCGCGGGTTGGGTCAAAGGGATGGTCGGTTTTGCCATGCCCATGGTGCTTGTCTCTGGACTTAGTGTTTTCCTGTCGCCGCAACTGGCGCTGGCGGGATTGATCCTGCCTACGTTGGTCACAAATGGCGTGCAGGCATTGCGCGAAGGGGGTCCGGCCGCGATCGACGCCATACGGCAGTTTCGCGTTTTTCTGTTGGTTGGCCTCGTGTTTTTGTTAGCTGGGGCACAACTGGTCCGCTTCGTGCCCGAGACGGTGTTTCTGTTGATGATCGGCATTCCGGTCTCGGTCTTTGCGGTGATTCAGATCGCCGGGTGGAAACTGACCCTCGAAAAGACCTCGACCCGAGTTGAGGCTGCGATTGGAGCCGTAGCCGGTTTCGTAGGGGGTATGTCGGGGATCTGGGGGCCTCCGACGGTCGCATACCTGACAGCGTTGAATACACCCAAGGATGTGCAAATGCGCGTACAAGGCGTAATCTACGGGCTTGGGGCGGGCGCATTGGTTATTGCGCATCTGGGCTCTGGTATTTTGCGGGCCGAGACAGCACCGTTCTCGGCAATTCTGATCCTGCCCGCACTGCTTGGGATGTGGGTCGGACTTCGCCTGCAGGCGCGCATCGACCAGACGCGGTTTCGGAAACTGACTTTGATGGTGCTATTGATCGCAGGATTGAACCTTCTGCGTAAAGCGGTGATGGGTTAACTGCGGCTATCTGCAAAGCGGAAGGCGAAATACAAACCCAGCATCAGGAAGAACAGACCTGAAATATCGCCGATCAAATAGGCAATGTATTCGACGCGTGCGCTGCCAAAAGCCATATTTGTCAAACCTGCCACAAGGAATGAGGTGATCACACCGACACCCATGACACAGACCCAGCACGGTTTGCGATCAGCCCTTGGAAACAGATCCCATCCGGCCCATTTGAGCAAATAGAAGACTGCCGGTACTGTCAGAACGGCGATTGCAATAGCGGCAAGACGGCTGGGCAGGAAAACGTCGCTGCCCCCCAGCGCCGCAAAGACGATGAAAACGCCGGGAAGAAGGGCAAAAATGGCTCGCCAGCCCAATAGCCATGCAGACAATACCCGAACCCCATGGGGCAGGAACAGAAGGCTGGCCCGGCTTGGGTATTCTGGAAAAAACATGTTCTGAAGGGGCATCAGAACCTCGAATGTAAGGAACGATGCCACGACATATGCCAACGAGGCAAAAAACGTTTCAGAAGCCCATTTGCGCACGACAATCAGCCATTGTCGTAGCTGTTGGGCGCGTCACCTGGGAGCATGAACGACGTACCGCCCCCGGTTTGCGCTGCCGCTTTGCGAAAGGTATCCCTTTTGCACCAGGGACTTGAGTGCACGGAAAAATGTCGGGCGCGATACGCTTTGAACCAGTGTATGTTCGATCAAACCAAAGGTGCGAACTTCCTGATCGTTTTTCGACAATTCCTCAGCCGCGTAGTAGATATCGCGCTCAACCGGAGAGAGTTGTTCCAGGCCCAGCGTCCGCTCCATGCTTTGCATCAATTTACGCAGTTCGGTGAGTTTCGAGATTTCTGTCATATCGTTACCTGCCTTATTCCGTGTCTTACGCCCCTTTACGGTGACGAACTGAGGTATGCCGTTTTACGAGTTACCCGGCAAATCTCATATTGACACTCATCCCCTTCAGAATACACTAGCTATCTGATTAGGCTGCTTAAATCGCGTTTGTGAGTGTGCGCTTGAGCATCCCATAGGTCTTTTCACTTCTCACCCGACGCGAGAGCGTCGGGTTTTGTCATATTTCTGACATGCCGAGATACCTCAGATCGACACTTCGAGCAACGCAATTGCATTCACATTTTGCAATATACAACTTATGCGCGATCACGATGTGGTGAGACTCTTTAAAGAAAAGGGGGCGATTTCGCCCCCTTTTTTCGACTAACCGATTGCTACGGCTTTGATGTCTTCGTCGATGAACGGAAGGTACTGTTCAAAGTTCTCGGCGAACATCTGCACCAGTTTTTCAGCCTGCTTGTCGAAGGCCGCCTGATCATCCCAGGTGCGGCGCGGGTCCAAAAGGACTTCGGCCACGCCGGGCACCGAAACCGGTACGTCAAAGCCGAAATTGGCATCTTTGCGGAACTCGGCATCCCGCAGCGATCCGTCCAGCGCAGCTGTCAGCAGTGCACGGGTCGCGCGGATCGGCATCCGGCTGCCCACACCATAGGCGCCACCGGTCCAGCCGGTGTTGACCAGCCAGCAGGTTGCGCCGTGCTGGGCGATCTTGTCGCGCAACAGGTTGCCGTACTCTTCCGGGCGACGCGGCATGAACGGCGCGCCAAAGCAGGTCGAGAAGGTGGGCTGAGGTTCGGTAATACCGCGCTCGGTCCCGGCAACCTTGGAGGTGAAGCCCGACAGGAAGTGATACATCGCCTGCGCCGGGGTTAGCCGCGCGATCGGAGGCAGCACGCCGAACGCATCACAGGTCAGCATGATGATGTTCTTGGGGTGGCCACCCAGTGCGCTGCTGGACGCGTTCGAGATATACTCCAACGGATAGGCGCAGCGCATGTTTGCGGTCAGGGAGTCGTCCTCGAAATCCAGTTCCTTGGTTTCGGGATCGAACACCATGTTTTCTATCACAGTTCCAAATTTGGTGGTGGTCGCGTAGATTTCCGGCTCGGCCTCGGCGTTCAGGTTGATCGTCTTGGCATAACAGCCACCTTCGAAGTTAAAGGTGCCGCGATCGGACCAGCCATGCTCATCATCGCCGATCAAAGTGCGGGCCGGGTCAGCGGACAGGGTTGTCTTGCCAGTGCCGGACAGGCCAAAGAAGACGGCGGTGTCGACCGGGTTACCAACCGCATGGTTGGCCGAACAGTGCATCGGCATCACGCCTTTTTCCGGCAGCATGTAGTTCAGCAGAGTAAAGACAGATTTCTTGTTCTCGCCTGCATATTCTGTGCCGCCGATCAGGATCATCTTGCGATCGAAGTTCATCGCGATCACCGTCTCAGACCGGCAGCCGTGCTTGGCCGGGTCGGCCTGGAAGCTGGGGCAGTTGATGACGGTGAAATCGGCGATGAACTCGTTCAGATCTTCACGATCCGGGCGTCGCAGCAGGTGACGGATGAACAGATTGTGCCAAGCTAGTTCGGTAACCATGCGCACGTTGATCGAATAGGCCGGGTCGGCTCCGCCAACCAGATCCTGCACGAAATAGTCGCGGCCTTTCATGTGGGCCAGCATGTCCTGATACAGCGCGTCAAAGCCCTCGGGGCTCATCTCGGCGTTGTTTTCCCACCAGATATGGTCTGCAACGCTGTCAGTGCGCACGACGTGTTTGTCCTTGGGCGAGCGGCCGGTGAACTTGCCGGTGGTAACCAAAAAGGCTCCGCCATTGCCCAGAGTGCCTTCGCCGCGCTTCAGCGCCTCTTCGATCAGCGCCGGTTCCATGAAGTTGTAATAGACATTTCCCAGACCCTCGATGCCCTGATCCTCGAGGCGGAATTGCGGGTTAACCCGTCCAGATGCCATGTGTGTCTTCTCCGTGTGGCGGCGCGTTGGCGGTTGGGCCGGATGCGCCATTGGGCAATTAGCCGGGAAAAACCGGCGGATGGCCGCGTCTTACCACGGTCATTCGGGACATGAACAGGAGGGTTTGACGCAGTTAGCGCAACCAAGCCCAAGTTTAGCGCCATCACAAATTTCCTGTCGGAAATCAAAGCGCCTTTCCGGCAACATTAACGGCTTTTTTGCTGCATCTATGTGACAACAATCGCACGATTCGCAGTTACGGATTGATTCGCGGCCTTAAAAACGCCAGAAATGCCATACTAATAAGCGATAAATTGCATGAGTGAGCAGGAATAGGGGTTAACCCGATGTCAAAGATTGCATTGGTGGATGACGACAGAAACATTCTGACGTCCGTATCCATGACTCTCGAAGCCGAAGGTTTTGAGGTTGAAACATATAATGACGGGCAGGCCGCGCTAGACGCCTTCAACAAGAAACTGCCTGACATGGCTGTGCTGGATATCAAGATGCCGCGTATGGACGGCATGGATCTGTTGCAGCGCCTGCGGCAGAAGACCCAGATGCCAGTGATTTTCCTGACCTCGAAAGATGACGAGATTGACGAGGTTCTTGGCCTTCGTATGGGCGCGGATGACTATGTGAAGAAGCCTTTCTCGCAGCGTTTGCTGGTCGAGCGTATCCGGGCATTGCTGCGCCGACAGGAAGCCACTTCAGGTGACGCGACTGTCGCCAATACTGGCGACGCTAAGGTTATGGAACGCGGAGAACTGCGGATGGATCCTCTGCGCCATGCGGTCAGCTGGAAGGGAGAAGACGTGTCCCTGACAGTGACCGAGTTCCTGTTGCTGCAGGCGTTGGCACAGCGACCAGGCTTTGTCAAAAGCCGCGATCAACTGATGGACGTGGCCTATGACGATCAGGTCTATGTTGACGATCGGACCATTGACAGCCACATCAAGCGTCTGCGCAAGAAAATGCGCGCCGCTGATTCAGAGTTTTCGGCCATCGAAACGCTCTATGGCATTGGTTACCGGTACAACGAAGAATAAGAACGCCAATCTGAAAGGGTAGTTGGGTCTCGTGCGCGATACGGAACAAGCCAGCGAATTCAAGGATGGCGATGTCGTTCTGGGGGATGATTGGGTCATTCCACAGGACGGAGAATCAGGCGAGCTGCGCGCATCGCGGCGTCGCCGAAATCTGTTCGCCTTGCGTGAGTCCCCGCTGGCGCGCAAAATCGTTACTATCAACTTGGTGGCCTTGGTTATTCTGGTAACCGGACTGTTGTACTTGGACGATTCTCGTGAGGAACAAGTTCAGCAGACTGCGCGAAATATCGTCGGAAACGCGCAACTGGTCAGCAACGTCTTTGAAACACGGTTGCGTCAAACCGGCGATCAACCGTCGCAAGATGCCAGTCAATTGGACGTTGAAGACACGTTGGCCGGTCTGAGCCTGCCGCCGGGTGGCGAAGTTTTTGTGTATGACATGTCCGGCACTCTTATCGGTTGGACGCGCGGTGAGGCTTCATCATCCACAATGGCCGTGCTGCTGCGAACTGATGCCGAGGTTCAGACAGGCAGCACGCTGATCAGCGACGCATTGAATGCGGTGTGGAACGGCCTGACCCGCGTTTTCACGAACTACGATCCCAGCACGGCACCCACTTTGGCGCAGCGGGTTCAGGCTATTGTCCCCTCGGCGCTTGATGGCGCAACACAGGTTCAGGCGGTAAAGGACGAACAACGCGAGACGGTCGTCGTTGCGGCTACGCCGATCCTGCAGGACGGAGTACCAGTCGGGGCTGTTGCGATAACGGGCCCCGCAGGCGAAATTGACGCTCTGGCGCGACGTGAGCAAGAGCGTATTTTACAGATGTTCGTGGTCGCCTTGCTTGTCTCCATCGGGTTAAGCCTTGTTTTGGCCTCGACCATTGCAAACCCATTGGCGGATTTGGCCTCTGCTGCAGAGACGGGCAGAGACCGTGGCACAGGTATGAACCCTGGCCGTATCCGTATCCCCGACCTCAGTGCGCGGCCGGATGAAATAGGGCGTCTTAGCCGGGCATTGCGAGGCATGGTGACGGCGCTTTACAACCGCATTGACGCAAACGAACAGTTCGCCGCCGATGTTTCACACGAGATCAAGAATCCTTTGGCCAGCCTACAATCCGCAGTTGGCACCCTGCGTATGGTCAAACGCGAAGACCAGAGGGACAAACTGCTGGGTGTGATCGAGCACGATGTGCGGCGGTTGGATCGTCTGGTCAGCGATATCTCAAATGCATCGCGTCTTGATGCCGAACTGGTCAAGGAAGAAGAGCAGCCGTTCGATTTGCTCAAGCTACTGGGCAACATCGGCCAGTATTTGGGCGAGGACGCGCGCGAAAAAGGCATCGATTACATCACGGATATGCCGAGTCAACCGATCGTGATCCACGGTCTCGAAGCACGCCTTGCACAGGTCTTTGTCAACTTAATCACCAATGCGATTTCTTTCTGCGAGGACAGCGATGCGATACGTGTCTGGGTCCGCCAGCGCGAGAATCGGGTCTTGATTGTTGTTGAAGACACCGGTCCCGGCATCCCGGAACAGGCACTGACGAAGGTGTTCAAGCGCTTCTATTCCCAGCGCCCGGCCGAGCATTTCGGGAACAACTCGGGCCTTGGTTTGGCGATTTCCAAGCAGATTGTCGAAGCACATGGCGGCGTTATCTGGGCCGAAAACATTCGACCGACCGAAGCGGACATCACCTCGGATCCGCTGGGCGCCCGGTTTGTCGTCGGGTTGCCCGTATAGGTCATGCCGGACACCACGCTGTCGGCCGTTGAAAATCTGGATTCTGCAGTTGTTCACGCCACCTGCGTTGCGGTCGACGGGCGCGGTATCTTGATCATTGGCGCGTCCGGTTCAGGGAAATCCGCGCTTGGGTTGCAGATGATGGCGGCGGGCGCCGGGTTGGTTGCAGACGACCGCGTCAGTCTACGCATGAAGAGCGGAGCTGTATTAGCGGATGCCGCCCCCAATATTAGCGGCATAATCGAGGCCCGTGGCATCGGCCTTCTGCAAGCTGTTCCGGTCGGGCCCGTACCACTTCGTTATGTTGTTGATCTAGATACGCCCGAGCACGCGCGCCTGCCCGAACACGCAACTGTTCTCGCCCTGAGGCAAACTGTTCCCTTGCTACGGGCAGCGGCTGCCCCCAATTTGTCAGCAGCTCTTATGCAGCTTTTGAAAATGGGGCGAGTGGGTCCAGAATGGCCGAACGCATGACACAACAACGGATAGTTCTGGTGACCGGACCTTCTGGTGCTGGGAGATCCACTGCTATTCGGGTGCTCGAAGATTTGGGTTTTGAAGCCATAGACAATTTACCGATGGGCCTATTGCTTCGCTTGCTGGAAGGACCGGCGCGCGAGCGGCCCATGGCTTTGGGGCTGGATGCAAGAAATCGGGATTTCTCGACAATTGGTTTTATCGAACTAGCCGCGAAACTGCGCCGTATGGCTGATGTCGACCTGGCCACCTTGTATCTCGATTGTAGCGATGAGGTCTTGCTACGTCGGTTCTCTGAAACGCGACGGCGCCATCCAGTCGCGGCGAATGCCAGCCCTGAAACCGGGGTGATGCAGGAAAAAGAGTTGCTGGCGCCGATCCGAGAGATTGCTGACACGCTAATTGATACCAGCCCGCTCAACGTGCACCAGCTGCGGCAAGAGGTCGAACGTTGGTTCGCGCCACAGGGAGGCCGACATCTAGCTGTATCGGTCGAGTCGTTTTCGTATAAACGCGGGTTACCCCGTGGTCTGGACATGGTATTTGATTGCCGTTTCCTCGCTAACCCATACTGGCAGCCAGATCTGCGGGGCGAAGACGGTCGAAACCCGGACGTGGCGCGCTACGTTCAATCAGACGGAAATTATGCGCCGTTTTTTGAACGCGTGGTCGATCTGCTTTTAATCCTGCTTCCGGCCTATCGTGCCGAAGGAAAAGCGCATCTGTCCGTTGCATTCGGGTGTACGGGCGGTCAGCACAGATCGGTCGCCACAGCGGAAGCGGTTGCAAAGGCTCTTGCGGAAGGGGGGCAGCAGGTGGCAATTAGGCATCGCGAAATGGAACGTCGATCGTTGAATGTGAGGCCGGATTGATCGGGATCGTACTCGTAGCACATGGTGGGTTGGCGCAGGAATATCTTGCGGCCATGCAGCATGTCGTAGGAAAGCAACCTGGCCTTGCGGCGATTTCGATCGAAGCGGACCATGACCGCGAGGCCAAGCAGGCAGAAATCTGTGCTGCCGCCGACAGCGTTGATGTTGGCGATGGCGTCGTTGTCGTGACAGATCTTTTCGGCGGCAGCCCTTCGAATCTCAGCTTACGCGCTTGTGCACCTCATGACCGACGTATCCTTTACGGTGCAAATCTGCCTATGTTGATCAAACTGGCTAAATCCCGCCACTTGCCAATTGGCGACGCGGTGCGGCAGGCGATGGAAGCTGGGCGCAAGTATATCAATGCGCAAAACGTGACCTTTGACCAAGAGCGGACCGACTAAGAATGACCACCCGAAGCTTGAAAATAATTAATGAAAAGGGCCTGCACGCGCGCGCCTCGGCTAAGTTGGTTGAAGTGGTCGAAGGGTTCGATGCACAGGCCGAAGTGTCAAAAGACGGGCTTTCAGCGTCGGGCGACAGTATTATGGGTCTTTTGATGTTGGCAGCGTCGCGTGGAACGACTATTGACGTCGAGACGTCCGGACCGGATGCTGAGGCGTTGGCCGATGCGTTGGAAACCCTCGTGAACGACAAGTTCGGGGAGGGGTTCTGAGCGCATCAGCCGCGATACCAATAACGGGAAGACCAGGAATTGGCGGAAACTACGCACGAGACCAAGACAGGCCCGGTTGTCGATGGGACCGAGGACCAGGGCGAAATCTACGACCGTAGAACCCTGACCTATGCGAACTCGTTTGACGACGCCTGGACCGCGACAGCCATTCGCGCCATCGAATGGTGCACCGGTAAGCTGACCATTTTGCGTATGGTCAACAAGTTTGAGAAGAAGAACGAATACTACCGGGGCCAGCGTTTCTGGGGCGGCGCGCTTGAGGTGATGGGAATCAATCTGACCACACCGCAGGAACAGATTGCCCGTATCCCCAAAACCGGACCTGTGGTCGTCGTGGCAAATCACCCTCACGGTATGGTCGATGGCATGATTTTGGCCGAGCTTATCGGTCAGGTGCGCAACGACTATCGCATTCTGACACGCTCGGTCCTGACTGGCCTGGATGAGGCCGCGACGTCGTTTATGATTCCAGTGCCTTTCCCACATGACCCGGAAGCGCAGGCCAAAATGCTGGAAATGCGTGGCAAGGCGATGGATCACCTTAAAAACGGAGGCGTTGTGGCTCTGTTCCCGTCAGGTGTCGTTATGTCCTCGGATGATTGGTTCGGCCCTGCGATTGAACGCGAGTGGAACGTTTTCACTGCCAAGATGATCCGGAGATCCGGCGCGCAGGTGGTGCCGATTTTCTTCCCGGGCCGCAACTCTCGCGCCTATCAGATCGCGAACAAACTATCAGCCATTATGCGCCAGGGCCTTTTGCTGCACGAGATCGTCAGGTCTTGCAACAAGCCTCAATCCCCAGTCATTGGTGAACCTATATCGGAAGATGACATGCAACTTCTGGAACGCGATCCACGCGGTTTCATGGCGTGGCTCCGAAAGCACACATTATCCTTGGGGGAGACACGCGGAACCTGATCCGCTTCTTCATCTGGCTAAAAATATCTCGGGGGTGAGCCCGGACAACGTCCGGGCGAGGGGGCTGCCCCCTTCAACGGGTCGGAACGGGGAATTCACCTCGATAGTCATAAAACCCGCGCTGGGATTTGCGACCAAGCCACCCTGCCTCAACATATTTCGTAAGCAATGGGCAAGGGCGATACTTGGTGTCCGCCAAACCATCATGTAGCACGTTCATGATGGCCAAACACGTGTCCAGCCCAATAAAGTCGGCCAGTTCCAAGGGCCCCATAGGATGGTTTGCCCCTAGTTTCATCGACTGGTCGATCGATTGCACATTCCCGACCCCTTCGTACAGCGTGTAAACCGCCTCGTTGATCATTGGCATGAGAATACGGTTCACGATAAAGGCCGGAAAGTCCTCGGCGCTGGCTGCAGTTTTCCCCAGCTTGTCGACGACGGCCTTACACGCGCTGAACGTTTCTTCATCTGTGGCGATGCCGCGAATCAGCTCGACCAGTTGCATAACGGGAACCGGGTTCATGAAATGAAAACCCATGAACCTTTCGGGGCGGTCCGTACGGCTGGCCAGACGCGTGATCGATATAGACGACGTATTCGATGTCAGAATCGTATGCGGCAGAAGATGAGGTTGCAGATCCTCAAAAATCGCCTGCTTAATCGCTTCGCGTTCGGTGGCCGCCTCGATCACCAGATCGGTCTTGCCCAGTTGCGGCAATTCCAGCGTGGTTGTGATGCGTTTCAAGGCGTTCTGTACCGCCTCATCCGTTATCTTTCCGCGTGATGCCTGGCGGGTCAAATTGCCTTCAATAATGGCCATCGCAGCGTTTAACGCATCCTGGCTGACATCGTTCAGAACAACATCATAATCCGCCAAGGCCAACACATGGGCGATACCGTTGCCCATCTGACCTGCGCCAATCACTCCGACTGATTTTACATCCATATTCAGGTGCCTCTGTCCCACGGGTTATGGCGACAGTATCGGCAGATGGGGGCGGGCGGCAAGAGGATGAGACCCATCGAATTTGCTTCAAATGCGCACATTAGTAATTTCTCAAGATATGCGGCTGCAAAGTGTCTCCCGGGTGAAAAATGGGTGAGTGTAATGAGCTATTACCAAACAGGCTCGGGGGTTCCCGAGGATGCCGTCTGCCAGTATTCGGGCTCGCGGCTTTGGTTTCGTGGTCCCGAGCGATCACTGGATACGCCATATATGGCTTGCATCGGTGGGACAGAGACGTTTGGCCGTTTCGTCGAAACTCCGTTCGCGTCCGTTTTGGAAGACAAGCTTGACAGGCGGTGTTTAAACCTTGGCAGCCTGTTCTGCGGTGTCGACGCGTTGTGTCGCGATTCCGGTCTTCAGTCGTTGATGGACAAGGCTGAACTGTGCGTGTTGCAAGCGCCGGACCTACTTGGACAATCGAATCGCTTCTATCGCGTCCATCCAAGGCGGAATGATCGATTTCTGGCCGCCAAGGATGATCTGATCTCGCTATACCCCGATGTCGATTTTGCCGACGTAAATTTCGTGCATCACCTGATGGCGCTGTTGCGCGACCATCAGGACGCACGTTTCGAAGCCGTCGCGGATGAGCTACGGCGCAATTGGTTAAAGCAGATGCGGGCCCTGCTGGAAAAACTGGACGTGCCAGTGATTCTTCTGTGTTTGCAGGTTGTTGGTCAATCGGATGGCGGGGACCCTGCCGATGAAGCAGACGTGCCATTGTCTCTTGGAATGCTGGACGCGGTTAGACCTTTTTGCGCGGCAATCGTGCGTGAGACTGTCAGCGTTTCTGGGCAATCGGACGAGCTTGAAGACATGCTATTTGGAACTTTGCAGCAGCCGATGGCTGAGTACATGATAGGGCCCGCTGCGCACAGGACCATAGCCGAGGCACTGGCGGGCCCAATTCGAGATCTGCATTAAGAAAAAGGCCCGCCACTTTGGCGGGCCTGTCAGATTTTCGCCGAAAAGCCTCCGCTTAAGATCAGTCGAGTTTTTCGGTCAGTTCCGGTACGGCTTGGAACAGGTCGGCAACCAGACCGAAGTCAGCAACCTGGAATATCGGTGCTTCTTCGTCTTTGTTGATCGCAACGATGACCTTCGAGTCCTTCATACCAGCAAGGTGCTGGATCGCGCCCGAGATGCCGACGGCAACATACAGATCAGGGGCAACAACCTTACCGGTCTGACCCACCTGCCAGTCGTTCGGAGCGTAGCCCGAGTCAACGGCGGCGCGCGACGCGCCAACGGCGGCGCCCAGCTTGTCTGCCAGAGTTTCGATCAGTTTGAAGTCCTCTTCCGAGCCGACGCCACGGCCACCCGAAACAACAACGCCTGCCGAGGTCAGCTCGGGGCGGTCGCTTTCGGCAACCTTATCTTCAACCCAGGACGACAGACCGGGGTTGTCGCCGACCGAGATAGTCTCGATCGCAGCCGAACCGCCTTCGCCTGCAGCATCAAAGGACGCGGTACGGAAGGTGACGACTTTCTTGGCGTCGTTCGATTTCACGGTCTGGATCGCGTTGCCTGCGTAAATCGGACGCTCGAAGGTCGAACCGTCAACCACGCCGGATGCATCCGAGATCACCATCGCGTCCAGCAGGGCTGCAACGCGGGGCATCACGTTCTTGGCGTCGGTGGTGGCCGGTGCGACGATGTGCTCATAGCCATCGGCCAGGCCCACGATCAGGGCCGCGGTCGATTCCGCCAGGCGGTGACCCAGCGATGCGTCTTCGGCCACCAGAACCTTGGATACACCGTCGATCTTTGCGGCAGCCTCACCGGCAGCAGCGGCAGAACCACCTGCGGCCAGAACGGTCACGTCACCCAGCGCCTTCGCGGCGTTGACGGCTTTGGCGGTGGCGTCCAGCGCCAGTTCACCATTATTGACTTCGGCGAGAAGAAGAACAGCCATTACACAGCCCCCGCTTCTTTGAGTTTCGCAACCAGCTCGTCAACCGAGCCCACGACGATACCAGCGGCTCGTGCCGGCGGCTCTTCGGTTTTGACGATTTCCAGACGAGGAGTGACGTCGACGCCGTAATCGGCAGCAGTTTTCTCGTCCAGCGGCTTTTTCTTCGCCTTCATGATGTTGGGCAGCGAAGCATAGCGCGGCTCGTTCAGGCGCAGGTCAACGGTCACGATGGTCGGCATCTTGACGCTGATGGTCTGCAGACCGCCGTCAACCTCGCGGGTGATCTTGGCGCTGTCGCCTTCGATATCCACCTCAGAGGCGAAGGTGCCTTGGCTCCAGCCCAACAGGGCCGACAACATCTGACCGGTGGCGTTCATGTCGTTGTCGATCGCCTGCTTGCCCACCAGAACCAGACCCGGCTGCTCTTCCTCGACCACTTTGGCCAGGATCTTGGCAACGGCCAGCGGTTCGATATCGGTGTGCACATCATCAGCCGCAACAACCAGAATTGCGCGGTCGGCACCCATGGCCAGAGCGGTGCGCAGGGTTTCCTGCGCCTGCTTGACGCCGATGGAAACAGCGACGACTTCATCCGCCTTGCCTGCTTCTTTCAGACGGATCGCCTCTTCGACGGCGATCTCGTCGAACGGGTTCATCGACATTTTGACATTGGCGAGATCAACACCGCTGCCGTCCGCTTTGACGCGAACTTTCACGTTATAGTCAATCACGCGTTTGACAGGCACGAGTACCTTCATTTTGCGCTTGCTCCTCACAAATAACGGTGAGCCGCGACGCGACTCCACCAATGCTCTCGGACGTCTGAATAACGTCTCAAGCCACACGACAACAGGGCAAAATCGTCATCTCGTGGGCTTGGGACGTCGCGTTTCATATTTTTTGACGCTACGGCGCGCTCAAGCTAACGCTTCAGCGGTTCGCGCCCGGAACCCACAGCACATCCGCCGAGCCGTTTTCGTTCGCGCAGCGGGCGGCCACGAAAAACCAGTCGCTTAGGCGATTGAGGTATTTTACCGCCACTTCGTTGACAGGTTCCATATTGGTCAGCTCAACCGCCAAACGCTCGGCCCTGCGCGAGACAGTGCGGCACACATGCAAATGGGCCGCCAGGCGTGACCCACCGGGTAGGATGAAGCTGCGCAGCGGCGCCAGCGCTTCGTTCATGGCGTCGATCTCAGCCTCAAGCCTGTCGATCTGAGAGGGTACGATGCGCAGCGGCGTGTATTCAGCCTCGGCATCCTTATCCATGTCGGGGCGGCAGAAATCGGCACCCAGATCGAACAGGTCATTCTGGATGCGCGACAGCGCGGCTTCGACCTCACCATCAGCTTCGGTTCGGGCCACACCGACGAATGAATTCAGCTCATCCACCGTGCCATAGGCAGCAACTCGACCCGAATACTTGGCAACGCGTTCCCCATTGCCCAAGGCTGTTTTGCCGTCATCGCCGGTGCGCGTGTAGATTTTGTTGAGTACAACCATTTACTGACCTCCCTGTCCGCGAAGCCAGACGTAGAGCACGATCAGCACCACGGCAATGAATTGAAACAGGATGCGCAGCTGCATCATCTTGTTGCTTTTCAGCGCGGCACTTTTCCCTGCCTTGCCGAAGTTTGAAATGCCGATCACCAGCACGACGACCACCGCCGCCATCGCCAGCAATAATACGACCATCAATAGGTCCATGGGTACACCGTCCGCGTTTTTTGCATTGGCTTACCATCTAGACCCATGGCGGAGAAAAGCGAACGGGTAATTTCGCCTCAGACGTCCGAGAGGATACGGTCAATCGTACGTGTCGGCAGAATGCGGCGCAGGTAACCTGCGATGTAAGTTGGAGTCGTAACGTAGTAGCGGGGGCGCGGCCGTTTTGCCTCGACCGCATGGGCCAGCTTGTCGGTCACGGCGGATGCGGGCAATTCGAACCGATCCGTGCCTGAGGATTCGTATAGCCTTTTCAACAGTGACGCCTGATACCGCTCGCGCAGGGCCGAGTTCTGCCAGTCGATGAAACGTTCGAAGAAAGGGATCGAGTTCTCGCGGATTTTCGAGGTGATCGGGCCTGGTTCGATCAGGCTGACCTTGATGTCGGTATCCGCCAGTTCCAACCGCAATGTGTCGGTCAGGCCCTCGATCGCATATTTTGTGGCCACATAAGCTCCGCGCCAGGGAAAGGCGACCAGTCCCAGAACCGAGGAGTTCTGCACGATTCGCCCGTGGCCTTGCGCTCGCATCACCGGGATGACCTGACGGGTCAGTTCGTGCCAGCCAAAGAAATTAGCCTCGAAGATCGCGCGCAACCCGTCGGTGGGCAGATCTTCGACTGCGCCGGGTAAACCGTGTGCGCCGTTATTGAACAGTGCGTCCAACGTGCCTCCGGTGGCCTCAAGCACTTCGGCCAGACCAGCGGTGATGCTGTCGGTATCGGTATAGTCGATGCGGGGGCTTTCAAAGCCTTGCGCGCGTAGCCTGTCACAGTCCCGCTGTTGTCGGCACGATGCAAAGACGCGCCACCCGCGAGCGCGCATGCCATGCGCTGCGTCCAGCCCGATTCCGGACGAACAGCCGGTTATTAGAATCGATTTCTGCATAGTGTCCCCGATACCAAGCCTTACCCCTAGCTAGGGCGTGATACCGGGTGGGACAATCGTTGCACTGCGTCAGTTTACGGGTTTTTCGACCAGAGATGCCGATATCCATCCGACCTGTTGCTGCGGCAACACGCGCAGGCGAAGCCAACCTGTGCCCGAGTCGCTCAGGATTTCGACTTTCTGGCCAATGCCGACCTTTGCGATGATTGGATAGATCGTGCCGGGACCGTCGCGGAGATTGACCCGTGTTCCAGAAATCTCGCGAATGTCCTTTTCGGGCTCAGTGGGGGCAATCGGTTCCGCGATCTGTTCAGGCGCTTCTGGTTCCATCTGCTGCAGGCCGCTCACTCCATCTTCAAGCGATGCGAGCGTAAAATTGGAAGTTTGATCATCAAAAACCGATATTTCCCTGAGCGCTTCAACGCTTGCGGTTTCAGTCACAAATTCAACAACGGCCGGTTGAGGCTCGATCGGTTTGGCCCGGACGGCCGGGGTGCGGCTGGCGACGTTGGTCACAAGATTTTGGGCAGGCGCAGGTGCGATCTGCACTGGCTTGGATTGGGTGGCGACACGCACAGGCTGTTCGGCACGCAGGCCGCGCGGTTCAAAGTCTGGCCCACCGCTCATGACGTAAAAACACCAGCCAAGTGCAGCGAAACTAACAACGATAAGGCGCGTCATGGCGCTTCCCCCGGGTAATCGTAAAAGATGAAATAGGCAGCAGTCTAATGACCGAGAGCTTACCATATCTGAGGTCTCGAGTCGAAAGATCGGGGGAAATCCGTCGGTTGCCTCCCCCTGTTGCAAAAAGCGCCACTTGTCCCCAGCAAAATGCTTGCCGGTTGCTTTACCGCGGCGCGCTTGCGTCGTATCACATCATATATGAACGACACGATCGACGACCCCAACATGGAGGCCCCCGAAGGTGGGGGCGAGGTAGCCGAACCGCTGCGCCGCGCGATTGGCGAACGCTATCTGACCTATGCTTTGTCCACCATCATGCACCGGGCGCTGCCCGATGCGCGCGATGGTCTGAAGCCGGTTCACCGGCGAATCCTCTATGCAATGCGCGAGCTGCGACTCAGCGCGACAGGGGGATTCCGTAAGTCCGCCAAGATCTCGGGCGACGTGATGGGTAACTATCACCCCCACGGTGATGCCGCGATCTACGATGCGATGGCGCGTCTGGCGCAGGACTTTAACGTGCGTTATCCGCTGGTCGACGGGCAGGGGAATTTCGGCAATATCGACGGCGATAACCCGGCGGCCTCGCGATACACCGAGGCGCGGATGACCATCGTGGCCGAAGCGCTGCTGGAAGGTCTAAACGAAGACGCTGTTGATTTCCGCGACAACTATGACGGGACGCTGACCGAGCCGGTCGTGCTGCCCGCACAGTTCCCGAACCTGCTGGCAAACGGGGCCAGTGGTATCGCGGTGGGCATGGCGACGAATATCCCGCCGCATAATATCTCGGAGCTTTGTGACGCCTGTCTGCATTTGATCAAGACGCCGGACGCGCGGGATGACACGCTGCTGAACTATGTCCCCGGCCCGGACTTTCCGACTGGTGGCGTGATTGTCGAGCCGCCCGAGAATATCGCGCAGGCTTATCGCACCGGGCGTGGATCGTTCCGCCTGCGCTGTAAGTATGAGGTCGAGGATCTGGGGCGTGGCCAGTGGCAGATCGTTGTCACCGAGATCCCGTATCAGGTTCAGAAATCCAAGCTGATCGAAAAGATCGCGGAACTGATCCAGACCAAGAAAATCCCCATCCTCGGCGATGTCCGCGATGAATCCGCTGATGACATCCGCCTGATCCTCGAGCCACGGTCCAAGAACGTGGACCCCGAAGTGCTGATGGGGATGCTCTACCGCAACTCGGACCTTGAGGTGCGTTTCAGCCTGAACATGAACGTGCTGATCGACGGGGTGACGCCCAAGGTCTGTTCGATGAAGGAAGTGCTGCGCGCCTTCCTTGACCACCGGCAAGAGGTGTTGTTGCGTCGTTCGCGTCACCGCATGGCTAAGATCGACCACCGGTTAGAAGTGTTGGAGGGCTTCATCGTTGCCTTCCTGAACCTCGACCGTGTGATTGACATCATCCGTTATGACGATGATCCCAAAGCTGCTTTGATGCGCGAAGATTGGGGCATCGACCACGTTCGTGCGACGGACGAATCCGACTATGTCTCGCCCAAACCAGGCGAGGGCGAACTGTCCGAGGTTCAGGTCGACGCCATCCTCAACATGCGCTTGCGCAGCCTGCGCCGTCTGGAAGAGATGGAGCTGGTCCGCGAGCGTGACGCGTTGATGGAAGAGCGCGCCAATCTCGAAGACCTGCTGGCTGATCCCGCACTGCAATGGGCCAAGATCGCCGAGCAGTTGAAAGAGACCAAAAAGACCTTTGGTAAAGACTACGAAGGCGGCGCACGCCGTACCCAATTCGCCGAGGCTGGACAGGTCGAGGAAGTGCCGCTTGAGGCGATGATCGACAAGGAGCCGATCACGGTCGTCTGTTCGCAGATGGGCTGGATTCGCGCCATGACCGGCCACATCGACCTCAAGCGCGAGCTGAAGTTCAAGGATGGCGACGGCCCGCGTTTCATTTTCCATGCCGAGACCACCGACCGCCTGCTGGTCTTTGCCTCAAATGGCCGGTTCTATACGGTCAGCGCCGCCAACCTGCCCGGCGGGCGGGGCATGGGCGAGCCGCTGCGCCTGATGGTCGACCTGCCGAACGAGGCGCAGATCATCGACATCCTGATCCACAAGCCGGGGCGCAAGCTGTTGGTAGCGTCGGATGCGGGCAACGGGTTCATGGTGCCCGAGGATGATGTGCTGGCGCAGACCCGCAACGGCAAGCAGGTGCTGAACGTCAAAGGTGATGAAACGGCGGTGATCTGCAAACCGGTCGCGGGCGACCACGTAGCGGTGGTGTCTCAGAACGGTAAGTTCCTGGTCTTCCCGACCGAAGAATTGCCCGAGATGACCCGCGGCAAGGGTGTACGTTTGCAGAAATACAACATGGCCCGCGGGCGTCAGGGCACGCTGGAACTGGATGGCGGTCTGTCCGACATCACCACTTTCAACTGGGAGGACGGCCTGAAATGGTCCATGGGTGGCGACAAGACCCGGCACGAGGCGGATATGTCTCAATGGCTGGCCAAACGCGCCAGCGTCGGGAAAAAGCCGCCTTACGGCTTCCCGAGGGACTATAAATTCTCTTGATTTTGCGACCGCTTGCGGGGAATTCCGCCGATACGGCTTGGCACAGTCCGTATCGGTGCGCTAAATCAAAGAAAACAGGCCTATCGAGACGAGAGACATGTTGCGCATTTTGACCTTGATCACCGGACTGGCCCTGTTGGGCGCGTGTACGCAGACGCAAGTGTACGAAGAGCCCGAGTCGCTCGGCGAATTCAAACTGCGCGTCAACTATGCCTTTGCCGAAAAGGCGGTTCAGGGACCGGTCTCACGCGACGCTACGCCGGACGAGTGGACGGCCGCGATCCAGAATGCGGTGGATATCCGCCTTGGCCGATACGAAGGCGCGCAGGATTATGATATCGGCATCAGCCTAGAGGGATATATGCTGGCACCTCCGGGCATTCCGGTGATCTACAACCCACGCAGCACCGCGATTGTGCTGGTGAATGTCTATGATGTGAACAAGAAAGAATTTCTGGCCAAGGGCAAACAATTTCAGGTTCTGGAAGACACCACTGGCGGTAGCGCGTTAAAGGGCTCGGGCCATGAGCGTACCAAAGAAGAGCAGATGAGCGGTCTGGCCTTGAAGGTTGCGGACCGAGTCGAGGAATGGCTGGCCGAAGAACATCAACAGAACGGTTGGTTCAAAAGTCGCCCCGATCTGATCCAGCCGCTGGATTCCGGCGAGCTCACGCAAAATCCAGCGTCGTAAACGGCTTTTCCCTCAGGATGTGCTTGATTTTCCCCTGCGAACCAAATATCCCGCGCGCGCAGATGTAACCACGGGACCAAGGGTCCCCCAAATCGCAAAAGGGCGCCTGAGGA
>NZ_BAABWL010000012.1:0-58450 GCF_040371315.1 Ruegeria sp. HU-ET01832
ACCTTCGTCTGCTTGTGCGCGAACGGCTGGTGGCAGGCGACACGGACCAGCAGGTTTTGGACTTTCTGGTTGCGCGTTATGGCGACTATGTTCTGTTCAACCCGCCATGGAAGCCATCAACTTACATTCTGTGGGTTGCGCCTATCGTCATCCTGGGGCTGGGTGGTATCGCGACTGCAGCGGTATTGACCCAAAATGCGCGCCGATATCGGAAGTCGCGAAAACAAGAGACGGAACGCGGCGCGAGCGAAGAACGGAATCCCGAAAACCATTCACTCACGGAGCCGCACGCATGATCTGGATTATCTTTTCATTCATGGCCGTGGCGGTGTTTCTGACGCTCGCCCTCTCCGGCCTGGGGCGCAAGACCTCGGACTTGTCGAGACGCGAAAGCGCCTCTGCCATCTTTTCCGACCAGATCGGCGAAGTGGAGAAGGACCTGGAACGAGGAATTATCTCGGCCGAAGAGGCCAAGGCCGCCAGAGTCGAGATAGAACGTCGCCTGAAGGCGATTGACCGGCAATCGGACGACAAAGCGATAATGGGCCATTCCGGGCGTGCGCTGATTTTACTTGCCGCGCTGGTAGTTCCAGCGCTCGGAGCCGGTCTTTATTGGCAACTGGGTAGTCCCTACATCCCCAGCCAGCCATTTGCCCAACGCGAGGGGGAGCAGGCCGAAGCCCGTGAAATCGCCGACCTTGCCGTGCGCCTGAAGTCGCGGCTTGAGGCGGATGAAACCGGCGGGCCAACCGAGGGATGGGTGTTGTTGGCTCAGACCTATATGCGTATGGGACGCTTTGGAGATGCCGCAGACGCGTTCGAGGGGTTGCTGGACCGACCCAATGCGAATTCAGCGCTGGTGTCGCAATATGGCGAGGCGTTGGTCTATGCCGATGACGGTGTCGTTACGCCCAAGGCCGATCGGGCGTTTGAACGAGCCTTGGAACTGGACCCATCGAACCCAGCAGCGACATTCTACAAAGCCGTTGGTCTGGAGCAGGCTGGATCGTCTGATAAGGCCTATGATCTACTGAAGACGCGGATCGACGCCGAAGAGGAGTTCCGGCCATGGATGGAGAGTTTTGTGGCCCAGCTTAACCGCATCGCCCCGTCGATCGGACGGGCGCCGGTGGATCTGGCGGCTTTTGCCCCTTCCATGCCCGGCCCAACTGCCGATCAGGTGGCGACGGCCGAGGAGATGTCCGACGAAGATCGGCAGGCCTTCATCCGCTCGATGGTCGAACGGCTGGCGAGCCGGATGCAGGAAAACCCAGGCGATCTGGACGGCTGGATGCGGCTGGGCAACGCCTATTTGGTGCTGGGCGAGACCGACGGCGCCCGGAACGCCTATGGCAGGGCAAGGGATCTGGTGGATGACCTGCCGCAGGAGGATCCGCGCAAGGTGGCAATCGACCGGGCATTGCTGGAACTGGGGGGTTGATTCCCGCAGCCTGGCGTGGGTCGGGCCGGCGCCGACTTTGCGCTTCGATGCCCAGTGAGCATCTGGAAAATGCCGGTTTAGGCTTTCGCATGCCGATCTTTAGGAGGTTGAGACCATGAAAGTTGAAACGTTTTCTGATCTAATTGTCTGGACGCGGGAAATGCATCATTGGCTCGCTGAATGTTTGGCCCACTGTTCGACACAGTCCGAGCAGGAGCTGGTCAGGATGTTGCTTACCTACCTCGCCGACCATGAGGCTGCTTTGGAGAAAATCGTCGATGGCTTCGTGAAACGAGCCGATCCCAAAGCGCTCAACACGTGGGTATATGACTATTTGGGCCATGAGCCGATCGACCCACATCGCACCTGCGACAGACCGTTCGCACAGATGAGCGTCGATGAGATCTGCGAAGCGGTCTTCGATCTTCACAATCAGGTGATCGAATTATATCGGTATTTGCAAGGGCGTGCCGAGATACCCGAGGCACGCGAACTCCTTCAAGCACTACTGGATATGGAAGAGCACGAGACCATGCGTTTGGCGCAGCAGAGCAATCGCATCCGGGATATGTGAACTCCGGGGTCAGGATCCGCTTTCCACAGCTCCGCCCGCAATCGGCGCGGCCTGTTCCATCGCGTCGAGAATGGCGTTCGTGGTCAAGATCTCTGGCAGGGCGATGCCTTCGGGGGCCGACGGGCCGTAGACGATGTTGAAGGGGATCCCGAACCGGCCATTGTCCTCAAGGAACCGGGCGATCACATCGTCGGGGCGGGTCCAGTCGGCCTGCATCGGAATTGCTTTGTCCGATTGCAGTGTTGCCAGAACCTCGCCGCGTTCCAGCACCAGCGCTTTGTTGGCCTTGCAGGTCAAACACCAATCGGCTGTGACATCGACGAAAACCACCTCGCCGCGCGACACAAGGCGGGCGATTTCGGAGCGGCTGAAGGTAATCCATGGGATCTCTCCGGCTGGCTCAAGCAGCTTGGACCGGTCTTTGCCGGCAATCGCAACCGGTGCAGCAAACGCTGCGGTCAGCGTCAGCAACAGGGCTGTCCAGCGCAAAACGGGTGGCATCATCGTACTTTTCCAGATCAACAGGACCAGCACAGTTGCAGCCAGCACGGTAGCAGTTGCAGCAGTGTCTCCGGCCACCCCGACCATCACCCAGACCAACCAGCCGATCGTGGTCAGCAGTGCCGCCGACAGGGCCCATTTTAATCCCACCATCCAACGCCCCGGTTTAGGCAGAGCGGCGGTGAGTTTCGGGTGTACTGCAACCAGCAAGTAAGGAATGGCCAGCCCGACCCCCATTGCGGTGAAGATCGCCACGATATCCACCGGTCGGCCGGTCAAGGCAAAGGCCACCGCCGTGCCGAGGAAGGGGGCCGAGCAGGGCGTCGCCAGAACTGCTGAAAAAGTTCCGGTCAGGAAATCCCCGACCAGCGACACGCGGCCCTTTTCGACATGGGCCAGCCGGGTGTTCAGCGACTGCGGCAGCGTGATCTCGAACAGGCCCGCGAGGCTGGCTGCAAAAACCGCCAGCACCACGATCATCACCGCAAGGAAAAGCGGATTCTGGAACTGGATGCCCCAGCCGACGGAATAGCCCAGCGACCGCGCCGCAATGGTGATAGCCGCCAACAGCCACATGAATGTCAGGATTCCGGCTGCCGAAGCCAGGAACCCGGCGCGAATCTGAGCCGCAGAGCGGTCGCGAGCCTTTACCGCCGAGGAAAGCTTGATCGAAAGCACTGGCAGTACGCAGGGCATGATATTCAGAATCAACCCGCCGCCCACCGCCAGCAAAATGATCCAGACCAGCGCGCTGGCTGAAGTTTCGGCGGCCGCGATCTCATATGGTGGCGGGGTAGGGGGAGCGTCGGTACGGGGCGAAAACTCGGCCACGCGGTTGGTGTCGGTAACCGTGACGGACAAGGAGGGGGGGTCCTGTGCCAGAGCGAGCACCGGGAACTGCACCCATAGCTGACGCCTGTCGCCAGCGAGCCGGATGTCGGGTGCACCAAACGCGGTATCACGTCCCATGTCGGGAAAGACATCAGGCGCATCGAAGGGCAGGTCGCTGGTGAAATTCAGCGTCAGCATCTCGGACTCGGTATCCAGGGTCGCGGCGTCGGACTTCATTCCGCTTGTGTTTCCCGTGGTTGGCACCCGCGACAGAAAGGCATTTATAAGCCGGGCCGAGTCCTGATCCCGACCCGTTCCCTGAGTCAGCGACAAGTCCAGCGAAAACTCGACCGGCACACAGACATCGGAACAGATCAGCGTTGTCACAGCGGCCTTCAAGTCAACTGGCGCTCCGGGGTTCTCGAGTGTGACGGTCAGCGGAAAGACCACTTCGTCCTTGTACCCGAAATTCTCGATCCCGAAGGCGCGAAAACGGATCGGCGCGGGCCAGTGAAACTGTACGTCGCTGACGTTTTGCGAGCCGTTCCAAGTGATCTTGGGCGGAATTCCCACCTCACCAGGCGATTTCCAGTAGGTTTTCCAATCTTCGCCCAGTTTCAGATGCAGTCCTGCAGTGATCGTCTTGACGTCAGGCGCGATCCCGTCCTGCGCGGTAATTATGTGTGCGATCAGGGGCTCTGATTCATACGCTTGGGATGTAGCTGCAAGGCTTGTCCCGGCGGAAGTCTGGCCAAAGATTAACCCCAAGATCATAATACATAAATTTAGGAGTGTTCTCGCCATTGCGCGTTGCCATCGGTTGTTTTGCACCCGTCTCTGCCAGATTCCAGCGCTGGAGGGTCAACGAGCCGGAATGTCACATCCCCACGATCAGCTCACGAAACCTTCGCGCCCGTCTTCGCAGATGAAATAGGCCCCGCCATCCGCGCCCTCCCATTGAACCCGGCAACCTTGGGGCAGTGCGTATTCAGGCTGCGGCGGTTGCAACGGGCATAGTTTAGGGCGTGGTGCGCAAGCCGCCAGCGAAAGAGCGGCCAGCGACATGGTGGCCAACCTTGAGCACCAAAGCTTCATGATTGACGATTATTGCCGGTGTACTGCGTTCGGTCCGACCGCGGCGTCTGTTGCCTTTGGTCCTTCCGATTCAGATTTGTTCGAATGACAGGATTTTCCCATCGCCTTGTGCATAAAGAAATGGGCTCCGAGGCACAGGATCAACGGTGCGAAAAGACCCAAGGAGTCAGAAAGCCCGCCAGCCGTCCCGCCGGCGATGAAGTAGAGAACGATCGGCGTTATCATGGCAATGCAACATACCATCATGCCCCATTTCAGGATCTTGCCGCCGCTAACCGGTGCTGACGCCTGCGGCGCGTCTGCAATCTGTTTTTCTTTCACATTCAACTCCAAAATTCGGATTGGAGACTTCTGGTAACGCCTTCCCACGATGGAAGGTCAAGCTGTTTGAATGTGCGCGATGCTTATTGCCCAAAGACATCGGTGATATCGGGCGTAGTTCACGACCGTTGCGATCTGAGCCGTGAGGGGTCCTCTACCCGTCATGGCTCAATCTCAAATTCGAGTTCGATTTTGAGATCGTCTTCGTCGCGATCAGGGCGGTTGTAGTTTGCCGAGATGGCTTGGTTCAAGGCGCGGGACACGACGTTGACTTTCTCAAGATCATCACGGATTTCGCGAAGCCGATCTTGTTTTTCAGAGAAGCGGTCACGGTTCACGGATTTGAGTTGCCGCCAATCCCTCTGCATACCGCGACGCAGTCCTTCGATTTCATCGACATCTGCAACCTGTTGCAGAACCTCCATTACCTTGTCACGCGCCAAATCGGCGGCTTTGGCAATAGCGGCCCGTTTTGCACGAGCGGAATTTATCTTTTCTTCGATCAACGCGAGCTCAATTGAAATGGATTCTGCCTTTTCTTTTGCCAATCTTGCGCGTTCAGCCAAGTCCCCTTCTTCCCTGAGCTTTTTCTTCATGCTGCCGAGCTGCACTTGCAGCATGTCGACTTCCTTGTCGGCCAAGTCTGCAGTTTCTTTCTCCTCCATTGGCTGAATCACGCCGGACTCTTCAACAACCCGGACCTATTGGCCCAGGCGATCTGCGGCATTCGCGGCCACGCTCCATTCTTTGCTGCGCGGGTCCCATTTTGCACGGGGAAAGGCGCTTCGGAATTCGTCCTTCAGCTCGAATGGGAAACTGATAAAACCGTTGATCCCTAACTTTTATTCTCATCTTTATGACTCCGTTTTTCTTGGGAATTAGATGAGTCTAAATCTGAATTCACAAAGCAGTCTGTACGGGTGTTTTTTGAGTGTCTTCCGCGTGCCGAAAATGTCATCGCTACGCCCTGAGTTTAGTGGAAAAGAGCTTCATGGCTTGTCCCTTGCTACATGATTGGTTGGTTTGTCAGGTGTTCCCGGCACCGCGTTTGTCCGAACCTGGAGCCGGCGGGCGCCTACAGTCTAAACTCGGATTGTGCGACGGTTTCAAAGCGGCTCAGATTTCCCCACGCAGTTTCGGCGAGTGCCTGTGGATTAGCACCGTTCGTCAAGAGTATGGCGGGCTCCGGTTTCGCATACTTCGCGGCGCGCTTAAGCCGTGCAAATGAAACCCGCGATTTGAACCGGGTCGCGAACGAAGTCTGGACACAGATATCAAGTGAGGTCTTGCCGCGTTTCAGGAAAGTGCGCGCTGCTTCCACACTCGAAAACACCCTCGGCGCTCCATCGGCCAGACCCTGCGGCGACATCCGGATCGCGCCGCGTGTAAGCAAGCCATCTGTAATTGCTGCGTCGAGACGGTTTGGTTCCAACTCCTGCCACGACACCAGCCTGTCCACCGGGATACCTGGGATCGGGATGTTGCAGCCGATGATCACCTTTTTCGTATACTTCGCTCTCGCCAGACGCAGCCTTTCGATCAGCTGGTGCGTCGACAGCTCGCGGCTTTGCAGTTGCAGGCGGCGCACGCGTTGATCCGGGTGGCACGGTACCAGTACGGCTTTTGAGGTTCCGTCAGTCATCTCGTAAGGAACCGATTCTTCTGGCATGCGACTCTGGCCGATTGAGTCCGGTGTCAGCAGATTTAGCCGGTTTCCGGGTGTGTCTCCCCACAGAGCACGAGCTTGATCTTCGAGCGCAGAAACTGGGAGTTCTTCCCGCCCGATCACGATGACGGTTGAGCAATTCTGGTAACGATTGGAGCCGAGGGCCCGGCCACCGAACCAGAGCCATTGCGCGCCGTGCAGCTTGGTGTCCAGCATGAACCGCGACACTTCAGTCTCGGACATACCATCGAAACAATGGCCCGCATCCTCGAAAAAGGCGCGAACGACCTTCCGTGTGGCGCCAACAAGGACGCCAGCGTTTTTGTCGAGGCGGTCGTTCAGAACCTCCCGCGCGATGATCCGCCGCCAGCTCTCGCGCAAGCCGGAATTCTTCAGAAGGCTTCCATTCGTCATTCTGCGATCATGCAGCTGTGTTACGAGGGCGTTTGGGCGCAGCATGACGTCATGAACCTTGCGGATGTCGTACTCAAGCGCGGACAGGATGCCGACGTCAGCATCGGCATCGAGAACCAGCATGGGTTCCTTATGTCTGAGGGGTTTTCGACGTAGCACGCGGATGAAGAAGGCGTCGTCCTCGACAATCAGCTTCAAACGCTCAGTCGTGCATAGACCTGCGGCCTTTGCATCGGCCAGCGTTCCCCAAAGCGCAGCGAACCTGGAAACATGCCGGTGGTTCTGTTCCGCTTTTCCAAGCAATTTGGCCTGATACGCCTCATTTTGCTCGGGAGACAGGTCGGGGCAGGGTGCTTTCCCCATCCATTCCAAGTCTCTCAAGCGCAGATAGTCCTCGCTGGAGAAGGGCAAAGACAACGGGGATGCATTATCCATCAAAGCCGCAACAACCTGTCTTGCGGCGTCCAGCAAGCTTGCGTGCTGCCTGACCATAGCAGCATGGAAACGGGCGCGTGGATTTGTAAACGCGGCCGCTGACACATCCTGGATCGACAGGAACTGCTGCCAGAAAGTTTCATCGACGATCCGCAGGTCGCACTTTTCAGCCGGGTCGGGCAGGGACAGATAGCTGGTCGCAAGGAAACGGTATTTCGTCATGTTGTTGAACTGCGTGAGATAGGCACATTCCTCAAAATGCGGGCAGAGCTTTGCGGTCCCATCATTCTCCTCGCGTCGGCAGAAGCTCTGCTGTGCCGAGAGACCAAGGCGGTTGGCACGCTCCACCAGCTCAGCTCGCGCACACATGCGTCCCCGTCCATCCGGGTGCGGGGCCGAACGCCCCCGGATCGCTTGGGCATCCAAACCTAAAGCGCGGGCGTCTAACGCGGCTTCTTCAGCCAACGCGAGGGTTGGCAAATGAAAGGACACATGCTGGTCCGTGCCGCGTTTTTCCTTTTCAGCCAGGAGCAGTCTTGCAAGCCGGCTCTTGCCTGCGCCGGGACTGGCGCGACAGACGACTGTCGGGACCTTTGTATTGTCCTGACCCGAAGGCGCCAAGATCTCGTCCGCAGCTTCCAAGGCTTCCCGCAGATCCAGATCTGCATCTTCCAAAGAGGTAAAATTTGTCGCTGGGGCCGGTGCGTCACTGTCGAACGCGCCTTGCCCGGTGAAACGTCCTGCTACGTCTCTCGAAATGCTTCGTTTGGTATCTGTGATGGTCATCGCCAGTCTCCGTGTTGTCGTCGTTGGCGATGACCTGTGTCTGCACCGGAAATCTGGGAAATTGAGGTTTGGTTTGGAAGATTTGGGGCGGACCGGAAATAAGACATCTATTACCGGCGTGACCCAAAAGGTGTTGAACTGGCGGTGGTTCGACCCCGGGGCCGATGGCATCGAAATCGGGGTGATCAACGGCAAAATCCTTCCTTCGAAATTTCCGTCAGACGCCGTTTGGACCCAATTCCTCCTTACAAAAACAGGAGGTAAAGGATGCAGGCTCCCAAATACTACTCGGTGAATGAAATCGCCGAAATCTTCAGGCGCGATCCCCACACGATCCGGGACTGGATCAATCATGGCTGCCCGACACCGCACGGGCCGATCAAGCTGCAGGCAGCAAAGCTGGGGAAATCCTGGACCATCAAGGACGAATGGCTCGCGATCTTCGAGCTTCGCGTCCGGCCTGACCAAGGAAGGCCGGATCTCGAACTCGAATGACCGGTCGCCAACAGCATGACGGAGCCAGGATCATGACCCCCGCACAGGAATTGAAGACATTTCTCGAGACAAGTGGAGAGTCCCGACGGGCGCTTTCGCTGCGCTCAGGGCTGAATGAGAAAGCTGTCTCAGACATCCTAAACATCCCCGGTCTCACGCCGCGCCACACCACGCTTGTGGCGCTGTCTGAAGCAACGGGTCGAGATTTCCTGAGCCTCGGGAAAGAGCCGCCGCGCACCTATGCCGACCTTATCGCCAACGCGCAGGTCAAAGGCGACGCCAGCCTCGTCTCACGGCTGAAATGGCTCTGCCGGAACGCAGGCTGGACACCAGAGCTAAAAGTGGCCTGCAAGCAGGACGTCATCGACTTTTTCGATCGCAATGGGCCATCGAGCGTCAATCTGACAAAAGGCAGTTTCGCAAGCTATCGATCCGCATTGGTGAAAGCCGTGGCTGGTGGTCAATCACGCCAGCGACAACGCCGGATTGATGATATCGGAGGGATCTATGGGGATGCGTATAAAGCCATCCAGGCAAGTGACCTCCCAACGTCGTCCAAAGTCGCGTCGGGACCGTTCCTGGTCTTCCTGTACGACGCGAATATCGATCCAAGCTCGATTTCCACAGACACCCTGGCAGACTATTATCGTCACCGGATCGAGGTTTCCTCCAAAGGAGAGGCCGGTTGCAAAAAGCATGTGTGCGAGATCTCAACCTTGCTGGGCAAGCTGTCGGCCCATGCTGACCTTTCGGGCTTCGGTTTCGCCGCCGCAGACCATCCGTTTGAGGATGGTCGCGACAAGTTTGGTGTCGACGAGGCGTTGATCGCGCCACTGCTGACGGAATTTAAAACCCGCGTCGCACCCTGGGTGACAGGGAAAATGTCACGCGATGGCCAGTCCCGCTCGGAGTTCATTACATCCCTTGATGCGCTGGAAGCCCCAGTGTCCGACAAGAAAGCCCGGTTGCGCAATGCAAAGAAAGATCGCCAGAAGAAACCTGGGAAATCAAATCGCAACACTGTGCCCGCGGTGGCAGCGGATGCCGGGTTTTTGATTGGGAAGGACTGCTGGAGCGCGTCGACGCTCGATCGGCGCCGTGGCTATGTCAAATCCATGGCCAAGGCCATCATCGCCGCGACGGAGGTGGTCCCGGAGACAATCGAAGAGTTGACCGATCCGGAGTTTCTGGAAGTTGGCGCTGAAGCGCTCGCAGATAGCAACAAGAGCGATTATCCCAGCGGCTATGTTGCCAGTGTTCTGAAATCCATGCGCAAGATCGCGGCCGGATACAGTTGCCGATCCCCAGAAGATCTGAAGGACATCGCAGATCTCATCAGACTGCATGATACCGGCATTTCCGGGATCGCACCCCGCAACAAGGCAAAACTCCAGCAGTTTACCGAGACCCGGGTCACCGGGACGGTCCGGCTGTCGGGATCGATCATCGCTGCGGTAAACGATGAGGTTGATCGCCGCCGGAAGGCGCACAAGGCAAAATCAGGCACCTTGCCGGCAAAGATCGACGTCATGGATGCGGAGTTGATCCGTGATGTGATGGCCGCGCTTGCGCATGACATCCTGATGAGCCGGGCCCCACGCAGCGACAATGTCCTGCGCGCAAGGCTGGACTGGATTTCCTGGCATGGCGATGTGGCCCGTCTGACGGTGCCTGCGGCCGAAGTAAAAATGCGCGGGAAGGGGGATGCTGATCTACCGATCCTGCTGAGCGAAAGCACGAGCCGACTGCTCCGGAAGTATCTGGAGGACCTTCGTCCCCACATCCTAAAATCTGGAGACAGGCAGAACCCGTATCTGTTCCCGGGCCAGGGAAAAGGGGCAAACGGCGCACATTACGGTGTTTTGCTTAAGCGTTTGACCCGGCTTCTCGCAAAGCATGTGGGTGTCAGTATCCACCCTCATCTCTATCGCCATCTGATCGGATGGATCTGGTTGAAGGACAGTTCGGATCATCTGCCCAAGGTCCAGCGTCTACTGGGGCACAAGAACCTGCAAACTACGCTCGATTACTATGCTGAGCTGGATGAAGACCTGCTGCTGGACGAATGGCAGGAAAAGCTGAACGAGAAATCCCAAGACAAGTCGTTAAAGCGCGACACCAAAAGGAGGTTTGGATGACCCTTAACGCTCATCTGCGACTGCTCGCTGACATCCGCAGGGCATCTCCCAGCGAACCAGTCCCCGGACGGGCTGAACTTTCGGAACATCTGTCGCAGCGCCAAACTGAAATAGGCGCCACGGCACTGGCCGAGTTCGCCTATGTTCAGCAAGTGGCCAAGACCAAGTGGGGATCGGAGCGAACCGCGCATTTTGGTCAGGTCTTGCGCCAACATAGAGTGTCGCAGAAACCGCCACGCGAGACCGCATGGGGTGAGGTCGAGGCCTTGCTTCAAGGATTGCCGGAGCCGTGGCGTTCTCCCATCGCAGGGCAGATAGTGCTTTCCAAACAGGGAAAGGGCGTGTTGGGCCGAACGCTTTGGAGTGCGGCCCACACTCTGAACGTCATCCGTGCCTTGAAGCGATGGGTTGCATTCTGTTTGGCCCAGTGCTGTTCAATGGTGCCGACGGGATCTTCTCTGGACGCATTCGGACACCATCTGTTAGCCGATCGGGAAGATGAACCCTCGATAACTGCACGCTCGGTCGGAGACTATCAGTCGCGCATTCTGAGCGGGATTGGCCTGGTTCAGCCCGGATTTTCTTCCCCGGCTTGTAGCTTTGTCGTGGCGGATTGGCGTAAACGGGCAGATCAGGAGGGTGCGGCGACAAAGACAGGTGCGCAACTTGTTGGCGCCACGGCGATCTGGGATCTCGGATTCCAGCATATCGAAAACGCACGGTCCTCACCGATGCGGGGAACGGACGCCGCCCGGCAGTTCCGGAATGGATTGATCCTGGCCATCGGAACCGCCTTGCCGCAGCGTGCCCGGGCCTTGTCGTGTCTTTCCTTCGACAGCAGTCTTTACCTTCAAGATGACGAGACCGTAGGTATCCGCATTCCGGCGTCCATGCTGAAACTGCCGGAAGATCGAAAACAGGGTGCCCCGTTTGAGCGCAGCATCCGCAATCCCCGGCTGGCAACGGCTTTGAAGGAATACCGCCAGTCGTTTCGCCCGATCTTCGATGACGGATGTGCGGTGTTTCCATCCATCAAATCACGGAATTCCGCGATCAGTGAAAAACAGATCGGTCGATTGACCGGCAATATGACCGAAAAGGCCTTCGGGACCCGTATATCCATCCATCGGCTGCGGGACAATGTGGCGACGCAGGCCAGCGAAACCATGACAGCGACTGGCCGCGCCGCCGCCGCGTTGCTCGGTCACAGGTCGCAGGCAACCGTGGCACGTCACTATGATCATTCGGATGGCATTCAGGCGGCTAAGGAGTTTGGTGCGTTGCTGTTTTCCTACCAAGGAGCGGGCGTTGATCTGGAGCTATGATCAGGTTCGGCGGCCTCGCTAATCGCCGCATATCGCCGATATTTCCGCAAATTCCGCACCATGTTGAAAACGGGGTGGCATCACCCGCACGGGGTGGTCGGTGCCCGTGTTCAACAAAATCCGCTGCCCGCCGCACCTTCCTCAACGCACCGCACCAGACCGGGCCAGGGTTCAACACCGGGATATCGTAGTTGGTCTTTTGATCGAGAAAACTACGCTGTACTACGGCTTCCCAAAATTCGACAACGCGTATTTTGCTTTTCGCGCATACTACACGGGGCTATAATCTATTCAATGAGCCGGAAAGCAGGAAAGAACGAAAAGCGGCGCGACACGATCGCAAATGGTTCTCCCGGTGAGGGCGCATTGGTTGCCCTCGCTGAGTCGAATGAACTCCTCTTTGAGCTTGGAAAAGCTTCGCGGATTATACTCCAGAACCTTCTACTGATACCCCCGAGAAAGCAAAGCTGAGAGAGGCCTACCGTCAGGCCAACGCTTCCGTCCGACTTTCCGGCGGAAAGATCAGCGACGAGTTTTTGGCTGTTCAAGAACGTCACATCAGTGGCGAGATCAGCAGCAAAGATGTGAAGAAATGGATCGAGAAACTGCTGACATCGGGCAAGATGTCGTAGTTCCCGCAGCACAGACGCTAAGCGGCGCGTTCGAGTCACGAAAGTTTGTGTTTCTGAGCTATGACAATAATCTCAGCCAGAGGATACTCATAGCGCCAAGTTTGACTAAACTCTCAAGCGATGGTCCGCTCTGTTCGATACAATTGCACCCAATTTCGACACCCGGTCGCGCTTCTTCAATCCACTTCTTATCTGTCATCGAACCAAATCCCGCTTGTAGCGGGAACTAAATCCAGCCTTCAGATATGCTGCGACCGAACTTCGCCCGCAACTCGGCACCCGCCCGCTCCCCTGACGGGAGGGCTGCCGG
Organism: Ruegeria sp. HU-ET01832; assembly: GCF_040371315.1. Classification (NCBI taxonomy): domain Bacteria; kingdom Pseudomonadati; phylum Pseudomonadota; class Alphaproteobacteria; order Rhodobacterales; family Roseobacteraceae; genus Ruegeria; species Ruegeria sp. HU-ET01832. The sequence continues at coordinate 12,965 of NZ_BAABWL010000012.1, forward strand.
TTTGTTTTACCGGTAAGCCTTCCCCCCTTAGGGGGTAAGCGCAGGAAAACAAAATCTGACAGTTTAAGCGCCTGATTTCATGAAGCGAATTTGTTCCAGCACTTTAAGTGGGAAAGCAAAAATCGGTGTTTTTTTGTAACCCACAGGCGGGCTATCTGCTTCTGTCCTTCGAGACCGAAATCACCGCGTACACTGACTGACCACCCTGAAGACCATCACTTCCAAAAATCGCGTGCCATTTCTCTTGCCAGGTCTTCAGCGAGCTCTTCAATCGTTACAGCTTCGCTTGGGAGTCCTTCAGATATCGCGTCGAGGGTCATTTGTGCTCTCACCCGCTTGACCATCCGTGTTGCCTTCTCTCGCGCCTGCGTCATGACGATGTCCTCAACTGTGCCTTCGATGGGGACAATCGCATAAACCAGCTTCCCGCCCATGGCATGGGCAACTTTGTCAATTTGCTTAATATTAACGGAGCCGCTTTTCTCCTGCGTCTCCAGCTTTGAGATGTAAGCCCTCGAGACACCAACCCGTTCGGCAAGATCTGTGATACTCATACCCAAAGCTGTTCGATATAGTTCAACCCATCCTTCGCAGCTCGGAACATCACTCAGCGCAGCACCTGCGGTGTCGATCAGCCCAGCATTCCAACGTCTCAATATGTTCTTAACGCTTCTCATTAGATGCATGTATCATGTTTCGTAACCCACAGCCTACGAAATCCTCGAAAACCGTGCACCAAAAGGTACGGGTTACCCCTTTTGAGATCACCACACACCACGTTACGATGTTGGTATGAAATCAGCTGAAGACATCATTGACGAAGACAACTCTGGATTGCGCGCGGAGTTCCGACGGGAATTCCCAGTATTGCGGTCAGCTGAAATTGATGATCACCAGGCTGGCCGAATCTTCTCAGTACCGACAGCAGGCGGATAGGTCGTCCCTGCATTCCAATTCGACCAGGAAGGCCGGCCACTCCCACTGTTGGAACGGGTTCTGGCAATGCTCCAGGAGACCATGACGCCGTGGCAGATTGCATTTTGGTTGGTGTCGCCCAAGAACGCCCTGGACGGCGGTATCCCGATGGATCTGATCCGCTCAGGAGATGAACGGGTACTCGAGGCCGCAGGCCGGGCAAACGAGATGGTCGAAGGGTAAGCCCCTTCTGTTTTGATCACCCCCACCAAAAAGGCGGGGGTTTTCTTTCTGATATTTTCGGAATTAGAGCGCTCTCTGGATCAGCTCAATGAGAGCGAGCAAAACAACTTCGAGCAATACTTCTTGGAAATCGGTCATGTGATAATCCTTTCTGCTAAAATCACACGCAGAAAGTACCATTGTCCGAGGTCTGATGTCGCTAAAATGCTCTTAAAACAATGGCTTATTTCATCTTAAGCCTGATACCTTCTTTTGGGCAGCACAGACGCTAAGGTTCGTCTTTCGGATTTGTGATGATCTCAGCAAGTGGATGCCCACGGCGCTCTTGCCACTCAGCCTGGGCAGCAAACGCAGCGCGGTTCTCATCGAGCCATGTTTGCCGGTAACGCTCAAGCGAGGGCCCATCCCGCTCGAGACGCCGGCGCTCTTCTTCGACGCCTTGCTTTGCTTTCGAGACCCATTTCTCACGATTGTTCATTTGTCTGACCTGCGCACAAGCTTTCCGTTTTCGTCCAGTCCGACACCAAGACCCTTTAGCCGTCGCTCAGCGAAGAAAGCCTTCGCTTCCGGAGTCAGAGTCGCGGTTTTCTCGAAAAACAGATCGGCCCATACCTCTTGCTCTTCTTCGGTAAGCTCATCAGGCGACAGCTTAGCTTCGAGCGCAGCTTTCACTCGTTCAGGAATGTCTTTGTTCTCTTTGTGTTCTCGCGTCATGGCGCTATGGTAAGACGAAATCGAAGGTTTCGCTATACGTGCATAGCGAAACCAAGGGAGGAAAACGGGTTGGTAACAGCGTGCGGGCGTGGCGCAACCAACGAATTATGCACGTGCGCATATTTTGGATTCAGGACGTTTATGCACACGTGCATAATAGAACTTGCACACATGCAATTTGAAGAGGAGCTCAGATGAGCACATTCGAAATAGCTTTCAACATTACGGGTGCCGGCCTGACCATCGCTGGGATTTTATACGTGCGTCATCTTCTGAAAACCTGCGGACGGGATTGCATCAATGACCGGGCCCTCGTGTCCGAGCTCCGCGAAACAGCACCGTATCATTTACTATTCCGAATTCGATGATATGCGCGCTTCTGCCCGCTTGCGTAAGCTATCAAAGTATTCATCGTCAGCAACGACGCCGCGTCCCTCGGCAATTGCCTTTCGACCGATCTCAATTCTTTCAAATATGTCTTTCATCTCAAGCTTTTGCTTCATGCGCGCACCGATTTTCAGAACAGACCAACACGGTATCACAAAATGAACATCTTCATCGATTTCGAAGCATCGTCGCTCAGCCCGCAGAGCTGGCCTATCGAAGTTGGCTTGGCGTGGCTCGAAGGCCGCAAGGTCGTCGTGAAAAGCAGGTTGATATGCTCTCGCGAAAGCTGGGATCCGGACGACTGGGACCCAAAATCAGAAGAGATTCACGGACTGCCATATTCTACCATACTCAGTTCCGGATCGGATGCGGATGTTGTTTCCGATTGGCTACTGGATATCGCGCAGGAGAATACTCTGATCTCTGATGCGCCGGAATTTGACCAACGATGGCTCGACCGTCTACTTGGACGGTCTGGCCCGCAGATCATGGACTTTGATCAAGCTGTGTGGAATGCGTTCTCAGACAACGGGAATCCTGCATCGTCACGATTATCTCGTGTCTACAAGACAAAAACCAACCGACCCACAGCTCACCGCGCCGGCCCAGATGCTGCCGATCTTGCTTATGCCTGGCGGGCAGGGTTGCCAAAGAAATGAGGGAAAGGCCGCGCCGCGTTGGTTAGCAGAAACAGGGCCGAAGTAACCGGCCTTCCGTGCAGAGTATATTGGCTGCCAATTGGTTTTTAGAAGGGCGGAGACCACGAATGACAGCTGGTGGACGCATGATTGCGAATAGACGCAGCCCCTCTCAACAGATATTCGTCCCGGGCGCCCGCATCGCACAAAATCTTTTTCTGTGTTATGATCCGCTTATGAACAAAGACGAACTGTTGAAAGAACTGGAAAAGTCACGCCCGGGGATATCGAAATATGTCAATCGGCGTATGCGCTGGCGCTGGCCGCTCTATCAATTGCAGCGTCGCATCGAACGTTTCTTCACGTAGCTCTCAGAAATCGTCGTCGACTTTCCGATGCCGCGCTTGAAACGCCCGCTGTTGAAGCAAAGCGTTCTCTTGACGCTGTTTATGCACGCGTGAACTGACAAAACGCGGATCGTATTCTGCGGGCTCGTACAGAGGGACACCAAGCCTGGCCGCAACCGAAAAGGTATCTCCAACCCGAACGCTCATATCGCCGGCTTCGATCTGTTCGATCTGTGCCGCTGACAGCTCCGCGAGCTTTGCCAGTTCCTCAATAGACATATTGTGCTGGAGACGAACAGCTTGGATCATCAGCCCAAGCATCTCCGCGGCGTGTGCTGCGATTTGATTGCTCGGATACGGAGGGTTGCCCTCGGACTGGCCCTGATCAGATATGAAATCCGGAGCTGTGCTGAACTGGCCCTCATGAGTTCCGAACTTGAACTTTTTGTCGTCTGGATCTGCCATATGTCTTTCTCTCTTTTTTAACATAATAATTCTTATTCGAAATATTGATGTGTAGCCGGGCACATTCTAAACTGGGTTGCGACAAATCCCCTATCTTGCTGAAAAGCAAGGAGAACGGAAATTGACCCACACAGAGCTTGATCTACGTTAGCGGCGCGCGATTGAAATTATGTTGAACGCAAAATTCCCAGTCAGCAAGATAGCTGCGGAGATCGGCCAGCATCGCTGAGGGTTACGGGAAACCGGCACAATGAAGCAGCTCCTCCGCAAACTGAGTTGGCCAGATTCGGTTCTTTCCGGGCGGTGCAATTAGTGGTCGCTAATAACGTCTTTGGCGACAGGCTCGTTGAGCAACGCCGTTAGTAAGGGGCATGAGGCCGCACCCTCGGTGCAGGTCCGTACAAGTTCTGCAAGTGCTTGCTCCAATCGTTGGAGCGCGGCGATCTTTGACCTGACGTTGTCGAGATGCTTTGTTGCGACGCCTTCGGCGTCACGACAGGCTTGCTCCGGCGCTTTGGACAATTCGCGAAGTGCGCATGCATCCTGAATAGTAAAGCCAAGATCGCGGCAGCGTTTGATGAATCTGAGCTCGGATATTTCCCGTTCCGTGTAAGCGCGGCGCCCCGAGGCGGTTCGACCGGCTTTCTCGACTATGCCTTCCCGTTCGTAGTAGCGGATCGTCTCGACCGACAGGCCGGTCAATCTCGCCACTTCGCCAATCGCAATCATGTGATGACCTTTCCCTTGAACCTGTAGCCACTACAGGATGCATATTGTCGGTCATGATGTCGAATTTCGCAAACCGCACGAAGCAAAAATCGAGGAAGCCGAACCGGCTTCCGCTCAAGATCGTCAAAGTCGGAGAAAGCTGACTATGAGCAAGTTTGTAGGGGCGAGTTTTCTTGGATCGTTTACCGCATTTGGCGTTGCGACCTGCTGCATCTTGCCGATGGCCTTGATTTTACTTGGCTTGGGAGGGAGCTGGCTGGCCGTATTTGGCAAGATCGCCGCCGCGAGTTATTACGTACTCGGCGGTTCGACGGCCCTGCTGTTTCTCTCTGGCATCGTCGCGTACCGCCATGGTTCACTCGACCGCCTCAAATGGTGGCTGACAGGCAGTTTTGCGTTGACGACCATCGCTTGGGTTATCGTACTCAACGAAATCCGAATAAATGATTTCCTGATAACCTTAATGTGACGCCATGAGTGAAGAACGCCCGAACCTTGTCAGCACGATCATCTGCCCGGAATGTGGACATTCAAGACCTGAAACGATGCCAACAGATGCGTGCCAGTGGTTCTACGAATGCACATCTTGCGGAAAAGTCCTGAAGCCACTTCCCGGCGATTGCTGCGTCTACTGTTCCTACGGATCGGCCCCATGCCCGCCAATTCAGGCGGGCGACAAATGCTGCGGTTGATACGGCGACCGGGATGTCGGTTTTGTCCGCAAAGCCGGTCATCAGGCTTTGCGGACGCAGGTATTTTTTCACCGTAGGCTGGAACTTGCCCGGTAGGACAAGGCGGGCGTGAAGTCACGGATCAACTGGTTTGCCGTGAAGAATGTCCCGTATACCGGCCAGAAAAAGCACGTGCCGTGTTTTTCAGGATCTTGCCAGCGCCATCGAGATCTCATGCGGCCGGGTAGCTGGCGAACACCTCTGTGGTTCCATCCTTGCGGATCAGGAAGACGTCAAAAGCTTCGCGTTCGCTTTCCGGTCCCATGCCAGGTGAGCCGAAAGGCATTCCCGGAACCGACAGTCCGACAGCATCCGGGCGTTCGCCCAGCAGGCGCCGAATGTCAGCGGGTGGGACGTGTCCTTCGATCATGTAGCCTTCCACGCGGCCCGTGTGGCATGACATCATGCCCTCCGGAATCCCATTGGCGGTTTTGTAAGCGTCCAAGGCCTCCCAAGCACTGTTTTCCACGCCTACTTCAAAACCTTCCGCCCGCATAATTTTGATCCACGATCCGCAGCACCCACAATTCGGATCCTTCAGGACATGGATTGAGGGGCTTGTTTTCGCGAAGACGGGAAGCGCCGCGCTCCCCACAAGGGCCGCGGCTCCTTGCATTAAGCGGCGGCGGCTCAGGTTATTCATCGTCATGTTCCCTCCTGGGAAAGCTTGTCTTAAACCGATGTAAAAAACGCACCGGTAGGATTTAATGCGGACCGCAGATACGGGACCGCCATATTCGTCACCCTCGGATACTCATCAGATATGGCTTTCTGGGCGACGCAGGGATTTCTCACAATGATCTGGCGCAAACTCAACTCGGAAACGGAAGCCTTGATCTCTTCTTTTTCTGCACCTGCCACTCTGGGTCCGGCCTGGCGATAATCCGGTTCTCAAGCAACCCCGCTACCTTCCGTTCAAGGCCCGAATTGCGCCCATTTCTCACTGCTGCGTTCGATAGCGCTTACGATCGAACAGTTCTGATTTTCACCACGCCGTCACCCTATTTTTAGCCGCGTGTCGGTCACGAACTCGTAAGGGGGCAGATCGAGGTTGCGGGGCGCGGGGCCTTTCCGAATTCTGCCTGACGTGTCGTAATGTGAACCGTGACACGGACAGAACCAACCGTCCCAGTCTCCGGTGGGTTCGCTGCCACCCTGCCCGAGCGGTATGCATCCCAGATGGGTGCAAACGCCAACAACTACCAGCCATTCAGGTCGCTGTACGCGCTCGGTGTCAGGTTGCGGGTCGATCATTAGTGCATCGTCTTCTGCCTTAGCCAGCGCGATCCGCTCTTTAGTCCTGTGGTCGATAAAGATCGGTTTGCCTTTCCATTTAACAGTGATCCTCGTTCCTGGTCCGACTCCTTCAAGATCTATGTCGACAACGGCTTGGGCGGAGATGTCTGCACTGGGGTTCATGCTGTTAACAAGTGGCCAGACCGCCGCGCCCGTGGCCACGATGGCGGCACCGCCGGTGACGAAGTATAAGAAATCGCGCCGAGTTTCAGGCTCTGAAGGTGCCCGTCTTTCAGAAAATTCAGACATATTGTTCCTCCTGTGCGTCAGGACGGGTTCATCGAATGGTAGGACACGAACGACATTGATCAGTCGCTCTGTTTCTCTTCTTCACCCTGATGCTCCATTTCCGATTCATCGGAGTGATCTTCGTCGATGTCATGGTGCATCATTCTGGCGATGCCTTCCGGAATCTGATCTCGTGTTAGTTTTGCCTGTTCCCGTGCGTCATGGACAAAGGCGATGATGTCGGCCATTTCCTGTCCGTTAAGCTCGATCTGTTCGCCCAGTTCTTTCTTTTGTAGTTCGACCATCGCGGCCGAACCGCGCCACATACGGGCGGCAAAATCAAAGGGGTTCATCATGTCTTCCATAGTGTCGGTATCCAGCGCCTGGGCGTCCTCGCCGCCCACACCGTTAACCGAATGGCAGACGATACAGCCTTTGTTGACAAACAGCGCCCTGCCCCGTTCGGCATTCATTTCAGGCATGATGAGCCCCATGGGCAATTGGTCCGTCGTCCGCAAGTGCTTAACTTCACCGTGCGAAGCCATTACAGGCAGTGCACCGGCCGTCAGGGGCAGTGCAATTGCGGCTATCCGTATTGGAGCTGCTAACATGGCAATTTCCCTTCCTTCTTGGATTACGTATTTGCTCTGCTCAGTTGGCCGTTCCTACTCCTTGTTGCGCAGTGTTCTTGCTGCAAAGCCGCCAGCTATACAGGGCGCCGTTCTCAGTGTTTGCCGTGGCCGCGATGCATTAAGAAATGCATGCCCACGCAGACCAGCAAGAACAGCAACGGAGAACTGAGCAAAGGATAGAGTGTCTCGCGGTATTCCCAGCCCAGAACAGCGGCGCCCAACGCGATCGCAATGACAACTGGGAGCCAATTACGCTTGGCACCGTTGGCCGTCTGATCTTCGGTTTTGGGCGCTTCGGGCGTTTCGTCAGAGCTGACCCTTTCGGTCGTCTCCTGTGTGGCGCGGGTTTCGTCGAAATTTGATTGGGTCATAGCTGATTTGCCTCCTTTTCGATGATCCATTGTTTGAGAAAGATGCGCTCGTAGACGAAGACCAAGCCGATGCCAGCAACGGCATAAACCACGATCATCGGATCCGAGCGCAGTTTGAGTATCGTGAACGCGGTCAGCACCACCGCATCCAGCGTCAAAGCGGTCAACAAGACCCATCCCCGGGCGTTGATCTGACTGCGCAAGCGCCGCCAGACACCCCAATGCACCGCCATGTCCATCACCAGGTAGAAGAACGCCCCCAACGAGGCGATGCGAGACAGGTCGAACAACACCGCAAGCAGACCCGCAATCACGACCGTGTAAATCAGCGTGTGAGACTGGATGCTGCCCGTCATGCCGAAATGGCTGTGCGGGATCATCTTCATGTCGGTCAGCATCGCCAGCATCCGGGACACGGCGAAAACGCTGGCGATCAGCCCCGAGGCCGTCGCCACCATCGCCAGGGCAACGGTCAGGTAGAACCCGCCCTGCCCCAGCACCGGCTTGGCAGCCTCGGCCAGAGCATAGTCCTGCGCCGCGCGGATCTGCTCGGGCGGCAGGCTGACGCCGACCGCAAGGGCGACCAGCAGGTAGACCACCGCGCAGATCGCGATCGAGATCATGATGGTGCGCCCGACATTGCGGTGTGGGTCGACGATCTCGGCACCGCTATTGGTGATTGTGGTAAATCCCTTGAACGCAAGGATCGAAAGAGCCACGGACGCGATGAAACCCAGCGGCCCGGCGGGGGCGGTGCCTTGCGCCTGCCAGTCGCCGCCCGCAGCCCACAGCGCGGCAACGCCAAACACTGCGATCCCACCGATCTTGAGCACAGACATGACAATGGACCACAACCCCACCGAGCGGTTCCCCGACCGGTTGACCGCGTAGGCGAAGACGATCAGCGAAACCGCGACCATCGGCACCAACGGCCCATCTTCGATGTTGAATGGGCGGAGCGCGTAGGTTGCGAATGTGCGTGCCACGAGGCTTTCGTTGATCACCATCGACAGCGCCATCAACAATGAAGCCGCGGCCGCTACAGCACCCGGTCCATATGCTTTTGTCAGGATCATCGCGATCCCGCCCGAAGACGGCCAGGCGTTGGACATGGCAATATAGGTGTAGGCGCTGAAAACCGTCACGACGGCTCCGACTACGAAAGACAGCGGAAACCATGGCCCAGCGAGCCCAGCGATCTGGCCTGTCAGAGCAAATATCCCCGCACCGATCATGACACCGGTGCCCATAGCGACCGCACCCGTCAGCGATATCGAACCTGATTTCAAGTTGCCTACGCCCTCGTGCGTCATATGCTTGTGCGCGCTCAAACCTTCGCCCCCCTCAGGCGTAGCGCATTCAACACCACTGAAATCGACGAAGCGCTCATGGCGAAGGCGGCGAACATAGGGCTGATCAAGATGCCGAAGAGCGGAAACAGAAGGCCTGCCGCCACCGGAACGCCCGAGGCGTTGTAGATCAGGGCAAAGAATAGGTTTTGCCGGATATTGCGCATGGTAGCGCGGGCCAGCCTACGGGCGCGCACGATGCCATCGAGGCTTCCGTTGACCAGCGTGAAGCCTGCACTTTCGATCGCCACGTCGGCACCGGTCCCCATGGCGATGCCCACATCGGACTGCGCTAACGCGGGTGCGTCGTTCACTCCGTCACCCGCCATGGCGACCTTGGCGCCTTTCTTCTGCAGTTCGCGAATTATGCGGGCCTTGTCCTCGGGTAGAACGTCGGCTCGAATCTCATCGATACCCAGACGTTCGGCCACCGCCTTTGCAGTGCGTTCGTTGTCGCCAGTCGCCATGATGATTCGGAAACCCAGCTCGTGCAGCGCCTTGAGTGCGGCTGGTGTTGTTTCCTTGACCGGGTCGGCGACGCTGACCAACCCCGCCACTGAACCATCAAGCATCACGAACATCACCGTTTCGCCGTCATCCCGACGCGCATTGGCCTTGGCCGTCAGTTCGGCCGCCTCGAGTCCGAGATCGGTGACCAGTTTCAGGTTGCCGAGCGCGACGGGGCGGCCATCCACCGTGCCTTTCACGCCTTTACCAGTCACCGCCTCGAAGTCACTGGCGTCGGACAGGGCCACGCCACGTTCCTCGGCTCCTGTGACGATTGCCTCAGCTAACGGGTGCTCCGAGCCCTTCTCCAGCGTTGCGGCCAGCCGCAGCACCTCGACTTCGTCATGGCCAGGTTCGGGTAATACAGCCACAAGCTTTGGCTTGCCCATGGTCAGGGTGCCGGTTTTGTCGACGATCAAAGTATCGATCTTCTCGAACCGCTCCAGCGCTTCGGCATTTTTGATCAGCACTCCGGCCTGCGCCCCGCGCCCCGTGGCCGTCATGATCGACATCGGAGTGGCCAGGCCAAGCGCGCACGGGCAAGCTATGATCAGTACCGACACCGCTGCGATCAAGGCGTAGGAGAGCGCCGGAGCCGGTCCCCAAATTGCCCATGCAATAAAGGCCAGCGCAGCTATACCTATGACCGCCGGTACAAACCAGCCCGCCACTTTGTCAGCGTATTTCTGAATTGGTGCGCGCGAGCGTTGCGCGTTGGCCACCATTTCGACAATCTGGGACAGCATTGTGTCAGAGCCCACTCGGGTTGCTTCGATCACAAGGCTACCGGTGCCGTTGATTGTCGCCCCTGTGACCGGCTCTCCCTGTACCTTCTCAACCGGAACCGGCTCGCCAGAGATCATGCTTTCATCAACAGATGAGCGTCCTTCGAGCACTACTCCGTCTACTGGCATCTTGTCGCCGGGGCGTACACGAAGGCGGTCGCCTACCTGTACTTCTTCAAGCGGGATTTCCTCCTCACTACTGTCAGGGCGGATAATACGGGCGGTCTTTGCGGCCATGTCCAGCAAAGCGCGGATCGCCTTCCCTGTGCCTTCGCGGGCCCGCAGTTCCATAACCTGTCCGAGCAGAACAAGTGTAACGATAACTGCGGCCGCTTCGAAATAGACCCCAACATGGCCTTCTGAATCTCGAAAACCGTCCGGGAATATGTGGGGCATCAATACGGCGACAACGCTGAAAAGCCACGCGGCCGAAACCCCCATGGCAATCAACGAGAACATGTTCAGATGCATGGTGCGAAACGAATTCCAACCCCGTTCCAGAAATGGCCAACCGCACCAAAGAACGACCGGAGTGCCAAGTATAAGTTCAATCCATAGCGTTGTACGCTCACCAAAAATCTCTCGCACGCCAGACAGCCCAACGTAGGGGCCCATCGTGAAAACCAAAAGCGGCAGCGTCAGAACCGCACCTACCCATAGGCGCCGGGTGAAATCCACCAGTTCCGGGTTCGGCCCCTCGTCCACCATCGCCGCGCTTTCCAGCTCCAACCCCATGCCGCAGAGTGGGCAGGACCCGGGATGGGTTTGCCGCACCTGCGGATGCATCGGGCAGGTATATACGGGTCCGTCATAGCCTGTCGGAACGATGTTATATTCACCGTTGTCGTCCGTCGCGCCATGATGCGCGGAATGGTGGTGATGCGCATGCGCATCCACCTCGCCCTCGGGCACAAGGTGCATCCCGCATTTGGGACAGTCGCCGGGCCCAGATTGACGCACGTCAGAATGCATGGGGCAGACGTAAGCGACCTCGGTCGGGCCGTTCGCGTGGATTCTGATGTCGTGGTCTTCTGTCATGTTCTGCTCCCTGGTTTAAGCTCTGGTCGTAGTGCCGTTTAATTACACAATGCCGGGCACAGTCCTTCAGGGCAGAACAACCATCTGGTGGCCCTCACCCAGTATCGGCACTTCGGTAATAGCCGTCAGGCTGACTTGATCGACGATCCAGACCTTCGGTTCGGTTCGGCTTGATACCATCACTTTGCCTGAGTTCGGTATGGTCGTCAGGTGATAAGGTGCCGGTGACAGGTTGGTCGAGCGCTGTTTGCCCGTAGCAAGATCAATCGACAACAACCGGTCGGTGCCTTTGGCGGCCACGAACAGTACGCCCTCGCGGTCGGACAGGCCGATCCCGTGCAACTCGCCTCCAATGTCATAGGTTTCGGTGACAGAACCGCTGGCAAGATCTACGCGGAAGGCCTTGCCACCATCACTGTCGGCTACGAAGGCGGCGCTGCCGGTGGCGTTAAGTACAAGATGCTCAGGGCCTTCGCCGACGGGGATGTTGCGTACGACGAAGCCTTTGACGACATCCACTTCGCTAAGTGTACCATTGCCGGTATTGGTGACATAGACCCTGTCGCCGTCAGGCGCGAATACCGCATAGTTGGGCATTGGACCGGTTGCTACGAAACCAAGGAAGCTGAGCTTATCGAGATCGACGATCGAAATACCGTCACCGCCCGGATGGGTCGCCACCGCGAACCGCCCATCGGGCGACACCGCAGTGTGATGCACCGCACCTGGAACCTCGATCTGGCGGACGACCTCGCGTGTTTCCGCATCAAGGATCGTCAGCAGGCTCCGCCCCTTGTCTTTGGGCAACGCAGTGACATCGCGCTTAGCGTGGTGCGCAGCGTGTTCATCCTCGGACATACCTTCGGGTTTTGGTGGCGTTGTGGCCTCGGTTTCTGCGTAGCTGCCCGCGACCAGGTACTTAAAGCCGGGCGCGCCGGCCAGCCCATGGACCGCCACGAGCCTCGGCAGCCGCTCGACGGTCTTGCCGGTTTCGGAGTCGATCACCAGAACCGAGTCCGCGCTGCCTTCGGGAATGAACACTGTTGCCGCCAGCGTGAGCGAAGGCGCAGTCAAAGCTGCGACGGACAGGCCTGCGGCCAGATTGAACAGGGTCATTTGGGTTTCCTTTCGTCAACTGAAACGCGCGCATTGGCGGGCACGTGCAGAAAAATCCGGTAGATGACGGCCATCAGGAAGGGCGTCAAAAACAGGGTCAGAGCGATGGCCTTCATGGCTTTGTCCTTTCAATCAGTTGAGTTTTGTGCGAGCCGCAAAGACATTGAACAGTCCGCCGAACAGCAACGCGGCGTACCAGCCGTAGAGAAACGCCCATAACAGTCCCAACAGGAATGAGGGCAGGCTGAGCCAAGTCATTCCGGGCATCAGGCCGATCCAAGCCCGGTACATGGCAAAACTTGGAAAGATCAGGTCAAAGGCCACGCACAGCAGGTAGGTTGCGGCCAGAAACAGGCTGAGCGCCCAGCCAAGGGTTGTCACCGGAACACCGGGATGATGTTCTTGTGTCCCCATCACACAGGGGCCACAGGTCAGGCGCAACAGTGCGAATAGCACCACGCCCGTGACGAAAAAGTACAGAATGGTAAGCATGGTAAGTGTCCTGAACTGAGTTGGGCCGCAATCAACGGCTTGGGCAAGACCCCGGAGCGATTCCGGGGCCATTGCCGGTCACGTTCAGGACAGGTTTGGCGGATGTGGTAGTGGTGCGACCGGCAGGCTTGCGCGTGGCCGGAACCGTTCTGGCGCCACGGGCGTAGCAATACGCATCGAGAGCAATTCAGGTGCCGCCATAACTGCCATCGCATAACAGCCCGGGTGCACTGAGCAGTCTAATTCTTCTGATGGATGAGACGCGGGATACCCACCGCTGTCATCGATAACGAGCTCGGCCTGGGTGGCGGCCTTCGCGATGTCATGCCCGGCATGGGACGGCACAACAGAGATCAGCATCGAAACCACCAATGCACAGATCAACAGGACCTGCAGCCGGCCCATGGCTCGGCCCGTCCGTGTCGCAGTTGATATCCATTGTGCGCGGATCACTTAGGGTTTCCTCCATTCTCCAACAGTTTAGGACCGCTTGGATCGGTCGCATTGATCTGGCTCAATTCGTGGTCTGAAGAGCCAACGGGCATCTTGCGTTTCCAAGCCAACCAAATAAGTGGCGCCCCCGTCAACAGCCCAAGCCCGATAACCGCAAGGCTGGTGCCGCCTGTCGCGGTTTCGGTAATCTGGCTGCCCAGATGGGCCAAAACGAAACTGGCCGGCAAGAGTCCAGCCAAGGTGGCCAGTGCGAACCGCCAAAATTGAAGTCGGGTCAGACCAGCGGCATAGCTGACCATATCAAAAGAAACGAAAGGCATCAGGCGGCTGGTGAACACGGTCAACATCAGGGCATTCTGCGATCCAAGCAACCCCATGTCCAGCTTGTCGCCGAACCACCGGCGCAGCGCGTCGCGCCCCAACCAACGGGCTATCAGGAACGCCAGCAGCGCCCCCAACTCCGCCCCGATAGCAACCAATGCGGTTCCCAGCCCATGCCCATATGCCACCCCGGCAGCGACAGCGATCGGAGCGCTGGGGATTGGGCTGGCAACCACTGCGGCTGTCATGAAGCCGATGATGACAACGGGTCCGAACGGGCCGGCCCAATCCACCCACGCAGTAATGACTTCGCGCGATAGTCCTGCGTCCAACGCGCCAGACAGCCACAACCAGATGGTGGCGATCAGCAACGCGATCAAAACCGCGATGAAAACCAAACGGCAATTGCTGTGCAGGCCCTCCAGCTTTCGTTCCTCCTATGACATAGCCCTCCACCCCTAAACGGGAGTGACGGATTCCGAGGTCACTTAGCGATGTATTTGACCAGTGCCACGATCGCCAGAACGATCAACACTGCGATCAGCAACATCCAGATCATGCCAAACCCCATTCCAGCGCCATAGCCCATCATCGCTTTGTTCCTCAGTGGTTTGTGCCGAGTGCGATGACCCGGCTACACGGTTGCGTTTCAGTTGTTGGTTTCAGAAGCCTTTGTCACAGGTTTCGAGGCCTTCATGCCGTGTTTCGGTGACATCGTCTTTGCGCCTTTCTCGATTTCCCCTGTGGTCACAACGCCATCGCCATTGGCATCAAGATGCTGAAATCGGTCCACCATGGTTTCGCGGATCATCCCGGAATGCAGCGCTTCGAACTCATCAATCGACAGGTTGCCATCTCCATTGACGTCATGCGCCTGCATCCGGGCCTTCAGACCTTCGGCGATCTCAGATTCGCTCGGGCGACCGTCCTCGTCCATGTCCAGAACCGCCAGCCAGTTGCCGCCCATCATACCCTTGCCATGCATACCACCCATCATCTGGCCATGCATTTTCATCATCATTTGCATCATGCCTGCGTGATCGCCCTTCATGCCGCCGGGCGCACCCTGCATCATGCCGCTCTGATGGTCCTGCATCTGCGCGCTGCTGCCATGCTGACCGGCGGCAAGCGCGGGCAGCGCCATCAAAGTCGCGGCAATGGCTCCAGCGGCCAGCGTGAAGGTACGTTTCATGACTTCCACCTCTCGGGTTTTTGTTTCTACACAAAGCATATGGCCGCCCTCGGTCGCGCCACCACCCCCCTGCTCAACCCGGTTTGTATCGTTGTGTCGCAGCCCGCCCAACTGATACAAAGGGATACAAAAAAGCCGGGATTTGTACCGCGCCGGGGCTTATCATTGCGCCATGACCGAAGCACCACATATCTTGATTGTCGACGACCACCGCGAAATCCGTGATGCTGTCAGCCGTTATCTGGAAAAGAATGGGTTGCGCGCCAGTACCGCGCGCGACGCAACCGAGATGGACGCGCGACTGGCGGCCGGTCGGATTGACCTTATCGTGCTCGACATCATGATGCCGGGCGAAGACGGATTGTCGGTCTGCCGCCGCCTGTCCGCGGCGGGTGGCCCGCCGATCCTGATGCTGACAGCCCTTAGCGAGGACACCGACCGTATCGTGGGTTTAGAGATCGGCGCCGATGACTACCTGCCCAAACCATTCAACCCACGTGAATTGCTGGCCCGGATCAAGGCGATCCTGCGGCGTTCCGAAACCACCGTCCCCCCGGCTGGCGATCTGAGCGGCAAACGGATCGCCTTTGGAAGCTGGGTTCTGGATGCCGACAGTCGCACCTTGATATCCGCCGAAGGGACCGAGGAAAGTCTGACCTCAGCCGATATCCGGCTGCTGGCCGTTTTCCTGCAGCGGCCCCGCAAACTCCTGTCACGCGACGAACTGCTGGATTTGACCGCCGGCCGCAGCCCGCACTTGTTCGACCGTACGATCGACAACCAGGTCAGCCGCTTGCGCCGCAAGATCGAAGCTGACCCAACGCGACCGAAACTCATCACCACTGTACGCGGTGGCGGTTATTGCCTGTCGGCCGACGTACGCGAGCTTACCGGATGAAAGCCTTTGCCCAAAGCCTGCGCGGTCAGCTAATCCTTTTGATCATCGCGGCGCTGGCTGCGGCGCAACTGGTCAGCCTGTGGCTGTTCGTCGACGAACGCTCGATGGCAGTGCACATGGCTCTTGGCCAGGAAACTGCCGGACGCGCCGCAAACATCGCGCGGCTGCTCGAAGAAACTCCACCTGATATGCATGACGCGATCCTGCGGGCTGCAAGCTCTCCGCTTGTGCGTTTCAGCCTTACAGATACGCCAGCGATCGACCACACCGAACACAACGCCGGAGGGGCGGTCGAAAACACCATCCGAAGAATTCTGCCGGGCTATGAAAACCGTCCCATTATGGTCGAGTTGCATGAGTTCTCGGCCGATACGCTGCCGGTCGAGGGCTCTCCGTCTACGATGGCTGAAATGCACATGGCAATGATGCGTGATCACGTTTCCGCAAATGAAATGCGGCTATCGATCGCTCTGACGACGGATCAATGGCTCAACGTTGATACCCGGTTCCACAACCCGCCATTGCAGTGGCCTTGGCAATCCTTTGTCAGCTTCGGTTTCACCGCAACTCTGATCCTGGGTGCAAGCATTTGGTTCCTGCTGACACGTCTGACGGGCCCTTTGCGCCGCCTTTCTCTGGCTGCAGATCAGTTCGGCCGCGGTGAAGAGGTGCAGGAGGTGACGGTTACCGGACCGACCGAGGTGCAAGATTTAACGCAGGCATTCAACCGTATGCGTGACCGGCTGACTCGCTATGTTGCCGATCGGACCAGACTATTAGGTGCATTGGGTCACGATTTGCGGTCGCCACTGACGGGACTGCGGGTTCGCGCCGAACTGGTGGAGGAAGAGGAGACCCGTGACCATCTGATCGAGACCATCGAGGAAATGCAGGAGATGGTGGACTCCACCCTGTCATTTGCCAAGGGCGTAGCCACGCGCGAACCTTCCAGTACCGTCCCAATTGGTGAATACGTAACCAAAACGACCGAAGACATTGTGCAAGCCGGCAACGCGGTTGAGGTATCGGTAGCAGACAATCCGGCCGTCACGCTTCGGCCGATGCTGATGAAGCGAGCTCTGCGCAATATCATTGAAAACGCCTGCCGGTATGGTGCCCGGGCCAACGTCTCGGTCATGCAAGAGGGGAATGAGGCAAAAATATTGATCCAGGATCAGGGCCCCGGCATCCCCGAGCATATGCTTGATGCGGTATTCGACCCATTCGTGCGGCTTGAAACATCCCGCTCGCGAGAGACTGGCGGAACCGGCTTGGGGCTGTCGATCGCACGTACGATCATCCAGTCGCACGGTGGCACGATAGAATTGCTAAACAGGGAAACTGGCGGCTTGTGCGCTAAGGTGGTTCTGCCAGTTTTTGAGGGCCAAACGTAACTTGTGAACACAATAGGCACGTTCCGAAAGCTTATTGGAAGCCCACCACTTTGGGCCAGCTTCAGGTGTGGGCTCAACCGCAGCGTCGGAGAACACTGAACTGGAAAGACTGGCTTTCCCCCCAAGGGGTTTGGTGCAGGTGATGGCGATGCGCGACGAGTTCAAAGTGGTCCTCGAAAAGCATGGCGATATCGCTCGGACTATAGCGGGCGACCGGGAGACCACTGCAAGTCTCCGGCCCATCAAGTGCAAACGTAGCAATGATCGCATGGCCGCCAATTTTTACCCCTCTCTTCACTCTTTCCAGATAGGCCGCGCGTTGCGATGTATCCACGAGAAAGTGAAAAACCGCCCTATCATGCCAGACGTCATATCTGCGATCGGGGACCCAAGAAGTTATATCTGCGGAAATCCAAGTGACTGTTTCAGCGGCGCGCCCCAACCTTTCCCGGGCCGTGTCCAACGCGACCTGCGATAGATCGAGAACTGTCACGTCATGGAGCCCCTTCGCAAGCAACGCTCCAGCAAGACGAGATGTACCCCCGCCAATGTCGATGACGGATGAAGGCTTAGACACTCTGATCAACTCGATGAGTTCAAGCGATATCTCTGGATCATCCTCGTGCCAACTCAATTGGGTGTCAAACTTCTCGCCATAGACATCGTCCCAGTGCTCTCTTGTGTTAGCCGTCATGTCGTATCGTTTTCCCAAGTCGTCGCCCTGGAGATATCCTCATTTTGACCGCTCCGCGCTGCGTTTTCGACTGGAGCAAAAACCAACAAGGCAACGCCCCAGACAATTCGATGTTGGTTCGTTGAATGGCCGTGTGAAGTCATCTCGGCGACAATGTAGTATACACATTCCAATTGTGAAATGTTTTAGGTGAGATTTGCTTGTCGGTCAGATTTCCACTGGGCTGCGCAAGCAGCTCCAGAATTTAGCGCAAGTTTAACTGCAGTGGCGCGGGGCGGAGATACCGAAGCGTTGGCAGTTTGTGTACTGCTTGCCTGGATTGCTCTGTTCTTTCAGAATAGCCGGAAGATTTTCTGAGCTTTGGAGCTTCAATCAGTCAACGAATTGCTTAAAGCGCCTTTAACCGACAATGGACTGATAACTTATGAGCAGAGCCACAGATCGTTGAAATACGATTTGGTTCTTGAGTGGCTCCTACTCCATTTCTCTTAGTTCATAGAATTTCCTACAGTCCTTGAAACGGCGAACAATCACATCATTGGTGAATAGCTGCCGCATCAACAGACTCAGTTTTTCATGATCGCGCCGATCGCATACATACCACCATCGCTTTTGACCAACATCAGTGTGACTTCGTCACCGGCGCTAATCTCACCCATCATCTGGGCATTCTCAAGAAGCTGCAAATCCATCGTCATCGCGGGCCACCCGATCTCGGGGATCGGATCATGGCTGACGTTAGCGGTTTCGTCGCCAATTGAGTTCACTAAAGCTTTTGCGTGAACCGCCCCTTCCATCTGTTCGGAAGACATGGACATGTTGGAATGGTCCATGCCCTGGTTCGTTTGCGCGAAGCTGGTTGTCGTAGACACGGCCAATAGGGCCAGAATCGCAGTCAAAGTTCTCATCAGATGCTCCTGTTTCAAGGTTGTGGGTATTATTCTGCCGGAAGCGCAGGGGGCACTTCCTGGATCGTGTGGGAGATCTCTCGGTTCACGCGATTGAGCGCGAGCCGTTTCCAAATCACGAATATTGCGGGAATGACGAAAAGCGTAAGAAGGGTCGCTGTCACCATGCCCCCAATCATCGGCGCAGCGATCCGCTGCATGATTTCAGAGCCTGTACCGGTGCCGTACATGATGGGTATCAATGCTGCAAAGATCGTGGCTACAGTCATTACCTTGGGCCGAACCCGAAGAACGGCTCCTTCGAACACCGCGTCTTCGATATCGTCACGTATCAGCTTTCGCTGTTCCGATTGCGCCAGCCCTCGACGTTTCTCCCAAGCAAGATTGAGGTACAGCAACATGACAATCGCTGTTTCCACCGCAACTCCCGCCAGCGCGATGAAACCCACGAGTACAGCTATCGAAATATCGAAGTTAAGATACCACAGGAACCAAACCCCACCTGCCAATGCGACCGGGAGCGCTGCAAGAATTATCCCGACCTCAATCACCCGATTGAACGCCAAGAAAAGCATTAGCGTGATGATTAGCAGGGTTGCAGGGGCAACGATCGTCAGCCTGTCCTGCATTCTCTCTATGTACTCATACTGCCCCGACCAAGTCAGCGAATAACCTGGAGGCAGGTCGACCTTTTCTGCAACCACCTCTTGTGCTTCGGCCACATAGCCGCCCAGATCGCGCCCCGCGATGTCGATGAACACGAACCCGGTTCGTCGAGCGTTCTCTGATCGTATCATTCCCGGCCCGTCAACTATTCGAATATCGGCGAGAGCGGACAGTGGAACATGAGCACCCGACGGCGTGACGACAGGAAGATTTTCGAGCCGTTCCGGGCTGTCTCGCCATGCTTGAGGGTACCGTAGGTTTATCGGAAACCTCTCCAGCCCCTCCACAGATTCCGACACTTGCATACCGCCAATTGCGGTCTGAACTACGTCCTGAACTTCTCGAACACTCATCATGTATCGGGAGGCGGCATCTCGTTTGACGTCGATTTCGATGAAACGCCCGCCAACAGGTCGCTCTGCGTAGGCGGAAGCCGTTCCATCAATATCAGCGACCGCACGCTCTACTTCGATCCCTATATCTGTAATGACCTCCAAGTCGGTGCCGGATATTTTGACACCGACAGGAGTACGGATACCTGTCGCAAGCATATCGATGCGGTTCTTGATAGGTTGGATCCAAACATTTGTAACGCCCGGAACCTGAACGATACGATCGAGCTCATTCCGGATTTTCTCCATTGTCATGCCGGGGCGCCATTCTTCTTCCGGCTTGAGTTGGATTGTGGTCTCCACCATCGTTAGAGGTGCTGGATCGGTTGCAGTCTCCGCACGCCCAACTTTACCGTGAACAGTTTCGACTTCAGGCACGGTCGCGATCAGGCGGTTGGTCTGCTGCAGTACCTCACGGGCTTTTCCCGTCGAGATCCCGGGGTAGAAGCTCGGCATGTAGAGAAAATCACCTTCGTTCAACTCGGGCATGAATTCAGAGCCAATTCTCTGGTACGGGTACCACATGGACGTCACCAGAACGCCGGCCAACAGTGTTGTTGCCCATGGCCAGGCAATTGCCGCGTCCAGAAATGGGCGGTACACGAACACAACCAAGCGATTTAGCGGATTTTTTCGCTCCGGTAGAATACGCCCCCTTACAAAGTAACCCATCAAAACCGGAACCAGCGTTATCGAAAGGATGGCGGCTGCAGCCATGGCGTAGGTCTTGGTATAAGCGAGTGGCGAGAAGAGCCTACCTTCCTGATTTTCCAGAACGAAAACAGGCAAAAAACTAACCGTGATAATCGCCAGAGAATAAAAAAGGGCTGGTCCCACCTCAGAAGCGCACTCTTGCACAATCCGCCATCGGTTCTCTGCTGTGAGCTTTTCTTTTTCCAACCGCCTGTGCATCGCCTCGATCATCACAATCGATGCGTCGACCATCGCACCAATAGCGATGGCTATGCCGCCGAGCGACATGATGTTTGCGTTTACTCCTTGCGCCTTCATCAGAATAAATGCGGCAAAGATTCCCAGAGGGAGCGACAGAAGAATTACGAGGGATGACCGCAGATGAAGTAGAAAAGCCGCGCACACAAGAACAACGACGATGAATTCCTGCGTCAATTTCTTCTGGAGGTTATCGATAGCGCGCTCAATCACACCAGATCGGTCGTAGGTCGTTATGATTTCGACCCCTTCCGGCAGGTTTGAACGCAACTCTTCTATGCGCGCTTCCACCGCTTTGATCGTCTCTAATGCGTTCCCACCCCATCGCAGGATGACCACTCCGCCAACCGCGTCTCCTTGCCCGTCGAGCTCCCCGACACCACGGCGCATTTCAGGCCCCAGGCGGATTTCAGCAACGTCTCCAAGCGTTAGAGCGGCGCCGCGCTCGTTGACCATCAATGGCGCGCTTGCAAGGTCTGACAATTCGTCAATGTAGCCAGAGGACCTGACCATGAATTCGGCTTCACCCATCTCAATGACGCTACCGCCCGTCTCGCGGTTGGCCGCCTGAATAGCCGTCCTCAGTTGCGCAAGTGTTATGTCATAGGCACGTAGTTTGTTTGGGTCGACGACGACCTGGTACTGTTTGACCATTCCACCGATGGTGGCGACTTCTGAGACGCCTTCCACGGCTTGTAATTCGTATTTCAGAAACCAATCCTGCAGAGTCCTGAGCTGAGCCAGATCATGATTTCCGGTTCTGTCAACCAGCGCGTACTGATAAATCCACCCGACCCCTGTCGCATCGGGGCCAAGTTGTGGTGACACGCCTTCAGGCAAGCTGCCGGTAATCTGGCCCAAATATTCAAGCACACGCGACCGCGCCCAGTAGAGGTCCGTCCCGTCCTCAAAGACGACGTATACAAAGCTGTCTCCAAAGAACGAGAACCCGCGAACGTCTTTTGCACCGGGTACGGCCAATAGGGCTGTCGCAAGTGGATATGTGATTTGGTTTTCGACAACTTGAGGTGCTTGCCCGGGATATGGCGTGCGAACAATTACCTGGACATCCGAAAGATCCGGGATTGCATCAACCGGCGTCTCACGAATGGCCCAAATACCCGCAACTCCTATCATGAATGCGAGGGCCAAGATGACGAACCTGTTGGCGAGAGAAGAACGAATGATGGCCGTGATCACTGCGTAACACTCCCATCAAGCGCGACCTCTAACAGCGTCATCGAAAAGTCGGGATTGCGGCGAAGGATCAAAGAAACATCAATCCCTACAGGCAAGTTAGAAACATCAATCCCCTCCGCAACTGGGAAATCCATGGTCATGCCCGGCATGCCGATCTCGACCATTGGACCGTGTGTTACGTTCGCGGTACGCGCGTTCGGGTCGATACTGTTAATCCGGCCAGAAACCTGAAGCGGCGGTGCAATAGGCGTTGCCGCAGCCAACACCATTGTCATGCCATCTGCACGCGCGAAAGTCAGAGTCATTTCAGAACCGACTTCGAGCATGTTTGAGTCCAATGTTGGCTCTATTGGGAAATCCATGGTCATGCCCGGCATCCCGATCTCAGTCATCGGCCCGTGAGTGATGGTTGCAGTTCCTGCCTCAGCATTAACGAGGTTGATCGTGCCGGTGACTACAATCGGTGGAGCAGAAGTCGTGATGGTTTCTTCGGGTTCAACTGAATCCGTCGGCGGCGAGCCCTCTTCGCGAACTGCAACAATCGAGAACATCCCCCCTTCTCCCTCAGCCAGATCAAACTCAATTGGCATGTCGATTGGCACGGTAGTGAGATCTACTCCCACAACAGGCAAATCCATTGTCATGGCGGGCCAACCGAGCTCGGGGATCGGTCCGTGCTCGAGCGTCAATTTGCCGTCAGAAGTGACGGCGCGCGCGATTCCGGCTCCAGTTCCGGCAATACCATCGTCTGGTGCAAGCTCCATCAGGCTCAGAAGCCCATCCGCACCCCGCGCGATCACGAAAGCAACTGCGTCGCCAGCATTCAAACGGTCGAGCGACACACCAGACCTCACCGGAAACTGCGAAGTCATTGCAGGCCAATCGAGGCTTTCGAGAACATCGTGACGAACAGTTGCCATACGATTTTCGGCATCGAGTGAAACCAGGGTACCTGCCCCGCGTGCTGGTTCGGTATCCGTTGGTGCCATACGCATGAAGCCCGCGCTCAAAGCACTTTCACTGTCGATTAGAAACTGTGCGGATGCGACAACTTCCTCGCCGGGTTCAAGCCCTTGTAGAACTTCTGTTCGTCCCCCCTCGCCGAAACTGTCTCGAAGACCTGTAGTCACCAGTCTCGGGCGAAAGGTACCATCGCCTGTTTTCAAGATGACGCGTTCCGCCGAACCAGTACGAATTAGCGCCTCTGATGGAACAGTGAGAACATTCCGGCTTTCATCCGGTATAAGGCTAACACTGCCAAACATGCCCGGCCGCAGCACGCCGTCGGTGTTATCGAAACTCAGTCTGACGGGAAGAGTTCGGGTTTGCGGATCAAGCTCAGGGTAAACATAGTCGATTTCGCCCTCGAAGGTGCGACCGGGTAGGTGCTCGAACCTTGCTATTGCGCGCATGTCTTCCGACAAACGTGCAATATCTCGTTCGAAAACATCGACGATCAGCCATACTTCGGAAAGATCGGTGACCGAAAACGCAAGCGTACCTGGCTGCAGGTACATTCCATCGGCGGCATTCAGCGCTATGACAACACCGTTTTGAGGCGCTTCGATTTCCACATTTCGAACCAACTCACCGCCTGCCTCGATCTCTGCAACCTGACGTGCGGACATACCGTGGCTGACCAACTTATTGCGCGCCGCGTCCAAAATACGCGGGTCACCAGCTTCGACTGCACGTACAAGATCGCCGGTTGCAGCTGCGATCAGCGGTGAAAAGAGTTCGAATAGAACTTGCCCCTTCTCAACGCGATCACCGACCGCGCGAACTTTCAGTTGCTCAATCCAACCTTCAACGCGTGTATGAACGTGATTGGTCAGGTGTTCGTCAAAGCCGACGAAACCCACCGTCTCGATACGAGGCTCGATATCCGTCATGCGTGCAACTGCGGTTCGCACGCCAATTGCGTTGATTTCTGCAGCGCTCAGGGTGACTTCTTCAGGGTCGCCGGTAGGTTCCTGCCCAGAATAAACCGGGATCAAGTCCATACCCATCGGCGATTTTCCAGGTCCGGGCTGCCGAAAATTCGGATCCATCGGTGCTACCCAATAAAGGACCTCTGGTTCGTTCGATTGGCCCTGATCAATTGGATTCAGGTACAGTCTTTCAAGAATGACACCTCCACCCAGGCCAAACGCCAAGGCAAGTACTGATAGTGCCGCATATCTTCCACGCATAATAATCTCCCGACGGTCGCAATGAATGCTGGAACCGAAACAACATGAATGCCCGCGCTTGCGGGCCTGAGGATGTCAGGAGATTTGAGGAGGACGATCGGGAGTCAGAGGTCCCTGAGACAGATGGGTGTCCGAATCCATGTTTCGGTTTTGCTGCCCGAAAGCTGTAGCCAACACAGCAACACTCACTTGGGTAGGATATTCACCAACGCAGCAGATGCCGGAATGACATTCTCCGCTGTGATTTACGTGGCTATCCGTGTGAATTTGGCCAGTCGTCGGATGCAAACCGCTATGGTCGTGTTTGAAGTCTGATGACTTTGCAGCCATTGAAACGCCGTGAGGCTCAGAGGTGTTACTGTTTTTGACGTCACTGCTCGCGACCACAACAGTGCCGACGAAGGTCATCGCCAAGCAGACGCATGTCAGAAACGTCATTCGCAACACTGAGAAAAACTTCCACTCCATCCCGTGCAGTTAGGACGAACTTAACGCGTGTTCAAGCCAGTCGGAGAAAAAAACAGGTGAGTTGGTGCGCTGCATCGAAATGAAGCTGATTCCCGCGAATACACCTAACAAACTGCCAAAATAGGAGGCAGTTCATACGATGAGCGCATCTAAGTTTGGCCGAGGTTCTTCAGGATCGGGCAGTCAGGGCGGTGGTCGCCAGCACATTCGTCGATCAGATGAGACAATGTAGCATGCATGGCCTTCAGGTCCGCGATCTTGGCATCTATTTCTTTTAGGTTCTGTTTGGCGATATCCTTCACGTCCGCGCTTGCGCGCTCTTTGTCCTCGTACAACGCCAATAGCGAGCGGCAATCTTCAATGGTAAAGCCCAATGAGCGGGCCCGCCCGATGAAGGCCAGTTTGTGCAATTCCTTTTCATCGAAATGGCGATACCCGTTCAGGCTGCGCCTGGGTTTGATGAATCCGATATCCTCGTAATAGCGGATGGTTTTGGCAGGCAGACCCGAACGTTCTGCTACATCTCCGATATTCACAGCGGTTCTCCTATTCTATTCAGCAGGCGCTGATCGCAGCGCCTGCTCTTCATTCTGCGAGATCTGTTCTCGCCCAACTTTGATCGACTTAACCCAGCGCAACCGCAGCGCGTTGGTCAGGACAAATACACTGGACAGCGCCATGGCACCTGCAGCCAGAACCGGCGACAGCAACGGGCCGCCAAACGGATAGAGCACCCCCGCTGCAACCGGTATGAGCAGCGTGTTGTAGCTGAAAGCCCAGAACAGGTTTTGGCGGATGTTACGCATGGTGCGCTGACTAATATCGAAAGCGTTAACCACGCCTGTCAGGTCACCTGACATCAAAACGACGTCAGCCGCCTCGATGGCGATGTCAGTGCCTGTCCCGATCGCAATTCCTACGTCAGCCGCCGCCAGAGCGGGGGCATCATTGATGCCATCACCCACAAAGGCCAGTTTTCCGCCATTTGAGCGCAGATCTTGCAACGCGGATACTTTACCCTCGGGCAGAACCTCGGCCACGACATGATCGATGCCAAGCTGCGCCGCGATGGATTTGGCTGTAGCGGTATTGTCGCCGGTAATCATCGCTACTTTCAGCCCCAGTCCGTGCAAAGCTTCAATTGTGTCTGGCGTGGTGGTCTTGATTGGGTCCGCCACAGCGATTACGGCCGCGATAACCCCGTCTACGGCAGCATAAAGTGGAGTCTTTCCGTTGATTGCCAGTTCAGCGCCCCGATCAGACAGCGCGCCCATTTCAACCCCTTCGCGACTCATCAGGCGGTCGGCCCCGATCAAGATTGTATGGCCTTCGACTGAAGCGCTTACCCCGTAACCGGTGATCGACGTGAAGTCTTCTGGCTTCGAAAGCTCCAGACCACGGGTTTCAGCCGCGCGCACGATGGCCGTGGCGATCGGATGTTCGGATGTGACCTCAACGGCAGCCACAAGGCGCAGAACCTCATCCTCGGCCAATCCTTCGGCCACAATAAGGTCGGTCAGCTCCGGACGCCCTTCGGTCAAGGTCCCCGTCTTGTCCACTGCAACAACGGTGGTTTCCTGCAGCATTTGCAAGGCGTCGCCCTTTCGGAAAAGGACACCCATCTCGGCCGCGCGGCCGGTGCCGACCATGATTGAGGTGGGTGTGGCCAACCCCATGGCGCAGGGGCAAGCAATGATCAGTACCGCAACCCCGGCTACCAACGCCAAGCTGAGCGCGGGATCGGGTCCGAACAACATCCAAATCAGCACAGTCATTACGGCCACAGCGATCACTACAGGCACGAACCACAGCGTGATGCGGTCAACCAAGCCTTGAATCGGAAGCTTGGCACCCTGTGCTTGTTCGACCATTTGAATGATCTGGGCCAACATAGTGTCTGCGCCGATTTTTTCAGCCCGGTACGTCAATGCGCCCGTGCCATTGACTGTTCCGCCGACCACAGTTGCGCCCTCGGTCTTTTCGGCAGGAACCGGCTCGCCGGTGATCATGCTTTCATCGACATATGACGCGCCGGTCACTACGGCACCATCCACCGCGATTTTTTCGCCCGGTCGAACGTGCACAATATCCCCTACAACGATCTGCTCGATCGGTAGCTCAACAACCGATCCGTCGCGCTCAACTCGCGCTGTTTTTGCCTGCAGACCGACCAATTTTCGGATCGCTTCACCAGTTCGCCCCTTGGCGCGCGCCTCGAGGAACCGCCCCAGCAATATGAGAACCACGATCACCGCTGCGGCCTCGTAGTAGACGTTTGCGGTGCCGGCGGGAAGAACACCCGGCGCAAAGGTGGAAACAAGCGAGAACCCATAAGCCGCCGAAGTGCCCAGGGCCACCAGAGAGTTCATGTCCGGCGCGCCTTTGAACAAGGAAGGGAATCCCTTGGTGTAGAACTGCAAACCAGGGCCAAAAAGAACGATCGTGGTCAGAAGGAATTGCAGGTAATAGCTGTTCTGGATGCCGATCGTGCTCGCTATCAGGTGGTGCATGCCCGGAATTACATGCGAGCCCATTTCAAGGATAAAGACCGGCAAAGCGAGCAAGGCGGCAAAGCTTGTTCGCCGGGCCAATTGGCGAATCTCTTTGGCTTTGCGGCCTTGTGGTTCGGTCTGCGTCGCGGATCGCAGGCTCGCCGGATAGCCAGCAGATGCCGCAAGCGCCGCGATGGCTTCGGGTGTTGTGACTCCCTCAGCATAACGTACAGTTGCACTTTCGGTGGCCAGATTGACCGACGCGGACAAGACGCCATCATCTGCTTGCAATGCCCGTTCAACGCGCCCCACGCACGATGCGCAGGACATGTTCTGAATATCCAGCGTTACCTCTTCCGTCCGTGCCGGATATCCGGCGCTGTTTAACGCATCAGCAATGGCCGCTTTATCGGCTGGATCGCGGAAATCGACCTGAACGCTTTCGCTGGCGAGATTAACCGAAGCGGCATCTACCCCTGGCACATCTTTCAACGCGCGCTCGACGCGCCCTACGCAAGAAGCACAGCTCA
The DNA here is from genome assembly GCF_040371315.1 of Ruegeria sp. HU-ET01832. Classification (NCBI taxonomy): domain Bacteria; kingdom Pseudomonadati; phylum Pseudomonadota; class Alphaproteobacteria; order Rhodobacterales; family Roseobacteraceae; genus Ruegeria; species Ruegeria sp. HU-ET01832. The sequence goes on from NZ_BAABWL010000012.1 coordinate 40,699, forward strand.
TACCCTGAACTTGAAACCGTGCATGTGAAATTTCAGTCATATTGTCACCACAAATGTTCTGCTGACAGGCAACATAAGGGTTCCAGCAAGTGGAAGGTCAAGGGATGGGGTTGACTTTCTTTTCCGCTAATTTTGGCGATCCAATTTTCACGACTTGACCTTCCTGTGCTGGAATACTTTAGCCGGGACAACGGAAAACAGGAGCAAACATCCATGACGACCCTAAATATCCCGGATATGAGCTGCGGGCACTGCAAGTCAGCTATCGAAAAAGCCGTTGCCACGGTGGATTCCTCCGCACAGTTGGACTTTGACATGGAAAACCGCAGGGTACGTGCCTTAAGCGCCAATCCACTTGATCATATCCTTGCTGCTCTGAAGTCCGAGGGATACGAAGCCACGGTCGCATGAGAAACTTAGGGGCGCACATTCAGTCGCCCCTTGGTTTTATCTTGCGTCTCTGACTGCCTCGATTAGCCGGGTCATTTCATCTTCAACGATCAGCCCCGGGGCAAGAGCATCTCCAATCACAAACGAGGGGGTGCCACTGAAGCCAAGCTGTCGGGCCAATTCCATGGACACCTGAATATGTGCGTCGACTTCCGGCGCCTCCATATCTGCGCGCAATTGATCCTCGTCCAGGCCGAGTTCACGGACAACTTTCAGTACACTGGCCTCAGTGGCACGACCGTCCAGAGCCATAAGCGCCCAATGAAATTCTTCATATTTTCCCTGATTACGTGAGGCAAGCGCGGCGCGTGCCGCGAAGTCGGAACCTTCTCCGAGTATGGGCCATTCTCGATAGACAACTCGTACATCGGAATCGCCTGCGATTACGTTTTTCACAACCGGGGCAGCGCGTTTGCAATATGGGCAGTTGTAGTCAAAAAACTCGACCACGGTTACATCGCCTTCCGGGTTTCCGATGACAGGCGCATTCGGATCCTGTTCCAGCAATTCACGCTGATTTTCCAAGACGCTTCCAATTGCTTCGGCTTTTGCCTGATTCTCGCGCTGTTGAAGCAGTTGAATCGCCTGCATGATGATCTCAGGGTTTTCCAAAATGGCTTCCAGAGCCAGCCGTTTCACATCGGAGTCAGACAGCTCGTCGGCGCGTGCCATAGGAACGCCAATCGACATGGCAATGGCGATTAAGCCTGCAAATATTCGTTTCACATCAGTTTCCTTCCGTTTGTTCTGCCTCGGTGCGCTGCTCTTGCAGCTTGCGTTCCCGATCCGGCCAACTCTCCTTGATGAAGGCGAGGATGTCCCAGATTTCCTGATCCGACAGAGTTTCTCCGAAACCCGGCATGCCGCTTTTGACGTCAGCGACACCCATCTGTTTTAGCGTTTGGTCCCCGCCAAGCTTTGTATAATCGAACAACAGCTTGTCGCTGTGATGCCAAGTGTGCCCTGTTCGGTCATGCGGGGGTGCCAGTAGTACGCCATCTGCACCGGGTGTTTGCCAATCCGGCTGACCCTCCAAATCTGCCCCGTGGCATGACGCGCAGTTTTCGGCGTACAAAACTGCACCACGTGCCGAATCCGCCGATGAACTGTTCTGCGCACGCCCACCCAGGCCCCAGCCAGCGACCGCGACAATGATCACCACAGCAGCCAGTGACACCCATTTCGCGGCGCTCTTGTTCATCACGCCACGCTCAGCCAGGTCTTCATACCAGCGGCCTGATGCGACAGCATGTGGCAATGAAACAGCCAGTCCCCCGGGTTATCCGCAACGAACGCAATCTCCCGCGTTTCTATCCGGTCAACCAGGATTGTGTCCCGCAGCGGCCCCAGGCTGCCGTTCGGCAGAACTTCCTGGAAGTGCGTCCCGTGCAAGTGCATAGCGTGCGGAAAGACGGTTTCGTTCTGCATCTGAATCCGGACTATGTCGCCACGCGAAACGGCAGCAAGCGGGTTTTCAGGTAACCCGGCGACACCGTTGAATGTCCAGATCTGCCCTTCCTGAACCAATTCATTGGTGCTCATGACTTGGCCGTTATAAGTGCCTTGACGCAGTCCGCCCATCGCCCCGCCTTCCATCACCAATAGAACAGTCAAAGCGTCAGAAACATCTTCGAGAAAAGAAGCAGGGTTGGGTGGCAGGGCTGCGATCACACCGCGGTTAGCAGATGTGCCGCTTCCCGAAACCGGAATCTCAGCGATGACAAACGATTCATCGCGTTCGTGAAGAGTTATTTGAACGGCTTCGTTCGATTCCGCTGTGACATCAACAATTAAGTCTGCTCGCTGTGCAGGCCCGAAAACAAGGGTTTCAAAATCCTCTGGCTGCCTTACCGGCATGCCATCATAAGCGACCAGTTTCCCGTTTGCGCCACCTACTGAGACATACATGATCCGATCAGTTGCCACGTTGACCATTCGAAGTCGCAAACGTTGGTTCGTCAAAACTTCTGTCATGGGCGATATGTGCGCGTGAACGTAGTTTCCCATTCGGCCTGCATGCGTCCAGTCATGCATCGCGCCGAAATCATCGACGATTTGGGCGTCCTGACCCAACCTCCAGTCATCCAGCAGGATCGTAATGTCATGATCCGTGTCCGGCGGGTCCATTTCGTCGACGATGAACGCGCCGTAAAGGCCCCTGGCCACTTGTTCCGTTGACTGGTTATGAGAGTGGTACCAGAAGGTTCCTGCATCCTTCAGAGGCAAGTCATACTGAAACTCGCCGCTTGTTGGTACAGCCTCCTGTGTAAGACCCGGCACCCCATCCATGTTGTTTGGAACCCGCAGTCCATGCCAATGGATTGCCGTAGGCTGAGGCAGTGAGTTCAGGAGTGTCCGGCGAACCGTTTCGCCCTGCCGGGCACGAATTTCGGGGCCCGGAACACCGCCATCATATCCCCATATCTCGGTTTCAGGATAGCTGTCGGGGGCAACACGTGCCAATCCTGAACGCGCCTCGATTATTCGGGGGGCGGTAGCCGCCCTACCGATAGTCGGCACTGCGATTAGTGCCGACGTGCCTGCAACGAATTGCCTGCGATTGAGCTTCATGAGGACTTCCCTCCAAAGAAAATTTGATCTCTCACTCGATTATCCCCCGTCGTGCACATCCAGCAGATAAGTCGCCATTGCCTTCCGGTCTTCGTCTGTCAGAAAGCTGGTGCCATAGTTTACGACCTCTCCCATGGCGCCGCCGAAGACATCGCCATCAGGCATGACGCCGGTGCGCAACGCGTAGGCCAAATCATCTACCGTCCAACCACGCTTTTGCAGGGTCTCAAAGTCGATGGCCGGTGCCTTGTCACCGCCCGGCAGGGAGTCACTTCCTTTGAAGTGTTCCGTGTCCGAATTTCTTGCGCCAGCCAGGTTCCTCCCGGTGTGGCAGGCCGCACAATGCGTGGCACCTTCGACCAGTAGCCGACCCCGGTTCCACACTTCGTCATTGCCCGGCACGGGATCAGTGCGAGGTGGTTCCAGAAAAGCCGCGCGCCACAGCTTCAGGCCCCATCTCTGATTGAAGGGGAACGCCATTTCCTGCTCTTTTGACGGTTCCGCTACCGGTGCAACCGTTTGCCAGGCGGCCCAGAGATCAGCGATGTCCTGATCAGTGAAGTTGGCATAGAACGGATAAGGAAAGGCCGGGTAATAGGGTTCTCCGTCAGGCGACACACCCTGACGCACCGCGCGGGCAAATTCCTCGACCGTCCAATCACCGACCCCGTGGTCAGGATCTGTGGTCAGGTTCGGTGAATAGAGCGTGCCGAACGGGGTATCCAACTCCACCCCACCGGCCAAGGGCGCGCCCCCTTTGGCAAAATCTGTGTGGCAAGCGATACAGCCACTTGCCCTTGCCAGATAAGCCCCGCGGTTAACGTCACCCTGAATGTCGATAGCTTGTAAGGGCTGGCCAATTGGCCAAGCCATCACGGCAACAAGTCCCGCTGACGCCGTTACGGCGGCAGCAAGGCCCAATCGGAATATCGGTCTCATGACGCATTCCTATTCCGACCGAAATTGCGTGTGACATGCCGAGCATGTCTGGCTCAGCATCATGAACACACCATCTGCCGGCATTTCAGAAAGTTGTGCCTGGTTTGTACTGCCGCCCATCATTCCGGCACCCATCATAGAACCGCCACCCATCATGGATGCGCCGCCCATCATGCCCGAACCATGGCCCGACCCGGACATCATCAACCCGTTGTCCGCCGCAAGCGCAAGGCCTTCAGAGTAGGTTTCCAACTGTCTGGCTAACTCTGCAAATGAACCCCAATCCTGCCAGATCTCCGATTTGGCCTCCGAGGGTTTGCCATCAGATCCCTCTGGAAACAGCTTTGTCATGCTCTCGCCAGCGTGGCGCCCGATTTTCTTGGCCTCGCTTCGTACCGTTTGCGCATTGTAGGGCGTTTTCCCCTGCATCATCGGCGTAAGGATCTTCATGCTGTCCTTCATCGCGGACATACCATCCATGCGTTCTTTGACGATGCCGGTTGCGCCACCATGCGCCAGGGCGGCGGCTGCGAACAGAGAAACCAGGGCAACGCCTGTGGTCATTTTTAGAATGTTCATTGTTTTGTCCTTGTCGTCTGCTTCGACGCGCCCAGGTTGAGCGCAATTCGACTGGTCAGATCAGGACACGCGGCGGTGGTGGGTCAAACGCCGCGATACCGAGAACCCGGTATTGGGCTCGAGGGATCGAGTATCTTTGTTCAGTATCTTGGGGGCCAGGCGGTGGTGGACCCATCGAAAATAGACCAACAGCGTTGCAAATCGTTCCGCCATGACAATGTCCGGGATGACCCTGCTTGACATGCTCAACGTCCGCGGAGTCCGTTTGGTCAATCACGTGCTGTGAACCACTGCCATGTGCATGAGCAGAATCGGCCGTCACAAGCAGCCCGCCAATGGTCAGCACCATTGACAGTATGATGTAACGAATTGCACTGCCCATTCGGCTCGTCACCTTCAGAAAATCCCGTTTTCCTGCTGCAGCTCTCTTATATACGCCACGATGCCCTTCACATCCGCACGGGTCAAGCCATCGACCGGCGGCATATTGCCGAACTTCCAATGGTGTGCCCGAACTCCATTCTGGACTGCCACATAAAATGACTCGTCCGAATGGTGGCTTGGTTCATAGATTTTATGCACCAAAGGTGGAGCAAGGCCTTCCAGACCTGTTGCATTCGCGCCATGGCACGCCGAGCATTTGGCGTCGAATGCCACTTTGCCGACGGCCGCAAATTCGCTTAGCTGGTCCGGCAGATTGACGTTTTCAATTGGGTCTCCTGGCTCCAGTGCTGACGTATCGGGCGGCGTCATCGAGTGGCCTGTCGGTTGCTGATTTAGGTTGTAGACGAACGCGGCGGCGCCTGCGATCACTACTCCGCCTATCAAGAGTGTAAGTTTATCCATCTCAGTTTTTCATATGATTTTCAGTTTCTGACTTTTGGGCCCGCTCAGAAAAATCGCATTGACCAAGGTCAGATCAGTTTTACCTGCGTGCCTACAGCCGCCAGCTCGAACAATTCCGCAATCTGATCGTTGTATAAGCCGATGCAGCCATTGGAGGATCTTCTTCCGATCTTGCGTGTGTCGTTGGTGCCGTGGATCCGGTAGTATTGCCAGCTCAAATAAAGTGCATGTGTCCCCAGAGGATTCTCCGGACCCGGGCCCACATAGTCGGGCCAAGCAGGGTTGCGCTTTTTCATTGCTGGTGTCGGTCGCCAAGATGGCCCCTCAACCTTGCGAGTTACTGTGGTGTAGCCCAGCCTTGTAAGGTCTTCCGTCAGCGGCACGCTGGTTGGATACATCCGATAGACGCTCTCGTCTTCTGACCAATATTGCAGGACCTTGGACTGTGTATCGGACAGGATCACACCATTCTTGAGCGTATCAAAGTGATCCTGCCATTTAGCAACGCGGAATGAGGAAACATTCCGGCGAGTCCCCTCAGTTGTCGTTGATTGGGCCCAAACCGCCGGTGCTGGAAAAAGGGTTGTCGCAGCAAACGCGGCAATCACTCCGCGTCGCGTAACAGCCTTTCTATCACTGTTCGTTTTCATGCCTGCCATCCCAAAGTTTATTCTTTTTCCGACTCAAATAACTCGTATGCCCGGTTCCTGCGCTGGAAGGTCAACAGGCAAATGACATTTCATATGGGATGCCTCGTCTGAATTGTCGTTGCCGTTGGCGCAGGGATATTTCCCTAAAAGGCGGACCCAAATCATCAAGTCATTGTGGAAAAGCAATTTTTCTTGGACGTAATTCCAGGATGCTATAAGCAAAACCTGACTTTTTGAATCAGCCGAGCACAAAAAAGCAACGCTAACAATTGCTTAGTTCTTGGTGAATTGATGTGATTACCCGTCGATGCGAGGGTAGTAGGCACTACAAATGACAATCACAGTGGACTAAACACCATGTCCTTCAGGAAAGCTTTCCAAGCACTGGCTGCACTTATGCTTGTCGGCGCCTGCACCGAAACAACGTCGATATCTGCAGAAAGCGAGCCCGGAACGCTTTCCCGAGTTCCTGACGCCGTTGCCCAGATCGCTGCTCCGGGCCAGGACCTGAACGCCGTTAAAATCATGCCTGAGGACGGTTGCTATTGGTATCGCTACGTGGGGCCGGTTGAAACAACCTACCTGCCACTCAGGACTATTGAAGGGCGCCCAATCTGTACGCGCGCCTGACAAGCGCCTATCAGCTGGTCGCGGTCAGAAGGCGCTCGGGAGGGTAGAGATGAGCCGTGGACCCTGGCCTGACACGATCATAAAGCCCGATGATATGTGGCATCGCCATCCTTACGCAGCCAGAACTTGCGCGACCTCCGATAGATCTTGGATAGGGTGTTCCGTGAATTCGCAAATATGTGTCGCGACCACCTTCGTAGAGATAAAGCGCCCTTGATCCCAATGGGTTTGTTGGCCCACCCGGCACACCATTTGCGAATTGCGCATATTCATCAGGGTCACGCTCAATCATTTCGGCGGTGGGAGTCCAACGCGGCCATTTGGCCTTTCGCTTGATTGTGTAGACTCCGGGCTCATAGAGATTACCCCGCGCAATAGCTACGCCGTAGCGCATTGCCGTGCCACCGTCTTCGATGAAATACAGATATCGCGCTACCGCGTCGACATGAATGTCACCCGGAATAAGTGGTCGATTGGTTTGCACACGCTGAGGCAGGAAACGTGGGTGTAACCCCCAGGGATTGGATGTTGCGGGATCAAAATTGGCTGGCGTTACTTGCGCATCCCACTCCGACCATTGCGAGGCCGCCGCCGACGTCACTCCAAAAACCGGCTGAGAGAAAATGGCGAGCGAACTTGCAACAAAATGTCGTCTGGTCAGCATTTATAGTGCTCCTGTTGCCTTGTGTGGTTTCCGAACTCGGTAGATGGGTGAAAACAATCGACCGCACAATCCGGTATGTCCATTTAATTATCCGTTCAATTCAATTGGCGGCCCAAGTGATAGCATGCAAGACACAGGCCGCATCGTCTCTTTGGCTCGTCATGCGCCAACCCTTGTGGCGATAAACCTTGCGAAAAGGGAAACATCTCCCGAAACGCTCGCGGCTTCGAGGGCGCTCATGTATTCGGCACGGTCCTGCACTCGGATCACCGTCCATGGGTACCCCCCCGACGCCAGCATAACGTTCATCAGAAACCGGGCGATCCGGCCATTGCCATCGGGATAGGGATGAACATAACCAAGCATCCAATGGCCCAACACCGCCCTTACAGCCGGTTCCGACTCTTCGTCCAACAGGCCAAACAGTGCATCCATCGCGTCCGGCACAACTTCGGCCCGCGGCGGAACATGGCGCGAGGCACGAATATAGACGGGTTGATCGCGATACCCTGCCAGATCCCGAGGTTTCATCAAACCAGCCGCCACCGAAGGTGCAAACAACTGCAGATACCACTCCCCTACCCCGCTGCGGACCCGCTTGGCGGGCGCTGCCCCGCCCAAAATGGCGCCAATATCCGCCTTGACGCGCTCGAAAGCCTGAAAATACCCTCGCGCAGCCAGCGCGTCGCGATCTTCCTGATCATCCCCGTCTTGTTCGGGATTCCAACGCCCGTCACGCACCCGCTCGACCAAGTCCGGCGTCACGCTGTAACCTTCGATCGACAACGAGTGATACGCATCCTGCCTGTAGCTGTCCTGAACAGCGCGCAGGTAAGCGTTTGCATCGCCGGCCTGACCGGGTGGGGGCGGCATATGCGCCAGAACCCCGTTCCGATGTGTCTTCCATAGCGCCGCGAGCCTCCCGGAGATGGGCGACATGCGGTTGGGTGCCCGGGCCACTGCGACATCCAAAGCAAACGGATCGCTTTCCCGGACGTCATACCCCGCCGTAGTCATCGTCAGGACGATCCGGTCGGCCTGATCACTACGGCCCATACGCCGCAGCGCCCCGGCAAGTCTCCCAGCCACGGTCGAATGCCCCCCATCCAGCAGGCGCGATAGTAAGGGTGCCCCCTGCCCCAAAGCGGCCAGCACGACTTGAACCTCAACCGGGTTACGCTGGAAAAAGGTCTCGTTCAACTTCACCAGCGCCGCCTCGGGTGTGAACACGCGCAACCCTTCGCGAACGGTCAGGTCATCGGGTGGGGGCATCTTCTTCTGACGCAGGTCGTAGATCGACGTGCCGTGCAGCAGTTGGGTGTTGTTGTTGCTGCCCTTCGGCGCATACACCACAAGCTGCGACGGAACCCAGTTGGATTCGGCATGCAACATCAGTGACTGTTCGGGCGACAAATGCCAGTTTTCACCAAAGCGAGCTTCGCAATACGCGGTGCAGAAGGCCCAAAATGACGCATACCACTGCGTGGTGTCGCCCGGACTCGACTTGGGGCTGGTCGACATCCACCAGCCTTTGATGATTTCGGCCAAAAAACCGTTGTCGCGTAACCGTTCGCGGTGGGTGCGGCTAATGTCAGCCGAGCGAAACACCCTGCGGCCACCTGCCTGCAGATCGCGCAGCACTTCGAGGGAAGCGGCCAGTTTTTGTTGTGGTGTCGCGATTGCCAAGCCTCACGTATATCGTGTCGTTCTGATGCACGTCTATTGCGCTGTGCGAACACAAGTTTATTGTGCCGTACAGTGTCAAGTCAATTCGGTGCTACGGTGAAAACGACCTTGGCCGCATCGCTGTTTGGCTAAGGCGAATCGAATCTGCCGGACACGTTGAATTTGACGCCGCTCGGGCCGTGACAGTCTTATCCGAGTTGGATTGGGTGCAGGGCTGTAAAAAAATCAATTTTTTCAATGCTTTATTCGGCATATTGTGATCAACACTCCCGCTGATACTATATGTGGGAAAGCGGGAAAGACCCTCCCAATTTCAAGAATTTGTTGCCAACCCCCCTCCTCTTGCTTACAAAAACGGTAAAAACAGCGTTGGCGAAAAACAGCGTTACTGAACGAGGGCAGCAGTGGCAGAGACCATCCATATCAATTCGCGCATCCGCGAAAACGCCGAAAACCTGAGCGCGGCGCTGCAAAGCCATATGCTCAAGGTCTTTGCGCCGGATGCCCGCAAGGAGTTGCGCCTGTTCAGCGCCGGGGAGGCTGCCGAATTGTTGGGAATTTCCCCCAGCTTTTTGCGCAAGCTGCATTTCGACAACCGAATCCCCGACGTGCATACCACGCCGGGCGGCCGTCGGCACTACGCTGCACAGGATCTTCTGACCATCCGAACCGAGCTGGAATCCACAGCCAAAACGCCCGGGGCCTATCTGAAGGGCCGTCGTCCAGGAGATAAGGTACAGGTTCTGTCATTTCTCAACTTTAAGGGCGGTTCCGGTAAAACCACAAGCGCGATACACACCGCGCAGCGGCTGGCGCTCAAGGGCTACCGGGTGTTGGCGGTCGATATCGATCCGCAGGCCTCGCTGACCACCCTTTTCGGCTACCGCCCGGAATACGACTTTCTGGAATCGGGTACGATCTACGACGCCATCCGCTATGAAGACCCCCTGCCCTTGTCGCAGATCATTCAGGAAACCTTCTTTTCCGGTATCGACCTGGCCCCTGGCGGTTTGATCTTGCAGGAATTCGAGCACGAAACGCCTCAGGCGCTGATCAACAACGTGCAGCCGGCATTTTTCTCCCGTATGGCCATGGCTTTGGAGGAGGTCGAGTCAAACTATGACGTGATCATCTTCGATTGCCCTCCGCAATTGGGCTATCTGACCATGTCAGCGCTGTGTGCCTCGACTGGAGTGCTGATTACCGTAGTTCCCAACATGCTGGACGTGGCGTCTATGTCTCAGTTCCTTCAGATGAGTGCAGAATTGCTGGACGTCGTGGCCAATGCCGGAGCAACCATGGAGTTTGATTTCCTTCGCTTTCTCATCAACCGCTACGAACCCAGCGACGGACCACAGCAACAAGTCGTTGCCTTTCTGCGCCAACTGTTCGGCAATGAGGTGATGGTGGCGCCGATGCTGAAATCGACCGCGATTTCTGACGCTGGACTGACGCAACAGACGGTGTACGAAGTCGAACGCTCACAATTCCACCGCAATACTTACGATCGCGCGGTGGATTCACTGAATCTGGTGAATGACGAGATTGAGTCACTGCTGCAACAAGCATGGGGACGCTGATGGCACGCAAAGGAATTCTGACAACGGAAATCACCAGTCCCGAGGCCAAGTCACTCGGGGGAAAACCCAAGATCATGCCGCGCGGCGCTGTCGGCGCTCTGCAATCCTCTTTGTCGAAACTGCAGGAAAACGCAGTTCAGGATATCGACTGCGCCCTTATTGACGACGCCGGTTTTGAAGACCGGCTGGGGCTGGACAGCGATGCGCAGCGACAATTGGTAGAAAGCCTGCGCAATTATGGTCAGCAGGTTCCGGTTCTGCTGCGCCCGCACCCCGAGAAAACTGGCCGGTACGAGATCGTTTATGGCCGCCGCCGCCTGATGGCGCTGAAGGAATTGGGCTTGCCGGTCAAGGCAATGGTGCGCCAACTGGACGATCACGCGTTGGTTATGGCGCAGGGTCAGGAAAATACGTCGCGGCAGGATCTGTCTTTCATTGAAAAAGCCAGCTTTGCCGCTCAGCTGCAGGCAGCCGACTATGACCGACCGACAATCGCCGCCGCGCTGTCAATCGACAAGCCGATGGTGTCTCGTTTGCTCAAGGTAGGCACAGCCTTCCCATTGCCCTTCCTGCGCCAGATCGGCTCTGCACCCGATATCGGACGCGACCGCTGGATGGCTCTGGCCGAGGCGGTGAAGGACAAGGCCGCGCTCAGCCGCGCCAACACCTTCATGAACCGACCCGACTTCCTGACGCTCGATTCCAACACCCGTTTCGAGGCTGTGCTGCAGCAAGTGACCGTCAAGCCCGATACTGGCAGGAAAGCCCCTGTGACTAAGCCACGCACCTTGCGAAACGAAGAAGGACAGGCGTTGGCCGACATCCGCCAGACCAACCGGGGCGTTACACTCAACATTCCCGCCCGCAACGCCGAAGGGTTCGACCGTTGGTTCGAAACCCATGCCGAGGCGCTACTGGCCGAACTTCACGACCGCTGGAAAACGAATGGTCGGAAGACTGAAAACAGATGAAACAAAAAATAGGAGGCACGAGCAGGAGATAAAAAGCCCCCCAGGACATGCATCCCGGAAGGCCCTTTTCAAACTTAGCATCTTTGGAATAGCCCCTCCGAATCGGTCCTGTCAACTCTGCGCTGCGCGCAGGGCAGGGATTTTGTTGTCTTTCGTGAAAAAAGCCATGAAACACGCGTCCCAGACCGAGTTTGGGCGGCCGGAGTCTTTTGTCCCGGCCTCTGTAGACAAATGGGAGTTGCTGTCGGCCTTGACCGCGGCTGCGCCGGATTTCAACATTTCGCATCGCACACTGGGCGTTCTCAGAGCGCTGATGACCTTTCTACCTGATCGGGCCATCCCGGCCGGGGCAGGAAACGCCGTGGTCTACCCGTCCAACCGCACCCTATCCGAAAGGCTCAACGGTATGCCCGAAAGCACGTTACGCCGGCACGTGGCACGGCTGGTCGAACTGGGGCTTGTCAACCGGCAGGACAGTGCCAATCGCAAGCGGTTCGCGCGCCGGATGGGGCAAGGGGTAGAAGTGGCATTTGGCTTTGACCTGTCACCGCTGAATGGCCATGCAGAGCAGATCTTTTTTGCGGCACAGGCCGCGCATCAACGTACCGAACGGATACGTGCGCTGCGGGACCAAATCGCCGCTGCGCGTCAGTTCCTGCTCGAAACGGGGCAGGGGATCTGCACCGACCTTCTGGAAACCGCCCGGCTGATCTTGCGTCGCAAAGTTGGTGAGAACGACCTGGCCGCTCTCGCCGCGCAACTGGAAGAAGCCTTGACCCTACACCGGCCTGTGGAAAACACGGCGGAAAGTGTTTTTGCAAACGTCAAAATGAGCGGCACCGACAGCCAAAATGAGCGGCACATACAATATTCATCTGAGAAAGATATTGACTCTGAAGAAGCCGAAACTGTCAGCGGTGGCAAATTGGGCCAAACAGTGAATACCGAAGATCTAAACCGCATCCTTACAGCCTGCAGCGAATTTCGGCAGTATTATCCCAACAGGGTTAGCGATTGGCGAGAGCTGATAGGAATTGCTGAGAAACTGGCTCCCATGATTGGCATCGATGAGCTCGTTTTCCACGACGCGCGCCAAAGCATGGGGGCAAAGGCGGCGACCACTTCAGTTTTGTGCATCCTCGAACGGTTGGCAGATATCCGCAATCCCGGTGCCTATCTCAGACGGCTTGCACAGAAGGCGCGGGCAGGGCGGTTTTCCTGTGAACCTATGCTCAAGGCTCTGCTCAATCGGGGAAATGTGCGCGATTGTCAGCTGACAATTTGAAAAGCTTATATAAAACATGTGGTTGGTGAAAATCCGCTGACAATCAGGGGCCAAATAGTCAAGTAACCGTTCTGGATTCATTGTCAGTGGTCGACGGGAAACGGACTGGCTGGCAAGGTAGAGGTGATGGAGAGATATTTCGCGATCGACATGCCGTTTTGGCAGTTTGCACGGAACACGCTGATCGTCAGCTGTCTTGCGCTGGTGCCATTGTTGCTGGCTTTCATACTGCGTACGCCGGGCTTTGCGACGCACCTTCTGAACGGCGGTCCCGCGTTTGTCCGGTTTTTGCGCCAGGTGGTGACAAATGGGCTGCCCGTCGTGTTTGCCGTGAACTATCTCAGCTTTTTTCTATTCGCCTTTGGGGTCAGGGCGCGGGGCAGGGGGGCCATCCCGGCCCGGTATCTGCTAATTGACCTGCTGCTACGGGCCGTCCTGTTCATCGCGCTGCACGCGCTGATCTACGCGCTTTCGGCGGACTGGTTCGGGTCTTTCGGCGGTGATCCCTTAGTGGCGTTGCGGGTAGTCGGTCCGACGCTGGTGCGCTCCGCCTACTTCGAGAACATCTCAGGCGTTTACCTGTACGCCACGCTGGTCGGAGCGCTGCCGCTGTACCTATCCGTCGTTCAGAGCCAGATCGCCCACGGTACTGGATTTTCGGCCCAACTGGCACGTCGCGTACCCGGGCGGGGCGGACCTGTGATATTGGCCCTGCTACTGATGGCGGTGTCAGTGGTCGTTCTGACCACCGCGGCGGCGCTGATTGTCCGTTTACAGTCGGTTTGGGGCTGAAGGGTCAGAACGCCCTGCGTATCGCGAAGGAGACTGCGTAATCGCGTTCAAGCTGGGGCCCATCCAGATCTTGATACACCGGGATCACGCCCTCGATACCCAGGCGCGTGCCCGCCAAAACGCCCGATCCCGGCACAAGGTAATTCACTCCGATTCCGATACTCAGAAACTGGCCGCCGCGCAGGGTCGGATCGGCGGTGGGCACCATGCTTGGGTTCAGGCGCGCATCCGACCCGTCAATGTTTTCCACGATGTCGCCGACCACCCGCAACGAGGAGCTGAACTGGTCATTCCAGCGCCGTGCACCCCAAACTGTTGCTGAATAGACATTGCCCAAGGTGTAACCGGCATCATTCTCACCCATCCGGATCATGGCGGCCAGCTGGGCGCCCCAAGACCAATCCGCGTTCTGGCCCGTATAGGTGACGCCCGGCAGCAGGTCGTAGGTGCCTGAACCCAGTTGCATGGGGTAGGGCAGCAGCTGGTCCGGCCCAGCCGGCGTGGTGTCGGTCTCGTCTATCGAGCCGGTCGGCAGACTGAGGCCAAGAGATAGTTCCAGCACCTGCCCGTTGGATTTGTAGATATCATATCCGCCGATGATCTTCAGATCGCCAAACCCCTGTGCCTTGGTCTTAAAAGTCTGGCCCATTCGGGTCTGGTGCTTCATCGTCTTGCGGGTATAGGGCAGCATCGCCATCACCGAGATTTCGTCGGTCACACCGTACATCAGGCCGACCATCGCCATGTTCATGCTCATGCTGAGCGGCGCGATCGGATACTGCGACAGCACGTCCGAGGTAGACAGCGACTGCGTTCCGGTACGATTTCCGTTCATCTCCATGTTCATGTAAGAGAACACCGGCATCAAAACACCCTCAGGCGGATGCATACCGCCAACGACGCCCGTTGGCGGCACCGCGTCGGGGCGCATCATCGTGGACATGCTTCCCATACCTGACATGTTGCTGGAGGCTTGCGGGTTCATCGCCTCGTTGTCAGCCGGACGGTTTTCAGGTTGGGCCATGGCAGGTGACCCGAGGCTCAGCCCCCCAGCCAGTATTACGGCCTGGAGGCGTTGCCAGACGCACGAAATCTTGCTGTTGTTCCGTGTCATGTTGCCCTCGTTCTCGTTTGTTTCCTGAGTCCGTGCCCTGAAAACAAAGTGTTCGCTACGTCCATCGGTGAAACCGGAATGGTGGGGGTCTCCAGCGCTGGAAGGTCAAGGCCACCGGCCAGACTTGCGCTCGTCAAGAATGCATCAGCCGGAGGGGGGTGCGGCAATAATGCGCTTGACCCTCCAGCGCTGGATTGTCGGACAAGGCCGCAAAACCGGAAATCCGGAGGGATTGGAATGATACCGGAAATCGGGCAGTTCGCCCTGGCGCTTGCCCTGGCCGTGTCCTTGGTGCAAAGCGTATTACCCTTGATTGGAGCAGCACGGAACAATGTCATGTGGATGCGATCGGCATCTGCGACCTCGGTCCTGCTGACAGCGCTGGTTGCTATCGCCTTCGCCGCTCTAATGTGGTCCTTCGTGGTCAGCGATTTCACTGTGCTAAATGTGGCCAGCAATTCTCATTCGCTGAAACCGATGCTTTTCAAGGTGGCTGCGACCTGGGGTAGCCACGAAGGGTCGCTGCTGTTGTGGATTCTGATATTGGTGATTTTCGGGCTGGGTGTGTCTCTGTTGGCTCGGAACATCCCGCTGAAACTCAAGGCGCGCACTCTGGCAGTGCAGGCCTGGATCAGCGCGGGGTTCCTGTCATTCATGCTGTTCACCTCGAACCCGTTCGACCGGGTGCTTCCGGCGCCACTGGATGGTCAGGATTTAAATCCGCTGTTGCAGGATATCGGCCTCGCCCTGCACCCGCCGTTCCTATACCTGGGTTATGTCGGCTTCTCGATCGTATTTTCTTTCGCCGTGGCTGCCCTGATTGAGGGGCGGGTCGATCCGGCATGGGCGCGGTGGGTCCGACCCTGGACATTGGCGGCCTGGGTGTTTCTGACACTTGGTATCGTTCTGGGCAGCTGGTGGGCCTATTACGAACTGGGTTGGGGCGGCTGGTGGTTCTGGGATCCGGTCGAGAATGTCTCGTTTATGCCCTGGCTTGCTGGCACAGCGCTGTTCCATTCGGCCATCGTGACAGAAAAGCGCGGCAGCTTCAAAAGTTGGACGATCCTGCTGGCCGTTTTGACCTTCTCGTTGTCCTTGTTGGGGACATTCATTGTCCGCTCAGGCTTGCTTACATCGGTCCATGCGTTTTCGGTCGATCCGGAACGCGGCATTTACATCTTGGCGCTGTTGGCTGTCGCGATCGGCGGTTCATTGACGCTGTTTGCCATCCGCGCACCGGAGATGGAGGGCGGCGGTCTTTTTGCCCCGATCAGCCGCGAGGCCGGTTTGCTTATTAACAACCTGCTGCTGGCCACCGCAACGGCGACGGTTCTATTCGGTACGCTTTATCCGCTTTTGCTTGAGGCTGTGACAGGTGAAAAGATTTCGGTTGGACCACCTTATTACAACGCCAGTTTCGTGCCGATCATGCTGGTTCTGGTCGTTGTAATGGGGATTGGGCCGCTTTTGTCATGGAAGCGGGCGGATTTGCGCGGTGTGCTGTCCCGGCTCAAATGGGTGGCCGGGGTTAGCCTGCTCGTAGCGTTGCTTGTGTGGTATCTGGATACCGGCGGCCCAGCCTTGGCGGTAGTGTCGATCGGCCTTGCGGTTTGGTTGCTGGGCGCTGTGCTGACAGAGTGGGCCAGCCGAATTAAATTGGGTGAGGCGCCGTTGGCCGAGTCCCTGCGTCGGGCCCGCAACCTACCGCGTTCTCATTACGGCATGGTCGTGGCCCATGCGGGGTTGGCTGTCTGTATGATCGGCTTTATCGGGTCCAGCGCTTGGAAATCCGAGGTCGTGACTTTTGCCGAGCCCGGAACACAGATTGAGATAGCAGGGTTCGACGTGCGT
The DNA here is from genome assembly GCF_040371315.1 of Ruegeria sp. HU-ET01832. Classification (NCBI taxonomy): domain Bacteria; kingdom Pseudomonadati; phylum Pseudomonadota; class Alphaproteobacteria; order Rhodobacterales; family Roseobacteraceae; genus Ruegeria; species Ruegeria sp. HU-ET01832. Next base: position 57,307 of record NZ_BAABWL010000012.1, read on the forward strand.
TTTGACGGTGTGGAACAGCTTCGCGGTCCGAACTATCTGTCTCGCACGGCCACACTGACGGTATTTCGCAATGGCGCTTATGTCACCACGCTTCAACCCGAGCGCAGGGCCTATCTCGTGGCGGGTACCAGTACGACCGAGTCGGCAATTCGAACGACGTTGGCAGGGGACCTTTACGCCTCGATATCGGAACCGGCGGCGGAATCAGAACAGAGCAAATGGACCCTGCGTATCTTGTATGAGCCATTGGTGGTCTGGATCTGGATAGGTTCAGGATTGTTAGCATTTGGTGGTGTCTTGTCACTCTCCGATCGGCGGCTACGCGTCGGTGCACCACGAAAGCGGACTGGGCAGAGCTCCGTTCCGGTGGCGGCGGAGTAGGGCAATGAAACGTCTATTTGCGCTGTTCCCAATTACGATTGCCGGCATCCTGGGTGCCTTCCTGCTATGGGGACTGAATCCCGATCGCGATCCAAACGAAATCCCGTCTGTTTTGATCTCGCAGCCGGTGCCTGAGTTCGACTTGCCGCCGGTCGATGGGCTGGATACCCACGGGCTGTCCAGTACCGATCTGGTGGAAAATGACGGGTCAGCACCGATCATGGTTAACGTGTTTGCGTCCTGGTGCGTGCCCTGCCGGGCCGAACATGCGGTGCTGACGCGTATGGTGCGCGATGAGGGCATTCGCCTGATGGGCATTAACTACAAAGACAAGCCGCAGGACGCGCGGAAATGGCTCAACGATCTGGGCAACCCTTATGAGCGCATCGGTTCCGACCTGGACGGCCGAGCCGGGATCGAATGGGGGATTTCCGGCGTGCCGGAGACCTTTGTGATTGATGGCGCGGGCAAGGTCGTATTCCGCCTTGTCGGCCCGGTGCTGGGCGACGAGGCAATTTCAAAGATGCGCACCGCGCTGGATCAGGCGCGGGCGGCCGGAGGAGAGGCCTCATGATACGTCGCATTGTAATTACCGCAGTCACTTTGGCGACGCTGGTGTCGCAGTCGGCATTCGCGGTTGAGCCCGACGAGATACTTGCAGATCCGGTTTTGGAAGAGCGGGCCCGGGCGATTTCAAAACAGGTGCGCTGCGTGGTGTGCCAGAACCAAGACATCGACAGTTCTAACGCTGGTGTGGCGCGCG
>NZ_BAABWL010000013.1:0-41954 GCF_040371315.1 Ruegeria sp. HU-ET01832
AGCCCAACTGTCTCCAATGATCGGCAAGTCAGAACGGACCCGTGGGTTAACCCTGGACCAGCTGGTCGCGTTCTCGTCTCGGGGGTCGGTGGCCATAACAGCCAGAACCCAGCGGCGGATCTGGTCTCAGGTCAATCACTTCCTCGACTGGGTAGTCTATGAAGGGCATCTCATCTTTGGCGAGCCTTATGGCACATTGATCCTGACATTGTCGGTGATCGGCATCGAAGTGGCTCTGATCACAGCTGTTATGCTGACCGGGGACAACAACCCGACACTGGCTCGGGACACTATGTTTTCCGTGTTGATGATTGTCATGAACGGATTGGTTGGTCTCAGCCTGCTGATTGGGGGGCTGCGGCACGGGCTGCAGGTGTTCAACCTCTCGGGTGCTAATGCCTACCTTGTGGTGCTGTTGCCAGTGGCCATCGTCAGCCTCGTCTTGCCAAGCTTCACCATATCCGCCCCGGGCGGTGGTCTGTCGGCTCTGCAAACTGTCTTCATGATCGCCATGTCCTTGGTGCTCTATGGGATTTTCCTCGTCTACCAAACCGCCGGCAAACCCGAGATTTTTCGACAGCCTGAGGAAGACCTGCCAACAACCGGTGGCTCGGATGCGCATCATCTGGAAACCAAAAGCATCGGTTTCCATGTTCTTTGGTTGGTGCTGGCGATGTTGCCCCTGGTTTTGATGTCCAAAAAACTGGCGCTGTTTGTCGATTTCAAATTGCTGGAATTTGGCGCACCTGTCGCGTTGGGTGGCTTTCTGGTTGCCGCCATGATCCTGACACCTGAAGCCCTCGCCGCGCTGGACGCTGCGCGGGCCAACAAACTGCAACGGGCCGTGAACATCTGTCTGGGGTCGGCTTTGGCAACCATTGGCCTAACAGTGCCCGCTGTGCTGATCGCGGCACATTTTGTTGCGCTTCCCATCGAACTTGGGCTCGGCGGCGCGGAAATCGTCCTCCTGGCCCTGACAATAGGGATCAGCATCCTGACCTTTGTCGGAACCCGCACCAACGCGCTTCAGGGTGTCGTGCATCTGGCCGCCTTTATGACCTATGTGTTCCTGATATTTGACTCATGACCGTAGGTTTAAGTTGCGTTGGGTGAGCTCAAAAGGCAGCCCCTTACTGGCGGCTTCTTGCACCAGACCGAGTTTAATATTGCTAATTCGGACCTTCACTGCCCGACGCGTGAAGGTCCGCTTTGGGCCGTTCACAAACTTCTCGATTTAGATGTGGAATTATGAGTTATTCCCTGCCAAATCGACCTGAAGACGTCGAAGCACGCAATCAGCATGCCGCCTTACATAGCCTCCAACGTGTGGGTGAGGCCGTTTCGGATGTGATCTTCCAACAGTTTCTTGGCCATATTCGCGTCTCTGGCCAATGCGGCATCGAACATGTGTTTGTGTTCTTTGGCTGCTACCTCACCTCGATAGGTCAGTACGAGCATCTGGTAGCGAAGATATTTGTCATAGATGATTGAGTGAAGGGATAGAAGATTCTTGGAGTTGCAGGCTGCTATCATTGCTTGATGAAACTCCGAGTCGTACCTCTTCCAGGTTTCTTTCTCAGAGTCATCTCCTTTGAGAAGCCGCTGCTCCATCAAATGCAGCTTATGATGCGCGGCGACGAGGTTCCCCTCCCAATCCGTGTCACCATTCTCGATGGATAACTCCAGCGCGTGGCATTCCAACAGGACACGCAGCTCTGATATCTCAATCAGGTCTTCACGGGAGACCGGTGTAACCAGGAATCCCCGTTGCTCAGGAGCTTCGACAAATCCGTCGCTGGCGAGCCTGTTCAGCGTTTCACGAAGTGTCGAAAGGCTTGCCGAGTAGCGTTCCTTCAAGGCGTCCAGCTTCAGTTTGGAGCCGGGCTGCAACTCCCCGAAGATGATGTCCCGCTTGATGCGCTGATAGGTGCTTGCACCTATCGTAGACGGCTGTTTCGCCATGCGTTTCACCCGATATTATCAGTTTCCTCGTTCAATTAGCATTTTTCATAGACATCAGCAATCCAAACTGATGTATGGTAAAAATAAAAATATCATACATTATTGCGGAATCGCGAAAACCCCAATACGGTCGTGGCCAAGCTGGGCAAAGCAGCTCGATCGCAATCATCGGTTTCGGGATTTTCCGGACCCTCCGGAAGGAAGCAAAGTGTCTAAGAACTTTCGCATTGCCATTGTCGGCATCGGCCTTGTTGGACGCCGCCACGCAGACGCTGTCCGAGCGTTGCGCCATGTTGATCTCGTTGCGGTGGTCGACCCCAGCGATGAAGGTCGTGCTTACGCCATTGAGCATGGGGTCGCATGTTACGAGACCCTCGAGGAAATGTTTGCAAATCAGACGCCGGACGGAGCTGTTCTCGCGACCCCGACCACGCTTCATGTCGAACAAGGCCTCACGTGTGTTCGACATGGTTGTCCCGTTCTTGTCGAAAAACCGATCGCCGTAGAAGCCACCGCTGCACTTGAGCTTGTTCAAGCAGCGGAGAAAGCCAATGTGCCACTGATGGTCGGACATCATCGTCGACACAATCCTCTGATCCGGTCGGCTAAGGAAGCCATTGCCGATGGGAAGATTGGAGATGTGCGCGCTGTCCATGCGAATTGCTGGTTCTATAAGCCAGACGAGTATTTTGATGCTGCGACTTGGAGAAAGAAACCCGGTGCAGGGCCCATCTCGGTCAATCTTGTCCACGATGTGGATCTGCTGCGGTACCTGGCCGGAGAAGTCATGACCGTACAGGCTCAGTCGGCTGCATCGCAGCGGGGTTACGACAACGAAGATGTTGCCGGTGCTCTGTTGACGTTCGAAAGCGGGGCGATAGGGACCATAAGTGTGTCCGATAGCATCGTTGCTCCATGGAGCTGGGAGATGACTTCTCAGGAATACCCAATCTATCCTTCAACCACTGAGAGTAGCTACATGATAGGTGGCTCTCATGGTTCGTTGTCCGTTCCCGATCTTCGATTGTGGAGTTACCAGAGTGAGCATAGGGACTGGTGGACACCTATTTCATCGACCGCGCTGAAGAAGGGTGCGTCTGACCCTCTGGTCAATCAGCTCAGGCACTTTGTTGAAGTAGCTCGGCACGAAGCAGTGCCGATTGTGTCTGGCTGGGAAGGGTTCAGAACGCTTCAAGTTATTGAAGCTATTCAGAATTCTTGCAGAACTGGCGAGACTGTCAGGATAAGAAACCTTCAGGAAACGCAGCAACAGAGATTGCAGGTAATGAAAAATATCTGATATTTTGTAAAACATCTTGCAAAATGTCCAAAATAGGTCAAAACTCTGAATCGCAAAAAAGAAGCATCATGATGTCTCAGGGAGGAGCAAAGTGATTACCAAACTTACCCGCCGGGCTGCTGTATCAGCCCTGGTCGCAACCGGTGTTCTGTTTAGCGCAACAAGTGGTGCGCTGGCGGAAGACAAAGTTCAACTTCGCCTCGCAACATCAGGATCGGAGACCGATCAGCGCTCGGTCGCAATGGCCGAGGTTTTCGCACCCATGGTCGCTGAATTTGCGACATATGAGCCCAGCTATAACGGCACAATCTTCGCCCAAGGTACGGAGTTGGACGCCATCAGCCGGGGCAACCTGGAAATGTCGATCACCTCGGCGCAGGAACTGGCACAGTTCTTCCCCGAGTTTTCGATCTTTACAGCAGGCTATGTCCACCAGGACGCCGCGCATCAGGTGGCTGTCTTCAACGATCCCTTGATGGATGCCTTCAAGCAAAAGGCCGAAGAAGAACTGGGCGTCAAACTGCTGTCGGTCATGTATCTGGGCCGTCGTCAGGTGAATCTGCGCCAACCGAAGGATGAACTGACCGTCAGCACTCCGGCTGATCTGGAGGGTGTGAACCTGCGGATGCCGGGCACCGATGCGTGGCAGTTCCTTGGCAAAGCGCTGGGTGCCGCCCCGACACCAATGGCGTTTTCAGAGGTTTACACAGCTCTGTCGACTGGTGCCGTCGACGGTCAGGACAACCCGTTGCCGACTGTGGTTGATGCCAAATTCTACGAAGTGACCAATCAGATCATCCTGACATCGCACTTGGTCGACTTGAACTATATCGCCATCGGAAAAGAGGTTTGGGACGGGCTGACACCGGAACAGCAGGCTAAGGTTCAGGAAGCTGCGGATGCTGCAGCTGAATCAGGCCGTCAGAAGCAACTTCAGAAAGAAGAGGATCTTGTCAGCTTCCTGAAAGAGCAAGGCATGGCGATCTACGAACCCGATCTCGCGGCGTTCCGCGATCAGGTACAGTCTATGTATCTGGACAGCGAGTTCGCTGGCTCGTGGCCTGAGGGCGTTCTGGATCAGATCAACGCTCTGGGCAACTGAACCCAGTAAGACAAGGGAGGGAGAACCATAATGAAAGCCTTTATGAAGGGGTTCTCCCGACTGACCGAAGCGATTGCCGGCGGGATGCTGGCGGCAATCTTCCTGATCTTCCTATTGCAAATATTCTTGCGCTACTTCTTTACCCCCGCCGGATGGACGCTTGAACTCATCGGCATTCTGTGGGTCTGGGTGATCTTCTTCAGTTGCGCTTTCATAGTGCGAGAACGGGATCACGTGAAGTTCGACATCATCTACCTTTCGGTGCCGATGCGCGTACGTCAGGTCTTTGCGATGCTGGCGGCCGCGGCGATTGTGGTCGGGATGCTCTACAGTTTCCTGCCGACGTGGGACTACATCGACTGGATGAAAATCCGCAAAACCTCGACTGTGCGCAATCCGTTCTCGGGTGAGAAGATACCGCTGCGCACAGTATTCTCGATTTACGCGGTATTCATGCTGGTCGTCGCAGCGCGCTACGCGTGGCTATTCTTCGACGTCATGCGCAATGGGCCCCCAAAGACAGAGTTGGAACTGGTTGTTGGGTACAACGTGGTTGACGACCATCCCCGTGTCGACGTCGAAGAGGACGAGGAAGTTAAGAAATGAGTTTTGAACTTCTTTCCTGCCTGCTCGCTCTCTTTCTTCTGGCAGGCATCGGGACACCTATCGGCTATTCCATCCTCTTGGCCTCATTAGTGTACTTGGGCACAGCCGGACTGGACGTCGCCCTCGCGGGTGAGAAGATCCTGCAAGGCTTTTACAAAAGCACGATCCTGCTTGCCGTGCCTTTGTTCATCGTCGCCGCGAATATAATGAACGCTGGGTCGATCACGGACCGTCTGTTGAACTTCTGCGTAGCCGCTGTCGGTCGTTTCAAGGGCGGCCTTGGGCACGTAAACGTGGTAGCGTCTCTGATCTTTTCCGGTATGTCCGGCTCGGCTGTCGCGGATGCTGCGGGGATAGGCAAGATAATCATTGAAATGATGACCAAAGATGGCCGCTACAGCCGAGGTTACGCAGCCGCAATCACGGCGGCGTCGGCGACGATTGGCCCGATCATTCCACCCTCGATCCCGATGGTTTTGTACGCGCTCGTTTCCAAGGCCTCTATCGGGTCGCTGTTCCTGGCCGGTATTCTGCCGGGACTGATCATGGGCGTCGTCCTAATGGCGATGAATTACTATCTGGCCGGCAAGCGGAACTTTGCATTGGAAGAACCTGTTCCGCTGCGCGAGTTGCCGGCTAAAACCGCCAACGCATTTCCGGCACTGCTGATGCCCGCAATCCTGCTGTACGGCATATATGGCGGCGTCACCACTCCGACCGAGGCTGCAGCCGTGGCTGCGTTCTACGCCCTGCTACTGGCAGCATTGTTCTACCGCGCACTGACCTTCCGTGGCCTTTATCAAGTGTTCGTCGACAGCGCGCGCTCTTCCGCAGCCGTCGGGGTGGTCATTGGGGGTGCGTTCATTCTGAACTTCATCGTCATTCAGGAACAGATTCCACAGTCGATCTCGGCATTGCTGGAGGGTTCGGATGTCAGCCCGATTGTGTTCCTGATCCTGGTTAACCTGCTGATCCTCGCGCTGGGATGCGTGTTAGACGCAACAACGATCATCCTGGTGATCGTGCCCCTGTTCATTCCAACCTGCGAAGCGCTTGGGATTGATCTGGTGCATTTCGGAGTGCTGGTCGTCGTGAACTCGATGATCGGTCTGATCACGCCGCCTTATGGCATTCTACTCTTTGTGATCAACGCCGTGACGGACATTCCGCTGCGTGAGATCATCTCGGAAATCTGGGCCTTCCTCGCGGTTCTCATCTTCGCCCTGGTGATCATGATGCTGATGCCGGATCTAGTCCTGTGGTTGCCGCGTATGTTTGGATATCAGGGATAATGTGCCTCTCAGTTTCGACAACGTCGATCCCCGGTGATCTGGCTGAAAAGCTGAGTGCTATCGCTGACGCGGGATTCGGGGGTGTCGAATTACACGAACCGGATTTGACCGCTTTTGATGGGCCGCCATCGCAAATTCGGAACATTGCATCAGATCTCGGCCTTAAGATTTGCCTGCTGCAGCCCTTCCATAACCTTGAAGGCCAGTCCGGCGGTGGACGGGAGCGCGCCTTTGATCGGCTGAAACGCAAACTCGACCTGATGACCGAGTTGGGAACGGAATTACTGCTAATCGGGTCTGCCTTCGACGTCGATGCCGCTGCAACTGAAGAACAGGTAATCGCAGATCTTGGCGAGGCGGCCCAAATCGCTAAAGAAATAGGGATGCGTCTGGCCTATATGGGCTTGCCATGGTCGGATTTTATTCGCTCGGATGAGCAGGCGTTACGCGTCGTTGAAGCAATCGACAGCCCCCATTTCGGGCTGGCTCTGAATTCCTTCTTCTCGCTTGCCGATGGGTCCAAACCAGCCCGCCTTCGGGACATTCCCGGAGAGCGGCTGTTCCATGTGCAACTGTCCGATGCACCCCGGCTTGAGATGGATATCCGCAGGCTCAAGCGGCATTTCGGGCTTTTGCCTGGGCTCGGATCGCTGAACCTTGCGGGCTTCGTGCGGGTGTTGTCGCGCGCCGGTTACAAGGGGCCTTGGTCCATTGCGCGCGTCAACGAAGCAGCTCCTCAACCCGGTGGCCGCACACTGGCCCGAGACAGCTATAGGTCGCTGGTGAACCTTTTGGATGAGGTGTCGCGGACCGAGCCGGGAACAGATTTCGGCATCCCGGACTTGCCTGAACGCGTCTATGCGTCAGGCTTTGAGTTCGTTGAATTTACAGCCGACGAAACAAGCGGCGCGCAGCTGGCAGATATGCTGTCAGCAATGTGTTTTCGAATGGAGCGAAAGCATGTGAGCAAGTCCGTCGAGTTGTGGCGGCAGGGCGCGATAAACATCGTTGTGAATACCGAAAAGGAAGGTTTTGCCCATTCGGCGTTCCTGGGTCACGGCCCCTCCGTTTGTGACATGGGGTTGCGTGTCAAAGATGCGGATCAGACGGTTCAGCGGGCGACCGCGTTGGGCGCGCCGAATTTCTCACAGCCGGTAGGGACCGGGGAACTGGACATCCCGGCCATCCGAGGTGTTGGTGGCAATGTTGTCCATTTCATAGATGAGAAATCCGATCTGCATCGGGTTTGGGACATCGAGTTCGAGCCAGTCGCCAACACCAAAGCGATCCAGCCTGCCGGTCTGCGCCGCATCGACCATCTGGCACAGACGATGCGTAACGATGAGATGCAAAGCTGGCTGCTCTATTACATTTCGACTTTTGAGATGGCAAAATCCCCGATCGTGAACGTTGCCGACCCGTCGGGTGTTGTGCAAAGCCAAGCCATCGAAAGCCCCGAAGGCGAAGTGCGTTTAAACCTGAATGGTGCAGTTGGGCGTCGAACACTGGCGGCTTCATTCCTTGAAGACGGTTTTGGTGCTGGTGTTCAGCACATCGCCTTCCAGTCGGACAACATATTTGAAACCTCAGCCCAATTGCGGAAGTCCGGTTTTCCCAGCCTGTCCATCCCAGAAAACTATTACGCTGATCTGCAAGCGACATTCGGGTTAAGTGAAGACCTGATCGCCCAAATGCGCAGGGATAACATACTCTACGATCAGGCGGCGGGTGCCGAGTACTTTCAGATCTACAGTCGCCCTATCTTTAACGGCTTTTTCTTTGAAATTGTTGAGCGCCGAACTGGTTACGCCGGCTATGGCGCGCGTAACGCTGCGTTTCGATTAGCGGCGCAAACGCGACACCACGTGGCGGAAGGAACAACCTAATATGAAGGCCGCACTAATCGGACAAGGGATTTCTGGCTCCATGACGCCTGAGATGCACGAGGCGGAGGGCCGGGCGCAGGGCATCGATCTGAGCTACGGTAGGATCGACACTGCAATAGAGCCATTTCGTGGAATGTCGGTCGCTGATTTACTGCATTATTCCGTTGAATTAGGCTGTGCGGCGGTCAACGTGACACACCCCTACAAAGCGTCGGTCATTGATCATCTCGATGAGCTTTCCAAGACTGCTGAGGAGCTTCAAGCTGTCAACGCGGTGGTTTTTTGTGACGACCGAATGGTTGGCCACAACACCGATTACATAGGTTTCCACAGTGCCTTCGGAGATTTTTTGGGATCATCGAAGACTGAAACGGTTCTCATGTTTGGTGCTGGTGGCGCGGGCAGTGCTGTCTCTTTGGCTTTGCTTGATTCAGGTGTTCGAGATCTGGAGATCATCGATCCTGACTTCCACCGAGCGCAGGCGCTGGTCAGTCGACTAAAGGTCTTGCGCCCTTGTGCGAAGCTTCAGGGTTCCCCCTCGATTTCGTTGGAACGGGTCAAATTTGTGGACGGAGTGGTCAATGCAACACCGCTCGGGATGGATAAGTACCCCGGGTCGGTAATTGATCCATCATTGTTGCGGCCGAATGCTTGGGTGGCAGATATAGTATATTTCCCGCTCGAGACACACCTTCTGAGCAGCGCCCGCACAACTGGGTTAAAAGTGATGAATGGTGCTGGAATGGCAGTTCATCAGGCTGCAGCGTCTTTTGAAATCTTCACCGGCTGCACCGCCTCAATCAGTCGTCTTCAAAACGTTTTCGATTCACTTCGTCAGCAGCGCATGCGCGAGTTTAGAGGTGCAACGGTATGACAAACGACGAGCAAGCTATCCGCCAATGGTGGCGCACATCTATCATCGACATGAAGCCCGGCCAGATCGCGTTTCGCGGCAACGCCATAGAGGACCTGATCGGGAACGTATCTTTCCCGCAGATGATCTGGCTGATGGTGCGGGGCGACTTGCCCAGCGACGCGCAAGCGCGCCTTTTCGAAGCTGCTTTGGTCGCAGGCGTGGATCACGGCCCACAGGCTCCCTCAATCGCGGCTGCGCGTATGGCCGCCACCTGCGGGGTAGGTCTCAATAATGCGATGGCGACTGCGGTGAACATGCTGGGCGACGTGCACGGCGGGGCAGGAGAGCAGTGTGCAGAGCTGTACAATGATACCGCAGTCCGCATGGATGCGGGAGCTTCGCTGAATGACGCTGTTCGGGATGGCTTGGACAGCTGGCGCGAGACCTACGGCAAGATCGTATCGGGCTTTGGTCACAGGTTTCACAAGCCTGTCGATCCACGCGCACCACGATTGATGCAACTTGTTCGTGATGCGGCGGCAGAAGGCACAGTTTCTGGCCGGTTTGCCGATATCGGAGAAGAGGTTCAGGCCGAACTCGGTCGTCAACGCGGCGGTCGGCCAATTGCCATGAATATCGACGGCGCGACAGCCGTGATCTTCTGCGAACTTGGCTTTCCTGCGCCCTTGTCGCGCGGATTGTTCTGCCTGTCCCGCTCGGTCGGGATACTCGCTCACGCCTGGGAGCAGATGGGGCAGGGCGGTCGCAACAAAGGGCCGATGCCTCCGAATTATTTACCCCTCTACGAAGACAGGAATGATGACACGTGAGACATCGAAATCCTTCCGGGTCGGCCTTATCGGCTGTGGTCGTATCAGTGATATCTATCTAAAAACACTATCCAAATTCTCAAACGTTGAGGTCGTGGCTTGCGCAAGCCTTGATCCTTCGGAAAGCCGCGCCAAGGCGGATCAATACGGCATCGCCAAGGCCTGTACGCCAGATGAAGTGTTTGACGATCCGACGATTGACTGCGTTCTGAATCTGACAATTCCGGCGGCGCATGCCGAAATCAGCCTGCGCGCGTTGGAGGCGGGCAAGCACGTCTATTCCGAGAAGCCGCTGGTTATGAATCGAACGGATGGTAAAGCGATCCTGCATATGGCCTCTGAAAAAGGGTTACTGGTCGGTTGCGCACCCGACACATTTCTGGGCGGGCGCTGGCAGACCGTTCGGCGCTTGATCGACGAGGGTGCCATTGGCAAACCGACAGGGGTTTTTGCCCATGTCGGGACCCACGGGACGGAGCGCCACCATCCCAACCCGGATTTCTACTACCAGGCCGGTGGCGGGCCCTTGCTGGACCTTGGGCCATACTACCTGACCGCAATGATTTGCTGCCTTGGTCCCGTTGACCGGGTCGCCGGAATGGCGCGATGCACTTTCGACAAAAGGATGATCGAAAACGGCCCTCGCAACGGCGAATGGATGGACGTCGAGGTCGACACGCACTCCCTAAGCCTGCTGCAGTTCTCTTCCGGAGCTATAGGGTCGATGACCATGAGCTTCGACGTCTGGGACAGCGAAACTCCGCGGTTCGAGATCTACGGTGAAAACGGCACCATCAGCATCCCTGACCCTGACCCGGTTCATGGTGCCAATATCTTTCAGGGGGATGTCTGGTTGAAGACACGGGACACCTCGCGCTGGTCTCATCAGCCCCGTCCAACAGGTCGCGAGGACTGGCAAGTGGTCGAAAACAAACATGTATTCAATGAAGACAGCCGCGGGCTCGGCCTTTTGGATCTGGCCCTGGCGGCGCAAGAAGGCCGCCAACCCCGTGCAAGTGGAGCGCTCGCCTACCACGTTTTCGAGGTCATGGACGCGATCGAACGGGCGCCGAAATTTGGCGCCTATCAGACGATAGAAAGCCGTTGCGCGGCTCCAGAGCCTTTGCCGGTCGATTTCCTTAACGATGAGAGGAAGGAAATGGTTCATGCCGATTGAGATACTCGACTTTGCTCAGCCATTCTTTCGCGTCCAGCACATAACTGACGAGCGCAGAATTTCTATCAAGGGTCGCGCCATCGTCCTTAACCTTGGGGGGCGAAATCTCTCTGTCGAGGATCAGACCATTGCACCGCTTTCCTCTGTGATCGTGCAAGACAGCACGCTTAGCGGCGTGGAACGTGCAGTCGTTGTCCACGATTTTGACGCCCATGCCGATGACAACGAGTTGTTCGCATGGGTGAAAGATACATGGCCATCTGCTTTTGATGTTCGCCAAGAGGAGCGTTTACGCGGTGTCAGCCACTACATGTCGCCAAAGGTCTTTGTGGGTAACGTTGGGCTGACCATGTACCTTTCCGGCTCGGTGCCGCTGAATGTCGGATTGCACAAGGATCATCCGTTCTGCCCTGTACCGGGGTTTCGCGAAGTGCATACACAAATCGTAGGCTTTGGCAAAATGCAGCAATGCCGTGAGCGGGATGTTGAAACCCTTTACCTCGAAGAATTCATGGCCCCCGGCACGACGCACAAACCGATGTATGACGCCGAAGGCAACTATCCCTGGCATCAGTACGAGACGATTACCCCCAGTATTTTCATGGCGGTGGAAATGCTGCCGGAAGGCGTGCGGGTCCCAGAAATGGAGATTCAGAATGGCTGAGAGACTTTTATCCGAAGACCTGAACTTTGATGGACCTTTCCCCCGGTTGTCTCGCCGTTTGCGGCTGGGCGTTGTTGGCGGCGGACGTATCTCTTTCACGCAGGCAACGGCCGCGCGGATGACCGACCGGTGGGAGGTCGTCGCAGGAGCGCTCAGTTCTGACGCCATGCGAAGCAAGGCGCGCGGGGCCGAGTGGTTCCTGCCGGCCGATCGGTGCTATGCGTCCTTCGACGAGATGGCAAAGGCCGAGGCGGCACGCCCGGATGGTGTGGACGCGGTGATGATCACCACCCCGAACCACGTTCATTTCGAAGCGGCCAAAGCGTTTCTGGAGGCGGGTATTGACGTGCTGTGCGACAAGCCCCTGACCAACGAAGTCGACGAGGCCGAGGGGCTTGAGGACATTACTGCGCGCACGGGACACATCTTTGCTGTCGGCTATGCGATGTCGTGTTTTCCAGTAATCCGTCAGGCCAAACAAATCGTGGCCGATGGAGGCATCGGAAAAATCAACCAAATCCATGTCGAGTTCATGCAAGATTGGATGACGCCCGATGATGTGGCCGATGCGCCCCATGTGAAATGGCGGCTGGACCCCAAGATTTCAGGTCCGACCAGTTGTGTCGGCGATATCGGCACCCATGCCGCGCATCTTGCCAGCTTTGTCTCGGGCCTGCCGATGACCGACCTGAGGGCCGAATTCCATGTCTGCGGCGCGCCAAAGCCTTTGGAAGACACGGTATTCATGTTCACCCGCTATCAAAACGAGGTTCCGGGCACCCTGATGGCAACGCGCCTTGCCCCCGGAAACCGGGGCGGGTTGCGGTTGCGGGTCTACGGCAGCGAAGGGGGCTTGGAGTGGGATCTGGAGAACTCGGAACAGCTGAAGTTCAATCGGTTTGGTGAGCCGGATCGTATCATCAGCCGAGGTCACGGGCACGGCATCGGCCGCGGTGCGGAACGTCTGATCCGTACCGCGCGTGGCTTCCCCGAAGGGATAATCGAAGCCTGGGCCAACCTCTATACGGAATTTGCCATGGCCGTGGCCGCGCGTTGGGATGGCGTTACCGTTCCGGCCGATTGGCTTGCTTACCCCAGTGTCGAACAAGGCGCAGACGGTGTCCGATTCATTGATGCCTCTGTGCGCTCTCACCAGTCCGGAGGTGACTGGGTCACCATCTAATGCTCTGCCAGCATAAAGGTTAAACACGCCCGGGCTATTGCTCGGGCGTTTCTATTTTCTGCTCAGTATTAAAAGTTGATATTTTAAAAAATATCAGATATTTTTTACTACGTGTGATGAAAATAAGATTCGCAGACACCCGGAGCTGTCATTCATGGCGAAACCCGAAGAGGCTGGCACACGCCCCTCTCTCTATTCCTTGGCGCATCTGACGCTGATTGGCTGTACGCCGCCCGAGCTGGTCTATATCGCCGCACGGGCCGGTTACGATGCCGTCAGCCCCCGGTTTATTCCGATGCATGTGCCTGGAGAGTTCACCCAGTCCCCGATCGGCAAGGCTCAGGTGCAGGCTACCAAAACTGCGCTTTCAACAACCGGTCTGAAAGTCCTCGATGTCGAGCTTGCGCGCATTACCGAAGATGTCGATCCGCGCAGTTTCGAGCCGTCGCTGGAGATCGGCGGGGAACTGGGCGCCAAGCGTATGATCATGAGCGCGTGGACCAACACCCGCGATGATCGTGACTTCCTGATCGATGTCTATTCCGAGACCTGCGAACTGGCGGCTCCGTATGGGCTAACAGTGGACCTTGAGTTTCCAAGCTTCTCCCGCTTGCGCACTCTGGATGAGGCGCTTGATATCGTGCGTGCCTCTGATCAACCGAATGGCGGTATTCTGGTCGATACGCTTTATCTGCACCTCAGTCGCGTTGATCTGGGAGAGTTGCTACACGTACCCTCAGACCTGTTTCACTTCCTGCATATCTCTGATTGCCTGCCTGGCATCGCCGATACGCGTGAGGGCATGATCCAGTTGGCCCGCGATGCGCGGCTCTATCCTGGCGAAGGTTGGATCGATTTCACCGGCATCATCGAACGGATGCCACCCGTCGACTATTCCATCGAACTGCCCAACCAAAGCCGCGTTGCCGAGTTGGGATATGAAGAACACGCGCGTCGCTGTCTCAGCCACGCCAAGCGAACATTCGGCGAGGCGCGGTCACAGCGTCGTGTGCCCGATGCTGCAATTCTAAAACACCAAGAGGATCATCATGGGCAAAGAGCTCACTGAAAACGACCGCAACATGGCCGCCGATATGCTGGCACGCGCTCGCGCTGCCATGGCCGAGATCGAGGATTGGGATCAGGACAGGTTGGACCGCCTTTCTCAGGCGATTGCGTGGTATGCGGGTAATGAGAAAACCTTCACGCGTTTGGCTCAACAAGGCGTGGACGAGAGCGGCATCGGAGATCGCGCAGGGCGCCCTGCGAAGCGATTCAAGATTCACATGGTGCTGCGAGATGTCTTGCGTACGCCCTCGACGGGGATCGTCGAAGTCGACGAAGAAAAGGGGCTCGTGAAATACGCCAAACCTGCTGGTGTCATCGCATCCCTGATCCCGATGACCAATCCAGCAATGACGCCACCGGTGACAGGTGTATCCGCCGCAAACGCCCGGGATGCGGTCATCTTCAGCCCGCACCCGCGAACCGCCCATACCACCTTTGAGATGGTCGAGGTTATGCGTGCAGCCTGCCGTGCTGCCGGTGCCCCCGAAGACCTGTTTCAATCCATTCGCAAACCGTCGATCCCATTGACGCAACATCTGATGGAGATCTGCGACCTGACTTTGGCGACGGGTGGCAAGCCGATGGTCAAAGCGGCCTACAGCTCCGGGCGCCCGGCCTATGGCGTTGGCGCGGGCAATTCATCCATCGTCATCGATGAAACCGCCGATCTGGACATCGCCGCGCAGAACACTCGCATTTCAAAGACCTCTGACTTTGGGTCGGGCTGCTCGGCCGACGGCAACATCATCATCCAGCGCTCAGTTTACGACGATATGATCAAGGCGCTTCAAGCCGAAGGCGGGTACCTGTGTTCGGATGAAGAGAAGGCCATGCTCGAAGCGGCCATGTGGGATGAAAAGGGAAACCGTACGTTTCCGACCATCGCCTGTCCGCCGCAGCAAACGGCCAAGGTCGCCGGTTTTAGCATTCCCGAAGATCGCAAGTTTCTGATGGTTGAAAATCAGGGGCAAATCGGGCCGCAGCACAAGTTCTCCAAGGAAAAACTGACCACTTTGATGGCGCTTTATCACTTCGACACGTTCGATGACGCGCTGGAAACGGTCAGCCAGATCTACAACACCGGGGGCAAGGGTCATTCCTGCGGTATCTACAGCCACAATGACGATCACATCGACCGGTTGGCGCGTCTGGCTCCGGTCAGCCGCATGATGGTTCGACAGCCTCAGTCCAAGGCCAATGCGGGTGCCTGGACCAATGGTATGCCTATGACCAGCAGCCTGGGCTGCGGCATCTGGGGCGGCAACATCACCAACGAAAACGTCACTATGAAACACATGATGAACTACACTTGGGTCAGCCGTCCCATCCCAGAGGATCGCCCCTCGGAGCCGGACTTGTTCGGTGAGTTCTACGGACAGGAGGTCGCGTGATGGACGCAAGCAAACTGGACGGTAAAACCGTCGCCGAACACATCGTTGATTTCTTGGAACGTCGTGAGGTCAAACATGTGTTCGGCCTGTGCGGCCACACGAACATCGCGGTTCTGGCTGCTTTGGCCGAAAGTCCAATTGATTTCGTCACAGTACGACACGAACAAATCGCCAGCCACGCGGCGGACGCATATGCCCGCGTGACGGGCAAGGCCTCGGTGGTGCTGTCCCACCTCTCCCCGGGGCTGACCAATTGCGCCACCGGGGTCGCCAACGCGGCCTTGGACTGTATCCCTATGGTCGTGATTGCGGGCGATATTCCTACGCATTACTACGGCAAGCATCCGCATCAGGAAGTGAACCTGCACGCAGACGCGGCCCAATGGGAGATTTATCGCCCTTTCGTCAAACGTGCGTGGCGGGTGGATCGCGCCGACCTGATGGCCGAAATCTTGGAAAAGGCGTTCCATCTGGCTGAAAGCGGTCAGCCCGGGCCGGTGCTGGTCAATGTGCCGATGGACATCTTCTCCGAGGTGATCCCCTCGGACAGCTTCGACCGTATCCGCGATAACACGCGCGCGCTCAAGAAACCGTCGATTGACGACGAGACAGCGGGAGAGATTGTCGAAGCGTTGGCTAAAGCCGAAAACCCAGTCGCTTATGTCGGGGGTGGTATTCTTCTGGCACAGGCCAGCGAGGAGTTGCGAGAATTTGTTGAACATATGGGCCTTCCAGTCGCGCATTCCCTGATGGGTAAAGGCGCGTTGCGAGACGACCATCCACTTGTGCTGGGAATGACCGGGTTTTGGGGCACCGAATTGGTCAACCAGTCCTGCTTGAATGCGGACTACATCTTTGCGGTGGGAACCCGGTTCAAAGAGGCCGATTGTTCCAGCTGGTATCCCGGCTATACGTTCAACATTCCCGGCTCGAAGGTCATCCATATCGACATCGAACCGCAGGAAATCGGTCGGAACTATCCCACCGAGATCGGCGTCGTTGCTGACGCCAAGGCCGCTTTGCGCGTCCTCAACCGGGTCGCCCGCGAGATGTATCCGGACGGTTTCAAACGCCCCGCTCTGGAACAGAAGATCGCCGACTTCCGCACGGATTTCAAAGCGCACAACGTGGAAATGGCGACCTCAGCAGCCTTTCCGATGATGCCCGAGCGTATTCTGGCAGATGTCCGCAAGGCACTGCCCGAAGATGCCATCATCACCACTGACGTTGGGTGGAACAAGAACGGTGTCGGGCAACAGTTCGACATTTTGACGCCGGGTTCAATCCTGACCCCGGGCGGGTTCGCGACGATGGGTTTCGGTCCTCCGGGTGCGATCGGCGCGAAACTGGCGGCACCTGATCGTGTGGTGATCAGCCTTGTTGGCGATGGTGGTTTCGGCCAAAACCCGTCGATGCTGGCAACGGCCGTCGAACTCGATCTGGGCATTATCTGGCTGGTCATGAACAACAACGCCTTCGGAACCATAGCGGGTCTGCAAAAGGCGCATTACGGTCTGACCTATGGAACCACGTTCCCCGGATCAGCCGCCGCACCCGCAAACGGACCGGGCTATGCCGACATAGCGCGAGCCTACGGCGCGGAAGGGCACAGGCTCAGCGCTGCCGACGAACTGTTGCCCGCACTGGAAGCGGCAATCGCCAGTGGCAAGCCAACCGTGCTCGATGTGCCAATGATCAACAACCCAACACCGACGACCGGACATTGGAACATTTTGGACATATACTCGCCGGACAAAGAGATATCTCACGTCGCGACTTGACGAAACTGGGCGCGTTCAGGCGCGCCCAGTTTCTTGTGCCAATGCACATCCGTGCTCGAGCAAATACCCGTCTTAGTGTTGCAAAGCGGTCGCACGTTTGCCCAGATCGTTTGAAATCGGCGATGGTAGATTTAGGGTAACGCGGTCTCCGGCGGCACGCAGCAAAGGCTCGACGTCGGTCCATTGTCTGTTCCTTGCGGCCCGCCGGAGCCGTCGGTTTTCTTCCTGTAGCGCTTCGATCCTCTGGTCGACCTCGCCGGCGCTCAAGGCAATGTCCTGGTTTTGCTCTTGTAGCATGCCCTCAAGTGCTGAGCGTAGCATCTCAGTCAAGACGGCTTTGGCGGTCTCGGGGTTAAGCGAGTTTTTAATCAGTGCGTCCACGTGTGTTTTCTCCATCTGCTCGAGGACGGTGAGCAACGCGGCTGCGCGCTTCACGGCGTCGAGCGGGAGGTCGGTTCGCAGCGACAGGCAAAGAAACTGGTTTGGGACCTGGTTTGATAGTTTTTTTGGCAGGCGTTTTCGGAAATAGAAAATACGGCCACGGCGCATGAGGTATGGGCCGGCATGGTAACGGGTTTTGCGCAACCGACTGCTGGGTCGATTTTTGGCTGGCTGTGTCACAGCATGTGTCACAGTTTCCGAATGCTGTGACTCATCGGATTTTCCGGAGGCTCTGTTGCCCCTTATTTTCCTGGCTTTTCTGGAAAAGGTGGCTGTGCTTGCAGTCTGCGGCTATCCAGTCTGCGCCAATTTTCCCTGGTAACAGGGATTTTTACAGGGAAAAATGCGAATGTATGCAAATTTCTCTGAAGCGCAAAATTTTTATTACATTATTTCAGGTAGATAGGATAAATTTCCCTACTCCGCAAAACAGGGAATTTATGGAGCTCAACAGCGAAAGCTCTATCAGCTAACAGGGAACCTGCTTGGACTTATGTTTCTTGGCGAGGTCATGTCACTCCTCTGGCGTCGCGAGATCGAATTTGCAGATCTGATAAACCGACTTGCCAGAAATCTGTCTGTCACTGAGCCTGCGGAATGTGACCTGGATCTGTATCCAGGGTGGTGATCGCCATGCCGACGCCGCTTCGTTACGCAGTTCGTTTAAAAGGGTAGTGCGGTCTGCCACAAATTTGCCGACTGGGCGGGTTCTGAGAAACACCGACCGGCGGTGGAGCGGTGTCAAAAGTCGCAATGCAGTGCCCTGAAGCGTGTTCGTCAACTATATAGAATTTTTCTGTTGACCGGAGCGACATGTGGAGCCATCGTTTTGGCCACCACAACCAAAAACCTTGGAGAACCTATTCGAAACGAACGCCGTAATCGGCGGGCGTTGCGGCTCTCCATGTCCGCATTTCCCGCCTCCAAATAGTGAGAAAGGAAATGACAAAATGTCTGGCAACTCAGTGGATCATCCAGGTGCTGCACAACCAGACCCGACCGGTCCGTCAGCTGTCGCAGATAGTCACGAGCCAAAGTCTGCTTCGAGTCTGCAGGCGCCGCCCGGCAAGCGTAACGACCTGCACCGCGACCTGAAATTCGTCGATGTTCCAATTGAAAAGATCTTTTGACATATCTCGTAACCACGGCAGACTCCGCTGTTTTGATCGTAAATACAATCAACGCCGCGGGCGACGACGGCCCGAAAGCCAAGCCTCACATCTATTTCTGGGGTGTCGCCCTGGCATTGGTGGTCGGAGCCCTGCTTGTCATTGGGGGTCTGGGAGCCATTCAAACCGCGATGGTTATTGCGGCTTTGCCATTCAGTTTGGCGATGGTTCTGATGGGCTTTGCACTGATTAAGGCGATCTACAACGATAGCCGAAGAATTGCCGAAGGTGTTCCGACCACCGCCCCGGCATCTGCTGCGGAATGAAGCTTGATAGTGATGAAAGGACTTCGAGATGAAAACGCGTAAATCTTTTGCAGCTATCAGTGTGGCGTCCGCGGTAACTGCCGCTTCTACAGTCTCGGCGGCCGACATGGTCATTGGCGTCCCGAACTGGCCATCGGGGGAAGCCACCGCACATATTCTGAAGGTTGCCTTGGAAAGTCGGCTGGACTTGGACGTCGAACTGCAGGACAGCACCAATGCAGCCATGTTTGCGGCTATGGATGCCGGAACCCTGCATGTGCATCCTGAGGTCTGGCTGCCCAGTCTCGACTACCTTCGACGGGAATATGTCGACGGCCGAAAAACGGTTCAGGTAAAGTCCAGTGGCCCCAAGGGGGCGCAAGGAATGTGCGTGACAAAGGGCACGGCGGAACGCACTGATATCACGGATATCAAGCAGCTTTCCGATCCGGAAATGGCTCAGAATTTTGACAGTAACGGAGACGGAAAAGGTGAGGTCTGGATCGGTGCAGAAGGTTGGACTTCCACTTCTATCGAACAGGTCCGTGCACGTTCTTACGGCTATCACAAGACTATGAGCCTCCGAATCATGGACGAAGCCGACGCCTTGGCAGAACTGGGGGCTGCTGCCGGGCGGAATGAGAATGTCGTATTCTATTGCTATCAGCCGCACTACATGTTCGAAGTGCACGACCTTGTTGTTCTGAACGAGCCAGCGCACGTTAGTTCAAAGTGGATTATCGTGCCGCCCAACTCGATCCCGGGCTGGTTGGAGAAATCAACTGCCGGTGTCGCCTGGGATACTGACGATCTTCATGTCAGCTACGCGACCAGCCTGGAAAGCGCGCAGCCTGATGCGGTCGCAATGCTAAGCAATGTCAATTTGGAGACCGAGATGCTCTCGGAAATGTCCTTTGCCTTGGCAGTCGAGAAAAAGGACCCCGAGGCATTTGCAAAGCAATGGGTTGAAGACAATTCGGCTGTTGTCGACAGTTGGTTCCGGTAGTGACAAACGTTATCAAAAATGCTTCGGGCGGTAACGAATTCCGCTAGAGTGTTTGATACTCTTACGCCTTCGGGTCCAGAAGACCGGGAGGCTGGCAATGGTGTTGATCGGCTTTGCTCTGATCAAGGTAATCATCAACGATAGCCGCCGGAACGCAGTTGGTGTTACCTCTACAGTTCCGGATGCGGACCCAATGGTGGCCGAATAAAGTGTGAATAGTCACTGAGTGCCTACAGATCTTTTGTGGGCGCTCTTTCCGCATTCAATCGGTGGAGTGAAAGGTGAAACAATTTCAAGGCAGCTGTCATTGCGGTTCTGTAGAATTCACATTTTCGGTACCGGACATCGATCATGCAATGCGATGCGATTGTTCATTATGTTCCCGTAAAGGCATGGTGATGAGTGCAACAGTGGTACCGCCTGAAGATATTAAAATCAGGTGTGAGCAGGGTGTTCTCTCAACTTACCAATTTGGCACAGAAACGGCGCGGCACTATTTTTGCAATCGCTGTGGAATTCATACATTCGTCGAGACGCGGCTGAACCCGGGCCACTATCGAGTTAACCTCGGATGCATCGATGAGTTGGACGCTCTTCGCCTACCTGAGGTAATCTATGACGGAAGAAATCTCTGACGCGACCAAGGCGCCTCTTATGGTCAGAACATCTGAAATGCAATGACGTGGCCAACGATCTAGCTCCGAGATGAATTGACATATGTGTACTGGCTTGGCTGCCCGAAACTGAAAAAGCGGCCAAAGGTACTGGGTACTACGCGCCTTCAGATTTCCTCAGCACCAGAAAGGTCATCATCCCCAGCGGTGGAAGGGGCCTTTGCTCTTCGACGGCAAGCATATCCTCTTGCAGCACCGTCTCGATCTCGAAATCTGAATGCCAGCCGATTGTATTTGCCAGCGGGGCAAATATGCGTTCCATAGATGCAAGCAGCCCCCGCTTAAGTTGGAAATGGTTGGTGATCACCACTCTGCCACCCGGTTTGCAGACCCTCGCTATTTCCGCCATCACCTTTTCCGGTTCCGGAACGACGGACAGCACATGCATCGCTGCAACCGTGTCAAAATGGTTGTCGGGAAATTCTATCGTTCGGGCATCCATTTGCACCAGTGCTTTGATATGCTTTAGTGACATGGCCTGAACCTTGTCGCGGGCCTTTTCTAACATGTCTTCGCTGAAATCGATCCCTGTCACCTGCGTCTCGGCCCCGTAATGTTCCAGGGACAGTCCGGTGCCCACGCCAACCTCCAGAACCTTGCCGGGACGCCTATTGATGTATTCAACCGCGTGCTGTCTCCCGACATTGGTGACAGCCCCAAACGTCCTGTCATAGACGGGCGCCCAGCGAGCGTAAGAGGTTTGAACGGCCTTGATGTCCATATCGAGTCCTTAACGGTTAGAAGGTAATTCCCTGTCGAGCCATGCCCAGGCGACCATTCCCACATACCCGACACAAAGAGCGATGAGCGTGGCCCAGGCAAATGTCAGCAGCGCCGCCCCCGCAACAGCGACACCGATGAGCAAAAACTTCACGTTCTCGCGAGAAATCCGCGTGGCCTTGAAAGACCATGTTGGTATGCGACTGATGAGCAGAAGACCGATGATCACCATGTAAAGGCAGATCAATACACTCGGCAGCAACGGGGCATCGGCGAAAGCGAAAGACAAATACATTGGCAACATGACCAGAAGCGCCCCCGCAGGGGCGGGGACCCCCTCGAAATAGGCACTGTCCTGATCACATGTCTCGGATTTGCTGCTCACATTGAACCGGGCAAGGCGCATGACGCAGCACACAGCAAAGAACAATACCGCAATCCACGCCGCGCTGGGTATATCCTGTAGGACCCAAAAATAGAGAACGAGCGGCGGAGCCACTCCGAAGTTCAGAAAATCTGCAAGAGAGTCAAGCTCGGCCCCCAGCTTGCTGTCACTGCTGAGCAGGCGCGCAATGCGCCCATCTAATCCATCAAGCACACAGGCAGCAATTATCAACTGGACCGCGAGTACGTAGTTACCCTGAACACCAAATCTGATTGCTGACAGGCCCGCGCAAATGGCCGTTATGGTCAGCGCATTGGGCAGCAAATGGATTAGCGCAAACCCGGTCTCTTCCTGTTTGGGGGGGTCTCCCATTGATCCGCCTACCTATTTTTCTTCAGACATAGATAAACTGGCAAGGACGGTTTCACCCGCAATCATCGTTTGTCCGACACGCACTTGTGGATCCACGCCATCCGGAAGGTAAACATCCAGCCGAGACCCGAACCGGATCAATCCAAATCGCTCTCCGGTTTTAAGCGCTTCGCCTGGTTTTACGAAGCAGACGATCCGTCTGGCCACTAGACCAGCAATCTGGACAACAGCCAGATCCTGATTGTTTGTCATACGAATACGCAAGCTGTTGCGCTCGTTATCAGCACTGGCCTTGTCCAGGGATGCATTGAAAAACTTGCCGGGGCGGTAGGCAACTGCGGTAATCTCCCCTTCAATGGGGGTCCGGTTCACATGACAGTTGAAGACACTCATGAACACGCTGACACGGGTGAGAGGTGTGTCGGGCATCCCAAGTTCTTTCGGCGGTACCGCAGGTTCGATCAGCGAAACCACCCCGTCCGCCGGGCTAACAATCAGGCCTTCTTCTGTCGGTGGCACACGTTCAGGATCGCGAAAGAAATAGTAACACCAAACCGTGAAGCCGACGCCAATCCAGCCCAGAATGTCGGACAAGAGAAACAGACCGACCGTTATGGCGGCAAAGATTGCGACAAACCTAATGCCTTCGGGATGCATCGGTTTGATGAACGTATCGCGCATGCGCATTGCAAGCTTTCCCTCAGGTCATTTGACGGCACTGTCATAAGTGGATTGGTGTGGAACGCAAGTGTGACTAGCGCGACCGGCGTCAATTGATATTAGGGTGTTACAAGTTGATGGGCACTATTTACAGCACCTCGGCGCTTAGGCTTCGGCCTTGTGACCGGTAAGCCAAATTATGCCAAGTTGAAGGGCGTGGGCCTGATTTCGGACCTAATAGTTCAGTATCCGCTTCAGCCCCAAAGCGGTCCTTCAAAACCGAGTTTGCAATGTCCGAGATGCGGACATAGCGTGAATTCACGTAGCGGACCCCAACTTCTGCAGTCTGCGCATCGCGACCTCGATTTCCTGCAACAAGGGCGGATTGCAGACCTTCCCCGCAAGTGCGAGATTTTGTGGGGCAATCTGTGAAAGCTGACATTCCGGTGTTCACTTTAGGCAGCTGATTTCTGCACAGCCGCAGGGCGGCGATGAGCTCGAAGCTGAAGTAACCTTGGGCTGGAACCATTGACCTGCATCAGCGGTCAACTCAGGCATTGCAAATCAATCGATCCAAGACCTGAAATTTTTGTTCAACAAAACTAATGAATCGGCTCGATGAAGGAGACATTATTCGATCGCAAAGCGTAACGCAGCCCAGGTGGCGGTCCGGGTCGCCGATCTTGATGGGAAGGGATGTCAGGGTGTTTTGGCGTTGCATCATGAAGACAACCGAGAACGGCAACACGGTCAAAGAGTCTGAGCCAGTCAAGACATTTGCGACCGCGCTGAGAGACCCTCCGGTAAAGCTTATCTTGAGGTCACGCACACCAATTCCATCCAAGGTATTTCTCAGGTCGCGAAAAAGTGGACTGTTCGCGGGCGGGGCGATCCAAGGATAGTTGGTAATATCATCGAGTTTCACCTCTTTCTTGCGCGCCAAAGGGTGCCCTATGCGGCAAGCAATAACATTTCGCCCAGGAAGGATTTGGCGAAACTCGTACTCTTCAGATACGTCGGCCGGACGAATAGGAAGAATTGCCACGTCCAATGTCTCATTGGAAATCTGCGACAACAGGTCCGCGGGATATCCATAGGACTGGTCGATCCGGACGTTTGGGTGCTCGGCCTGAAACTCCGCGATCACGCTCGAGATCACGCCGTCCATGAAGATTGGCGTACCCGCAACCCGCACCGCGCCCGCAAGGCCTTGCCGGTATTCGTCCACCAGACGGCTCGCATGACGGCCGGCATCCAGAATCCTCTGCCCCTCACGCGCCAATGAAAGACCAAGTTCGGTAGGTTGCAGAGGTCGCCGCGCGGGGAGGAACAGGGGTTCTCCCACGCGATCTTCCAGCAAGGACACGCTGCGCGAGACACTGGGCTGAGATTTGCCAAGCAAAACAGAGCCTTCGGTCAAGCCACCCGCTTCGACGATGGCCGCGAGAATTTCGAGATGTCGTGGATCTAACTTCATAACCCAAGGTTATATTATCAGTTCCAAATTCGATCAAGAACCCGTTCGTGCCCTGCTAGCGTTGACCAAATTCACAATTCTTCGCAGGTCGGGAAACCTCTCAATGGGTCTCAGCATCACCAGCATTAACGGTCAGAAGGTTCGGTTCGGCGCGGGTTTGCGAAACGACATTTGTTCCGAGCTGTCTGAACTAAGCTCGACAAAAGCGCTGATTCTTTCGACGCCACAACAAGTGGATATGGCGATGGAACTGGCGACAATGATCGGGGATCGCGCGTCGGGTGTATTTACCCGCGCGACAATGCACACGCCGGTCGACGTCACCGAAGAGGCAGTCGAACATGCCCAGTCAGTTCAAGCCGACAGTGTAGTGGCCATCGGAGGCGGCTCGACGATCGGATTGAGCAAGGCAATTTCCCTGCGCACCGGGCTACCGCAGGTCGCCATCCCAACCACCTATGCCGGCAGTGAGGCCACGCCGATCCTGGGTCAGACTGATAAAGGTATCAAAACCACTCTTACAGACGCTAACGTTCTGCCGCGGGTCATTTTGTATGATCCTGAACTTGTGGCCTCTTTGCCGCCTTCAATGACCGTGACCAGCGCGCTGAACGCGGTGGCGCACGCGGCCGAAGCGCTCTATGCCAAAGACCGCACAGAGGAAACTACTGCGCTGGCAATCAACGGTCTCAAAGCGTTCGCAGAGGGTCTGCCAACCGTTGTCGAAAACCCCAACGACCTGAAAGCCAGAGAAGAAACGCAGCGCGGCGCGTGGGCCTGCGGCACGGTACTTGGCCTGGTCGGAATGGCCCTGCACCACAAGCTTTGTCATACGCTGGGCGGGTCCTTCAATCTGCCGCATGCGGAAACCCATGCGATCGTTCTGCCCCATGCCATCGCTTACAATGCCGTAAGCGTGCCCGATCTGCTGGCCCCCGTGTCAGACAGTCTTGGCGGTTCTAAGCCCGGTCAGGCGCTTTGGGAATTTGCCATAGCCATGGGCGCACCCCTGGCTTTGAAAGACCTCGGCCTTTCGGAAGACGATCTGGATCGCGCCACAGAAATCACACTCAAAAATCCGTATTGGAACCCGCGCTCTGTCACGGCTGACGGGGTGCGGGCGCTATTGCAAAACGCTTGGGCGGGCAACGCCCCAAGCGTTTGAGTTCACCGTGTCAATGGAGGGACACATGATCACACGACGCAAATTGCTGCAATCCAGCGCCGCAACCGGCCTCGGGCTGGCCGCCGGCGCGCTCGCCGCACCCGCTATCGCACAGGGCGCGAAGATCAAGCTGGGCTATGTCAGCCCGCAATCAGGGCCTCTGGCTGCCTTTTCCGAAGCAGACACGTACATTCTGGATAATTTCGCCGCGTCCGAGGCTGGCGCGAATTTCGAAGTGATAGTCAAGGACAGTCAGTCGAACCCGAACCGCGCCGCCGACGTTGCGGGTGAGTTGATCGTGGATGACGAGATCGACCTGATGCTGGTCGCCTCAACCCCCGAAACGACAAACCCGGTTGCGTCAACCTGCGAGGCCGAAGAAGTGCCCTGCATTTCGACCGTTGCCCCGTGGCAGCCGTGGTTCATCGGCCAGCAGGGCAATCCCGGCGATCCCGGATCTTGGGAGCCGTTCTATTACGCCTATCACT
The DNA here is from genome assembly GCF_040371315.1 of Ruegeria sp. HU-ET01832. NCBI lineage: Bacteria > Pseudomonadati > Pseudomonadota > Alphaproteobacteria > Rhodobacterales > Roseobacteraceae > Ruegeria > Ruegeria sp. HU-ET01832. Next base: position 25,901 of record NZ_BAABWL010000013.1, read on the forward strand.
TCTTCTGGGGGCTCGAAGATGTGATCTCTGTTTTCACCGCGATGTGGGGCCAGTTGGACACCAACAAACAGGTTGGCGCCTTGTTCCCGAATGATGGTGACGGCAATGCCTGGGGGGATCCGAATGTGGGCTTTCCGCCGGCTCTTTCCGAGCTTGGATACACACTGACCGACCCCGGGCGGTACCAGAACCTGACGGACGATTTCTCGTCCCAGATCAATGCCTTCCGGCAGGCGAATGTCGAGATAGTGACTGGTGTTCCGATCCCGCCCGATTTCACTACATTCTGGAGCCAGGCCAAGCAGCAAGGCTTTACGCCGAAAGCCGCGAGCATCGGTAAAGCTATCCTGTTTCCGCAAGCGGTCGAAGTCTTGGGCAGCGCTGGCAACAATCTGAGCTCCGAAGTGTGGTGGTCGCCCACGCATCCATTCTCGTCATCGCTGACGGGCGCGAGCTCGGCTGAACTGGCGCAAGGCTATATGGCTGCCACTAGCCGCCAGTGGACCCAACCCATCGGCTTTGTGCACGCACTGTTCGAAATGGCAGCAAACGTCATGGGCCGCGTCGATGACGCGGGCGATGGCGATGCCGTAGCCGAAGCTATCGCTGCCACGCAGTTGGATTCTATCGTGGGCCGGATCGCGTTTGATGGTGCGGGCCTGCCACCCTTCGCTGCGCAGAACGTTGCCAAAACGCCCCTGGTTGGGGGGCAGTGGAGGCTGCTCGACAATGGCAGCTATGACCTCGTGATCGTCGACAACTCTTCCGTGCCCGAGATCCCGACTGCGGGTGTGATGGAAGAAATTTCCTGATCGCAACGAAACCAAAGCCCCGGACTCAAGCCCGGGGCAGGAACACCGGTATGACCATACTTTCGCTCAAAAATGTCTCCAAAAGCTTCGGAGCCCTGACCGTCACCGACGATGTCAGCTTTGACGTCGAGCAAGGACAAGCCCTTGGGATCATTGGTCCGAACGGCGCCGGGAAGTCGACGCTGTTCAACCTGATTACCGGAAACCTGACCTCTGACGCGGGATCGATCCATTTCGATGGCGTAGATGTCACTCGCGTGCCGCCCATGCAGCGCTGCTTATCCGGTGTTGGGCGTTCTTTTCAGATCCCTCAACCGTTTGATCATCTGACAGTGTTTGAAAATCTTCTGGTGGCTGCAACGCATGGGCAGAACAAATCCGAACAAGAGGTCGAACAGGACTGCGTTCGTATTCTTGAACAGACGGAAATGCTGAATGCGGCCAATGATCCGGCAGCAGGTTTGCGGTTGCTACAGCGCAAGCGGCTGGAGCTGGCGCGTGCAATGGCCACAAACCCCAAGCTTCTGCTGTTGGACGAAATCGCCGGGGGTTTGACCGATGCGGAATGCACCGCGCTGATCAACACGATCAAGGGACTGCACAGCAGCGGTGTCACGATTATCTGGATCGAACACGTCCTGCATGCGCTCACCTCTGTCGTCGAACGGCTGCTGGTTCTGGATTTCGGCAAGGTGATCGGCCTGGGCGATCCGGACACGATCATGAACAGCCGGGAAGTCAAAGAAATCTATCTGGGGATCGAAGTCTGATGAGCCTGCTGGAAACCCACGCGCTGACCGCCCATTACGGAGATTTCCAAGCCCTGTTCGGCGTGGATATCCACCTGAACGAAGGCGAAACCGTCGCCATTATCGGCGCGAACGGGGCCGGGAAATCGACTCTCATGCGCTCGATCTCTGGCGTTCTGACCAACGGGCCCGAACAGGTGCGCTTTGACGGTCAACCCATCGGAGGCCTAGCCGCGGACGAGATTATGGCGCGCGGAGTGGCCATGGTGCCCGAGGGGCGTCGGTTGTTTCCTTCTCTCAGTGTCGAAGAAAATTTGCTGATCGGCACCTATGGCCGAAAAGTGTCAGGCCATTGGTCTTTGCAAACGATCTACGACCTGTTCCCGATCCTGAAAGAGCGTCGCAACCATCCGGGGACGGCTCTCTCAGGTGGGCAACAGCAGATGGTGGCAATTGGCCGCGCCCTCATGAGCAACCCGCGCGTTTTGCTCTGTGACGAGATCAGCCTCGGGCTGGCACCTGTGGTCATCAAGGACATCTACGACGCCGTCCCCCGCATTCAGGAGGCCGGAGCCAGCCTGATCGTGGTGGAGCAGGACATTGGCCAGGCGATGAAAGTCGCGGATCGCGTCTACTGCATGATGGAGGGTCGCGTCACGCTGGAAGGCACCGCCGAGACGCTCAGCCGTGAAGCCATTCACGACGCCTATTTCGGAGGAGCCGCCGCATGATCTGGATCGACACCATCATTCAGGGCGTTCTGTTGGGCGGGCTCTATGCGCTGTTCGCGGCAGGCCTGAGCCTCGTGTTCGGGATCATGCGTTTGGTCAATTTGGCCCATGGCGATCTGATCGTCTTTGCAGCTTATCTGATCCTTCTATTGGTCTCGTTGTTTGGGCTGTCGCCGTTTCTGGCAGCCATCATTGCCGCACCAATCATGTTTGGCGTGGGTTGGGCCTTGCAAAGGCACGTGCTGAACCGAGTGCTGGGGCCTGATATCCTACCGCCTTTGCTTGTGACATTCGGTCTGTCGATCGTCTTGCAGAATGCTCTGCTCGAAGGGTTCTCAGCAGATAGCCAACGTTTGCCTGCGGGTGAGATTGCAACCGCTTCCGTTCAAATAGGCGGGTTGAATCTTGGTGTTCTGCCGCTGCTGACCTTTGCCTCGGCTATCCTTGTCATCGTAGGTCTGAACCAACTTTTCTACCGCACAGAGTTGGGCCGAGCGTTCCGCGCGACCTCGGATGATGCGGTGACAGCGGGTCTGATGGGTATCCGGCCAGAACGTATCTTCGCCAATGCCACAGCCATCGCAATGCTCGTGGTGACCTTGGCGGCGCTTTATCTAGGAATGCGGGCGAACTTTGACCCGAACATCGGCCCAGCGCGCCTGATCTACGCCTTTGAAGCCGTAATCATTGGCGGCCTCGGCAGCCTGTGGGGCACGTTGATTGGAGGCATCATCATCGGCCTCGCGCAGACCGTTGGTGCGGCGATCAACCCCGAATGGCAAATCCTGGCTGGCCACCTGGCCTTTCTCATCGTGCTTCTGATCAAACCCAGAGGCCTGTTTCCAAGGGCGGTGGACTAATGACTGATACCTCAATGTACAGCGTCCAGACTCAGACCCGCGCATCCTACAGCGCCGGAGCTGTCTGCGTCGCCCTGATCATTTTGTTCATCCTGCTGCCGACGTTTGCCAGCAGGGGGTTGATTCAAGACCTGTTCTTCATCTTCACCATGCTTGTACTAGCGCAGTTCTGGAACCTGCTGGCGGGGTACGGCGGTTTGGTCTCGGTCGGACAACAAGCCTTTGTTGGTATGGGGGCCTATGCCATGTTCGGCGGCGTCATCCTGTGGGGTATGGACCCGGTTCCGGCGATCCTGTTGGGCGGCGCTGCAGCCCTGATTGTCGCTATACCTACGGCCTTCTTCGCCTTTCGCCTGCAAGGGGCTTACTTCGCCATCGGAACATGGGTCATCGCCGAGGTCATGCGCCTGCTGGTGGCCCAATGGAAAGTGCTCGGTGGCGGCACCGGCACCTCTCTGCCGCGCACCGCAACGCGTGAGATGTGGGCCACCGAGTGGATCCAAACCACGTTTGACGTTCGCGGCGCGGCAGCGCGGGATATCCTGACGTATTGGTTGGCCTTGGCGCTGGTGATCGCAACGATTGCGGGCATCTACTGGCTGCTCAGAACGAAGCGTGGGCTGGCGCTGGCGGCGGTACGGGACAACGTTGAAGCGGCTAAGTCTGTTGGCGTCGATGCGGTGCGGATGAAATGGCTGGTCTACTTGGTCTCAGCCGCAGGAACCGGGCTGACCGGCGCGCTGATCTACGTTCAAAAGTTGCGGATTTCACCTGATGCGGCGTTCTCGGTCACCGACTGGACCGCTTACGTGATTTTCATCGTTGTTATCGGAGGCATCGGGACCATTGAAGGCCCAATCCTGGGCGTGCTGATCTTCTTCATATTGCAGAGCCTGCTGGCCGACTACGGCTCCTGGTACCTCATGGTGCTTGGTCTGATCGGGATCGCCGTCATGCTCTTCGCCCCGCGCGGCCTCTGGGGGCTGATCACCGAAAAAACCGGACTTCAAATATTCCCCGTGCGCCGTCGTTTGGTGATTGGCGCGCAGTCGAACAAGGAGGATTGATCCATGAAAACAATCGCGTTGACGGTCGCGGCCGCAGCACTTGGAACTGGCGCACTTGCTGGCAGCTCCCTGCCGGGAATGACGGGCACAGACCACGTGGGATTTACTGTCCCGAGCGTTGATGAGGCTGTCACCTTCTTTCAGGACGTGATCGGATGCAATGTGTTCTACCCGTTGGGACCGTTCTCGGGCGGTGACAGCACCTGGATGGCGGAGCATCTGAACGTCGATGCCAAAGCCGAAATCCCGACGATGCGGCTGGTGCGCTGTGGCGACGGCGCCAATTTCGAAATCTTCGAATATACGGCGCCCGATCAGGATACGAAGCTACCGCGCAACTCGGATATCGGCGGGCATCACATCGCGTTCTACACCACCGATATGGAAGGTGCCGTCAGCTATTTGCAGGACAAGGGCATTCAGGTCCTCGGCAACCCGACAACCATGACCGACGGCCCAAGTGCTGGCGAGACCTGGGTCTATTTCCTCGCCCCCTGGGGCATGCAGCTTGAACTGGTCACCTACCCGGACGGCAAAGCCTATGAGGCCGAATATGACGGCCGCCTTTGGGATCCGCGGTCCTGAGACATTCAAAGAACAAGGGAGAGAGCTTATGGCCACCATTACAACGGATGTCCTGATCATCGGGACCGGCCCGGCGGGGTCTGCAACGGCGGCTTTGCTGTCCAGCTATGGCGTCGAGAACATGGTCATCAACCGCTATCGCTGGCTGGCCAATACGCCGCGGGCACATATCACCAATCAGCGCACGATGGAGGTGCTGCGCGACCTTGGTCACGAGGTCGAGGCCGAAGCCTACATGCACGCGGCGCATCAGGACCTGATGGGCGAGAACGTGTTCTGCGAAAGCCTTGCCGGTGAAGAAATTGGGCGCATGAAAAGCTGGGGCAACCATCCCCTGTCCAAGGCCGAACACCTGTTGTCCAGCCCGACCATGATGAACGACCTACCGCAGACGTTCATGGAGCCGATCCTGTTCGGCACGGCCTGTCGCCGCGGCACGCAGGCGCGCATGAGCACTGAATACTTGCGTCATGAGCAAGACGCAGATGGAGTGACGACGACGTGCCTTGATCGGTTGTCGGGTGAAGAGATCACCATCCGGTCGAAGTACCTTGTCGGTGCGGACGGGGGCAATTCTCTGGTCGCCGAACATGAGGGGCTACCTTTTGAAGGCCAGATGGGTGTCGGTGGTTCGATGAACATCCTGTTCCGCGCGGATCTCAGAAAATACGTCGCGCATCGCCCATCGGTTCTCTACTGGGTGATGCAACCCGGCGCAAATGTGGGTGGCATCGGCATGGGTCTGGTCCGCATGGTCCGCCCGTGGAACGAATGGCTCATTGTCTGGGGCTATGACATCAATCAACCAGCCCCCGAAGTTGATGAGGCGATGGCCACGCAAGTAGCACGGCAATTGGTTGGCGATCCCGAGCTTGAGATCGAACTGATCAGTGCCAACACCTGGACCGTCAACAACATGTACGCGACCCATATGCAGAAGGATCGCGTGTTCATTATGGGTGACGCGGCACACCGACACCCACCATCCAACGGGCTCGGGTCGAACACGTCGATCCAGGACAGCTTTAACCTCGCGTGGAAGCTGGCGGCCGTATTGAAAGGTCATGCTGGAAAACGCTTGTTGGACAGCTACAGCGAGGAACGCGCACCGGTGGCAAAGCAGATCGTCACGCGGGCCAACCAGTCGATTGGTGAATTCGGACCGATCTTCGAAGCGCTTGGCATGGCCGAAGGGGTCGACCCGCAGGTCATGCAAAGCAACCTTGAGGCAAGGACCGGGTCAACGCCGGAAGCTGCGGCGCAAAGACAGGCAATCCGCGAGGCCATTGCCTTCAAGAAATATGAATTCGACGCCCACGGTGTCGAAATGAATCAACGTTACGATTCCCGCGCAATTGAAACAGATGGCCAACCGAACCCCGGTTTCTATCAGGACGCCGAACTCCACTTCCAGCCGACGACTTGGCCCGGCGCGCGTATTCCACATGTCTGGGTGTTTGATCATGATACAGGGAACAAGCATTCAACTCTGGATTTGTGTGGTCGCGGAGAATTCACCGTGCTGACCGGAATTGGTGGCGAGGCCTGGGTAGCAGCGGCCGAGACCGTCTCAAATGAGCTGGGAATGCCCATTCGCTGTCACGTCATCGGCCCGCGCCAGACCTATGTTGACCACACCGGGGATTGGGCGCGCGCATCGGAAATTTCGGATACGGGCTGTTTGCTGGTCCGTCCTGATCAACACATCGCTTGGCGCTCGACCGATATGGTTGAGGATGCCGAAGCCGAACTGCGTCGCGCTCTGACCACAGTCCTTTCGCGATAAACAGAAACGGATCAGGTTTTACAGGTTAGGAGATCACAATGGACTCGCATGAGATGGGATACTTCACCGAGGAAAACTCGGCCGAGGTGGTTGCGGCCCGCAACAAAAATGCGGAAAGCGAAAGGCTTAAAGAGGTGATGGAGGTGATCACCCGCAAGCTTCATGAAGCGGTTAAAGAAATCGAACCGACGCAGCAGGAATGGTTCGAAGCCATCATGTTCCTCACCAAGATTGGTCATATGTGCGACGACTGGAGGCAAGAGTTCATACTTTTGTCCGATGTTTTGGGCGTGTCGATGTTGGTGGATGCTGTAAATTCCCGCCGCCCCTCTGGTGCTTCGGAGAACACTGTGTTGGGCCCATTTCACGTCGGCGATGCCCCTGAATATGCAATGGGCCACAACATATGCCTCGACCAGAAGGGCGAAGATATGGTGGTGCGGGGGCGCGTGACAGATGTTGATGGCAACGCGCTGGAAGGCGTCAAAATCGACGTCTGGCAGGCAAACGACGAAGGGTTCTATGACGTTCAGCAAAAAGGCATCCAACCCGACTTTAACCTGCGCGGTGTTTTTAGAACGGGACCGGACGGAAAATACTGGTTCCGCGCTGTCAGGCCCAAACATTATTCTATTCCTGACGATGGCCCCGTCGGAGATTTGTTGAACCGGTTGGGTCGCCATCCGTTTCGCCCGGCCCATTTGCACTACATTGTGTCAAAGGATGGGTATGACGAACTGACAACCCACATTTTTGACCCCGAGGACAAATATCTCCATTCGGATTCCGTTTTTGGTGTCAAAGAAAGTCTGATTGCCGAGTTCAACCGCGTCGATGACCCGGTACGCTCCGAGCAAGTTGGCTTCGACGGTCCGTATTGGGATGTCGAATTTGATTTCGTCCTGGCACCCCAAGAGGTGTGACATGGGCGAGCCGTGCATCATTTGCGTCGCGATAACCGGGTCTTTGCCCACAAAGGCCAATAACCCGGCCGTGCCAATAACCGTCGAAGAACAAATCGAAAGCACCCAGCAAGCGTTCGAAGCGGGGGCAACCATCTGCCACGCACATGTGCGCAATGAAGACGAAACGCCGTCAAGCGATCCTGACAAATTCGCAAGATTGAAAGAGGGGTTGGAGAAACACTGCCCCGGCATGATCATTCAGTTTTCGACAGGCGGGCGGTCCGGTGCGGGCAAGACGCGGGGTGGCATGTTGCCATTGCGGCCGGATATGGCCTCCTTGTCGGTGGGGTCGAACAACTTTCCAACGCGCGTGTATGAAAACCCGCCTGATCTGGTCGACTGGTTGGCGGCGGAAATGGTGACCTATGGCGTCAAGCCTGAGATCGAAGCCTTCGATCTGAGTCACATTCTGAAGGCGGCTGACATGCATCGGAAAGGGCAAATCAAAGATACGCCTTATGTGCAATTTGTCATGGGTGTCCAAAACGCGATGCCGGCAGACCGTGAGATTTTTGATTTCTATGTAAAAACTGTCAATAGACTATTCCCTGGCGCCCCCTGGTGCGCCGCCGGGATTGGGGCGCAACAGATTGTTTTGAACGAATGGGCAATTTCGTCCGGAGGCCATGCACGAACGGGTCTGGAAGACAATGTGCGTCTGGACAAAAAAACTTTGGCCTCATCGAACGCCGCATTGGTCGAACGCACGTCGGATATCTGCGTTCAGTACGGCCGACCAGTCGCAACACCTACGCAGGCACGAGCGATACTCGGTTTGTCGTCCAGGTGAAAATTGACGAGGTCAGCGTTTAGCTGACTGCCGCCATCCAGTGCAAGAATCGGAGGACTGCAAGGTCCACTGTACAGACGTCTATCGCTACCGAGATCAAGCAGGTGCAGCGAACGGCAGCAATGCGAACTGCGAATGCAGCATTTGAAAACAGTCCTCAAGGGCAGCTCTGGGACCTTACTAACCATAACAAATGGCGGCAAAACGTGGTTCACGCCCGTTCGTGCGTCGCGCAGAATCGGTCAAGATGGGCTCGATGCAGTCATCTGAGTCTTTCCGTCAGATGACCGCTTGTGGTCGGAAAGTGGGCACGGAAGCCATTACCCACTGATCTAAAAAAGTTCGGGCTTTCTCCTTGAATGGACTGGACTTCACGACGGTTCAGAGCGGTACTGTCTGTGTCGAACATGCCCGGGATCACTGGGCTCCACTCAGTACAGGGCGAGGAATAAACCTTTGCCCTCAGAGTGGAGAAACACGATGACAACACCAATTGCGGCAACCCAAAATTCGGACAGAAACACGAAGGTTGCCAAAAAGCCGACCCGCCAAAAGCAGCTGTACAAAATGCTGACGCGGAAGTCCGGCGTCACAATCGCACAACTTCAACAGACCTTCGGCTGGCAACCGCATACGACTCGGGCGGCGATATACGCGCAGCGCAAAGCAGGACGTGTGGTCGACAGGGCGGAGACCGACAAGGGATCGATCTACCGAATTGTCGAAATGCAGGGCAACCAATGAAAGCGGAGCAAAACGAAGATGTTTCGATCCAAATATCAGAGATCGAAGCCCTTAATCGCGCAGCGTGCCTCGACCGATGGCGAGAGACCTTCGGGCGCTCACCACCGAAGTATCTTTCGCCACAGTTCATGAAGCGGGTGCTAATCTGGGAAACGCAGAACAGGGCGCTGGGCGGTGTGTCTGTTAAAACCACCCGGCGACTGAAGCAGATTGCAGCTGGGAAAACGTTGACCACGACCGCCAAGCCCGGTTCTCAGCTTGTTCGAGAATGGAACGGGCGGACTTACCAGGTCGAGGTCGTTGAGGGTGGGTACGTCATGGACGGTAAAACCTGGCGTTCGCTGTCAGCCATCGCCCAGTATATCACCGGCGCCCATTGGTCCGGCCCGCGCTTCTTCGGGGTCCAGTGATGCGCAGGGTCCGCTGTGCGATCTATACCCGCAAGAGCTCGGAAGAAGGGCTTGAGCAAGACTTCAACTCTCTGGATGCGCAAAGAGAGGCCTGCGGTACTACATCTCCCACCGACTGGTGAAGGGCCGCAGCCAGAAGCATCCAGATGCTTGGCGTCTGCCTGCGGATGAACTGGAAACTTTGATCGCTGACGTCATCAGAAAAAACCTGAGCTGTCCGGATTTTGCTATAGCCCTCCTGCGGGACGTATCTGCTGCAGAGATCCCGGGCATCTCCACGAAATTGCAATCCATTCAAAGTGCGAAACAGTGCCTTGCTCTTGTCGCGCGAGTTGATCTCAAACCAGGCCAGGTGACTGTTCTTCTTGGCCACAGGGAAATAGCCGAGCAGCTTGAGTGCAAACTAGATCGGTTAGACATATCTGCCCTGTGCATCGAAGCTCCGTTCCGGATGCGCCGACGAGGAGTCGAGCTGAAGTTACATCTGGGAGACGCACCCTCGGAGGCGGATCTCACTCTGGTTCAGAACATCGTCAAAGCGCAGCGGTGGATGGCTATGATCAAGAGCGGAAAGACCTTTACCGAAATCGCAAAGACGGAAAGCACATCCAAGCGCCGCGTTCAGGATGTAGTCGATCTGGCGATGCTGGCGCCGGACATTCTCGACTCCATCGCATTAGGCGAACAGCCGGATGGCCTCACGTCTAACTATCTCATCAGGTCAGGCGTCCCGGCTCTCTGGTCTGAGCAACGCGAACGGTTTGCTAAGCTCTGAGCAAAACCTCTCCAAAATCTACCAAACTCGTACCGCCGAATTGGCAAACTGAGATTAAGGGTCGAAATCGGCCGTTTTTACTGCTTATCCCATGTCTATGTCGAAAGTTGCTTGAGCCAAGGTGCGGAAATCACGCAGCAATATCGACGCAAACTCTCGTGAGCTGAAGATTAGTGAGTGGGTGGCTGGGGTGGTAGGAATCCTTGCCGTCCTATGATTGTTATAGGCTTTTCCAACTGGTGACCGGAACTGGGGCGGTTTCTGGGGCGGTTTCTGGGGCGGAACGAGGACGAAGGACGAGTGAGCACGGGGCATTTGGAGCCGCTAACATACCCCTTTACGAGTGCCGACCCGTGCTGTCGAGACCGCTAAAGAACCGCCCAGTGGCGCTGAGACGACCGCTGACGAGTCGTTCCGGGGGCTGAAGGCTGGTTGCTGGTGCTGGCGGGTTGGGGCGGAGCGGACGTTAAGGCGTGATGCAGCGAACGACTGGTGAGAGCCCAATGTGGACGGTCGCAATCGATATAAATTAGTATCAAAGCCCGAGGCGATTGAAGCCTGTCAAACGAAAAGCCGTAGTCTCTCTAGGTTTGATTCAGAATACCTAAGGCAACAACATTCCGCGGATCATGAAAAAGAACATAGCTGCAAGAGTGCCTGCCAAAGGGACCGTGATAACCCATGCAGCTGCAATTCGGAGCAATAGGTTTCGCTTGACCAATTCGATCCGGTGCACCCTGCCGAGAGCTTTTCGTTCTTTCTTAGCCAAAACTCGGTCGGAGGAAGCCTGTGCCTTCATATCGCGCAATATCTCGCCCTTAGTCGTGACGTCAGCAGCTTCAAATCTCTCGAGGAATGCTTCAACCGCTTCTGGGTCATGGTCGGCGTGGTGCTCTCTAATTTCGTCCAGCATGCGGGCGTAGCTGGACTTGATGTATTCACGCAAGAATCCGACCCCGAATACACCCCCAACAGCGATATGGGTGGAACTGACTGGTAACCCCAGCTGCGAGGCGACAATAACCGTAATCGCCGCCGCCATCGCGATGCAATATGCGCGCATTTTATCAAGTTCGGTGATCTCGCTTCCTACGGTTCGGATCAATTTGGGTCCATAAAGCGCGAGACCGAGTGAAATGCCTATGGCTCCAACCGCCATTACCCATATCGGAATAGAGGCTTTCGTGGCCACGGCACCGGCGGCGATCGCTTCGTTGATACCGGCTAGTGGGCCCACTGCATTGGCGACGTCATTGGCACCATGAGCAAAACTCAGGAGCGCTGCTGCGAAGATTAGCGGAACGGTGAAGAGATCGTTCACGCTTGATTTTTTGTTTTCCAGACGCTTTGTCGTGTTTGCGACATACGGACGAATAAGAAAGTAAACGACGATCGCAAGCAACAGGCCAATCACCAGGGCTGTAGGGAAGTCGACCTTCACCAACTTCTTCACACCTTTGAGCATAAGATACGTGCCGAAGGCCCACGCCATAACGGCAACAAGGAATGGCACCATTCGGTTGGCTGCAGTCAATACATCCGATTTATAGGTTATTGTGCGCTTGATGACGTAAAGGAAAGTTGCCGCAATGACTCCTCCAAGGACGGGAGAAATAATCCAACTCGCCGCGATCATCCCAACCTGATACCAGTCCGCTATGCTCCAACCGGCTGCAGCTATCCCAGCCCCAAGTACGCCACCGACGATTGAATGCGTTGTGGAAACCGGGGCACCGACAGCTGTGGCGAAGTTCAGCCACACCGCTGCCGCGAGTAGAGCCGCCGTCATCAGCCAGATGAATGTGTCTCGGTCCGCCACCAAGTCCGGGTCGATAATGCCTTTTTTTATTGTGCCGACAACATCGCCCCCCGCAATCATGGCGCCGCCTGCTTCAAAGAAAGCCGCAATCAGGATAGCGCCGGTCAAAGTAATTGCTTGGGACCCGACGGCGGGGCCAACATTGTTCGCTACGTCGTTCGCGCCAATGTTCATAGCCATGTATCCACCGATCATTGCGGCGACGATCAAGAGCACTCCGTCTGTTCCGCCTTCTGATCTGGCCATTGCTACCAGCATGATGCCGACGATGAAGAGCAGAGCCGTACCAAACCGGAACAGTTCTTCCCGGTTTAGGCGAACTGCTTTTTCTACTCTTTCAGTTCTCAACATGTTTGGTCGATCGGTCTCATGTAGCAAGTCAGTCCAAACATTTGGGCAAGTAGAGTTCCTACGCCATGATTTGAATCAATGAGACATGTACGTTGCGGTAGTAGAAACATCGAGGTCAGAAAGCGCCCGGGTTTGGGGTGTGGTATCTGCTGAGAATCTTGGCGCTGCACGAACGTTGGTTGAGGTTAGTGTGCGGTCTTCCTGTAGGTCGAAATTCGCGCCATGCGGTGTCTTTGCGATCCAAAAAATTTGGACTGATTGAATGATCAAGTACTACCTACCGGTCGCAATTGGCGCGCTACTAATTGCCTTTTGGGTAAGTCCTGACGCGCAGGTGGTTGCAGCTGGGATCGCTATATTTTTGTTTGGCATGCTTATGCTTGAAGACGGCTTCAAGCTACTTGGAGGCGGAACACTAGAACGAATGCTTCAGCGGGCGACAAAATCCGTTTCGCGATCTCTCTTATTCGGTTTCGTCTCTACTGCGTTGTTGCAGTCCAGCTCACTGGTTTCGGTCATAACGATTTCGTTTTTAAGTGCGGACCTTATTTCTCTGGTCGGTGGGGTGGGGATAATCTTTGGGGCCAATATCGGAACGACGACGGGTGCGTGGTTGGTCGCCGGGCTAGGATTAAAGGTGAATATCGCAACCTATGCCATGCCAATTATCGGCCTTAGCATAATTCTTGTGTTTCAGAAGCCGAAGGTGCTCCGTGGGATTGGTTACGCCCTTGGAGGACTGGGTTTTCTGTTTTTAGGCATTCATTACATGAAAGAGGGTTTCGACGCGTTCAAGGATCAGGTCGACCTAATGCGATTTGCTTTGTCGGGGTTTTGGGGGCTGGTGGTCTATTGTTTGTTGGGGACTGCCGCAACCGTGATTATGCAGTCGAGCCACGCGACGATGGTGCTTACTCTCACCGCGCTTGCCGCTTCACAAATAAGCTATGAAAACGCGCTGGCTCTGGCGATCGGGGCTAATATTGGAACCACGATTACGGCGATTATTGGCTCGATCAGCGCCAATTTTCAGGGCAAGCGACTCGCATTGGCGCACCTGATCTTCAATACAACGACTGCGGCGGTAGCTTTGATTTTCATAGTCCCGCTGAGTGAGACGGTCGACCTGATCAGTGGTACCGTGGGCATCGGTGCGGAAGATTATGCTCTGAAGTTGGCGGTGTTCCATACCATCTTTAACGTGCTCGGCGTCTTGCTCATGTTACCATTGATGCGTTGGCTGATTTCCTTTCTTGAACGCAGTATCGTCGAACCAACCCCCGATGTCAGTCAACCGCGGTACCTGAACGATGCGGCCGATGATTTCCCACAGACTCTTGAGATCGCACTTCGAAAGGAAGTCATGCATCTCTACGAAAACGCGATGACGTTGATCTTGCATGGCCTGAATCTGCATAAGAAGGATGTACTTGGCGCGAACAGCGTTGCAGAGGTGGTTCGCAGCAGTCGAACACCTACCGACATGGATATCGAGGAAAGCTACCGGCGCAAGATCAAGACGCTCTATTCTGCAATTGTAGAATTCTCGACGCGCGTCGGGGAAAAACGTGTCGAACCAGACGTTGCGGAACGTGTTTATGCACTGAGGGATATCGCCGGTGACATCGTTCAAGCGGTTAAGTCGGTCAAACACCTGCGAAAGAATATCTTGCGTCACACTGTACGGTTGTCCGGGAGTGCAACCGAACTGTATGATGGCCTCCGTACTGAAATTGCCAGAATACTCGTCGAAATTCAAAAACTTGAAAACTCGGAACCGGATGAGCGTAGTGCGCTCTGGCTTGATCAGGAACGTGCACAAGTAGAAGAGGATGCCCGGACCGCTGCGCGCCGTGTAGAACATCTCATTCGAAAAAACCAACTCACTCCCGATGCCGCAACTTCATTTCTAAACGACTCGGACTATGCCTACAGCGCGATGCGTAAACTGATCGAAGCAGCGAGAACCTTTTACATCGAACGAGACAGCGCTATGGCCGAAGTCGAACGTTTGTTGGCTTTGGAAGAAGAAGAACTGGGTGAGTATCAGATTGAAACCGATGCGCTCTCTAAGGAAGACGAATCCGAAAAACGTCACAGTAAAGTCGTAGAAAGCAAATAGCATGCTGAAATTGTGCGACGATCTGCGGGGGGGGTTAAGATGGGATTGAAAAAACTTGCCGAAAAAATGGTCGAGTACAACTCGCGTCTTGAGGCGGGCAAAGCGGAGAAAATTAAATCCAGCCATGTTCAAAAGGTACTCAAGAAGCTGCGCAAGAAGGCAGCAGATATTGAGGCCGAAATTCATATTGAAAAGAATTCTGATAGGAAAGCCAGGCTGGTTCGAAAACTCGGAACAGCGCACGAGAGCGTCAAACGGGCGGAGTGGCTATTGAGGGAGATCGACTAATACGCTGGTCCTGCCTCTAGAAATTGGTTTGAGTCGTGCTGAGAGACTTCGCAACCAATTTGAGCCTGATGCCAGTATGCTCAAACAACGCGTTTAAGTGTTCTTATCCGTCAATTCTGTTTGAGCACCGAACGGCAGGTTTGTCCGCAAAGCAGTCGTTCGTTTAACTTGAAGCGAATGTCCACTTTGACAAAAAAGAAAACAAAGCGCAGATCCCCCGGCAACCCGCTAAGGGCCGCCGAGGGATAGTTGTCAGGGTGGTCTTCGGTTGACGACGTAGTCAGCCAGCCATTGCCAGTAGGATTCCGCATCACGAAACCCCTGAGCACGAGCAGCCAGATCTTCCGCAGCTTTACGGGTGCACCCGCCATCGAACTCAGCGATAGCAGCTCGCTCCTCGAACGCATCAATGTCGGGGAAGGTCATGTCGGCAGTTGGATCTGGTCAACGATCGACCGCCGCTGCTCGTCGCTGATGCCAGCCGAATAAATCCCGTAGGTGATCCCGTTCTCCGACCGCGCCGATTGGTGACCAACCAGAGAGGCCGTGAAATGTTCGGGAACACCTGTTCGTTCGCACTGGGTCACAAACCACTTTCGAGTCGAGTGAAACACCAGACCCGGTCGCTCCAAGTCCAGCCTATGTCTCAGTCTCGCGAACCCCTTGGTGACATGCGCCACGGTAAGGTCAGGGAACAGAGGCCCATGGATAGGCAGTTGCCGGAACGTCTCCTCCAGCACCGGGTGAACCGGAACCAGTCTCTCCGCAGCGTCGGTCTTCAGCAGTCTCAGTTCATTGGGCTGAACATGGACGAAGCAACCGAGGTTGCCCTTGGTCACGAGGTCTTCCCGAAGCAAGCCGACCGCTTCCCCTACTCGCATTCCTGACAGCAGACAGGTCAGCAGAACAGGATGTAACTCCCGGTCGTTGGCTCCTAGCAATCGCACGACTTCATCGTCGGTCGGAACGGCATAAGGTTGAGGGCTTACCTTGCGATCGAAGAGAACGGTTCGAAAGGGGTTCTGTTCCAGATGCCCCTCATAGACCACCCAGTCGAGGAAGTGATTGACCTGAGACCAGATCCGCCGCTGGGTTCTGGCGGTTATTGTCACCGACCCCCGGGACGAGTACGCAACCAGTTGGTCCAGGGTCAGCCCACGGGTCCGCTCCGACTTGCCGATCATCGGGGACAGTTGGGCA
>NZ_BAABWL010000014.1:0-6626 GCF_040371315.1 Ruegeria sp. HU-ET01832
ACCACTGGGGCATAAACGGGGGCATTTCTCGGAGGGTTTAGCCCCAAGAGCCTGTCGTCGTTCCATGTTCTGATGAACTGGCTGGGGCGGTAGGAATCCTTGCCGTCCGATGATTGTTATCGGCTTTTCCAACTGGTGACCGGAACTGGGGCGGTTTCTGGGGCGGAACGAGGACGAAGGACGAGTGAGCACGGGGCATTTTGACCGCTAGAGAGGCTGTTATCGTGTGCTGACTGGGTGCTGACGATATCGCTAAACAACCGCCCACCGGCGCTGAGACAACCGCTGACGAGTCGTTCCGGGGGGCTGAAGACTGGTCGCTGGTGCTGGCGGTTTGGGGGTGGAGCGGACGTTCATATCTAGTGCTGCGAAGGACTGGTTAGAGCCCTAAGCAGCCTTCAGAGCAACCGTCGCCAATGCGTGTTATTCTACTCTGCATTGCCCTTGGTCATTCGAAAAACCTCAACCGGTTCGCGGATGCCCTTGAGCGTGACCTCTCCTGCTGAGACCGACGGGAATTCGTTTTCCACAGCGATCGCTGCGCGGGTGCTGAGTAGTATCTCGCCGTCCTCAGCCATATCGCAGAGACGAGCCGCTAAATTGATCGCAGTGCCCGAGGCGGTGTAGTCTGATCGATCTTCATACCCGACTATGCCTACGGTCGCATATCCGAGTGACACGCCCACGCCAAATCCAAGTCTATGACCAAGCCGCTTCCATTTCTTGGACAACGCAACCATTTTCGCGCGCATCGCAACCGCGAGCCGAACCGCGTCTCTGGCAGGGTCTTCGCAGGGCAACGGATCGTTGAACAGCACCATGATCCCATCGCCCATACGATGGTCTACGCCCGCTCCATGCGCGTTGATCAGCTTCCCCATTTCCTCGTGATAGGTCTGCAACACCTCGATGGTTTCTTCGGGTTCCGCAGTTTCGCAAAATGCCGTGAACCCACGAATGTCACAAAAAATAACACCCAAAAGGGAGCGATGGCTTTTCAACAAGGCCTCAGAGCCTGAGGAGATCACCGTGTCGGCGACAGCGTTGGGAAGAAAGCGTTTAAGGCGGCTCATTCGCTCAATCTCGCCTACCTGTTCCTCGACGCGGTCTCCAAGTTCTGCATTTAGCTTTTCCAAGGCTCTAAACTGTCGCGCGTTTTCGATGGCGATGACGGCTTCGGTGGCAAAGTTATCGACCAAAAGCAGGTCGTCAGGTGCGAATTTGCCGACCTCTCGTCGCAACAGAACCAGATTGCCAAGAGATTTCCCCTGCGAAACAAGCGGGACGAACACACGCGACAGGATACCATCGACGTCCACCAATTTTATCGCATCCGCATGCCTGGATTTGTAGAACTCCGTCTCGCGTATATCAGGTTCTTCGACGATCCGACGCGTTTTGACGCTTTTGTAAGGTGCAAATTCTCGGCCGACTTGAAAGACGTTGCCGACCTTCATCATAGTAGTCGCTTCCCCCGTGGCAGCAGCTATTTTCCATTCGGTATGGTCCTCATTGATCAAAACCACAAAGGTCATCGGAGCACTACACAACCGCGCTGCGTTTTTTACGATTGTATGAAAAACTGGCGTCTCATCGTCGCGGCTTTGGCTTATGACAGTCAGGATTTCCCGCGTCGCGGCCTCACGGTCACGCGCTCGAACAAGTTCGGCTCGAAGGGTTTGTTTATAGGCGTTGTCCTGTGAGTCCGGCACAATTTGCCCTCGGTTCCTGATCACATTTCAACATGGATATCACACAGGGCTTGCGAGACCAGAGAATTGCAGAGCGGACGCCAGGCGGAGGCAGCTTTGTCCGCATAGTGGTCGTTCGAGGGACCTACGACGAATTTCTGCTTCGAGCCCGAAGCAGACCTTCTCGACCAGTAGACCACGCCGGTGCAGCATTACTTCTCGTAAACCGGAGCGCCGCGGCGCAGATTAAAGACCAAACACTCATGCTTGCTGCGGCGAAATTCGGAGGCACTACGACTCCATCGCGGACAAAACACTCGTTGTCTCTGAGGCCGCTGCATGGACTAAACCCACTCGATCGGATTCGTCCTCAACACCGCAGCGAATAAGCCGTCGTTGCGCGAAACAGCGGCTCACTGTAGACTTCAAACAGGGGAGGTAGATCCATGCGTTGGATTATTACCATCTTTACAACTGCATTCTTTATACTTGGGCCCGCTCAAGCAGGTCAGTTATTCGATGCAGCAAAGCAGGGCGATACAGCGACCGTTAAGGCTCTGTTGGAAAGCGGTACCTCGGTTGATGAGCGGGGGCCGAACAAGGCTACGCCCTTGATCGCTGCTTCGTTGGCTGGAAACACCGAAACCGCTGCGGCTCTGATCGAAGCAGGGGCTGACGTGATGGCGCGTAACCACAGCGGTTTCACTCCACTTCACGCGGCTGCCTTCGGCGGTAAGATTGAGACAGCGCAGCTGCTTCTCGCTAAAGGCGCAGACGTGAATGGACGCATCAACAGGGCCGAAAAGTCACCCATCTTCATGGCGGCCGATGAGGGTCATATCGAGATGATCGAGCTACTGCTCGACAACGGTGCGGATATTGTGACACTCGATAACGATGGCTTTTCGGTTCTAATCCGAACGATGTTCCGTAAACACTATGATATCGTTGGGCTGCTGAAGCAGAACGGAGCCACATGCCCCCCGCCGGATGCCTTCGGCCCGGAATTTCACCGCCTGTGTTTGGAGGCAGGCACATAAGGTAAGGTCAAAAAATGAACATTCGACTTCTGATGAGCGGGCTGGTTATTGCAGGCATGACCACGAGTGCGCTGGCGGATGAGCCCATCAACACTGGGCCTTTCGGCGATGTTGCAATCAAGGGTTATGATACTGTTGCCTATTTCACCGAAAGCCGTGCGGTAAAGGGGTCAAGTGAGTTCGCATATGATTGGCTTGGCACGCCATGGCACTTCAACAGCGCGGAGAACCGCGAACTGTTTAAGTCTGACCCAACCAAATACGCTCCGCAATACGGCGGGTATTGCACATTGGGTGTCGGCCTTGGGGCCAACGCGTCTGAAAATATCGACCCAGTAAATTCCTGGCGGATCATCGATGGGAAGCTTTACTTTATATCGGACCCGACCGGAGCAGAAATGCTTGACCACCCAGAAGGGGAGGCGGTGATCGCCAAGGCGGATGCGAATTGGGAGAAGACCAAGCCGCTGGCAGCCAAGGATTACTCCAACTGACGCGCACCTCGGATGATGGTCATCCGCCAGGTCTAAAGTGAAACAGAATATGCGGGTTGATGTAGCTGTAAGGCGCGCTCGCCCCGACCTCTTCTTCGGCATTTTTGTAGACCATGCCACAAGCCGGGCGACCAAGCGAAAGACCGGGTTGTTGCAAGCACAATGTGTCATCTTTCACAAATGCCGATCCAGTGACAAACAATGTGGATGCGCGCAAGGCCATACTTCCGTTCTCTGAAATCTGCATCAAGCCGGGTCCGCGGCCTTCGAAGTTTCCCTGCCATATGTTGCCATCGATCAGAGCGGTAACCGCGTCGGCAGATAGCTTTTCGCGCGCGCCAGGTTGAAAGTCGAAGGGCCATTCTTGCACGCCCGCAGTCAACATTGCATCAATGATCCGATCGAGTTCTTCCTGCTTCCGAAAATGCGCAAACAAGACCTTGTAGAGTTGCGCCGAAGTATGCGGAGCAAATTCGGCCACCTCGTCTGCAGTTGCTTGCGCCTTTTGCGTCTGGCCAGCCTCTCCATAGGCGGCAGCGAGGATGTTAAAGTAGTCCTCAATACCTTGAGAATTGCCTTTTATCTCCTCAAGGATTTCGACGGCACGTTGGGGACGCCCTGTCAGAATATAGGACAAGCTTGCGATCTGACGTGCATAGCCCGGCAATAGTGGGTTGAGACGCAGAGCCGTTTCGAAATTCTCGATCGCCTCTTCATGTCGTCCGTAGAATGTTTGCGCAAAGCTCAGCGCAAGATAGGCAGATGCTTCACCGGGGGCTTTCTCGACAGAAAGCTGCGCCGAGCGCATCGCTTCCTCATACCTTCGATCCACAGTCTGCAACTCGCTTAATACTGCGAAAGGCATCGCCGCATCGGGATCAATTTCTAAGGCACGACCAGCATGTTCGTAGGCGCGTTTCCGGGCGACCGGAAAGGGCAGCACATCGTCATAGTTGCGGCGCATGATCAATGCCTCGGTGCGGGCCTGTGCCGCGAATGCCCTGGCAAAAGTCGGGTCGATTGCGGTTGCTTCCGAATAGAGGCTCAACGCTTCGCGCAGCTTGGGCCGAAAGCCGCTGCGAGCGGCTTCTTCGGCTCTGAGAAAGAAGTCATATGCTTCCAGATCCGTTGTAGGTAGGCGTTCGATCCGCTCTTTTTCGGACACACTCACATCTACACCAAGTTGATCAATGATCTCGTTTATCAGGCCAGCCTCCATGGAGAAAATATCGGCTTCGTCTCGCTCCAACCGCTCGGCCCATACTGTCTGCCCGCTGCTCACATCTGTCAGCCGCGCGTTGACCAAAAGCCGAGTTCCCGCTCTGCGCACGCTGCCTTCGAGAACATAGCCCACCCCCAACTCGCGGCCGATGGCCCTGCTGTCGATTGTCCGGTCCCGATAGGAAAACGCGGTGTTGCTGCCGATCACCATCAGCCCGGCGACTTTCGAGAAATCTGTAATCAGATCGTCCGTGAGCCCATCTGCGATGTAGCGTTCCGCGTCTGGCAGCCCGAGGTTTTCAAAGGGCAACACGACGAGAGAAGGCAGCCCGTCCTCTGCCGCGATGATTTCACTTTCAGCGCCGCCGAAAAGGGCAACTATGCCATCACGCAATATAAAAGCGGCACCTGAAAGAACCGCGATTACGGCCACCGCCGTGACAGCGCCTCGAACTTTGAAGCGAGACAGTGAAGTGTATTTCGAGCCATTCGGGTCCGCCATCCGAAATACCGTGAGAGGCTCAGGTATGTTTTTGACCCGGTGGACACCCGCAGATTCAAATAGCTTACTAACTTTGCCGCGCGTGTGTTCGTAAACCTCGCGCGAGATGCAGATGCCTCCGGGCGTAGCTAGGGGTTCCAAGCGCGCCGCAATGTTAACACCGTCTCCGTAAATGTCGTCGCCATCGATGATTAGATCTCCCAGGTTGATACCGATCCGCAATTCGATACGCTGGTGGGGATCAATGGTGTCGTTTCTGTCCTTAACCGCCTCCTGTATCTGGATCGCAGCCTCGACGGCATCAACAACGCTTGCAAATTCGGCCAGCAGTCCGTCGCCGATAAGCTTGACGATCCGCCCGTTCTTTTCATCTATCAAACGGGTGAGGATGTCTTGGCGCACCGTGGTCAAACGTTCGAAAGTGCCCACCTCATCCTCGGCCATCATACGGCTGAAACCGACTACGTCTGCGGCGAATATGGCGGCAAGCCTGCGTTCCAAGGTTTGCCCCTCTCCTCCAAAATGCGGGCAGTACTGCGAAGTTAACACTAAAAAAAACGTGACGGAAACTGCGCTCGCTAAAAAAATTTGGCTGGGCGGGTGCTTGTCTTTCAAAGGTACGGTGGCGCAACAAGCCAGTTGTCTCCGCAGCAGCATAAGGCAGCTTGCTCCGCATTTGAAACATTGTATCCGAGCGAAGCGAACGGCCTGATTAAGTTTTGGCCTATATTCATGATTTGAACGTCCGGTATCGAGAAATCGTGCTGCGCCGTCGCGGGCGATACCGTGACACTGTCGAACAATCGATATTATTTTCGCTGCGCCAGCATCGGGCGGCTTTGTCCGCAGAGCTGTCATTCAGCCCGCCTTCAACCAACGTCCGCTTTGAAGAAAGTAAGAAAACAAAGCGAGAGGCGGGTGCCCGGCAACTCCTTACGCTAGGCCCTCTCGGCTCCACCGAGCCTTTATCTGGCAGGGGTTATGCTTGTTCTCGGCGTCCTGATGAGCCCGTGCATGACAGCTTGGGCATAGTGCAATCGCGATGAAAGTTTTCTTGCCCGTTGAGATGTCGGAGCAAAGTTCCTCACCGCAGATCTCGAGCAACTCCCCGCGCCACATTAACTCTTTGGTGGTGATGCCACATTGCTGGCACTGCGCCTCTTCAAGAGCACACCTGACTTCCTCAACCGAGACTATCCGTTGATAGTTGCATGCAGTATCGGCCATTTTCCTACCCCGCGAAATCGTTGACAACTCAACCCTGTACAATGGACCTGCTCTGGCCTCACCCAGTATTCGCCTTGGGAGACTCAGGCTAACGCAGGTGTCGGGCGCATACAAGCCAGCGGGCATTACTCACTCCTGCCCCCCAGAAAACCGAGCAACCTCCTGCATCTAAATAGAGAAGCAACTGCAGGAGTTTGATCCATGAAGTACCTGTCTGCCCTCGGCGTTCTCGTCGGGGGTTTTCTTTTGCACCCACCGCCCAAGGCTGTCCTGACGACGATGATCTGGGTGGTCTCTCGGTCCCACCCCGCTGTCTCAGCTCTGGTTCTGCTGGCGGTCCTCTGGACGTGGAAGTCCGACAATGACTGAGCTGGAGCTGAACCCCGGTGACGTCGTGGTCGTTCGCGCCGTTGATGATGTCCCTGAGCATCTGTTCCGCGTGGAAGAGGTA
>NZ_BAABWL010000015.1:0-2500 GCF_040371315.1 Ruegeria sp. HU-ET01832
TGGTTGCGGGAGCAGGATTTGAACCTGCGACCTTCAGGTTATGAGCCTGACGAGCTACCGGGCTGCTCCATCCCGCGTCAGAGTCAGATTTGTATCATCGTTTAGAGAGATGTGTGGGCTTTTTCTAGGTTTGGCGGTGACCTACTCTCCCGGGGCTTAAGCCCAAGTACCATTGGCGCGGCAGTGCTTAACTTCCGGGTTCGGGATGGGACCGGGTGTTTCACTTGCGCTATGACCACCAAACCGAGGAAAAGCCCATGTCGACTTTCTTGCTGTGCAAGAAAGCGACGAGGTGGCAAGCAGCGTCTTTTGCTTGCAAAAGGCGCGTTGCCACTCGGTTGTAGTTATCAATCAACAGTGCCGTTTGCGTTGGCACGCGCTGTCCATGTTTACTGAGGTGTATGTTTTTGATTTGTCTTTCCATTACTGGATCAAATCAAGCCTATCGGGCGATTAGTACCGGTCAACTGAACGCATTACTGCGCTTACATCTCCGGCCTATTGACGTGGTGGTCTTCCACGGCCCTCAGGGAGACCTTGTTTTGAGGGGGGCTTCCCGCTTAGATGCCTTCAGCGGTTATCCTGTCCGATCATAGCTACCCAGCACTGCCGTTGGCACGACAACTGGTCCACCAGTGGATCGTTCACCCCGGTCCTCTCGTACTAGGGGCAACTCCTCTCAAGTCTCCTACACCCACGGCAGATAGGGACCGAACTGTCTCACGACGTTCTAAACCCAGCTCACGTACCTCTTTAAACGGCGAACAGCCGTACCCTTGGGACCTGCTCCAGCCCCAGGATGAGATGAGCCGACATCGAGGTGCCAAACACTGCCGTCGATATGGACTCTTGGGCAGTATCAGCCTGTTATCCCCGGCGTACCTTTTATCCGTTGAGCGATGGCCCTTCCACTCGGGACCACCGGATCACTATGGCCGTCTTTCGACTCTGCTCGACTTGTCAGTCTTGCAGTCAGGCTGGCTTCTGCCATTGCACTCAACGAGCGATTTCCGACCGCTCTGAGCCAACCTTCGCGCGCCTCCGTTACGCTTTAGGAGGCGACCGCCCCAGTCAAACTACCCGCCACGCAGGGTCCCGGATCCGGATAACGGACCGCGGTTAGACATCAAGAGTGCGAAGGGTGGTATCTCAAGGGAGGCTCCACAGGTACTTGCGTTCCTGCTTCAAAGCCTACCACCTATCCTGCACATCACAATCCTGATGCCAGTGCGAAGCTGTAGTAAAGGTGCACGGGGTCTTTCCGTCTAACCGCGGGAAGCCTGCATCTTGACAGGCAATTCAATTTCGCTGAGTCGATGTTGGAGACAGCGGGGAAGTCGTTACGCCATTCGTGCAGGTCGGAACTTACCCGACAAGGAATTTCGCTACCTTAGGACCGTTATAGTTACGGCCGCCGTTTACCTGGGCTTCAATTCAAGGCTCTCACCTCTCCTTTTAACCTTCAGGCACCGGGCAGGCGTCAGACCCTATACGTCGTCTTGCGACTTCGCAGAGCCCTGTGTTTTTAATAAACAGTCGCCACCCCCTGGTTTGTGCCCCCAGCCCCTAGTTGCCTAGGAACCGGGCCTCCTTCTCGCGAACTTACGGAGGTATTTTGCCGAGTTCCTTCAACATCGTTCTCTCAAGCGCCTTGGTATGCTCTACCAGTCCACCTGTGTCGGTTTAGGGTACGGTCTGATGGAGGGCTATTTCCAGGAACCACTCAGCAGCCCAATCAATCCGATAAGATTGAACTACACCTGTGATCCGTCACATCCTCCTGGCCTAGGAATATTAACCTAGTTCCCATCGCCTACGCCTTTCGGCCTCGGCTTAGGGGCCGGCTTACCCTGCTCAGATTAGCTTTAAGCAGGAACCCTTGGACTTTCGGCGAGAGTGTCTCTCACACTCTTTGTCGCTACTCATGTCATCATTCTCACTAGTGATCTCTCCACGGGATCGCTCACGCGCCCGCTTCATCGAAAGCCTCTCTCCTCCAATCTGCCCGAAGGCATGAAGGAGGAATGAGACTATGTCACACTACGCTCTGCTACCGATGCTTACGCATCCCTAGACTTCGGCTCATGGCTTGAGCCCCGTTACATCTTCGCCGCAGGACAACTTATTTAGACCAGTGAGCTGTTACGCTATCTTTAAAGGATGGCTGCTTCTAAGCCAACCTCCTGGTTGTTTTGGTCGTCCCACCTGCTTTCCCACTTAGCCATGAATTGGGGGCCTTAGTCGTAGGTCAGGGTTGTTTCCCTCTCCACTACGGACGTTAGCATCCGCAGTGTGTCTGCCATCTAGTACTCCCGGGTATTCGGAGTTTGGTTAGGATCAGTAAGCCTGTGGGGCCCCATTACCCATCCAGTGCTCTACCCCCCGGGGTATTCGGATGACGCTCTACCTAAATAGATTTCGCAGAGAACCAGCTATCTCCGAGTTTGATTGGCCTTTCACCCCTAGGCACAGCTCATCCCGATCCTTTTCAACGGATGTG
>NZ_BAABWL010000016.1:0-3840 GCF_040371315.1 Ruegeria sp. HU-ET01832
TCCTAAAGTCAGCCCTGTTTTTTTCAGGGCTGACGTTTGATTTAGCTACAGGCTTGGACTGCGCGTTTGGTCATGACGCTGACCAGATGTGCGCGATAGTCTTTGCTGCCATGGAGGTCGCCGATCATGTTCATTGGGTTCACCTTGAGACTCATCAGGGCGTCGGCGCGGAACTCTTTGGTCAGGGCTTCCTCGGCCTCGGACCAGCGGAATACACCATCTTCGCTGGCGCCGGTTACGGCGACGCGGACACCATCCGCGAACCGTGCCAGGTAGACCCCCACCAACGCAAAGCGCGATGCCGGCTGCAGGAACTTCTGATAGCTTGCGGCCTGCGGCACCGGGAAGCGGATCTGGGTGATGATCTCGCCCTCATCCAGCGCGGTGGTGAACATGCCCTGAAAGAAATCATCTGCCGCAATTTGCCGCGTATTGGTCACAACGGTCGCGCCCGAACCCAACACCCCTGCCGGATAACAGGCCGCCGGATCATTGTTGGCCACCGACCCACCAATTGTGCCGCGATTGCGCACTGCCGGGTCCCCGATCTGACCGGCCAATGCTGCCAGCGCCGGATAGCTTGCCGCCGCCTCGCGCGCCACCGTGGCGTGGGTCGTCGCCCCACCGATAGCGACCGAGCCATCATCCTCGATGCAAACCCCTTGCATCTCGGCAATCCCGCTCAGCGACACCAACGCCGAGGGCGCCGCCAACCGCTGCTTCAACGTCGGGATCAGCGTCTGACCACCCCCCAACGCCTGCGCATCCTCAGCCCCCAACGCAGCCACCGCATCGGCGATGGTCGAGGGCTTCTCAAACTCGAAATTATACATTCCGCTTTTCCTTTCCGAAGAACATAGATCCGCTCTTCATCTGGCTATAAATACCTCGGGGGTCTGGGGGCAGAGCCCCCAGCTACCCCAACCTCTCAGCTGTTCATCGCCGCCCAAACGCGCGACGGGCTCACCGGCATGTCGATGTGATCCACCGCTTTGCCGCCCGAGTTCATCGCATCCAGAACCGCATTGACCACCGCAGGGGGTGAGCCAATAGCCCCAGCCTCACCACAGCCCTTCACCCCCAGCGGGTTATGCGTGCAGGGCGTCTGGCTGGAATGATCGACGCCGTAGAAGGGCACGTCATCGGCGCGGGGCATGGCGTAATCCATGAAGGACGCGCTCAGCAGCTGGCCATTCTCATCATAGGCGCAGTTCTCCAGTAGCGCCTGACCGATACCCTGACCGATACCGCCATGCACCTGACCATCCACGATCATCGGGTTGACGATATTGCCAAAGTCATCGGCGGCGGTGAAGGCCTCGATACTGACCTTGCCGGTCTCGGGGTCCAGCTCGACCTCGCAGGCATAGGCGCCCGAGGGGAAGGTAAAGTTGGCCGGGTCGTAAAACGCGGTCTCCTCCAGCCCCGGCTCGACCTCCAGCGGGTAGTTATGCGGCACATAGGCCGTCAGGGTCACATCGCCCCAGGCCACTGACTTGTCGGTGCCCGCGACGCTGAACTGACCGTCTTTCAGCTCAATATCGGCCTCGGAGGCCTCCAGCAGGTGGGCGGCGATCTTCTTGGCCTTGTCGATCACCTTCTCGGTGGCCTTGACCATGGCCGAGCCACAGACCGCAAGGCTGCGCGAGCCATAAGTGCCCATCCCAAACGGGATCTTCGAGGTGTCGCCATGCACGATCTCGACCATCGACTCGTCGATGCCGATCATGTCGGCCACGACCTGCGGAAAGGCGGTCTCATGCCCTTGCCCATGGCTGTGTGCGCCCACCATGACGCTGATCGAGCCGGTGGCGTTCACCCGCACGGTCGCAGCGTCATAAAGACCCGCGCGCGCGCCCAGCATGCCAACGATGTTCGACGGCGCAATGCCGCACGCCTCGATATAGCAGTTGATGCCCAGACCGCGCAGCTTGCCCTTGGCCTCGCTTTCCGCACGCCGCGCGGCAAAGCCTGCCAGATCGGCGGCGGCCTCAAGCTTGTCCATGGTCCCGTTGTAATCGCCAGTGTCATAGGTCAGCGCCACCGGCGTGTCATAGGGGAACTGGGTGATGAAGTTCTGACGGCGCAGCGCAATGGGATCGACCCCCAGCTCGCGCGCAGCTTTGTCGACGACGCGTTCCAGCTGATAGGTCGCCTCCGGCCGGCCCGCACCGCGATAGGCATCCACCGGCACCGTGTTGGTGAACATCGCCTTCACGTTCACCTGAATGACCGGCGTCTTGTAATTGCCCGCCATCAGCGTGCCGTGCAGCCATGTGGGCACGGAACTGGAGAAGGTCGACAGATAGGCGCCCAGATTGGCATAGGTGTTGGTGCGCAGACCGACAAAGTTATTGTCGGCATCCAGCGCAAGTTCGATCTTGCTGACATGGTCGCGGCCATGGGCATCGGACATGAACGCCTCGGACCGGCTGGCCGACCACTTCACAGGCCGGTTGCAGGCCTTGGCGGCAAAGGTCACGAACGCCTCTTCCGCATAGTGGAAGATTTTGGTGCCAAAGCCGCCGCCCACATCCGGGGCCACCACGCGGACCTTATGCTCGGGCAGGCCCAGCACAAAGGCGCACATCAGCAGGCGGATCACATGCGGGTTCTGCGAGGTGGTATAGAGCGTATAGTCCTCGGTCCCGCGGCTGTATTCCGCCACCGCCACGCGCGGCTCCATCGGGTTGGCAACCAGACGGTTGTTCACAAGATCCAGCGTTGTCACATGCGCCGCATTGGCGAAGACCTCGTTGACCTTGGCGTCATCCGCCTCGCCCAGCTGCCAGTCATAGCAGATGTTGTTCTTCAGATCGTCATGGACCAGCGTTGCACCATCCTGCGCGGCGGCCTTCATGTCGATCACGGCGGGCAGTTCTTCGATATCCAGATCGATCGCCTCGGCGGCATCGCGCGCCTGTTCCAGGCTGTCAGCCACCACGGCCGCGATGGGATCACCCACATGGCGCACTTTACCCTGTGCCAGAATGGGGTGCGCCGGTTCCTGCATGGGCGCGCCATGCTTGTCCGTCACCTCCCAGCCGCAGGGGATGCCGCCCACCCCTTCGAAATCCTTGCCGGTGAATACCCGGACCACACCGGGCATGGCCTCGGCCGCCGAAGTGTCAATGCTGGTGATCCGGCCATGCGCGATATCCGAGCGCAGGAAATACACATAGGCCTGTCCGGCCACGTTGATGTCGTCGGTGTAATTGCCCGCTCCGGTTAGAAAGCGCACGTCCTCGCGCCGCTTGGAACTGGCTCCGATGCCACTGTCTTTGGGCATTGCTTGTTCTCCTCCCATAAACGGATGCTAACGCATCCTTGTCCTCCCACGGGTGCTACAGGCCCGCAGTGGCGTTTATTCCGCAGCGATGCTGCTGACGTCCTGACCCGATGCGGCCATGATCGCCTTGACGATGTTATGATAGCCCGTGCACCGGCACAGGTTGCCTTCCAGATAATGCCGGATCTCGGCCTCGGTCGGGCGCGGGTTTTCCTTCAGCAAGGCCGCCGCACTCATCACCATGCCCGGCGTGCAGAACCCGCATTGAAGACCGTGATGATCCTGAAACGCCTGCTGAATGGTGTTCAAAGACCCATCCGCAGTCGCCTGGCCTTCAATCGTACCAACCTCAGACCCGTCCGCCTCAAGCGCAAGCATGTTGCACGACTTCACAGCCTGACCATCAACATGCACAACACACGCACCACATTGCGCCGTGTCACACCCAACATGCGTCCCTGTCATCCCCAAATGATCACGCAAAAATCCAGACAATAACGTCCGACCCTCAACTTCACCGCTCACAGCTACGCCGTTCACAGTCATCGAAA
>NZ_BAABWL010000017.1:0-3098 GCF_040371315.1 Ruegeria sp. HU-ET01832
CCTACCGCGAAACGCGGAAAGGCGCCCGTTTGGGCGCCTTTTTGTGTTTTATGTGTTTTGGATCAGTCGATCATGGGCAGGAGCTTGTCCAGCGACTGCTTGGCGTCGCCATAGAACATGCGGGTGTTTTCCTTGAAGAACAGCGGGTTTTCGATGCCCGAATAGCCGGTGCCCTGACCACGCTTGGACACAAACACCTGCTTTGCCTTCCAGCATTCCAGAACCGGCATTCCGGCGATGGGGCTGTTGGGATCTTCCTGCGCCGCAGGGTTCACGATGTCGTTCGACCCAATCACGATGGCCACATCCGTTTCCGGGAAGTCATCGTTGATCTCGTCCATCTCCAGCACGATGTCATAAGGCACCTTGGCCTCGGCCAGCAGCACGTTCATGTGACCGGGCAGACGACCGGCAACAGGGTGGATCGCGAAGCGCACCTCTTTGCCCTTGGCGCGCAGTTTACGGACCAGCTCGGACACCGACTGCTGTGCCTGCGCAACCGCCATACCGTAACCCGGAATGATGATCACGCTGTCCGCGTCGTTCAGGGCCGCTGCAACGCCATCCGCGTCAATCGCCACCTGTTCGCCCTCAACTTCCATCTGCGGACCCGAGGTGCCACCAAAGCCGCCCAGGATCACGCTGACAAAGTGACGGTTCATCGCCTTACACATGATGTAGGACAGGATCGCACCCGACGAGCCAACCAGCGCACCCACAACGATCAGCAGGTCGTTGCCGAGGCTGAAGCCAATGGCCGCCGCAGCCCAACCCGAGTACGAGTTCAGCATCGACACAACCACCGGCATGTCCGCGCCACCGATGCCCATGATCAGGTGATAGCCGATGAACAGCGCCGCCAGTGTCATCAGGATCAGCGGGAACAGACCGCCCGAGGCGGTGTACCAGATCAGGCAGATCAGCGAGAGACCCGCCGCCGCCGCGTTCAGCGCATGACCGCCGGGCAGCTTGGTCGCCGCCGATGTCACCTTGCCCGCCAGCTTGCCATAGGCCACGACCGAACCGGTAAAGGTGATCGCACCGATGAAGATACCCAGGAACAGTTCCACATGCAGGATCGTCAGCTCGGCCGCCGTCTTTTTGGCGATCAGCTTGGCAAAGGCGCCCAGATCCGACAGGTCCGCCTGGTTCGCCGCATCCGCAATCGCCATGACCTGCGCGACGTTGCCGATCTCAAAATGCGCGTTGAAGCCCACAAACACAGCCGCCAGACCCACGAGGCTGTGCATTGCGGCCACAAGCTGCGGCATCTCGGTCATCTGCACGCGCTTGGCGACGTAAGAGCCAATCAGACCACCGCCTGCGATCAACAGCAGCGACAGCAGCCACAGGCCCGAACCGGGGCCCACAAGCGTGGCAAAGACCGCCAGCGCCATACCGACAATACCGTACCAGACGGCGCGCTTGGCGCTTTCCTGGTTCGACAACCCGCCCAGAGACAGGATAAATAGGACAGCCGCAACAACATAAGCGGCAGTGGTGAAGCCAATCATCTACCCGGCCTCCTTAAGATTTCTGGAACATGGCGAGCATGCGCCGGGTGACAAGGAAGCCGCCGAAGATGTTGATCCCGGCCATAAAGACCGACAGCGCCGCCAGTAGGATCACCAGGAACGAGCCCGACCCGATCTGCATAAGCGCCCCAACAATGATGATCGACGAAATCGCATTGGTGATCGCCATCAGCGGAGTGTGCAGCGAATGCGCCACGCCCCAGATCACCTGGAAGCCAACGAACACGGCCAGCACGAACACGATGAAGTGCTGCATGAAGCTGGCCGGAGCGACCAGACCCACCAGCAGCATCAGCGCGCCGCCCACACCCAGCAGGGTGAACTGCTGCTTGGTCTGCGCCTTGAACGCCGCAATCTCCTGCGCCTTTTTCTCTTCCGGGGTCAGTTCCTTGACCTCGGGCTTCTTCTGCGCCGCGATGGCCTGCACTTTCGGCGGCGGCGGCGGGAAGGTGATCTCACCCTCAAAGGTCACGGTCGAGCCGCGGATCACGTCATCTTCCATGTCGTGGTTGATCTGACCGTCCTTCTCGGGCGTCAGGTCAGTCATCATGTGACGGATGTTGGTCGCGTACAGAGACGAGGACTGCGCTGCCATCCGGCTGGGGAAGTCGGTATAGCCGATGATGGTCACGCCATTGTCGGTCACAATCTTCTCATCCGCGACGGTCAGCTTACAGTTGCCGCCTTTTTCCGCCGCTAGGTCCACGATGACCGAGCCCGGCTTCATGCTTTCGACCATATCCTTGGTCCAAAGCTCAGGAGCTTCGCGGTTCGGGATCAGCGCGGTGGTGATCACGATGTCCATCTCGGGGGCAAGTTCACGGAACTTGGCCAGCTGCGCGTTGCGGAATTCTTCGGACTGAACCGATGCATACCCGCCAGTGGCTGCGCCATCCTGCTGCTGCTCTTCAAAGTCCAGATAGACGAATTCCGCACCCATCGACTCGACCTGTTCGGCCACTTCGGGGCGCACGTCGAACGCATAGGTGATCGCGCCCAGCGACGTGGACGTCCCGATCGCGGCCAGACCGGCCACACCGGCCCCCACGATCAGAACTTTCGCAGGAGGTACTTTACCCGCCGCTGTCACCTGACCGGTGAAGAAACGGCCAAAGTTGTTGCCCGCCTCAATCACGGCACGGTAGCCTGCGATGTTCGCCATCGACGACAGCGCGTCCATCTTCTGCGCGCGGGAAATACGCGGCACCATCTCCATCGCGATGACATTCGCGCCTTTGGATTTGGCCAGCTCCATCCCGTCTTCATTGCCCGCAGGGTTGAAGAACGAGATCAGCGTCTTGCCCTTGGTCAGACGCTTCAGCTCGGTCTCAGAGGGCTGACGCACCTTGGCGACAATATCGCAGTCTTTCCACAGCGCAGCAGCGGTCTTGATAACCTCAACCCCGGCAGCTTCATAGGCAGCATCCGAAAAACCTGCCGCAAGACCAGCCCCCTTCTCAATGGCGCAGTCATAGCCAAGTTTCTGCAACTGCAAAGCGGACTCGGGCGTCATCGCGACCCGGTTCTCACCGTCCAGTATTTCCTTTGGTGTGCCTAGCTTCA
>NZ_BAABWL010000018.1:0-1915 GCF_040371315.1 Ruegeria sp. HU-ET01832
GCAGTAAACGAACCGCGCAGAGGCCACTTGGCGGTGATTGAACCGTGTTTTCGGCCGTCCCTGCGTCGAGGTCACCCAGCACCCGTTCTCATCCTCTGTGGTTTGCGATAGGACGGAGTTGGCCCTCGAAAGGGCCTCCTCGTAGTGAGTGTCCATGATGTCCTGAAGCCAGATCTCGCAGTCGTCTCTTAAGAAAAAGTGCTGACTGTCCATCATATGATCTCCACTTCGGCGAACCGGGTATCACCAGCAATGTGATCGTTGATGCTCACCGGCTCAAAGTCAGGGCCATGGATTTTGCCCCGGTCGATCCAGTAACCAGACTTGACCCAGATCGCGCGTTGATAGTCTTTGCCACCCCACTTCGCCTTGGTCTTCCGCCAATCCAACTCGTCCATCAGGTGCTTGGTTTGGTTGATGTTTCCTTTGAGGTTCGTCTGGACGAACTCAACCACTCCCGCTTCAGGCAGGGCGACGAGCCCACTAGCATTCAGTTCTTCCTCCAACCGATCAACGATGGTGTCTCGGCTGGTCTGGTGCAGGCGTTCCATGGTCGGTGTCTGATGGTCGGCGATGTTCAAGCTCTTGGCGCTGAACCCTTCCGGCAGTTGTCTCTGCATCAAGGCGTTATAGACACGGGACACGTTCGCCGGATCATCCAGGAACTGATGAACCTGACCGACGAGGTTCGAAAACTCGTTGGCGCGAGAACCCCCTGATCGACCGTCATGGTTCACATCCATTACGAGATAACGCCGCTCACCCTCACCGATCCATGATGGCCAGATGTTCGATGTGAACAGGAAGCAGCACGACTGCTTTGCGCGTTCAGCTTCAATCCCTTTCCGCTCTATCAGAACGTAAGGGTCAGTGATGAAGGTTTTGATTGCGTTTTCCTGCGGCGACCCCGGCTTGATCTGGGTTTCCTCACACACCACAAGCTTGCTTGTCAGAACCGTGGCGTTGAACTGCTGCGTAAGCTTGCTGACGTTATTTGGAACTACGGTGTTCTGAGTGCCGAAGAGTTCGGTCAGAATGCGTGCCGTTGTACTTTTCCCAGTACCTCTTCCCCGCGAATACAGGAACGGAGCCCAAGAAGGCTTTTCCCCCTCGTTCTGAAGGCTCCATGCCAGCCAGTTCAGGAACTGCTCACGGTCATGCTCAAGCTGAAAGAACTCATCGAAGAATTGCCCGATGATGCCAAGCTCAGCGAAATTGACCCTGAGTTGGCGATATTCCGGTTCGACCCACGTGTTGGCTGCAACTGCTCCACGCGACCGTATCAGTCGGTTAGAGTTACCGGCTTCACAGATTGCCGTTCCATTCCAGACCTGAAACGATCGGTCGGCGTCAGTATGCTGCGCTTCGATCAGCAGCTTAAATAAGCCTTTGACTAGATCTTTGCTCAGTGGAACTTCGGGATACTCGTCTCGAACCCGGTTCAGGATCATCCGCTCCACGTCATTGCGCGACAGTGGAACACTCAGATTCTCCACGTCGAAGAACTTGTTGTCTCTCCGAACGATCTGATCGCCGTAGGCCTTTGCTAGACGTTGAACTTGCTCGGTTACCTCCGCTCCAGAAACTGGATTATTATTGGTTTCCATTGATGGTTATCTCCCATCATTGATGCTCCCGGCTTAGCCACGCACCCCGTATCAGGAGACGGCTGATTAGACCGTTTATGTGGGGCACGCACCAGGTGCATAATCGCGTTCTTTCCTTCTATAGTGTGCCCTGGAAGAATTCATGGGGCGAAAAGTGGCATGAAACCCCTTATTTTTATGGCCAAAATGGACTTCTAAGGTGCATTTTTCCTGCTGATGCAAAAAACGACCGAATTTGGCCGTGAAATTCACCTGAAATAAACGTCGATATCGGTCGCCAAGTGGCCTCGGCGCGGTTTGTTTACTGT
>NZ_BAABWL010000019.1:0-1298 GCF_040371315.1 Ruegeria sp. HU-ET01832
GCCTCGCCAAAAACGAAAAAGGCCGCCCCTTTTGGGACGGCCTTCTTTAATTCACCCGAGTTGCTCTCGGCAGATTTTCCCCTGGAAAATCGCCTGCCGCAACCAGGCGCGGCAAGCGCGCCTTACTCAGTGATTTTCGACACAACGCCGGCGCCGACGGTGCGGCCGCCTTCGCGGATCGCGAAGCGCAGGCCCTGCTCCATCGCGATCGGCGCGATCAGCTCAACGCCGAACGATACGTTGTCGCCAGGCATGACCATCTCGGTGCCTTCCGCCAGGGTCACGGTTCCGGTCACGTCAGTTGTACGGAAGTAGAACTGAGGACGGTAGTTCGCGAAGAACGGAGTGTGACGACCGCCTTCTTCCTTGGTCAGGATGTAAGCTTCGGCTTCGAACTTGGTGTGCGGTGTAACCGAACCCGGCTTACACAGAACCTGGCCACGCTCAACGCCGTCACGGTCAACACCACGCAGCAGCGCGCCGATGTTGTCGCCCGCTTCACCGCGGTCCAGCAGCTTGCGGAACATTTCAACGCCGGTGCAGGTGGTTTTCGAAGTGTCGCGGATGCCGACGATTTCAATCTCGTCGCCAACGTTGATCACGCCACGCTCAACACGACCGGTCACAACGGTACCACGGCCCGAGATCGAGAACACGTCTTCGATCGGCATCAGGAACGGCTGGTCAACAGCACGCTCGGGGGTGTCGATGTACTCATCAACAGCCGCCATCAGTTCCTTGATTTTCTCTTCGCCGATTTCCGGGTTGTTGCCTTCCATCGCGGCCAGAGCCGAACCTGCAACGATCGGAATATCGTCGCCGGGGTATTCGTACGAAGACAGCAGCTCGCGGATTTCCATTTCCACCAGTTCCAGCAGCTCTTCGTCGTCAACCTGGTCAACTTTGTTCATGAACACGACCATCTTCGGGATGCCAACCTGGCGGCCCAGCAGGATGTGCTCGCGGGTCTGAGGCATCGGGCCGTCAGCGGCGTTCACAACCAGGATCGCGCCGTCCATCTGGGCAGCACCGGTGATCATGTTCTTGACGTAGTCGGCGTGGCCGGGGCAGTCAACGTGCGCATAGTGGCGGTTCTCGGTCTCGTATTCCACGTGGGCGGTCGAGATGGTGATGCCGCGCGCTTTCTCTTCCGGCGCACCGTCAATCTGGTCATACGCTTTGAAGTCACCGAAATACTTGGTGATCGCTGCGGTCAGCGTGGTTTTACCATGGTCAACGTGGCCAATCGTGCCGATGTTGACGTGCGGTTTTGTACGCTCAAACTTTTCCTTTGCCAT
>NZ_BAABWL010000020.1:0-527 GCF_040371315.1 Ruegeria sp. HU-ET01832
ATTGCGGACAGGAACTCTCGCCCTTCCACTCTGGTCAGGCTGCAAACCGATTGGTCACCATATCGACTAGCGAATAACCCGACTGAATATCGGACCGATTTGAACCCGCTGGGTCGTAGCTCGTTACTCCGCTTGTTCAGATAGGCCCGGCTCAGGTCTCGAACTGGCACCTTCACCGGTGCTGTTGGTCTGGCGAACTCAGACCGCTCCAGATTGCATCCAGAGTCCTCCAGAGTGGCCCGGAGACGGACGAGAGACGACTCTGGCTGGTCGACCCAATCAGGAGCTTCAGCGGTGCTCTCGGGGGCAGACAGAGCTTCTTCAGCTTGGGATCGAACCTGTTCAACCAGCGTTTCGAACCGGGCATTGACCTCAGCGGCTCGGACGCGGGCAGTGTTGCGGTCACTGGTCTTGAGGCTCTGCTTCAGCGCCCGAGCGCCCAGCGCGAGAGCCACGTCAACGGGATAGTTACGTCTGAACAACCACGTATGGCCTTTCAGATAGGCATAGCGAATGTGAGCAGACAT